>NZ_BNBT01000001.1:0-27896 GCF_014656095.1 Streptomyces longispororuber
AGTTGACTGGTACTAATAGGCCGAGGGCTTGTCCTCAGTTGCTCGCGTTCACTGTGTTGGTTCTGAAACCACGAACAACCCCACACCCCTTGGTGGTGTGGTGCGGTCGTTCACAGTTTCATAGTGTTTCGGTGGTCATAGCGTGAGGGAAACGCCCGGTTACATTCCGAACCCGGAAGCTAAGCCTTACAGCGCCGATGGTACTGCAGGGGGGACCCTGTGGGAGAGTAGGACGCCGCCGAACTAAATGTGAGAGAGCTGGTCCCCGAACTTCGGTTCGAGGACCAGCTCTTTTTCGTTTTGTGTTACTTACCGTTCACGTTGCGCGATCACCATCCGTCCCATGGGGACTGAAGCGCTGCTGCGCGCAGCAGGGATAGGGACCGGGGACGAGGTCGTCGTGCCCGCGTACGGGAGTACCGCGGTCTCCGACGCCGTGGTGTCCGCGGGGGCCATACCCGTGTTCGCCGACATCGACCCGATGACGTACTGCCTCGACGTGGACGCCGTCGACGCGGTACGCACCGAGCGGACCGCGGCGGTCGTCGTCGTCCGGCGCTTCGGCCACCAGGCCGACATGCCCGGCATGCACGCGCTCGGGCAGCGGCACGCGCTGCTGGTGCTCGAAGAGGGCGAGCCCGACGCCACGTACGACGAGGCGCCACGGCGGCGGGCACACGCCGCGTACCTCACCGCGAGGCTCAACGGCGTGCACACGCCCGTCGGCGGGGACGGGCACAGCTACCAGCAGTACGTCGTGCGCGTGCCGGGCAACGGCCGGCCGGACCGGGACGCCTTCGCGCGGGTGCTGCGGGCCAAGGGCGTCGACTGCCGGGTTCCCGTGAAGACCCCGCTGCACCGCACGCCCACGTACTGGCGCGACGTGGAGCTGCCCGAGACCGAACGGGCCGCGGACGAGACGCTGGCGCTGCCGGTCGACGCCTGGCTGACACGACGTGAACTCCAGCGGATCGTCTCGGCGTGCAACGCGCTCGGAGGCTTGCTGCAGCCGGCGTTCTAGCGATCGGACCGGAGTGGTTCGAGACCCGCTCGTGGTCAGGTATGATCTATTCCGTTGCCGCGCGGGAAACCGCGCAAGGCGCAACTGGCCCCTATAGCTCAGTCGGTAGAGCGTCTCCATGGTAAGGAGAAGGTCAGCGGTTCGATTCCGCTTGGGGGCTCCGAGAGAAAAGGCCACCGCCTCGCAGGCGGTGGCCTTTTCCGTTGTGGCCTTTTCCGTTGTGAGGTCCCGCAGGACCGGCGGGACCCGGAGGCCCCGCGCCCGCGGGCTCAGTCCTGGCGCTCCGGGACCCGCATCGCCAGGATCGCCATGTCGTCCGACGGGGCGTCCGTCGCGAAGCGCTCCACCGCGCGCATGATCCGTGCCGCCACCGCGCCCGCCGTCAGGCCCGTACAGGTCGTCAGGACGTCCGCGAGGCCGTCGTCGCCCAGCATGCGGGTGCCCTCGCGGCGCTCGGTGACGCCGTCGGTGACGCAGAGCAGCACGTCACCCGGCTCCAGCGTCGCCGTCTGCTCGTACAGCTCCAGGTCGTCCATGACGCCGAGCAGCGGCTGCGGCTCCGCGTACGGCTCGACCGTGCCGTCCTGGCGCAGGCGCAGCGGCAGCGGATGACCGGCGCAGACGATCTTGAGGATGGCGGAGCCGTCGTCCTGCGGCCACAGCTCGCCGTACAGGAGGGTGAGGAAGCGGCTGCGGGCGCCCTCGTCGAGGATCGCCGCGTTCAGCCGCTCCAGGACCGCGGGGCCGCCGAAGCCCTCGCGGGCCAGCAGGCGCAGGGCGTGCCGGGCCAGGCCCGTGACGGCGGCCGCCTCGGGGCCCGTGCCGCACACGTCGCCGATGGCGAAGCCGTACGCGCCGTCGCGGATGGGGAACAGGTCGTAGAAGTCGCCGCCGACCTCGTTGCCCTCGCCGGCCGCGCGGTAGATGACGTCCACCTCCACGCCCGGGACCTGCGGCAGCCCGGGCGGCAGCAAGCTGCGCTGGAGGGACTGGCTGATGGCCGTGCGCTCCGAGTACAGGCGGGCGTTGTCCAGGGCGAGCGCGGCCCGGCGGGAGAGGTCCTCGGCGAGCTCCAGGATCTCCTGGCGGAAGTGCTCGTCGGAGGGCTTGCCCAGCGTGAGCATGCCGATGACGCGGTTGCGGGCGACCAGGGGCAGCACGACGGTCTCGCCGCCCACCGCGGACGCCGTGGACAGCGACGTGCCGATGCCCGCCGTGGTCGACATCGGCTCCCCGAGGCCCAGGCTGCGCATGGACGTCCGCAGCGCCGACTGGTGGGCGGCCTCGGAGGGCGCTGTCCAGACCCGGGCGCCCGGCGTGGGGACCGGTTCCGGCGGGGACACCTTCTTCAGCAGCGCCTTCAGGCCGTCGATGCGCTCCTCGTCCTCGTGCAGGACGTACGAGAGGTCCGGCTCGGAGGACTGGTCGGCGATGGTGTAGACGGCGCACCAGGTCGCGAGCGTGGGGACCGTCATCTGGGCCATCAGGGCCAGCGTCTGGTCGCGGTCGAGCGTGCCCGCGAGCAGGTCCGAGGCCTCGACGAGGAAGGAGAGGGAGCCACGGCGCAGCCGCTCCAGCTCGCTGATGCGGGCCGACTCCACGGCCAGGGCGATGCGGTCCGCGGCGAACTGCAGGCGCAGGGCCTCCTCGTTCGAGTACCGGTCGGGGATCTCGGCGGCGACGCCCAGGGAGCCCGTGAGGCGGCCCTCGACCTTCAGCGGGACCGTGACGACCGAGCGCATGCCGGTGCCCTTCAGGAGGGGCACCGCGTCCGGGACGGCCGTGAGGTCCTCGTGGACGGCGGGCATGCGGGCGGAGCCGTACCGGCCGGTTCCCGCCTCCACGGGGACGCGGGCGAAGCGCTGGCGGGCCGAGGGCAGGCCGGTGGAGGCCCGTACCTCCAGCTCCGTCTCGTCGTCCGTGGCCAGGAGCAGGAACGCCGCGTCGCCGTCGAGCATGTCCCGGGCGCGCTCGACGGTGCGCTGCAGCAGGCCGTCCAGGTCGTCGGGCGGGGGCGAGCCGATGAAGACCTCGAAGGAGTCCGGGGCGCCGGGCTCGCTGAGCACCCCGGGCTCGGGGGCCGGGCCGCGCAACGGGGTCTGCAGGACGGCCCGTTCGTCGTCGCGCACCAGGAGGCAGACCGTGGAGGGCTCGCCGTCGGTGTCGCGTACGCGCAGGTGCGAGGCGTAGACGGGGGTGACGCGGCCGTCGGCGTCGCGGATGCCGTAACTGCCCTCCCAGCGCGAGAGTTGCAGGGCGTCGGCGATGCCGGTGCTGGTGCCGGGGGTGTGCGGCCAGGCGGCGAAGTCCGTGAGCGGCTTGCCGACGACCTGCTCGGCGACGTACCCGAAGAGCTCCTCGGCGTCCTCGTTCCAGGCGGAGATGGCGCCCGTGCGGTCGATCTGGACGACGGCGACGCGGACGCGGCCGTCGGTGAGGGGCAGCAGCTCGGGCGCGAGCGACGGGCCGGCCGCGCGGGTGCCCACGGGCCGGTCCGGCAGGTCGAGTTGGAACCAGACCTGCTTGTGGGTCGGGGTGTAGTCGACGCCCCAGCGGGTGGCGAGCGCGGCGCAGAGCTGGAGGCCGCGGCCGCCCTCGCGGTCCGGGCTGCCCATGGTCGCGGGGGAGCTCTGCAGCGGGATCTCGCGCTCGGGGTAGTGGTCGGAGACCTCGATGCGCACCGCGTCGTCCGTACGCAGGCACTGGACGTCGGCGGCGGTGCCCGCGTGCACCACGGCGTTCGTCACCAGCTCGCTCGTCAGGACGACCGCGTCGTCGACGACGTCCGAGAACCCCCACCCCTGGAGGGTGTCCCGGACGAACGAACGGGCCGTCGCGACGGAACGCCCGACGGGTTCGAAAGTCGCAGCCGCGCGCGCGGTGATCACAGAGCTCCTCGTCCGTTGTCCCCCGGGAATCTGCAGTCCCATGGTGCGGCCGCCCCTCCGATGCCCGCTGTTATGTGTGCCACCGCCCTGGCCGGGCAGGACCGGGATGGTGGGACAGCCGGATGCCAGGTTACTTACCTTCGCCGTCCATGCTGATGCCGGTCGCCAGTGTTTCCGCCCGGAGGGTGTGCGGACGGTGTGCGAAGCTGCCGAACTGTTATGGCCTGGTTCGGCCATGGTGAAACACTGGGCAGGCTTGAGACGAAAGCCTGAGCAGTACGGTCGACCCTTCCGGGAGGGACACAGTGGAGTCTGGCGCTGCGACGCGGGGCAGTAAGACGCGCGCGAAGGACGGACGGTCCCTGAACGGGCAGCGCAAGCCACGCAACGGGACGACGGTCACGGTGGAGGCCGCGGCGCTCAACCGCCTCCTCACCGCGCTCGTGGCGATGCGGGACGGCAATTTCCGCAGGCGGCTCACGGTCACAGGCGACGACGTGATGTCGGAGATCGCCGCGGTCTTCAACGAGGTGGCCGACCGTAACCTCCATCTCACCGGAGAGCTGTCGCGGGTGCGGCGGACGGTGGGGCGTGAGGGCAAGCTCACAGAGCGGCTCCAGACGGGCGCCATGGAGGGCTCCTGGGCCGCCGCGGTCGACGCCGCCAACGACCTCGTCGAGGATCTCGTCCGGCCCGTCTCCGAAGTCGGCCGGGTACTCTCCGCGGTCGCCGAGGGCGACCTGGAGCAGCGCATGGAGCTGCGCGCGCACGGGCCGAACGGCGGCGGCCACCCGCTGCGCGGCGAGTTCCTGAAGGTCGGGCGTACGGTCAACAACCTGGTCGACCAGCTCTCCACGTTCACCGACGAGGTCACGCGGGTGGCCAGCGAGGTGGGCACCGAGGGCAAGCTCGGCGGGCAGGCCCGGGTGCGTGGCATGTCCGGCTCGTGGAAGGACCTCACGGACTCGGTCAACACGATGGCCTACCGGCTGACGGCCCAGGTGCGGGACATCGCGCTGGTGACCACGGCCGTCGCGAAGGGCGATCTGTCCCGGAAGGTCACGGTGCACGTGGCCGGCGAGATGCTGGAGCTGAAGAACACCGTCAACACGATGGTGGACCAGCTCTCCTCGTTCTCCTCGGAGGTCACCCGCGTCGCGCGCGAGGTCGGTACGGAGGGCGAGCTCGGCGGGCAGGCGCAGGTCCCGGGCGTCGCGGGCGTATGGAAGGACCTCACGGATTCGGTCAATCTCATGGCCGGCAACCTGACGGCGCAGGTCCGCGGCATCGCCCAGGTCACCACGGCCGTCGCCAACGGCGACCTGTCGCAGAAGGTGCGCGTGAGCGCGCGCGGCGAGGTGGCACAGCTCGCCGGGACGATCAACCAGATGACCGAGACGCTGCGGACCTTCGCCGACGAGGTGACGCGCGTCGCCAACGAGGTCGGCGCCGAGGGGCAGCTCGGCGGTCAGGCCAACGTGCCGGGCGCGGCCGGGACGTGGAAGGACCTGACGGACTCCGTCAACACGGTCTTCCGCAACCTCACGACGCAGGTACGGGACATCGCGCAGGTGACGACGGCGGTGGCGAACGGCGACCTGTCGCAGAAGGTCACGGTCGACGTCGCGGGCGAGATGCTCGAACTCAAGAACACCGTGAACACGATGGTCGACCAGTTGTCGTCGTTCGGTGCCGAGGTGACGCGCGTCGCGCGGGAGGTCGGCGTCGAGGGCGAGCTGGGCGGCCAGGCGCAGGTGCCGGGCGCGGCGGGCACCTGGAAGGACCTCACCGACTCGGTGAACACCGCCTTCCGCAACCTCACCGGACAGGTGCGCAACATCGCGCAGGTGACGACGGCGGTGGCGAACGGCGACCTGTCGCAGAAGGTCACCGTGGACGTCTCCGGCGAGATGCTCCAGCTCAAGAACACCGTGAACACGATGGTGGACCAGCTCTCGTCCTTCGCGGACCAGGTCACGCGGATGGCCCGGGACGTGGGCACCGAGGGGCGCCTCGGCGGTCAGGCCCGCGTGGACGGCGTGAGCGGCACCTGGAAGGAGCTGACGGACTCCGTCAACTTCATGGCGGGCAATCTGACCTCCCAGGTGCGCCAGATCGCCCAGGTGACCACGGCCGTGGCGCGCGGCGACCTCTCGCAGAAGATCGACGTGGACGCCCGCGGTGAGATCCTGGAGCTGAAGAACACCATCAACACCATGGTCGACCAGCTCTCCGCCTTCGCCGACCAGGTCACACGGGTGGCCCGCGAGGTGGGCACGGAGGGCAGGCTCGGCGGCCAGGCGCAGGTGCCGGGCGTCGCGGGCGTGTGGCGCGACCTCACGGACTCCGTGAACGGCATGGCCGGCAACCTCACCGCGCAGGTCCGCAACATCGCGCAGGTCGCCACGGCGGTCGCGCGCGGCGACCTGTCGCAGAAGATCGACGTGGACGCGCGCGGCGAGATCCTGGAGCTGAAGAACACCCTCAACACGATGGTGGACCAGCTCTCCGCCTTCGCCGAGCAGGTCACGCGCGTGGCCCGCGAGGTGGGTACGGACGGCATCCTGGGCGGCCAGGCCGAGGTGCAGGGCGTGTCGGGTACGTGGAAGGACCTGACGCAGTCCGTGAACGGCATGGCGAACAACCTGACGCTCCAGGTGCGCAACATCGCCGAGGTCACGACCGCCGTCGCCCGCGGCGACCTGTCCAAGAAGATCACCGTCGACGCGAAGGGCGAGATCCTCGAACTCGTCACGACGGTGAACACGATGGTCGACCAGCTCTCCTCGTTCGCCGAGCAGGTCACCCGGGTCGCCCGTGAGGTGGGCACCGAGGGCAAGCTGGGCGGCCAGGCCCGCGTCCCCGGCGTCACGGGCATCTGGAAGGACCTCAGCGACAACGTCAACCTGATGGCCAACAACCTGACCATGCAGGTGCGGAACATCTCCCAGGTCGCCGCCGCCGTCGCCAACGGCGACCTGACGAAGACGGTGACCATCGAGGCGCGCGGCGAGGTCGCGCAGCTCGCGGACACCTTCAACACCATGGTGAAGACGCTGAGTTCGTTCGCGGACCAGGTCACCAAGGTGGCCCGCGAGGTCGGTACGGACGGCATCCTCGGCGGCCAGGCCCGCGTCCCCGGTGTCTCGGGCACGTGGAAGGACCTCACCGAGTCCGTGAACGGCATGGCGTCCAACCTGACCGGTCAGGTCCGCAACATCGCGATGGTCACCACGGCCATCGCCAAGGGCGACCTCACCAAGAAGATCGACATCGATGCGCGCGGCGAGATCCTGGAGCTCAAGACGACCATCAACACCATGGTCGACCAGCTCTCGTCGTTCGCCGAGGAGGTCACGCGCGTGGCCCGCGAGGTGGGCACCGAGGGCCAGTTGGGCGGCCAGGCGCGCGTGCGGGACATCGACGGCACCTGGCGCGACCTCACCGAGTCCGTGAACGAGATGGCCGGGAACCTCACCCGGCAGGTGCGCGCGATCGCGGCCGTGGCCACCGCGGTGACCCGCGGCGACCTGAACCTGAAGATCGACGTGGACGCCGCCGGTGAGATCCAGGTCCTCCAGGACAACATCAACACGATGATCGCGAACCTCCGCGACACCACCCTCGCCAACAAGGAGCAGGACTGGCTCAAGGGCAACCTGGCCCGCATCTCCGGCATGATGCAGGGCCGTCGCGACCTGGAGGCCGTGGCCTCGCTGATCATGAGCGAGCTGACGCCGGTCGTCTCCGCGCAGCACGGCGCGTTCTTCCTCGCCGTGCCGACCGACGACGCGACCGACCCGGTCCGCGACGGCGACGCGTACGAACTGCGCATGCTGGGCAGCTACGGCTACTCGATGGGGTCGATGCCCACCTCGTTCCGGCCCGGCGAGGCGTTGATCGGCACGGCCGCCAAGGAGCGGCGCACGATCCTGGTGGAGAACGCGCCCTCCGGCTACCTGCGGATCGCCTCCGGGCTCGGCGAGGCGCCCCCGGCGCAGGTCATCGTCCTGCCGGTGCTCTTCGAGGGCAATGTGCTCGGGGTGATCGAGCTGGCGTCGTTCCAGCCGTTCACGCAGATCCAGAAGGACTTCCTCAGCCAGATCGCCGAGATGATCGCGACGAGCGTCAACACCATCAGCGTCAACCAGAAGACGGAGATGCTGCTGAAGCAGTCGCAGGAGCTGACCGAGCAACTGCGCGAGCGCTCCGAGGAGTTGGAGAACCGGCAGAAGGCGCTGCAGGACTCCAACGCCGAGTTGGAGGAGAAGGCCGCGCTGCTCGCCCAGCAGAACCGCGACATCGAGGTGAAGAACACCGAGATCGAGGAGGCCCGGCAGGTCCTGGAGGAGCGCGCCGAGCAGCTCGCGGTGTCGATGCGCTACAAGTCCGAGTTCCTGGCGAACATGTCCCACGAACTGCGGACGCCGCTCAACTCGCTGCTCATCCTCGCCAAGCTGCTCGCCGACAACGCCGAGGCGAACCTCACCCCCAAGCAGGTGGAGTTCGCCGAGACGATCCACGGCGCCGGTTCGGACCTGCTCCAGCTCATCAACGACATCCTCGACCTGTCGAAGGTCGAGGCGGGCAAGATGGACGTGAGCCCGACCCGGATCGCGCTCGTCCAGCTCGTGGACTACGTGGAGGCCACGTTCCGTCCACTGACCGCCGAGAAGGGGCTCGACTTCTCCGTACGCGTTTCGCCGGAGCTGCCCGCGACGCTGCACACGGACGAGCAGCGCCTGCTCCAGGTGCTGCGCAACCTGCTGGCCAACGCGGTGAAGTTCACCGACACCGGAGCGGTCGAGCTGGTCATCAGGCCGGCCGGCAACGACGTGCCCCACGCGATCCGCGAACAGCTCCTGGAGGCCGGTTCGCTGCGCGACCCGGACGCGGACGTGATCGCCTTCTCGGTGGCCGACACGGGCATCGGCATCGCGGCCAGCAAGATGCGGGTGATCTTCGAGGCGTTCAAGCAGGCGGACGGCACCACGAGCCGCAAGTACGGCGGCACGGGCCTCGGCCTGTCCATCAGCCGGGAGATCGCGCGGCTGCTCGGCGGCGAGATCCACGCGGCCAGCGAACCCGGCCGCGGCTCCACCTTCACGCTCTATTTGCCCCTGCACCCCAGCGAACTGCCCCCCCAGGGGTACGCCCAGCTCGCCCCGCCCACGGCCTCCGCGCTGCCGGCCCTGGAGGGCCTCGCCGAGACCGCCGACGGGGCGGCCCCCGAAGCCGCCGACGGGGCGGCCGCGCCGGCCGGGGCGACGGAGCCGTCCGCCGGGCCCGCCGCGCTGTTCCGGCGCCGCCGCCGGGCCGCGGCCGCGGAGCCCGCGGGGGAGGAGCCGCAGTCGGGTGCGGCCTCCGGGACGGGAGCGGGGGCGTCGGAGCAGTGGCAGGAGGGCGCCGCACAGGAGGCGGCCCCCCCGCGCGCGCGGTTCCAGTTCGACGGCGAGAAGGTCCTCATCGTCGACGACGACATCCGCAACGTGTTCGCCCTGACCAGCGTCCTGGAGCAGCACGGCCTGTCGGTGCTGTACGCGGAGAACGGCCGCGAGGGCATCGAGGTCCTGGAGCAGCACGACGACGTGACGGTCGTGCTGATGGACATCATGATGCCGGAGATGGACGGGTACGCGACGACCACGGCGATCCGCAGGATGCCGCAGTTCGCCGGGCTGCCGATCATCGCCCTCACCGCGAAGGCCATGAAGGGCGACCGGGAGAAGGCCATCGACTCCGGGGCCTCGGACTACGTGACGAAGCCGGTCGACCCCGACCACCTGCTGTCGGTGATGGAGCAGTGGATGCGCACGGAGTGAGGGGCTGCCACGCGGGTCGGGTGCCGGGGCCCGGGCCGGGGCCGGGTCAGAGGCCAGGGCCGAGGCCGGGACCGAGGGCTGATGCCGGGTGCCGGTGCCTGAGGAGGGTGTCCGGTGACGTGCCCGCCGAGTGCGTGCGGACTGACCGATGGTCGATGACGGGTGACCGATGGCCGATGGCCGATGACCGGTGACGCGGGTGACCGGTGACGCGGGTGACCGATAGCCGGTGTTCGGTGTTCGGCACCTCGTCGCGGCGGCCGCTGTCCGGTGGCCGGGTATCGCGCACCGCGCGGCTCGGAGACGTACGACCGCTGGGCGGTGCGGTGCCCGGGCGGCCGAGGGCGCGGCGCCCGCGGCGGGCCGTCAGCGTGCTGCCCGTCGGCGTGCCCTGCCCCCGCGGGCGGTCCGTCCGCAGGCCCTCCGTTCGCGAGTCCTCCGTCCGCGGGGCGGGCCCGGGAGCGTCCGGCGGGTGCCCGCCGTGCGCCCACGGGATGACCGCGGCCCGGTCCGCATGTCGCCCGGGAACCACGCGGCGGTCGTCCGGAGGGCCTTTAGAGACCTCGCGCAGGAGCGGGACCGCTACGCGGAGTTGCTGACAGAGTGTGGCCGACGCCGTGTAGAACCGCGGTATTCGGGGAACCTTCTGGTCCGCCACTGCGTTTCTGCTACGTGCACAGTGACATCGCGGTGACAGGGTGTGGCGACCGGCGGGGTGCGGCTACCATGACCGGCACAAGGACGGACGGCGCAAGGGAGTCGTCCCCTGGGGCGGCGCCCGGTGTACCGCCGGGGCGAGGAGGGCGGGCCATGGTGCAGAAGGCCAAGATCCTCCTGGTCGATGACCGGCCGGAGAATCTGCTGGCGCTGGAGGCCATCCTCTCTGCGCTCGATCAGACACTGGTACGGGCATCGTCCGGGGAGGAAGCGCTCAAAGCGCTGCTGACGGACGACTTCGCGGTCATTCTGCTGGACGTACAGATGCCGGGGATGGACGGTTTCGAGACCGCCGCGCACATCAAGCGGCGCGAGCGGACCCGGGACATCCCGATCATCTTCCTCACGGCCATCAACCACGGCCCGCACCACACCTTCCGGGGCTACGCGGCCGGCGCCGTGGACTACATCTCCAAGCCCTTCGACCCGTGGGTGCTGCGCGCGAAGGTCTCCGTGTTCGTCGAGCTGTACATGAAGAACTGCCAACTGCGCGAGCAGGCGGCCCTGCTGCGCCTCCAGCTCGAGGGCGGCGGCAAGGCGGCGGCCGAGGACACCAAGGAGCCGGCGGGTCTCCTCGCCGAGCTGTCCGCGCGCCTCGCCGCCGTCGAGGAGCAGGCCGAGGCGCTGTCCAAACAGCTCGACGACGACTCCGCCGACGCCGCGGCGGTCGCCACGGCAGCGCATCTCGAACGCAAACTCACGGGTTTGCGCAGGGCTCTTGACGCCCTGGAGCCGGGTACGGGCAGCGGCACTCCGTCGGTGCCGTCGCAAAACTGACGGAAGCGGCAGCGCCATCGACGGCAAGGGCCCGGGATCTCTCCGGCGCCCCGCCGCCCGGGGCGCGTCTGCAGACAACGCGTCACGGCACGCCCTGCCGTTCCTGCCGCCCCCACCGTTCCTGCCGTCCTCGCCGTCTCTGCCGTACTCGCTACCGTGCCTGACGTACCCGCTACCGTCCCTGCCGCCGCACTCGCTTCTCGTGAGCACCCGTCAGTTGGCCGCGCGCGTGCCCGGCGTCCGGCCCGGCGCGGCCCCGTCGAGCCCTGCCACCCCGCTGCCGCCCCGCTGGGAAACCCCGCTTCGAAGCCCCGTCAGCCCGCTTCCCACGGGTCCGCGTCAGCCCGGCGCCTTCACCCGGGCGACACAAACGGGTGAAGCGGTAGGCACACGTGTCCACCGTCGCCTCCCCCGGTAACCTCACACCCATGGCCTCACGTCAGCCCGCCGCCAAGAAGACGCCCGCGAAGAAGGCGGTCGCGCCGACCAAGGCTCCGGCGAAGAAGGCCGCTGCCGGGAAACCGCCCGCGAAGAAGGCCGCGGCGAAGAAGGCGCCCGTCAAGAAGGCCGCCGCGAAGAAGCCCGCCCCGAAGCCGGCGCCGAGCCCGACCAACGGCCTGTACCGCGTCATCCGCGCCATCTGGCTCGGCATCGCGCACGCCGTGGGGGCGATGTTCCGCGGCGTCGGGCGCGGCGCCAGAGGTCTGGACCCCGCCCACCGCAAGGACGGCCTCGCGCTGCTGCTGCTCGGCGTCGCGCTGATCGTCGCCGCCGGAACCTGGTCCAACCTGCGCGGCCCCGTCGGCGACCTCGTCGAGATACTGGTCACCGGCGCCTTCGGACGGCTCGACCTGCTGGTGCCGATCCTGGTGGCGGCGATGGCCATGCGCCTCATCCGGCACCCCGAGGAGGTCGACGCCAACGGCCGCATCGTCATCGGCCTCTCCGCGCTCGTCGTCGGCGTGCTCGGGCAGGTGCACATCGCCTGCGGCTCGCCCGCGCGCTCGGACGGCATGCAGGCGATAAGGGACGCCGGCGGGCTCGTCGGCTGGGGCGCGGCCACGCCCCTGACCAAGGCCATGGGCGACGTCCTCGCGGTCCCGATGCTGGTGCTGCTCACGGTCTTCGGCCTGCTCGTCGTCACCGCGACCCCGGTCAACGCCATCCCGCAGCGCCTGCGCGCGCTCGGCGTGCGCCTCGGCGTCCTCGAGGCCCCGGCGCAGGCCTACGAGTACGCCGACGCCGCCGAGTACGCCGAGTACGCCGACCTCACCGACGACGACGCGCGCTACGAGGAGCAGTGGCGCGAGGCGCTGCCCGCCCGCCCCCGCGGCCGCAGGAAGCCCGCGGGCGGCCCCGACGCGGCCTCCGCGGACCAGGCCGAGGCGGAGGCCCTGTCCAGGCGGCGCAAGCCCCGCCGGGCCGCCGCACAGCCCGATCCGGACCGCCCCATGGACGCCCTCGACCAGGCCGCCAGCGCGGCCACCACGCTCGACGGCGCGGTCCTGCACGGCATGCCGCCCTCGCCGCTGGTCGCCGACCTCACCCAGGGCGTCTCCGGGGACCGCGCGCAGCAGGCCCCGTCCGGGCCGGTACCGGACCCGACGGCGCCGGTGCCGCCCGCGCGCGGGACCGACGCCCGCCCCGGCAGGCCGGGCAGGAAGGGCGCCGCCAAGGAACCCGTGAGCACCGGCGTGCCCGACCTGACGAAGGCCGCACCGGACGAGCCGCGCGAGCTGCCCCCGCGCGCGGAGCAGCTCCAGCTCTCCGGGGACATCACGTACTCCCTGCCGTCCCTCGACCTCCTGGAGCGCGGCGGCCCCGGCAAGGCCCGCAGCGCCGCGAACGACGCGGTCGTGGAGTCGCTCACCACCGTCTTCAGCGAGTTCAAGGTCGACGCCGTCGTCACCGGCTTCACCCGGGGCCCGACGGTCACGCGCTATGAGGTCGAGCTGGGCCCCGCCGTGAAGGTCGAGAAGATCACCGCGCTCGCGAAGAACATCGCGTACGCGGTCGCGTCCCCGGACGTACGGATCATCTCGCCGATCCCCGGCAAGTCCGCGGTCGGCATCGAGATCCCGAACACCGACCGCGAGATGGTCAAGGTCGGCGACGTGCTGCGGCTCGCCGACGCGGCGGAGGACGCGCACCCGATGCTGGTCGCGCTCGGCAAGGACGTCGAGGGCGGCTACGTGATGGCGAACATCGCGAAGATGCCGCACATCCTCGTCGCCGGCGCCACCGGCTCCGGCAAGTCGTCGTGCATCAACTGCCTGATCACCTCGATCATGGTCCGGGCGACCCCGGAGGACGTGCGGATGGTCCTCGTCGACCCCAAGCGCGTCGAGCTCACCGCGTACGAGGGCATCCCGCACCTGATCACGCCGATCATCACCAACCCCAAGCGGGCCGCCGAGGCGCTCCAGTGGGTGGTCCGGGAGATGGACCTGCGCTACGACGACCTCGCGGCGTACGGCTTCCGGCACATCGACGACTTCAACCAGGCCGTCCGGGCGGGCAAGGTCAGCGCCCCCGAGGGCAGCGAGCGGGAGCTCAGCCCGTACCCGTACCTGCTGGTCATCGTCGACGAGCTGGCCGACCTGATGATGGTCGCGCCGCGTGACGTCGAGGACTCGATCGTGCGTATCACCCAGCTCGCGCGCGCGGCCGGCATCCACCTGGTGCTCGCGACCCAGCGGCCGTCGGTGGACGTCGTCACCGGCCTGATCAAGGCGAACGTCCCCTCGCGGCTCGCGTTCGCCACCTCCTCGCTCGCCGACAGCCGCGTCATCCTCGACCAGCCCGGTGCCGAGAAGCTCATCGGCAAGGGCGACGGGCTCTTCCTGCCCATGGGGGCGAACAAGCCGATCCGCATGCAGGGCGCCTTCGTCACCGAGGACGAGGTCGCGGCGGTCGTACAGCACTGCAAGGACCAGATGGCGCCGGTCTTCCGCGACGACGTCACCGTGGGCTCGAAGCAGAAGAAGGAGATCGACGAGGACATCGGCGACGACCTGGACCTGCTGTGCCAGGCGGCCGAGCTGGTCGTCTCGACCCAGTTCGGGTCCACGTCGATGCTCCAGCGCAAGCTCCGCGTCGGCTTCGCCAAGGCCGGACGCCTGATGGACCTCATGGAGTCGCGCAACATCGTCGGCCCCAGCGAGGGCTCCAAGGCGCGTGACGTCCTGGTGAAACCCGACGAGCTGGACGGAGTGCTCGCGGTGCTCCGTGGGGAGGCTCCCCAGTAGCCCGCGCCGACGTCCGCGGCACCGGGCCCGACCTCGTACGACGGCTGTGCGCGCGCCGGACGGGACCCGGTTCGCCCGTACGGCGGCCGAGCTCACCCGTACGGGACATCCGAGCAACCGTTTCCCTTCGGCGCACGTCCAGTTGAGGGAAAAGAGAAGCACCACGTTCCACCATCAGGACGTCCGGCCGTTCTGATGGCGTACAAAGTCCGTCCGCCCGGTTGCCCCACCCTTTCTCAGCCCCCCTAGACTGAATGTCCGGCAGGTGGCTACACGCTCGAAAGGCGCACCCGTGTCCATCGGCAACTCTCCTGAAGACGACCGCCCTTCAGACGACCGCCTCGCAGACGACCGCCCCGCTCAGCACGGGCCCGTGGACGGCCCCGCCCAGGAGCGCTCCGTCCAGGACCGCCCCTCGATCGGCAGTGTGCTGCGCCGCGCCCGCATCGACGCGGGGCTGAGCGTCGACGAAGTCAGTACGACCACCCGGGTGCGCATCCCGCTCGTGCACGGCATCGAACAGGACGACTTCTCCCGCTGCGGCGGCGACGTGTACGCGCGCGGCCACATCCGGGCGCTCGCCCGCGCGGTCGGCGCCGACCCCGAGCCGCTGATCGCCCAGTACGACGAGGAGCACGGCGGCGGCCCTCCGGCGCAGACGGCGGCCGCGCCGCTGTTCGAGGCCGAGCGGATCCGCTCCGAGCCGCGCCGGCCGAACTGGACCGCGGCCATGGTCGCCGCGATCGTCGCCGTGATCAGCTTCGTCGCGTACACCGCCTTCAGCGGCGGTGACGACGGCGACGGCGCCTCGCACCAGGTCGCCGAGGGTGCCACGCCCAGCCCCGGCAAGCCCACCGGCAAGCCGAGCCCGCCCAAGCCCGCCGACCCCAAGCCCGACCCGTCCGACAGCGCCATCGCCGGGGTGCCCCGGGACAAGGTCACGGTCAAGGTCGACGCCACCGACGGCCGTAGCTGGATCTCGGCGAAGGACCACAACGGCCGGCTGCTCTTCGACGGCCTGCTCCAGCAGGGCGAGTCCAAGACCTTCCAGGACAAGCAGAAGATCGACCTGGTGCTCGGCGACGCCGGCGCGATCAAGCTCTTCGTCAACGGCAAGCAGGTCGAGAACGAATTCGAGCCCGGCCAGGTCGAGCGCCTCACGTACACGAAGGGCGACCCGGAGGTCGGCTGACCGGCGCGCCCCGCCGCAGCGCCCGTCGCGGGCACCGGCAACCCTGGCGGCGGGCGCCGACGCATGGACGAAGTAGTCTTGAGACCATGCCCGAACGCCGCACCGTCGCCCTTGTCACGCTTGGCTGCGCCCGTAACGAGGTGGACTCGGAGGAGCTCGCAGGCCGCTTGGAGGCGGACGGCTGGGCCCTCGTCGAGGACGCCGAGAACGCGGACGTCGCCGTCGTCAACACCTGCGGCTTCGTCGAAGCCGCCAAGAAGGACTCCGTCGACGCCCTGCTCGAGGCCAATGACCTGAAGGGTCACGGCCGCACCCAGGCCGTCGTGGCCGTCGGCTGCATGGCCGAGCGCTACGGCAAGGAGCTCGCCGAGGCCCTGCCCGAAGCCGACGGCGTCCTCGGTTTCGACGACTACGCCGACATCTCCAACCGCCTCCAGACCATCCTGAGCGGCGGCAGTGTCGAGGCCCACACGCCGCGCGACCGCCGCAAGCTGCTGCCGATCAGCCCGGCCGAGCGGCAGGACGCCGGTGCTGAGGTCGCCCTTCCGGGGCACGCCCCGGTCGACCTGCCGGAGGGCGTCGCGCCCGCCTCCGGGCCGCGCGCCCCGCTCCGCCGCCGCCTGGGCGCGAGCCCGGTCGCCTCGGTGAAGCTCGCCTCCGGCTGCGACCGCAGATGCTCGTTCTGCGCCATCCCGTCCTTCCGCGGCTCGTTCATCTCGCGCCGCCCCTCGGACGTGCTCGGCGAGACGCGCTGGCTCGCCGAGCAGGGCGTGAAGGAGATCATGCTGGTCTCCGAGAACAACACCTCGTACGGCAAGGACCTCGGCGACATCCGCCTCCTGGAGTCGCTGCTGCCCGAGCTCGCCGCCGTCGACGGCATCGAGCGGGTCCGGGTCAGCTACCTCCAGCCCGCCGAGATGCGCCCCGGCCTGATCGACGTCCTGACGTCCACGGAGAAGGTCGCGCCGTACTTCGACCTGTCCTTCCAGCACTCCGCGCCCGGCGTGCTGCGGGCCATGCGCCGCTTCGGCGACACCGACCGGTTCCTGGAGCTGCTCGACACGATCCGGACCAAGGCGCCGCAGGCCGGCGTGCGGTCCAACTTCATCGTGGGCTTCCCCGGCGAGACCGAGGCCGACGTGGCGGAGCTGGAGCGCTTCCTCACCGGGGCGCGCCTCGACGCCATCGGCGTCTTCGGCTACTCCGACGAGGACGGCACGGAAGCGGCGACGTACGACGACAAGCTGGACCAGGACGTCGTCGACGAGCGGCTCGCGCGCGTCGCGCGCCTGGCCGAGGAGCTGACCTCGCAGCGCGCCGAGGAGCGCGTCGGCGAGCGCGTCGAGGTCCTCGTCGAGGCCGTGGACGACGAGGAGGGCGCCCTCGGGCGGGCCGCCCATCAGGCGCCCGAGACCGACGGCCAGATCCGTTTCGCCGACTCCGCCCCTGGGGACGGCCTGGAGATCGGCCGTATGGTCGTGGCAAAGGTCGTCGGCACGGAGGGCGTGGATCTGGTGGCAGAGCAGTGCGAGGTCGTCGAGGCCTCCGGCCGACCCCATGGCGCCGGTGAAGGGACGGTCAGATGACGCAGGTCCCGGCATCCGCGGCGGGCGGCTCCGGCGCGCCCGGCGCGAAGCCGGTGCGCGGCGGGAAGCTCGGCGCCGCCGCGATGGACCAGGCCAGTCTGTGGAACGTCGCGAACCTGCTGACCATGATCCGGCTGCTGCTCGTGCCCGGATTCGTGATGCTGCTGCTCGGCAACGGCGGGTACGACCCGGCGTGGCGCTCCTTCGCCTGGGCGGCCTTCGCCGTCGCCATGATCACGGACCTCTTCGACGGGCATCTGGCCCGTACGTACAACCTGGTCACGGACTTCGGCAAGATCGCCGACCCCATCGCCGACAAGGCGATCATGGGTGCCGCCCTGATCTGTCTGTCCTGGCTGGGCGACCTGCCGTGGTGGGTGACCGTCGTGATCCTCGGCCGCGAGCTGGGGATCACGCTGCTGCGGTTCTGGGTGATCCGCTACGGCGTCATTCCGGCCAGCCGCGGCGGCAAGATGAAGACGCTGGCCCAGGGCACGGCCGTCGGCATGTACGTCCTGGCGCTGACCGGGCCGCTGGCCACGCTGCGGTTCTGGGTGATGGCGGTGGCCGTCGTGCTGACCGTGGTGACCGGGCTCGACTACGTGAAGCAGGCCGTGGTGCTGCGGCGGCGCGGGAGGGCCGAGGCGGCCGCTGCGGCGGCCGGGGCCGAGGTGACCGCCGGGGTCACGGATGCGAGGGAGCCGGGAGCGGGGCAGTGACGTCCGAGGGACCTTCCAGGTACTCCGCGGAGCCTTCCGGGTACCCCGAGGAGCCTTTCAGTGGCTCTGAGGCGGCGCCTTCCGGGGTCGCGGCGGACGCCGTGGCCGGGCCCGGCGGGGTCGCGTCCGAGGTGCTGCGGCTGCTGACGGAGCGGGGCGAGACCCTGGCTGTCGCCGAGTCGCTGACGGGTGGCCTGGTGGCCGCCGAGGTGACGGGCGTGCCCGGGGCGTCCCAGGCCTTCCGGGGCTCCGTGACCGCGTACGCGACCGAACTCAAGCGGGATGTCCTCGGGGTCGACGGCGGTCTCCTGGCCGCACGCGGGGCCGTGGACGCCGAGGTGGCGTGTCAGATGGCCGCCGGGGTGCGGAAGCTGCTGGGAGCGGACTGGGGGATCGCGACCACGGGCGTGGCCGGGCCGACGCCGCAGGACGGCCGTCCTGTAGGGACGGTGTTCGTGGCGGTGGCCGGGCCGGGGCCGAGGGCGGGTACGCGGGGGGATGGGGCTCCTGAGGCCGGAGTGAGCTTTGAGGCTGAGGTGGGCAGCGAGGCTGGGGTGGGCTCCGAGGCCGGGGTGAGCTCCGAGGCCGGGGTGGGCTTTTTCACCCGGGCGGGTTCGGGCGCCGACGTGGTGTCTGAGCCCACGGAAAGCGCCCACGGGGCGGCGGAGAGCGCTCCTCGGGAGGCGGGCGTGAGCCCGGCGCCGGAGGCCGCTGCAGGGGGCACACAGGCCGTTTTCGGCCGCGCGGACGCTGTCGCCGGCGGTGCGGGTGCGGTTTCCGGGGCGGACGGGGAACGTTCCCCGCTTCGCTCTGAGGGGAAAGTGGCCGCTCTGCGGTTGAACGGAAACCGTACGGAAATCCGTATGGAGAGCGTCCGCGGCGTGCTAAGCCTGCTTCTTGAGCAGCTCACCGGCGAACGCGCCGGGAACGAGCGGGCACAGGATACGGAACAGAACGGGGGGACTTGATGTTTGCAGCCCTGAGTGAACACGACATCGCTCCCCGCACGGCCGCCGCGCGAGGCGGTACGGTGGGGCGTGAAGGATGCGGCTACGCGGTCCGAGGAGGGAGCCACCGATGATTCTGCTCCGTCGCCTGTTGGGTGACGTGCTGCGTCGGCAGCGCCAGCGCCAGGGCCGTACTCTGCGCGAAGTCTCCTCGTCCGCCCGAGTCTCACTCGGCTATCTCTCCGAGGTGGAGCGGGGGCAGAAGGAGGCTTCCTCCGAGCTGCTTTCCGCGATCTGCGACGCGCTTGACGTACGGATGTCCGAGCTCATGCGAGAAGTGAGCGACGAGCTCTCGCTCGCCGAACTGGCCGAGTCGGCCGCTGCCACGGAACCGGTGCGGGCACCGGTCCGCCCGATGCTCAATTCCGTCTCGGTGACCGGTGTGCCACCGGAACGGGTGACGATCAAGGCGCCTGCGGAAGCGGTCGACGTCGTCGCCGCCTGACGTGCAACGGCTGGGTGCCTGCTTGGTTGCCCGCCTGGTTGCTTGGTCGCCCGGTCGCTGCTTGACCGGGCTTCCGGCTATCTGATCATTCGGCTGTCCATTTCTTCGGCGGCCTGTCGGCTGCTTGTTTCGTCGGCTGCCTGTTTCGCCGACTGCCTGTGCGAGGTCGTCTGAGGTTCGGGCGATGGCCAATACGCGAGCAAGGCCCCGGCCGGGGTGTCCCGGCCGGGGCTTTTCGCTGTCTGCCGCGGTGTTCGGACGTCCGCCAGGGGGCGTGGCCGGGCGGGGCGCGGCCGTGGGGGGCGTCGTGGGGCGGGCTGTCGGCCGCGTTGTCGGCGGCGTTGTCCGAAGTGCCGTCCTCGGGGCCGTGCGCGATGGTGGAGGGGTGTTTGGTGCGCGGGCCCGGGGGCAGCCGTGCGCCCGGACACACCTGATGAACGTGAGCACCGGAGGTAGCCGATGTACGTCGTGAAGAGCCCGCTGTCCGACGACGACCTGAAGACGGTGGCCGATGCCCTGCAGGGCACGCTCGTGGATCTCGTGGACCTCTCCCTGGTCGCCAAGCAGATCCACTGGAACGTGGTCGGGCCGCGCTTCCGCTCCATCCACCTCCAGCTCGACGAGGTCGTGGACACCGCGCGCCAGCACACCGACACGGTCGCGGAGCGGGCCTCGACCCTCGGCGTCTCGCCCGACGCGCGGGCGGCCACGGTGGCCGCCAGCAGCGGTATCGGCGACGTCCCTGAGGGCTGGGTCAAGGACGTGGACGCGGTCGGGACGCTCGTGGACGCCCTCGGCGCGGTGATCACGCGGATGCGGGAGCGGGTGCAGGCCACGGACGAGCCGGACCCGGTGACCCAGGACCTCTTCATCCAGATCACGGCCGACCTGGAGAAGCACCACTGGATGTTCCAGGCCGAGAACGGGTAGCGGGCCGCGTCCGGTCCCTGCCCGTGCCCGCGTGCCTGTGCCTGTGCCTGGCCCTGTGCCCGCGTGCCCTGTGTGCCCGTGCTCGTGTGTCCGTGCCCGTGCGCTCGGGCGGCTGGACCGGTCCGTCCGTCCGTCCGTCGGCCGGTCGTCTGTCGGTCAGCCGGTTGTGGCCGTGAGCGGGCTGTGCGGGGTGCCGCGCGGGTGGTGGTGTGCCGTGCCGCCCGGGGCACGTACCGGGTCCAGCGTCGTCTGCGGGAGGTGACAGCCGTGGCGGGGCGCGTCCTGCGGTGGGCGCCGGCACTCGGCGTCACCGCGCTGTGGTGGTGGGCGGTGCTGCGCCTTGCGGTGGCCCGCGACGCCGGGGCCCTGGAAGGGGCCGTCGCCGCCGGCGGATGGGGGCTCAGCCTGCTTCCGGTGCACTGCGCGCCGCGGGAGCGGGCGCCGGGGGCGATCCGGCCGCGCCGGCGGAGGCAGGGGCGGAGGCCTGGCGAGACACTTGGGGGACCAGGGGTGTGAGGGGTGGCCGGGTGATGAGGGGCAGGGGCGCGGGGCGTCTGCACGGAGCGGGCGCTACTACCACGGGGCGCGGGGCGCCCGCGTGGAGCAGGCGCTGCTACCTAGGGGCGGGGCCTCCGCGGCGCTGCTACCAAGGCATGGCCACGCCGCCGTTGGGGCGGAGGATCTGGCCGGTGGTGAAGGCCGCGGCGTCCGACGCCAGGTGCAGCACGGCATGGGCGACGTCCTCGGGCGCGCCGACCCGGCCGAGCGGAGCCCTGCGGACGATGAGGTCCTCGGTACGGGCCCGGTCCGCCGCGTCGTGGCGAGCCGTCATCGGCGTACGGATCCAGCCCGGGGCCACCGCGTTGACGCGGATGCCGTACGGGCCCACTTCCGTGGCCAGCGTCTTCGTGAGCTGGACGACCGCGGCCTTGGAGACGCCGTAGCAGAGCAGGCCGGGGCCGCCGGTGTCCACGGCGCCGGACGCCATCGTGACGATGCTGCCGCCCCTGCCGCCCGCGATCATCACACGGGCCGCCGCCCGGCAGGCGTACAGGACGCCTTTGAAGTTCACGCCGAGGACCCGGTCGAGGTCCTCCTCGCGGGTCTCCAGGACCGGGCTGCTGTGCATGATCCCGGCGATCGCGGCCAGGACGTCGAGACGGCCCGTCGTCGTGGCCGCGCCGGCGACGGTCCGCTCCACCCGCGCCTCGTCGGTGACGTCCAGCACGTGCGGGTGCGCGGTGCCGCCGGCCGCCTCGATGCGCGCGGCCGTCCCGTGCAGGTCCGGCGCGTCCTGGTCGGCGCAGTGCACCGTGGCGCCCGCCTCCGCGAGCAGAACGGCAGTGGCACGCCCAATGCCGCTCGCCGCGCCGGTGACGAAGGCGGTGCGGCCGGTGAGGTCGTACGCCTTGAGGGGCATGGCGGGACCGTAGGACGGTTTCTGATGGGCCGTCAACTAGGGTGCGCGGAGAGGTGCGATCGGGGTGCCCTGCGGGCGGGCGGGCGGCCAGGTGCGTTGACGGGGCGTGGTCGGCCGGAGCTACGGCTCAGGGGGTGGGGCCGGTCTGGCAGGCCGGGCACCAGTACGTGGGGCGCTGGCGGGAGCCGTCGCCTTGCTCGGCCACCCGTACCGGGGTGCCGCAGCGCAGGCACGGGCGCGGCGCGCGGCCGTACACGTACAGGCGTCGGCCGGGGCGGGGGACGCCCGTGGTCGTACGGTCCGGGCGGTCGCGGTTGGCCTCCAGGAGCTTCTTGGCGAGTCCCGGCAGGCGGTCCGCCGTCTCGGTGGGGAGTTCGCCGACGGGCAGCCACGGGGTCACGCCGAGCAGGAAGCACAGCTCGCTCTTGTAGATGTTGCCGATGCCCGCGAGGTTGCGCTGGTCGAGGAGTGCCTCGCCGAGGGGGCGCTCCGGTGCGGCGAGCAGGTTGCGCAGGGCGCCGTCGGGGTCCCAGTCGGGGCCCAGGAGGTCGGGCCCCAGGTGGCCGACGGCGCGGTGTTCGTCGGCGGTGCGGAGCAGTTCCAGGACGGGCAGCCGGTAGCCCACGGCCGTGCGCTCGGCCGTACCGAGGATGGCGCGGATCTGGTGGGCGGGGCCGCCGCGCCAGCGTTCGTGCACGGCGAAGACCCGCCAGGCGCCGTCCATCCGCAGGTGCGAATGCAGCGTGAGGCCGCCTTCCACCCGGGTGAGGAGGTGCTTGCCGCGCGGGGTGACGTCCAGGACGGTACGGCCGGTCAGGTCGGCCGTGGCCAGCTTGGGGACGCGCAGGTCGGACCGGGTGAGGGTGTGACCGGCCAGGGCCTGGTGCAGACGCCGGGCCGTCTGGTGGACGGTGTCTCCTTCGGGCATGGGTCCAGGGTGACACTTTCTGGTGGGGGCGCTGGGGCCGGCGGGGTGCTGTGGGCGGTGCGCCCTGGCTGCGGGGTGCTGTGGGCGGTGCGCCCTGGCTGCGGGGTGCTGTGGCTGGCGGAGTGGCTTGGCTGGGGGCTGGGGGCCTCGTGGGGGTGTGCCCTGGCTGAGAGGGCGCTGTGGCTGGTGGGTGGCTCGGTCGGGCGGGGCCTGCGTACGAGGCGGGGCGGAAGGGCTCGCGGTGGGGCGGGCCGTGTACCCGGGCCGTGGCCACGCGTGCCCGGGGCTGCGTCTACCCGTCAGCCAGGGTGTACGCACCCCGTATCGGGTCCAGGTGCGGGCGGGGCCAGCCGTCGCCCCGGTGGGCGGTCAGGCGCGGAGGCGGAGGCCTCTGGGGGTGGCGTGGAAGCCCGTGTGCTCCAGGAGCGGGGCCAGGGGGGAGGTCAGGGCGGAGACGCCGTTGACGCGCTCCACCGTGACCGTGCCGAGGGCACCCGCCTTGGCCGCCGAGGCCAGCGCGCTCGCGGCCGCGTGGAGGCGCGGGTCCTGCTCCCCGGGCGGCGTATCGGGTGTCGCCCAGGCGAGGACGCTCTTGCCGCCGCGCTCCACGTACAGCGTCAGCTCACCGTCCACGAGCACCACCAGGGACCCCGCCTTGCGGCCCGGCTTGTGCCCGGCCTCGGCCGGGGGGTCCGGCCAGGGCAGCGCGGCCCCGTACGCGTTCGCGGGGTCGGCGGCCGCCAGGACGACCGCCTGGGGGTCACCGGTGTGCGCGCCGCCCGCGCGCTCGCGCGCGGTGGCCGCCGCGCGCAACCGGTCCACGGCCCCGTCCATCGCGAACTGCGCGGCGCCGAGCCCTTCCACCACGTACCCCCGGCGGGCCTGGCCGCTGTCCTCGAAGGCCGACAGGATGCGGTACGTCGCCGAGAAGCCGCCTTCGACGCCCTCGGCCGCCACCGCGCCCCGGGTGACCACGCCGTGCCGATCGAGCAGGGTGCGGGCCAGGGCGTGGGCGCGCAGGGTCGGGTCGGGCTCGCGGGCGGGCAGGAGGGACCAGCGGCCCGCGACCGTGGGAGGGCCGGTGCGCGAGGCGGGCCGGGCGGCGGCGGTGAGGGTGCCGTACCGCCCGCGCGGGACCGCGCGCTTCGCGCGGTGGGCCGTGGAACCCGCCGTGCGGCCCGAACCCAGGAGGGAGCGCAGGGGCGCCAGCGTGTCGTTGGTCAGCCGCCCTGACCAGGCCAGGTCCCAGACCGCGTCGGCGAGTTGGGGATCGGTGACCTCCGGGTGCGTGGTGGCGCGGACCTGGTCGGCGATCTGCCGGAAGAACAGGCCGTACCCCCCGGAGAGGGAGTCCAGGACGGACTGGTGGAGGGCGGTGAGCTCCAAGGGGTGCGCGGCCGGCAGGAGCAGCGGCGCGGCGTCGGCCAGGTAGAGCGAGACCCAGCCGTCCTTGCCGGGGAGCGCTCCGGCCCCGGCCCACACCACCTCGCCGGCGGCGGTCAGCTCGTCGAGCAGAGCCGGGGCATATCCCGTGACCCGGGAGGGGAGGACGAGCTTCTCGAGGGCCGACGCGGGCACCGACGCGCCCTGCAACTGCTCGATCGCGCGCACCAGGCCGTCGATGCCGCGAAGCCCGTGGCCACTCAGGTGCTGCCACTGCGGCAGGAACTGGGCCAGCGCGACCGGGGGCACCGGCTCCAGCTCCTGGCGGAGCGCGGCCAGGGAGCGGCGGCGCAGACGGCGCAGCACGGCCGCGTCGCACCACTCCTGGCCGATGCCCGCCGGGTGGAACTCGCCCTGGACGACCCGGCCGTTCGCGGCGAGGCGCTGGAGCGCGCCCTCCGTGACGGCGGCGCCCAGGCCGAAGCGGGCGGCGGCCGCGGCGGAGGTGAACGGGCCGTGCGTACGGGCGTAGCGCGCGAGGAGGTCGCCCAAGGGGTCCTTGACGGGCTCCGTGAACGCCTCGGGGACGCCGACCGGCAGCGCGGTCCCGAGGGCGTCGCGCAGGCGGCCCGCGTCCTCGATGGCCGCCCAGTGGTCGGCCCCGGCGATGCGGACGCGGATGGCGCGGCGGGTGGTCGCGAGCTCCTCGGCCCAGGAGCGCTCGGCGCCGCGCTCGGCGAGCTCGGCGTCCGTGAGCGGGCCGAGCAGGCGCAGCAGGTCGGCGACGCCCTCGGCGTCCTTGACGCGGCGTTCGTCCGTGCGCCACTGGAGCTCGCGCTCCAGCTCGGCGAGGACGTCCGCGTCGAGCAGCTCGCGCAGCTCCGCCTGGCCGAGGAGTTCGGCGAGCAGCCGGGAGTCCAGGGACAGGGCGGCCGCGCGGCGCTCGGCCAGGGGCGAGTCGCCCTCGTACAGGAACTGGGCGACGTACCCGAACAGCAGGGAGCGGGCGAAGGGGGACGGCTCGGGGGTGGTGACCTCCACGAGCCGGACGCGGCGGGACTCGATGTCGCCCATCAGCTCCGTGAGGCCCGGTACGTCGAAGACGTCCTGGAGGCACTCCCTGACCGCCTCCAGGATGATCGGGAAGGAGCCGTACTCGCTCGTCACCTCCAGGAGCTGGGCGGCGCGCTGGCGCTGCTGCCACAGGGGCGTGCGCTTGCCCGGGTTGCGGCGGGGCAGCAGCAGCGCGCGGGCGGCGCACTCGCGGAAGCGTGAGGCGAACAGGGCCGAGCCGCCCACCTGGTCGGTGACGATCTGGTTGACCTCGCCCTTGTCGAAGGTCACGTCGGCCGCGCCGACCGGGGCCTTCTCCGGGTCCGAGGCGGAGCCCGCGGTGATGTCCACCGGCTCGCGGTCGAGCAGGTCGAGCCCCATGAGGTCGGCGTCGGGCAGCCGCAGCACGATGCCGTCGTCGGCGTGCATCACCTGGGCGTCCATGCCGTACCGCTCGGTGAGGCGGGCGCCGAGCGCCAGGGACCAGGGAGCGTGCACCTGGGCGCCGAACGGCGAGTGCACGACGACCCGCCAGTCGCCCAGCTCGTCGCGGAACCGCTCCACCACGATCGTGCGGTCGTCCGGGATGTGCCCGCAGGCCTCGCGCTGCTCGGCGAGGTACGCCAGGACGTTGTCCGCGGCCCAGGTGTCGAGGCCCGCGGCGTGCAGGCGCCCGCGCGCGTCGTCCTGCGAGAGCGAGCCGATCTCGCGCAGGAAGGCGCCGACCGCCCGGCCCAGTTCGAGCGGGCGGCCCAGTTGGTCGCCCTTCCAGAACGGCAGCCGTCCGGGGACACCGGGTGCGGGGGAGACGAGCACCCGGTCGCGTGTGATGTCCTCGATGCGCCAGGAGCTGGTGCCCAGGGTGAAGACGTCGCCCACGCGCGATTCGTAGACCATCTCCTCGTCGAGCTCGCCGACCCGGCCGCCGCCCTTCTTCGGGTCGGCGCCCGCCAGGAAGACCCCGAAGAGCCCCCGGTCGGGGATCGTGCCCCCGGACGTCACCGCGAGGCGCTGCGCGCCCGGGCGGCCGGTGACGGTACCCGCGACACGGTCCCACACCACGCGCGGGCGCAGCTCCGCGAACGCGTCGGAGGGATACCGCCCGGCGAGCATGTCCAGGACGGACGTGAACGCCGACTCGGGCAGCGACGTGAAGGGCGCCGCGCGCCGGACCACGGCCAGGAGGTCGTCCGCCTGCCAGGTGTCCAGGGAGACCATCGCGACGAGCTGCTGGGCCAGCACGTCCAGCGGGTTCGAGGGGACGCGCAGCGACTCGATGGCGCCCTCCCGCATCCGCTCCGTGACGACGGCGGCCTGGACCAGGTCCCCCCGGTACTTCGGGAAGACCACTCCCGTGGAGACCGCGCCCACCTGGTGGCCGGCGCGGCCCACCCGCTGCAGCCCGGAGGCCACGGACGGGGGCGACTCGACCTGCACCACCAGGTCGACGGCGCCCATGTCGATGCCCAGCTCCAGGCTGGAGGTGGCGACCACGGCGGGCAGCCGACCCGCTTTCAGGTCCTCCTCGACCTGGGCGCGCTGCTCCTTGGACACCGATCCGTGGTGCGCGCGGGCGAGCACGGGCGGCGCGCTCTTGGCGGCGCCCGACTGGGCCATCATGTCGGCCGGGCTGTGGTCCTCCGGGAGCGGTTCGCCGGTGGCACGCTCGTACGCGATCTCGTTGAGACGGTTGCACAGGCGCTCCGCCAGGCGGCGTGAGTTGGCGAAGACGATCGTCGAGCGGTGCGCCTGCACCAGGTCGGTGATGCGCTCCTCCACGTGCGGCCAGATGGAGGGGCGCTCCGTGGCCTGGTCGGAGTCCGCCGCCGGGGAGCCACCGAGCTCCCCGAGGTCCTCGACGGGGACGACCACCGACAGGTCGAACTCCTTGCCCGACGTGGGCTGGACGACCTCCACCCTGCGCTGCGGCGACAGATAGCGGGCCACCTCGTCGACCGGGCGCACCGTCGCGGACAGGCCGATCCGGCGCGCGGGGCGCTTCAGGATCGCGTCGAGCCGCTCCAGGGTGAGCGCGAGGTGCGCGCCGCGCTTGGTGCCCGCGACCGCGTGCACCTCGTCCAGGATGACCGTCTCGATGCCCGTCAGCGCGTCCCGCGTGGCGGACGTGAGCATCAGGAACAGGGACTCCGGGGTGGTGATCAGGATGTCCGGCGGGCGGGTGGCCAGGGCGCGGCGCTCGGCCGCCGGGGTGTCGCCGGAGCGGATGCCGACCCGCACCTCGGGCTCGGGCAGGCCGAGGCGCACGGCTTCCTGCCGGATGCCCGTGAGCGGGCTGCGCAGATTGCGCTCCACGTCGACCGCGAGGGCCTTCAGCGGCGAGACGTACAGCACCCGGCAGCGTTTCTTCGGGTCCGCCGGGGGCGGGGTCGAGGCGAGCTGGTCCAGGGCGGCGAGGAACGCGGCCAGGGTCTTGCCGGAGCCGGTCGGCGCGACCACCAGCACGTCCGAGCCCTCCGCGATCGCCCGCCACGCCCCGGCCTGGGCGGACGTGGGCGCGGAGAAGGCCCCCGAGAACCAGCCGCGGGTCGCGGGGGAGAAGCCGTCGAGGGCGCCGGAGGCGCTGTCTGCGGACCTGACCATGGATCCATCGTGCACCCCGCCACTGACAATGGCGCTGAGCTGCGGGAACGACACCGCGGGTCGCCGGTCGCTGGCCGCCGACCGCCGACCGCCGACCGCCGACCGCCGACCGCCGACCGCCGACCGCCGACCGCCGACCGCCGACCGCCGACCGCCGAC
>NZ_BNBT01000001.1:27995-166447 GCF_014656095.1 Streptomyces longispororuber
CCGCCGTTCGACGCGGCACCGCGCCCGGCCCTGCGCGCTCGGTCTGCCGTGCCCGGCCCACCGTGTCCGGCCTGCTGCGCCTGGCGTCCCGCCCTCCGTGTCCGGCCCGCCGTGCCCGGTCCACCGCGCCGGGTCCGCCCTGCCCAGGCCCCGGCGCCCGGGGCAGGCCGGGAGATCCGGTCGGCCGTCGGCGCAGAATGACCGTATGACTGGATCGGCGGAGCGGGCGCGGCACTGGACCTACACCGAGCTGCCCGGCGTCGACCTGCTGCGGGCCCGCTACGTCCGCAAGACGTTCGCCCGGCACACCCACGAGCACTATGTGATGGCCGCCGTCACCGACGGCGTCGACGTGTTCCACCACACGGGTGCGGACCGGCACGCGGGCCCCGGGACGCTCGCCCTGATCAACCCCGACACCCCGCACACCGGCCGGGGCGGCGGCCCCGAGGGCTGGCGGTACGGTGCGGTGTACCCGGCGCCGGAACTGGTCGCCGCCATCGCCGCGGAGACGACCGCCATCCGCGGCACCCCCGGCTTCATCGACCCCGTCTTCGCGGACTCCTACGCCGTGGCCCTCGTCCACCAGGTGCTGCGCGCCGCCGAAGAGGGCAACGCGCTGGCCGCCGACACGGTCCTGCGGCTCGCCGTGACGCGGCTGCTGCGGCACAACGGCGGTGCCCGGCCCGAGCGCACCGTGCGCTCGGCGGGTGAGCGCGTAGCGGCACGCGCGCGTGCCGTGCTGGAGGAGCGCCTCACCGACCCGCCCACCCTGGAGCGGCTCGCCACCGGTCTCGGTGTCAGCCCCTTCGCCCTGCTGCGCGCCTTCCGCGAGGCGTACGGCATGCCACCGCACGCCTGGCTCACGGACGCGCGCGTGCGCCGCGCCCGGCATCTCCTGGACGCCGGGACGACGCCCGCCGAGGCCGCCGCCGCCGTCGGCTTCACCGACCAGCCGCACCTCAACCGCCACTTCACCCGCATCGTCGGCGTGCCCCCAGGTGCGTACCAACGGGAGCGCAAGAACGTACAAGACCGACCCGCCAGGCCCCTCGTAGCGTCTCCGGCGTGGCAGAACGAACATCACCCGCGGAACGGACAGCCTCCGCGGACATACGCGAAACCCCCACCGCTTCCACAGCCCCCACGGAGTCGAAGGACCGGGAGGGCCGACCGGACTCCGCCGTCGTCCGCGACGCCCTCGGTGTCGGCGTGGCGGTCGGCCTCTCCGGGTTCGCCTTCGGCGTGACCTCGGCGGGGAGCGGCCTCACCGTGCTGCAGACCTGTGCGCTCAGCCTCCTGGTGTTCACCGGAGCCTCACAGTTCGCCCTGGTGGGCGCGCTCGCCGGAGGCGGCAGCCCGTTCACCGCGGCGGCCGGCGCGTTCTTCCTCGGCGTACGCAACGCGTTCTACGGGCTGCGGCTCTCCCAGCTCCTGGCGCTCCCGCGCGCGGTGCGGCCGTTCGCGGCCCACTGGGTGATCGACGAGACTACGGCCGTCTCCCTCGCCCAGCCCGGGCGGCGCAGCGCCCGCCTCGGCTTCACCGTCACCGGTCTGAGCCTGTACACCCTGTGGAACCTCACCACCCTGGGTGGTGCGGTAGGTGCCGAGGCCATCGGGGACACCGACACCTGGGGGCTCGACGCCGCGGGCCCCGCCGTCTTCCTCGCACTGCTGGCACCGATGCTGCGAACCACACAGGAGCGTGCGGTCGCCGCTGTCGCGGTCCTCCTGGGGCTCGGGACCCTGCCCGTGCTCCCCGCAGGCGTGCCGGTCCTCATGGCCGCGCTGGCCGTGCCGGTCGTCCTCTACGGGGCGGGCCTACGGGCACGGAGCGGCACCCGGGCCGCGCAGGGGCGTCCCACAGCCGCTCGGTCCCACGAGGGAACACCGCCCACCGCGGCACAGGAGGACGACCGATGAGCGTCTGGATCGCCATCGCCGTGACCGCCGTGAGCTGCTACGCGGTCAAGCTCGCGGGCCTGCTGGTGCCCGCCGGGGCCCTGGAGCGGCCCCGCGTGCGGCGCGTGGCAGCCCTGCTCCCGGTGGCACTGCTGGCGGCGCTCACCGCACAGCAGGCCTTCGCCGACGGCCGGACCCTGGTGCTCGACGCCAAGGCCGCGGGACTCGCGGCGGCGGCCGTGGCGCTGCTGCTGCGCGCGCCGTTCCTGGTCATCATCGCCGTGGCCGTCGTCGTCACGGCAGGCGTGCGGGCCCTCACAGGGTGACCCGACCGAGCCGGGCCCCTCCGGGTGCGTCTCAGCCGATCTGGCGGCCGTACGCGTGCAGGGTGCGCAGGGCCTCGATGGTCACGATCGGCCGCCACTCCAGGGCGGTGCCCGGGGCCCATTGCCGCCACCGGACGGGCCACCCGCCGTCCTCCTGCTGGTCGTGCGTCAGGAAGTCCAGGGAGCGCGCCATCTCCTCGTCCGTGAACCAACTACGGGCCAGCGAGTCCGGCGTCTTCGCGTAGTCGTGCGCGAAGTGGTGCTCACCCGGCGCGTACCCAGGGGACACCGGGTACGCGTCGGCCCGCTCGGGCTCCAGGGCCACGAGGCGCTGCTCCCGCACCAGGCGGCCGAGCCGGTCCGCCGCCGCCTCCGCGCGCGGGCGGTCCGGCGCGCCGTCGAGGAAGGCGACCGCCGCCTGGATCTCGTACGGATGCGACTTCTCCAGCGACTCGACGGCCTGCCAGCAGAAGTCGGTGGCCCGGAACAGCCAGGCGTGCCAGACCTCGTTGCGGTGCAGCAGCCCTACCACGGGACCCGTGGCGAGCAGCTCGCTGGGCGGGTCGTCCACCACGGGCACGAAGGGCGCCAAGGGGTAGCCGCGCTGGCTGGGATGGATCGCGGGCAAGGCGCCCTCGGCCGTCGAGACCGAGGTCAGGTAGCGGCACACGCGCTCCACGCGCAGGCCGCCGCAGCGACCGATGGAGTCCAGCACCCGGAGGGCGTGTCCGGCGTGCAGGGGCTGGCTCACGGGCCCGCGCAGATCGGGTTCGAGCGCGTGGCCGTACCCGCCGTCCGCGTTGCCGTACGCGGCGAGCGCCGTCTCCACCGCGTCGGCGCCGTCGTCGCCACCCGCGCCGTCCGTGCCGTGCGCGCCGTTCAGGAAGTGGTACGCGAACCGTCGCTGTTCGAGGACGCGCGCGGTGAGCCAGACGAACTGCTCGGCGCGCGCGAGGGGGGAGGACGCGGCGTGCGAGGACGCTCCGTTTTCGGCCATGCTCCGACCGTAGGGCGCAAAGAGCCGACGACAAGCCCTCCGGGCCCGGCTGCACTCTCAGGGGCGCGATACTGGACGCATGCGGTTGACGGTCTTCTGGCAGCGAATGACGGCACACTTCGGCGCGGGGTACGCGGACTCCTTCGCGCGCGACCACGTGATGTCCGAGCTCGGCGGGCGGACGGTGCTGGAGGCACTGGACGCGGGCTGGGACGCGAAGGACGTCTGGCGCGCCGTGTGCACGGCCATGGACGTACCGGCCGACAGGCGCTGACCCGCGCGCGGAGGCGCGAGTGGGGCTTGCGGCACTGTCGCGCCTCGTACGGGCGCTGTCGACGTCCCGTACCGGAGCCGTCGACGTTCCGTACCGGAGTTGTCGGTGTGCCGTACCGGCGTCGTCGGTGGGTGCTCCGCGAGTCGTGTCCGGACGTCTCCCCGCACCAATGCCACCCCGGGCCGCGCGCAAGCCCCAGGCGGCCTTCCGGGGCTTCTCCGACCGCTCTGGGGGCACCCCCGTTCCGCTGCTGACCGCACCGTGCGCGAGCGCCGGACCGCTGAGAACAGGGGGCGGCGGCCGAAAGCCCACGGCGTGGGCGAGACTGGCACGGTGGCACCGAGAGACGACAGCGCGCAGAGCACTTCAGAGGCCGTGGCACCCCCCGGCACGACCCCGCCCGCCCAGCCCCCCGCAGGGGCCGAGCAGGGACGCGGCGCAGGCATGCCGCGCTGGCTGCCGCGAGCCATGGTGCTCGCGCTCGCGCTGGTCGCCTGCTTCCAGCTCGGGAGCTGGGCCTTCCACCAGCTCACCGGACTGCTGATCAACATCCTGATCGCGTTCTTCCTCGCGCTCGCCGTCGAGCCCGCCGTGAGCTGGATGGCGGCGCGCGGCCTGCGCAGGGGGCTGGCCACCGGCATCGTCTTCCTCGGCGTCATCGTCGCCAGTGCGGGCTTCGTCACGATGATGGGCTCGATGCTCGCGGGCCAGATCGTCGACATGGTCGAGGACTTCCCCGACTACCTGGACCGGGTCATCGGCTGGATCAACCAGAACTTCGACACGGACCTGTCCCGCGTCGAGGTCCAGGACAGCCTGATCCACTCCGACTGGCTGCAGAAGTACGCGCAGAACAGCGCGAGCGGCGTCCTGGACGTCTCGGCGCAGGTGCTCGGCGGCCTCTTCCGGCTCCTGACGATCCTGCTGTTCTCGTTCTACTTCGCCGCCGACGGTCCGCGGCTGCGGCGCGCGCTGTGCTCCGTGCTGCCGCCCGCCAAGCAGGCCGAGGTGCTGCGCGCGTGGGAGATCGCGGTCGACAAGACCGGCGGCTACCTGTACTCGCGCGGCCTGATGGCGCTGATCTCCGGGATCGCGCACTACATCCTGCTGCAGATCCTGGAGGTGCCCTACGCGCCCGCCCTCGCGGTGTGGGTGGGGCTGGTCTCCCAGTTCATCCCCACGATCGGCACCTACCTGGCGGGCGCCCTGCCGATGCTCATCGCCTTCACCGTGGACCCCTGGTACGCGCTGTGGGTGCTGGGCTTCGTGGTGATCTACCAGCAGTTCGAGAACTACGTCCTGCAGCCGAAGCTCACCGCCAAGAGCGTGGACATCCACCCGGCCGTGGCCTTCGGGTCGGTGATCGCGGGCACGGCGCTCCTCGGCGCGGTCGGCGCGCTGATCGCCATCCCGGCGGTGGCGACCCTCCAGGCCTTCCTGGGGGCGTACGTCAAGCGCTACGACGTCACGGACGACCCGCGGGTGCACGGACACCGCCGCCGCGGCGGCACGCCGCTGCTCACCCGGGTCCGGCGCGCGCTGAACCAGCCGCGCCGCGACGCCTGACGCGAGCAGCGCCCGGGCCTTCCGGACCTCCCGCGGGCCGGGGCCCCTGACGCCTGAAGCACGGGTTCCGCCGTCGCCGCGCTCGGCGGGCGGGCCCGCGTGGTGCGCTTGACAGCAAAATCGAACATCCATTCTGATGGGGGCTTCGGCGGCGATTTTCCGGGGGTTCGCGGGGGGATCCCCGGGCGCGCCGGTGGATTTCGGCGGGCCGCGGGCCGCGAGTTATCCACAGGCCGGACGGGCGTCGGGACGCATTGTCAGTGGCAGGCGCTAGCGTCTTTGACGTGAAGCGATCGACTCAAGCAAACCGGGTGGAACCCATGGCAGGAACCGACCGCGAGAAGGCGCTCGACGCCGCGCTCGCACAGATTGAACGGCAATTCGGCAAGGGCGCAGTGATGCGCATGGGCGAGCGGTCCCAGGAGCCCATCGAGGTCATCTCCACCGGCTCGACCGCGCTCGACGTCGCGCTCGGCGTCGGCGGCCTGCCGCGCGGCCGTGTGGTGGAGATCTACGGCCCGGAGTCCTCCGGTAAGACGACCCTCACCCTGCACGCCGTGGCCAACGCGCAGAAGGCCGGCGGCGCCGTCGCCTTCGTGGACGCGGAGCACGCCCTCGATCCGGAGTACGCGAAGAAGCTCGGCGTCGACATCGACAACCTCATCCTGTCCCAGCCGGACAACGGCGAGCAGGCGCTGGAGATCGTCGACATGCTGGTCCGTTCCGGCGCCCTCGACCTGATCGTCATCGACTCCGTGGCGGCCCTCGTGCCCCGCGCGGAGATCGAGGGCGAGATGGGTGACTCGCACGTGGGTCTGCAGGCCCGCCTGATGAGCCAGGCCCTGCGGAAGATCACCAGTGCGCTCAACCAGTCCAAGACCACCGCGATCTTCATCAACCAGCTCCGCGAGAAGATCGGTGTGATGTTCGGCTCCCCGGAGACCACGACCGGTGGCCGCGCGCTGAAGTTCTACGCCTCGGTGCGCATCGACATCCGCCGCATCGAGACCCTCAAGGACGGCACGGAGGCGGTCGGCAACCGCACCCGCTGCAAGGTCGTCAAGAACAAGGTGGCCCCGCCCTTCAAGCAGGCCGAGTTCGACATCCTCTACGGCCAGGGCATCAGCCGCGAGGGCGGCCTGATCGACATGGGCGTGGAGCACGGCTTCGTCCGCAAGGCCGGCGCCTGGTACACGTACGAGGGCGACCAGCTCGGCCAGGGCAAGGAGAACGCCCGCAACTTCCTGAAGGACAACCCCGACCTCGCCAACGAGATCGAGAAGAAGATCAAGGAGAAGCTGGGCGTCGGTGTCCGGCCCGACACCACCGAGGGCGAGCCCGGCGCGGACGCCGCGGCCGCGGCCCCGGCGGACGACGCCGCCAAGTCGGTGCCCGCCCCCGCGGTGAAGGCCACCAAGAAGGCCGCGGCGGCCAAGAGCTAGGCCGTGACGCGACGTACCGACTGGCCGGACCCCGCGGACCCGCCGAGGGGCGGCCGCGGGCACGGCGGCGCTCCGGACGGCGCGGGCGCCGCTGCCGACGGCCCGTGGAGCGGTGACCAGGAGGGCCGGAGCGGCCGCCGCCGTCGGGGGCGTGGTGCCTTCGGCGGCCACCAGGACAGCGGTTCCCCGTCCTCGTCGAGGGCCGAGGACGGGGAACCGCCGACGGGGGACCCGGCTGAGCGGGCGCGGGCCATCTGCCTGCGCCTGCTCACCGGGACACCTCGTACGCGCAAGCAGTTGGCCGACGCCTTGCGCAAGCGCGACATCCCCGACGAGGTGGCCGAGGAGGTGCTCTCCCGCTTCGAAGAGGTCGGGCTGATCAACGACGAGGCCTTCGCCGACGCCTGGGTCGAGTCCCGCCACCACGGCCGGGGCCTGGCCCGGCGGGCCCTGGCGCGCGAGCTGCGGACCAAGGGCGTGGACTCGGCGCTGATCGAGGAGGCCGTCGGCCAGCTCGACGCCGAGCAGGAGGAGGCCACCGCCCGCGAGCTCGTCGCGCGCAAGCTGCGCTCCACCCGGGGCCTCGACCGTGACAAGAGACTGCGCCGTCTCGCGGGGATGCTGGCCCGCAAGGGCTATCCGGAAGGAATGGCGCTGCGCGTGGTGCGCCAGGCACTGGAGGAAGAGGGAGAGGACACCGAAGACCTGGAGTATTGAGGGCCTGGACGGCTCCGGGCCGGACCCGGGCGGGGGCACCGGACCGGATGCTGAGCCTCCGGGGTGGGGTTAACCCCCTGGGGAAGACGCCTGGTCGCCGCAGTGCACAGGAACCTGTGCACAGACGACTGTGTACGCATGGTTCACGACCCAGGCAACCGCGGCGATGAGGGTGAGGCCTCCGCGCCCGGCGGCGACACCACGGATGAGACCGGCCACGCGGGGGCCGCCGCCCCAAGGGCCGCCGGCCCAGGGACGGCTGCCTCAAGGGCGGCTGCCTCAAGGACCGTCGTCTCCGGGGCCACCGACGCAGGGGGCACCGGCCCAGGGAGCGCTGCCGCAGGGACGGCTGGCTCAGGAACCGCGGCCCCGGGAGCCGCTGCCGCGGGGACCGCCGCTGCCGGTTTCGCCGAGGCCGCGCCCACAGACGTCGCGTCCGACGCCACCGCTTCGGCTGATGCCCTCGCTGCGGCCCATGCCACCGCGCCGGCCGACGCTGCCGCGGCCATGGAGACCGCCGCGTCCGCCGATGCCGGGCCCGCCGAGGCCGCCCCGTCCCTCAAGGCCGCTCCGTCCGCCGACGCCGCCTCCTTCCTCGATGCCGCCCCGTCCGCCGATGCCGCCTCCTTCCTCGATGCCGCCCCGTCCGCCGATGCCGCCGCGTCCGCCGATGCCGCCGCGCCCGACGCCGCCCCGTCCCTCGATGCCGCCCCGTCCGCCGATGCCGCCGCGTCCGCCGATGCCGCCGCGCCCGACCTCGTCCCCGGCCCCGAAGAGCTGCGCGACCTCCGCGTGCTCAAGGCGCTCGCGCAGCCCCGGCGGCAGCAGGTCCTGCAGCACCTCACCGTGCACGGGCCCGCCACATCCGCGACGCTGGCCCGGGCGTTGGGTCTCAACACCGGTGCGACCAGCTACCACTTGAGGGAACTCGCCCGGTACGGCTTCGTTGAGGAGGCCGGGGCGGACGGACACGGACACGGACACGGACACGGGCGCGAGCGCTGGTGGCGCGCGGTGCCCGGGGACCGCCGCTTTCCGCCGCGCAGCCGGCAGAACGCCGAGACGCGCCTCGTCATGGACGAGCTCAACCATCTCGCGTACGCCGCCGACCTGGAGCTCTTCGAGCAGCTCCAGCGCGAGGGCGGCCACGAGGGCGACGAATGGGCCGACGCCTTCCCCTACTCGCGCGGCACGATGCGGCTGACGGCGGCCGAACTGCGCGCGTTCTTCGAGGAGTACATCGCGCTCCTCAACCGCTACAAGCGCTCCGACGCCGACACCCCGCCCGGGGCCCGCACCGTCCTCACCCGGTTCCTGGCCTTCCCCGCCCCGGCCACCGCCCCGCTCGCCGCACCGGCAGCCGCCGAGGCGGCTGCTGAAGTGCCACCCGGTGCGCCGGACCCCGCCCCCGGGGCCTCGCCCTCCGCGGGCGCCTCCGACTCCGACAACCGCAAAGGGACCGAGACCTCATGATGCTGGGCTACGCGCTGCGGACCATCCGCGCCCGCAAGGGTGGCTTCCTGGGGGCCTTCGTCGCCTTGATGTGCGCCGCCGCGCTCATCACGGCCTGCGGCACCCTCCTGGAGACCGGACTGCGCGGCACCATCCGGACCGAGCGCTACGCCGCCGCCCCCGTGCTCGTCTCCGCCGACCAGAACGTGCACCGGACCACCGTCAAGCACAAGAAGGGCAAGACCAAGGTCAAGCACAAGGCGAAGCCGATAGCCGAACGGGCCTGGCTGCCGCGCGGCCTCGGGAAGCGGCTCGAAGGAGTGCCGGGCGTCGGCGCGGTCGTACCCGAACTCACGTTCATGGCCGAGCCGCTGACGCCCGGCGCCGGTGACGCCGACCGGCCCGCGTACGGGCACGCCTGGTCCTCGGCCGCGCTCACGCCCTTCAGGATCGTCGACGGCCGGGCCCCGCGCGCCGCCACCGACCTCGTCGTCGACCGCGGCCTCGCCGACCGCGCCCGCCTCGCGCCCGGGGACCGGCTCACCGTCCAGTCGACGCAGGCCCCGCGCACGTACCGCGTCACGGGCATCGCGGCTCCCGACGGCAACAGGGAAGCTCTGGCGCACCAGACCGCGCTCTTCTTCTCCGCCCGCGAGGCCGAGCGGCTCGCGGACCACCCCGGCCAGGTCACCGCCCTGGGTGTCCTGCCGGCCGAGGGCACCTCCGTCGACGCGCTCAAGACGGCGGTCAAGAAGGCGCTGCACGGCACGACCGCGCAGGTCAGCAGCGGTGACGGGAGAGGGCCCGTCGAATTCATCGACGCGGCGGGCGCGCGTGTGAAGCTCGTCAGCATGGGCGGCGCGATGGGAGGCACGTCGCTGCTCGTCGCCGTCCTCGTGGTCGTCGGCACCTTCGCCCTGTCCATCCAGCAGCGGCACCGGGAACTCGCCCTCCTGCGGGCCGTCGCCGCGACCCCCAAGCAGGTGCGCGCGCTCCTCGGACGCGAGGCCCTCCTCGTCGGTGCCGCCGCGGGCACGCTCGGCTCGCTGGCGGGAATCCCGCTCGGGGCGCTGCTGTACGGGGAGTTCGGGGACAGCGGGGTGGTTCCGGCGACGCTGGACCGCGTCGTGAGCGTCTTCCCGCCGCTCGCCGCCGTCGCCGCCACGGTGTGCGGCGCCTGGGCGGCCGCACGCCTCTCCGCCCGCCGCATCGCCCGCATCCGCCCGGGGGAGGCCCTGGCCGAGGCGCGCGTGGAGCGTACGCGGCCCTCCTGGGCGCGCGTCGTCGCGGGCCTGGTCTTCCTCGCGGGCGGTGTGGTGCTCGTGCTGGTCCTCAGCGTGCTGCGCACCGAGCCCGCCTCCACCCCCGTCACGTTCCTGGCCGTGGTGGTCCTGGCGGCCGCCGTCTCCCTCCTCGGCCCGCTCCTCGTCCGGGGCGCGGCGGCCCTGCTGGGACACCTGCTGCTGCGCCGCACGGGGCCGACCGGGCGGCTCGCGCACGCCAACCTCCGCGGCAACGCGGCCCGTATGGCCGCCGCCGTCACCCCGCTCGTCCTGCTCATCGGCATGACGTGCACGGTGCTCTTCGTCCAGCCCACGCTCACCGCCGCCGCCCGCGCGCAGGCGCGCGAGGGCGTCCGCGCGGACTGGACGCTCACCGCGCACGGCCCCGGCGTACCCGAGCAGGCCGCGCGGCAACTGCGGGCGGCCGACGGCGTCGGGGCGGTCACCGAGGTCGTCCGCACGACGGTGCGCGTCGGGCTCGACAAGTACCCGGCGCAGGGCGTGACCCCGGACGGCCTGACCCGCACCTGGGACCCGGACGTCACCGCGGGCACGCTGACGTCGTTCGGCGCGGGCGACGTCGCCGTCAGCGAGCTGGCCGCCGACCAGCTCGGCCTCGCACCGGGCAGCCGCCTCGCGCTCACGCTCGGCGACGGCACCCCGGCCACGCTGACGGTCCGCGCCGTCTACGCACGCGGGCTCGGCTTCGGTGACCTGACCATGGCGCACGACCTGGTCGCCCGCCACGTCGACAACCCGCTCGCCGCCACGGTCCTCGTCAAGAGCGACCGTACGAAGGAACAACTCGCGGCGGCCCTGGAGAAGTTCCCGCAGGTACGGGTGGAGTCCCCGGACGCCGTGGACCGGCTCCAGGCCGAGCGCGGGCAGTCGAGCGCCGACGTGAACCTCCTGGCCATGGGCCTGGTCCTGGCCTTCACCGCGATCGCCGTCGTCAACACGCTCGCGATGTCGGTCTCGGAGCGGGTACGGGAGTTCGCGCTGCTCCGGCTCGCGGGTGCCACGCGGCGCCAGGTACTGCGGATGCTGCGTGCCGAGGCGCTGTCGGTGCTGCTCATCGCGACGGCACTGGGCAGCGGTGTCGCCTTCGCCGTCCTGACCGCGTTCAGCGTGGGCATGACCGGTTCGGCGGCCCCGGTGGCCCTGCCGTTGCTGTACGCCGCGGTGGTCGCCGGCGCGGGACTGCTCGCCCTGGCCGCCACGGCGCTCCCGGGCCGCGCCGCACTGCGGCCCCTCCCGGTCACGATGACGACGGCCAAGGAGTGAGCCCCGGGGGCACAGGCCCCGGGAGTGCGCCGGGGAGCGGGACGCGGCTGTAAGGGGCGACACGCAATGGCGGTAGCCCCTTACAAACGAGAGATGCCGCCGCCGAGTTCACGGGCTGCTCAACCTCTCCCGCCACACTCGTGGTCTAGGTACTCGAGTGGTCCGTCCGCCGCGCATGCCGTGACGGAACGGCGCCCGCGACGGCCCCCGTACGGGCACGGCTCATGGCTGACCACGGATGACCCCAGACTCCCGGGAGTGCGGAAATGACGACGTCGACAACGGTACGGAAGAGAGCGAAGGCCGGCGTGGTGGGTCTCGCGGCGGCCGCACTGGCGGGCACCGCCTTCACGCCCCCGCCGAGGCGTCACCGGACCCGGCCCCCACGACCGGCCACCACCGGGCGACGCAGCGGGCCATGGACGCGGCCGTGCAGGCGGGGGTCCCCGGCATCACGGCCCAGGCCCGGGACGCCAACGGCGTCTGGAAGGCGGCGTCCGGCGTGGGCAACCTGAAGACGGGCCAGCCGCGCGGCAAGCACGACCGGTTCCGGGTCGGCAGCATCACCAAGACGTTCGTCGCGACGGTCCTCCTCCAGATGGAGGCCGAAGGACGGCTCGATCTCGACGACAAGGTGGAGCGCCACCTGCCCGGCATGGTGCGGGGCAACGGCAACGACGGCCGCAAGATCAGCGTACGGCAGCTCCTGAACCACACCAGCGGCCTGTTCGACTACCTCTCCGACAAGAAGTACAGCAGGACGTACCTGGAGGGCGACGGCTACCTCCGCCACCGCTACGACACGCTGCCGCCCCGGAAGCACGTGCAGGTGGCCCTCTCCCACAAGCCGAACTTCCGCCCCGGCACCGGCTTCTCGTACTCCAACACCAACTACGTGCTCGCCGGACTGATCATCGAGAAGGTCGGCAAGAGGACCTACGAGAAGGAGGTCCACGAGCGCATCATCAAGCCCCTGGGGCTGAAGGAGACGTCCAACCCCGGCAACGGCGTCCACCTGCCCCGACCGAGCAGCCGCGGCTACGCCAAGCTCTTCAGGACGCAGCCGAACCGGATCGACGACATCACCGAGATGAACGGTTCGCAAGGCTGGGCCGACGGCGACATCATCTCCAGCGCGGGCGACCTCACCCGCTTCTACCGTGCCCTGATGCGCGGGAAGCTGCTGCCGCCGCGGCAGTTGAAGGCCATGAAGACCACCGTCAACGACCCGGAGAGCACCGGTTTCGCCTACGGCCTCGGCCTCGGGAAGCTCACGACGAGCTGCGGCACCACCCTCTGGGGTCACGCCGGAGGCATGGTGGGGTGGCTCTCCATGGCCGTCACTACCGAGGACGGCCGCCACCAGCTCGCCTACAACTACAACGGCGACTGGGTGGAGGACCTTTCCCCGATCATGAATGCCGAGTACTGCGGTACGTCGTCCCGCTCACGCTGAGCCCGCGTACGCGGGGTCCGTTCACGCAGAGTCCGCTCACGCTGAGCCCCGTTCACGCTGAACCGCGTGCGCTGAACCCCGCGCGTGTGCGCACCCCCGGCCGGACGCCGGGGGTGCGTACGCGTTCACGCGGACACCGGGTACCCGGCCGCCTTCCACGCCTGGAAGCCGCCGATGAGGTCGGTCGCGTGGCGCAGGCCGAGCTGGCGCAGGGAGTGGGCCGCGAGGCTCGACGCGTAGCCCTCGTTGCAGACGACGACGATCCGCAGGTCGTGGCTGTCCGCCTGCGGAGCGCGGTGGCTGCCCTGGGGGTCGAGGCGCCACTCCAGCTCGTTGCGCTCGACGACCAGTGCCCCCGGGATCAGGCCGTCGCGGTCGCGCAGGGCCGCGTACCGGATGTCGACAAGCAGGCCTCCCGTGCGGCCGATCTCGTACGCCTGCCGCGGTGTGACCCGGTCGAGCCCGTCCCGTACCCGTTCCAGCAACTCGTCTATGCCCACGGGGGCGAGCGGCTCCGCCGTGATCAGCGGGGGCGCGGTCACCCCCGTGATGCCGTTCAGCTCCAGACCCGCGCTCACTGCCAGTCCTCCGGACGCTCGACGTGCTCCAGACGTAGCACGTCGCCGGTGCGGCTGTAGCGGCGGATCCGCGGAAGTGGCGGGTAATAGGCGTGCACGGAGACGGCGTGGTCCGTGCGCGACTGGTTGAACACCTCGTGCACGTGGTTACGGCCGAACGCTCGCCCCCGTCCGGCGGGCAGCAGCCGTTCGCGGTCGATGCCTTCGGTGAGTTCCAGGGTCTTCCAGCCGTCGGTGGGCAGCCGCGCGGCGAGGCAGTTCTCCTTGAGGGTGCCCAAGGCGGTGGTGAAGGCGCCGACCGACTCGGCGTGGTCGTGCCAGCCGGTGCCGGTGCCGGGCGGCCAGCCGATCAGCCAGGCCTCGCTGCCGCCCGGGCCGTCGAGGCGCACCCAGGTGCGGCCCTGCGGGTCGAGGGGGAGGGAGGCGACGAGGTCGGCGTCGGCGGCGGTGCGCCGCACGAAGTCGAGCAGCTCGGCCGAGGTGGGCGCGGGCGCGCGGGAGCCTGCGGGGGAGGGCAGGGAGGGAGGGGAGGGAGGGGAGGGGCGGGAAGCGGATCCGGAGACAGGCGCAGACATGGTGGACCGTCCAGTGAGTTCGCGTGAGGGCGCGCCGGAACCGGGCGCGCGAGAAGAAGGAGAAGGCGAAGTCAGATGGACGTGTGACACACGCAGCCCGCGTAGCGGACAAGGTCCATGTGGACCCTCCGCCACAAGCGGACAGCGGTGTCGGTCATGATCCGGAGTAGACCATGACCGTAGGGCGCGGTCAACTCGAATTCCCCGTGTGGGCGAGCGTGCTCGCGACTCAACTGCCCTTGTCTCCAGGGGCGGGGCGGGTTCCGCGGTGCGGGGCGGATGCGCGCGCGGACCTGCGCGGAGAGGCGCTGTCGCGCCCGCCCGACGCGCCCGCGCCGGGCCCGGCCGCCTCCGCGCCGGTCGCCCCGGAGGGCCCGGACGCCCCGGACGTCCCGGACGGGCTCTTCCGGGACTCGACCCGGCCTGTGGATCCGGGCGGGCCTGCGGACTCGCGCGCGGCGGTGGGTCCGCTCGCGCCCGTGGACCCTCCCGGCCTCGCGGGCGCCGTGCCTGCTGTGGGCTCTCCCGTTTTCTCGGACGCGGCCGCGCCGGGGGCGGACCCGCGCGCTCCCGAGGAGGATCCATTCGCCCCGGAAGCGGCGGACCCGCTGGCTCCGGCCGCAGGCCCGTTCGTCCCCGCGGCGGGCCCGCTCGCCCCGGAGGAGGCCCCACCCGCTACGGAGGAGGCCCCACCCGCTCCGGGAGCAGCGCTTCCACGCCCCTTCTTGGCGGTTCCGCCGCGCCCCCCGCGCCCCTTCGCCGGGGTCTCCGGCGGCGCCGCCCGGCCGAGGGCCGCCTCCGTGGCCGCGTACAGCTCCGCGGGCCGTACGCCGCTCAGCGCGGTGACCAGATGCCCGTCAGGCCGTACGAGCAGCACCGTGTGCGCGGCCGCGCCGGGGTAGCTCTCGGCGACGAGCAGTTCGGCGGGGCACGGCAGGGCGGAGACCGCCGCCGCGAGGCGGGGCATGATCCCGGCCGTCATCCAGTGCCGCCGGTCCCACACGAGGGTGCCCGGGGCCACGAGGACGACGAGGAACTGGCTGAGGCCGAGGCGGCCCCGCAGCCGTACGTAGGAGCCGTCGGGGGCCGTCACCCCCACATCGACGACCGGAGCGCCCGGCTCCGTGGCCACCTCCACGGTCGAGTCCGAAGGCCCGGGCGTCAGGGGGGAATGGGTGTGCGCCGCCGGCGCGCCGAGCTGGCCGCACCCCACATGCCCGTCCGTGAGCAGCGTTTCCTGGCCGCGCGCGGCCCCGGGGACGTACGCGCGCAGCCCACCGCCTCCGCGGAGCGCGGGCAGCGCCTGGTCGGCGGCGCGCAGGCGCGTGGCGACGGCGGCGCGCCGCTCCACCTGGTAGCTGTCGAGCAGTGCGCCCCCCGCGCCGTGGTGCCAGGCGTGGGCCAGCTTCCACGCGAGGTTGTCCGCGTCCCGCAAACCCTCGTCCAGGCCCTGCGTACCGAGGGTGCCGAGGAGGTGGGCGGCGTCTCCGGCCAGGAAGCAGCGACCGGCCCGCCAGCGGCGGGCGAGCCGGTGGTGGACCGTGTGGACGCCGGTGTCCAGGAGCTCGTACGGCGGTGTGGACGAGCCCCCGCACCAGCCCGCGAGGGTCTCGCGGAGGCGGGCCAGGAGGGCGTCGGGGGTGACCAGGTCGCCGCGCGGGGGCAGCAGCCAGTCGATCCGCCACAGGCCGCCCGCCAGGGGGCGCGCCGTCACCTCGGTCCCCGCGCGCGGCCACGGAGGGTTACGGTGCAGCAACGCTTCGCCTGGCCACGGGAGTTCCGCCCGGAGGACGGCGACCGCGTGCCGCTCGACCGCCGTGCGCCCCGGGAAGCGGATGTCGAGCAGTTTGCGGACCGTCGACCGTGGCCCGTCGCAGCCGATCAGATAACTCCCTCGCCACCAGGCATCCTTGTGCCCCCGGGTATGGGCCGTGACCCCTGAGGCGTCCTGGTCCAGGGCGTCCAGCTTGCTCTCCACGGCGACCTTCACGAGCCGCTCGTCGGCGATGGCGTCGCGCAGCGCACCGGTCAGCACGTGCTGGGGCACGTGCAACGGCGACGGCAGCTCGTCACTGAACGTGAGCTGCCGGGTCACCTGCTTCCGCCGCATCGACCGCCACCCGCTCCACCGCGCGCCCGTGGTCACACCGCCGAAGGAGCCGCCGGCGAGACGCTCGACGAGCGCGGCGGTGTCCTCCCGCAGCACGGCGGTCCGCGCGGGGCGCTGCTCGTCCTTGCCGGGCCCCTCGTCGAGGACGACGGTGGGGACGGAGTGCCGGGCGAGAGCCAGGGCCAGGGTGAGGCCCACGGGGCCCGCGCCTGCGACGATCACCGGGTCCACGGCGTACGGCCTCCTGCCAGGACGGCTTGCGAGCGCCGGACGTACGTACAGGAAATGGCAGTTGAAACCCGGTGCACGATCACAGAACGTATGCAACCCACTGCCGGTGCTTGCGTCAAGCGACGAAGGCAGTGGCGTGGCCGCCACTGCCTTCGTTCTTACGGATCATCGGGTGAGTGCCCGTCCTGCCCGTCGGGGGACGTGTGCACGTGGACGCGTCAGTCGGTCCCTTCCGCCGGTCTGCGGATCGTGACACCCGTCAGTGCTCGGCTCCCGTCGCCTGGGTACCGGCCACGGCCGCCACCGGTACCACCGCACCCGTGGACTTCTTCCCGCGCCGCAGCCGTCCCTCCAGCCAGGAGGCGAACGTCGTGAGGATGAAGTTGATGACCACGAAGATCAACGCCACGATGGTGAAGCAGGCGATGGTGTTGGCACCGTACGCGGCGCTCATCGGCCGCACCGAGGCGAGCAGCTCGGAGAAGGTGAGCATCGCGCCGCCGAGCGCGGTGTCCTTCACGATGACCACGAGCTGGCTGACGATCGCCGGCAGCATCGCGGTGACCGACTGCGGCAGGAGCACGGAACGCATCGTCTGCCCCTTGCGCAGGCCGATGGCCATGGCTGCCTCGGACTGGCCCTTGGGCAGGGACAGGATGCCCGCCCGGACGATCTCGGCCAGTACCGACGCGTTGTAGAGCACGAGTCCGGTGACCACCGCGTACAGGGGGCGGTCCTCCGAGCTGACGTCGGTGAACTCGGCGAGCGCCGCGTTCGCGAAGACCATCAGGATCAGTACGGGAATGGCGCGGAAGAATTCCACGACCGCCCCGGAGGGCCACCGCACCCACGCGTGGTCGGAGAGCCGGGCGATACCGAAGACCGCCCCCAGCGGCAGGGCGATGAGCATCGCGAAGGCGGCCGCGGTCAGGGTGTTCTCAAGACCCGGCCATATGTAGGTCTCCCAGGGGCGCGAGTCGGTGAAGAACGGCTTCCACTTGACCCATTCAAGCTGGTTCTTCTCGTCCAGCTTGGTGTAGACCCAGTAGGCGGCGGCGGCCAGCACGACCAGGAAGCCGATCGAGTACAGAATGTTGCGCCGTTTGGCGCGGGGACCCGGAGCGTCGTACAGAACGGAGGTCATCGCTTCACCGCCACCTTCTTGCTCACCCAGCCGAGGATCAGACCGGTGGGCAGGGTGAGGCAGATGTATCCGAACGCGAAGACGGCTCCGATAAGGATGAGCTGGGCCTCGTTCTCGATCATTTCCCTCATGAGGAGCGCGGCTTCGGTGACACCGATCGCCGCCGCCACCGTCGTGTTCTTCGTCAGGGCGATCAGCACGTTGGCCAGCGGGCCGACGACCGAGCGGAACGCCTGCGGCAGGATCACCAGCGTCAGGACCTGGGTGAAGGAGAGCCCGATCGCGCGCGCCGCCTCCGCCTGGCCGACGGGCACCGTGTTGATGCCGGAGCGCAGGGCCTCACAGACGAACGCCGCGGTGTAGGCGGTCAGACCGAACACCGCCAACCGGAAGTTGATGGTGGTGAAGTCATCCGCGCCCATGTTGATGTTCAGCGTCTGGAAGAGGCCGAGCGAGGTGAAGACGATGATGACGGTCAGGGGGATGTTTCGGACCACGTTCACGTACGCCGTTCCGAAACCGCGCATCAGGGGCACCGGGCTCACACGCATGCCGGCCAGCAGCGTGCCCCATATCAAAGAGCCGACGGCGGAGAGGGCGGTGAGTTTCACCGTCGTCCAGAAAGCCGCCCACAGGTCGTAACCTTCAAGAAAGTCGAACACGATCTCCCGCGCTTCCGCGTATGTCTCAAGGGAGAGCGGGGCGTGCCGCTGGGAGCGGCACGCCCGTCACGCCCTTCCTCGCCGACGCTTTACTTGACGATGTCGCCGATCTGCGGCGCGGGCTCGTTCTTGTAGTTGGCCGGACCGAAGTGCTTCTTCACGGTCTCGTCCCACGCCTTGTCCTTGACCATCTTGGTCAGCGCGTCATTGATCTTCTTCTTGAGGTCGGAGCCCTTCTTGACGCCGATGCCGTAGTTCTCATTCGTCATCTTGAAACCGGCGAGCTTGAACTTGCCCTCGAACTCCTTCTGCGCGGCGTAACCGGCGAGGATCGAGTCGTCCGTGGTCAGCGCGTCGATGACCTTGTTCTGCAGACCGGTCAGGCACTCCGAGTAACCGCCGTACGTCTGCAGGTCGGCCTTCGGGGCGAGCTTCTTCTTGACGTTCTGCGCCGAGGTCGAGCCCGCGACCGAGCAGAGCTTCTTGTTGTTCAGGTCCTTCGGCGACTTGATCGACTTGTCGTCGGCACGGACCAGAATGTCCTGGTGCGCCAGCAGGTACGGCCCCGCGAAGTCGACCTTCTCCTCGCGCTCCGGCGTGATCGAGTACGTCGCGGCGATGAAGTCGACGTCACCGCGCTGGAGCATCGTCTCGCGGTCGGCGCTCTTGGCTTCCTTCCACTCGATGTCCCCCTCCTTGTAGCCCAGTTCCTTGGCGACATAGGTGGCGACATCGACGTCGAAGCCCTCGTACTTGCCGTCCGGCGTCTTCTGGCCGAGGCCCGGCTGGTCGAACTTGATGCCGATCGTGATCTTCTTGCCCCCGCCGGAGCCCTTGTCGTCCTTGTCGTCACCGCCGCACGCGGTGGCGGTGAGGGAGAGCGCGAGCAGGACCGAGGCTGCCGCGGTGACCTTGCGAACCTTCATGGTGAACATCCTTCGTGTCGGCGGAGGTTGGGGGAGACGCTGCCGGGCGTCCGGAGATGAGGGGCGCCCCTGCGGGCGGGGCGCCGGCGCGGCACGTCAGTGGTGCAGGATCTTCGACAGGAAGTCCTTGGCACGGTCGCTGCGCGGGTTGCTGAAGAACTGGTCCGGAGTGGCCTCTTCGACGATCCGGCCGTCCGCCATGAAGACCACGCGGTTCGCGGCCGACCGGGCGAAGCCCATCTCGTGGGTCACGACGACCATGGTCATGCCGTCCCGGGCGAGCTGCTGCATCACCTCGAGGACCTCGTTGATCATCTCGGGGTCGAGCGCCGACGTGGGCTCGTCGAAGAGCATGACCTTGGGGTCCATGGCGAGCGCGCGGGCGATCGCGACGCGCTGCTGCTGGCCGCCGGAGAGCTGCGCCGGGTACTTGTCGGCCTGCGTGCCGACGCCCACGCGGTCGAGCAGGCCGCGGGCCTTCTCCTCCGCCTCCGCCTTGGCCGTCCTGCGCACCTTGACCTGGCCCAGCATCACGTTCTCGAGCACGGTCTTGTGCGCGAAGAGGTTGAACGACTGGAAGACCATGCCCACGTCGGCGCGGAGCCGGGCGAGCTCCTTGCCCTCCTGGGGCAGGGGCTTGCCGTCGATCGTGATGGCGCCGGAGTCGATGGTCTCCAGGCGGTTGATCGTGCGGCACAGGGTCGACTTGCCGGACCCGGAGGGTCCGATCACGACGACGACCTCGCCGCGGGCGATGGTCAGGTCGATGTCCTGGAGGACGTGCAGCGCGCCGAAGTGCTTGTTGACGTTCTTCAACACGACAAGGTCGTCCGCCGCGGGTATGGCGTCCTTGGTCACCGATACTTCGGTCACGGCTTGTTGCTCCATCCTCCTCGGGTTGGGAGGACAGTAGTAACCCGGTGCGACCAGCGTCATTACATCTGAGGGGAAATTGAGCATAACGATCCGGCCGCAACCGGACACTTTGTGTGAACGGGGCGCCGGGCGCGCGTACCGGGTGCATAACGGAACGTGTCCGTGACCCGAAGGGTCTTGACGCGGTCCTCGCCCATCGGCGTGGATGCCTTGGGGCGCGCCGCAGGCGCCCCGTACCGCTGAGATCCGCGCGCACGCGCGCGTGGCCGACGTCCGTGGACCCGGGCGGAGCGCCGCGTGAGCGGAAACGGAACATCCGATGAACCGCGGGCCCACGGCACCACCGGGACCCGCGGGAACCACGACACCACAGGGGCGCCGATGAGCTGGAGGGGGACCGCATGAGACTGCTCCTCGTCGAGGACGACGACCACGTGGCCGCCGCCCTCGCCGCGGTCCTGGCCCGGCACGGCTTCGCCGTCACCCACGCGCGCAGCGGCGAGGAGGCCCTCCAGGCCCTGCTGCCCGGCGAAGCCGCACCCTTCGGAGTGGTGCTCCTGGACCTCGGCCTGCCCGACCAGGACGGCTACGAGGTCTGCGGGAAGATCCGCAAGCGCACCTCGACCCCCGTCATCATGGTCACGGCCCGGGCCGACGTACGCTCCCGCATCCACGGTCTCAACCTCGGGGCCGACGACTACGTGGTGAAGCCCTACGACACCGGGGAGCTCATCGCCCGGATCCACGCCGTCACCCGGCGCCCGGCCGCGGGCACCGCGCCCGCCCCGGCCGAGACCGAGCTGCGGCTCGGCAACGTACGCATCGAACTGCCCACCCGCCAGGTCAGCGTGGACGGCACCAAGGTGCAGTTGACCCGCAAGGAGTTCGACCTGCTGGCCCTGCTCGCCCAGCGGCCCGGTGTGGTCTTCCGCCGGGAGCAGATCATCAGCGAGGTGTGGCGGACCAGTTGGGAGGGGACCGGCCGCACGCTGGAGGTGCACGTGGCCTCGCTGCGCGCGAAGCTGCACATGCCGACCCTGATCGAGACCGTGCGCGGAGTCGGCTACCGGCTCGTCGCCCCGGCGTCGTAGCGGGGACAGGTGCGCGCCCGCCTCCTGCCGCTGCTCATCGTCCTGATGGCGGGCGTCCTGCTCGCCCTGGGCGTGCCCCTCGCGGTGAGCGTGGCCTCCGCCCAGCAGCAGAAGGTCGTCGTCGACCGCATCGACGACACCGCGCGCTTCGCCTCGCTCGCGCAGTTCGTCACGGAACGCCCCGTCGGCTCGCGCGTACGCGACAAGGACGAACGGCGCGAGACGCTCCAGAACGAACTCGACTACTACAACGAGGTCTACGGCATCAGGGCGGGCGTCTTCTTCCGGGACACGCTCCCCATGGCGCACGCCCCGGACGACTGGTTCCTGCCCGGCGTGGGCCACCCCGTGCGCGACGCCTTCGAAGAGGCGCTGCGCTCCCGGGGCAGCCACGACCCGCCCCAGGTGTGGCCCTGGGAGGAGGACGGGCGCATCGTCGTGGCGTCCCCGGTGATCCGCGACGGCGACGTGATCGCCGTCGTCGTCACCGACTCGCCGACCGGGCGCATGCGCGCGCAGACCCTGCACGGCTGGCTGCTGATCGGCGCGGGCGAGTCGGCGGCGATGCTCCTCGCGGTCGGTGCGGCCCTGCGCCTCACCCGCTGGATCCTGCGCCCGGTGGGCGTCCTGGACGCGACCACGCACGACATCGCCACCGGCCGCCTCGCGTCCCGGGTCGCGGCGGCGGGCGGGCCGCCGGAACTCAGACGCCTGGCCCGTTCGTTCAACGAGATGGCCGACCACGTCGAGGACGTCCTGGAGCAGCAGCGCGCCTTCGTCGCCGACGCCTCCCACCAACTGCGCAACCCCCTGTCCGCCCTGCTGCTGCGCATCGAACTGCTCGCCTTGGAGCTGCCCGAGGGCAACGAGGAGATCGCCTCGGTCCGCACGGAGGGCAAGCGTCTGGCCCAGGTCCTCGACGACCTCCTGGACCTGGCGCTCGCCGAGCACGCGACGGCGGACCTCCGGCTCACCGACATCGGCGCGCTCGCGGCCGAGCGCGTGGCCGCCTGGCGGCCACTCGCCGAGGAGCGGGGCGTGCTCCTGGAGGGGCACTGCCCGGCCACCACGGGGTGGGCGGACCCGATCGCGCTGTCCAGCGCCCTGGACGCGGTGATCGACAACGCCCTCAAGTTCACGCCCGAGGGGGAGCGCGTCGAGGTGCGGGTCGCCTCGGCCGACGGGACGGCGAGCGTCGTCGTCACCGACCACGGGCCGGGCCTCACCGACGAGGAGCTGGCCCGCGTGGGCGACCGTTTCTGGCGCAGCAACCGCCACCAGAACGTCAAGGGCTCCGGCCTCGGCCTGTCCATCTCCCGCGCGCTGTTGGCCGCCGGCGGCGGCACCCTCGCGTACGAGCGCCATGAGCCGCACGGTCTGAAGGTGACGGTGGGCGTCCCCCGGCAGGCGCCCGGCGAGACTCCGGCGCTCAGGGCTTGACCGGGCGGTAGTACGTGCAGGGCTTGACCGGGCGGTAGTACGTTCAGGGCTTCACCGAGCGGTAGTAGCGCCGCGCGCCCTCGTGCAGGGCCAGGGGGTGGGTGTACAGGGCGGTCCGCAGGTCGACGAGTTGCGCGGCGTGCACGCGCGCGCCGATGCGGTCCCGGCTGTCGATGACGGTCCGGGTCAGGCCCTCCGTCAGCTCGGGGTCGACCCGGTCGGTGGTCACCAGGAGGTTGGCCACGGCCAGCGTCCGCACCGCGGCGTTCTGCTGGGCCTCGGGGTAGGCGTCGGCGGGCATCACGGCGGCCCGGTAGTAGCGCGACGCGCCGCCCTGGCGGTGCAGGGCGTCGACGAGGTCCCCGAGCGGTACGAGGCGGACGGCGACGTCCTCCGACAGCGCGCTCACGGACGCGGTGGGCAGACCGCCGGACCAGAAGAACGCGTCTATCTCGCCGCGCCGCATGAGCTCCGGGGCGGTGTCTATGCCGGCCGGCAGTGCCCTGACGTCCTTGGTGACGTCGAGCCCCGCCGCCTTCAGGACGCGCTCCGCGATGAGCTGGACGCCCGAGCGCGGCTGCCCGACGGCGACCCGTTTGCCGCGCAGGTCCTGCGCCGTGTGGATGCCGGACGAGCGGCGCACCACGATGTGCACGTAGTCGTCGTACAGCCGCGCGCAGCCCCGCAGCCGCTCGGCGCCCGCCCCGCCGCTGAGGCGGTACTTCTCCACGGCGTCGGCGGCGGCGATCGTGAAGTCGGCCTGCCCGGTGGCCACCCGCTCCACGTTCTGCTGCGACCCCTCACTGTTGAGCAGGTCGATGTCGAGGTCGGGCATGTCCTTGGCCGCGGCGGTCCGCAGGAGCTGGCCGTACGTCTCGTAGACGGCTCCCTTGACGCCCGTGCTGAAGGCCACCCGGCCCTGGGGCGACGACCCGCCCACCGGGAGCAGCCACCACAGGAGCAGCCCGAACACCACGAAGGCGACGGCCGCCCCTTGCAGGGCGCGCCGTCGGCTGAGGCGGGGCAGGGTTGGCGACATGGGCGCGATCCTGCCACCGCTGCCGCCGTGCTGACCAGGGCCGGGGCCCGGGCCACACGGTGCTCTAGCCCACGACGGCTCGCAGCAGCAGCTCCTGGAGCGTGTCCTGCTCGCGGTCCGAGAGGCGGCTGAGGGGCGACTGCCGGGTGAGCGCGGCGATGAGGCGGTCACGCAGGGCGGCGCCCTCGGAGGTGAGGACGAGCTGCTTGGCGCGGCGGTCGCTGGGGTGCGGCCGGCGCTCCACGAGGCCCTGCTCCTCCAGGCGGTCCGAGACGAAGGTGGCGTTGGACGGCTCGCAGCACATCCGCTCGGCCAGCTCGCGCAGGGTCATCGGCCCGGTCAGCTCGCGCAGGGCGACGGCTTGCGGCGCGGTCAGGCCGAGGGCGGAGGCGTGCTCCCGCACGTGGCCCTCGATGCGCCGGGACAGGGCGTTGACGAGGCCGCAGAGGCGCCGCTCGGCCTCGGCGAGGGTCTCGGCAGGCAGGGAGGTCTGGGGTTCCCGGGCTTCCGCCGAGCTCTCGGCACGAGCGGCAGCCTTCAGTCCGGGGGCCACCGGCCCGAGGGCCTCGGACCGGGTCGCCTGCTCGCCGCCGTGAGCGCCGTCGCGCGTGTTCGCCATGACCTCAGCGTACTCATCGGTGCTAACTCATATGGTTGCAACTCGAATGGTTCTAGCTCTAACGTTCTGCTCGGCGGGGCGGAACACGGCCGCGCCGACGGCTGAACCGACTGCCCTGGAGGCCCCATGCCCACGTCCGAGAACGCCACCGCGGCACACGTCGACGACCCCGCGCGGGCGGGGCGGGAGGACGCCGCCCCGCGACCGGGCGACGTGGGTGCCTTCGGGCGGCCGGGCGCGGCGGAAACCGCCGCGCGACCGGAGGAGGCGGACGCCGCCGCGCGGCTGCGCCGACCGGGGCGCACCCGCACGTTCCGCCTCGGCGACCTGCGGATCAGCTCCGTGGCCGACGGCGCCGTCCGCCTCAAGCCCCGTGGCTGGCTGCCCGCCTCGACGGCGGGCGACTGGGAGGCCCACGCGGACCACCTGGACGAGCACGGGCACCTCGTGGCGAGCGTCGGCGGGCTGCTCGTCGAGCACGGTGACCGGGCGCTGCTGATCGACGCCGGCTACGGTCCTCAGGACGCCCCTGACGACCCGGACAACGCCCTCATCGGCGCCCGTCGCAGCGGCGAGCTCCTGGCGAACCTCGCCGCGCTCGGCCGCGCCCCCGGGACCATCGAGGCGGTCGCCTTCACGCACCTGCACGGCGACCACCTGGGCTGGGCCTGGAATCCGGCACCCGGCGGCACGGAGCCCGCCTTCACCGGCGCCGCCTACCTGTTCGGCGAGCCCGAGTGGGACCAGCGCCACCTGGCCGCGGACCACGGCGCGACCGACGAGGTCCTCGCCGTCCTCGCGCCCAAGGTGCGGACGGTCACGGACGGCGAGGAGGTCTTCCCCGGGGTGCGCGCCCGGGTGCGTCCGGGCCACACGGTGGGCCACGTCACGTACGAGATCTCCTCGGGCGGCGAACGTCTCCTGGCCTTCGGTGACGCGCTGCACTCACCGGTGCAAGTCACCCACCCCGAGTGGTCGGCGGCCGTCGACCACGACCCCGCCCTGGCGGCCGCGTACCGCCGGTGGCTCGTCGGCGAACTGGCCGAGCCCGGCACGCTGGGGTTCGGCATCCACTTCGCGGACGTGGTCTTCGGCCGGGCGGAACGGCACCCCCAGGGGCACGCGGTCTGGGCCCCGCTGCCCTGAGGAACGGCAGCCCCAGGGCAGGCCGCTCAGGCCTTGCGGGCCACGCCCGCGTACATGGCCACCTCGTCCGGCAGCCCCTGCCCACCCTCTTCGGGGCGCCATCGCGAACAGGAGACGACGCCGGGCTCCAGCAGGTCGAGCCCGTCGAAGAAGCGGGCCACCTGCTCCGGGGTGCGCTGGGTCAGCTTCGGGGTGCCGTGCTCGTTCCAGAAGGCCACCGCGGCATCCACGTCCGGCATCGCCGGGCTGGTGATGGTGTGCGACAGGACGAGGTGGCTCCCGGAGGGCAGGGCCTCCATGAGGCGGCGTACGAGACCGTAGGCCTCCTGGTCGTCGTCGATGAAGATGACCACTCCCAGGAGCATCAGCGCGACCGGCTCACTGAAGTCCAGCGTCCGCCCCGCGTGCTCCAGGACGCGGTCCACGTCCCGCATGTCGGCGTCCAGGTAGTCCGTGCGCCCCTCGGGGGAGCTGGTCAGCAGGGCACGCGCGTGCGTGAGGACCAGCGGGTCGTTGTCCACGTAGACGATGCGCGACTCCGGGGCGATCCGCTGGGCCACCTCGTGGGTGTTGTCGGCCGTCGGCAGGCCGGTGCCGACGTCGAGGAACTGGCGCACGCCGAGGTCGGCCACCAGGTGACGCACCGCACGGCCCAGGAACTGGCGGTCCGCGCGCGCGTAGTCCCCGATGCCGGGGTGCAGCTCGCGGATGCGGTCACCCGCCTCGCGGTCCACGGCGTAGTTGTCCTTGCCGCCCAGCCAGTAGTTCCAGATCCGCGCCGTGTGCGGCTGCGCGGTGTTGATCCGGCTCCGTACGGCGTCGGCTGCGTCCTTGGCGGACGGACCCCGGGGGGCCTCAGGGACCTCCGGAGCCTCGGGGGAGGGGTGCCCGGTCACGTGATGCCTCCTGGCGCGAAGAGGGCCGGTGATGCTGTCAACGTGCAATCTAGCGGCGCGAGTTCCCGCGCCGGTCCCGGTTCCGCGGTTCCGCGGACAAGGCCGGCGCCCACGGCGCACCGGAACGGCTCCGGGGTGGCACGGTGCGTCGGGCGGGCACGGCGCACCGCCTCCCCGGGCGGGGACGCCACCCGCCCGGCGCCCCTGGCTCCGTCCCGCCCGGGCCGGCCCCCGGGACACCGGTCAGCACGGCGCGCTGAACCAAGCCCTTACCCTGGACGGGTGAGCGGTGACGACGTGGCTGGTGGAGCAGTGGCCGGATTGAAGACCTACGAGGTGCGCACCTACGGGTGCCAGATGAACGTCCACGACTCCGAGCGCCTCTCCGGCCTCCTGGAGGGCGCGGGCTACGTGCGCGCGCCCGAGGGCTCCGACGGCGACGCCGACGTCGTGGTGTTCAACACGTGCGCGGTCCGGGAGAACGCCGACAACCGCCTGTACGGCAACCTCGGCCGCCTCGCCCCGAAGAAGGCCTCGCGCCCCGGCATGCAGATCGCCGTCGGCGGCTGCCTGGCCCAGAAGGACCGCGACACCATCGTCAAGAAGGCCCCCTGGGTCGACGTCGTCTTCGGTACGCACAACATCGGCAAGCTGCCGGTCCTCCTGGAGCGCGCCCGCGTCCAGGAGGAGGCGCAGATCGAGATCGCCGAGTCCCTGGAGGCGTTCCCCTCGACGCTGCCCACGCGCCGCGAGAGCGCGTACGCGGCCTGGGTGTCGATCTCCGTGGGCTGCAACAACACCTGCACGTTCTGCATCGTGCCCGCCCTGCGCGGCAAGGAGAAGGACCGCAGGACCGGCGACATCCTCGCCGAGATCGAGGCGCTCGTCGCCGAGGGCGTCTCCGAGATCACGCTCCTCGGGCAGAACGTGAACGCGTACGGCTCCGACATCGGGGACCGCGAGGCCTTCAGCAAGCTCCTGCGCGCCTGCGGCACGATCGAGGGCCTGGAGCGCGTGCGCTTCACCTCGCCGCACCCGCGCGACTTCACGGACGACGTGATCGCCGCGATGGCCGAGACGCCGAACGTGATGCCGCAGCTCCACATGCCGCTGCAGTCCGGCTCGGACCCCGTCCTGAAGGCGATGCGCCGCTCCTACCGCCAGGAGCGCTACCTGGGCATCATCGAGAAGGTCCGCGCCGCCATCCCGCACGCGGCCATCACCACGGACATCATCGTGGGCTTCCCCGGCGAGACCGAGGAGGACTTCGAGCAGACCCTGCACGTGGTCCGCGAGGCCCGCTTCGCCCAGGCCTTCACCTTCCAGTACTCCAAGCGGCCCGGCACGCCGGCGGCCGAGATGGACGACCAGATCCCCAAGGCGGTCGTGCAGGCGCGCTACGAGCGTCTGGTGGCCCTCCAGGAGGAGATCTCCTGGGAGGAGAACAAGAAGCAGGTCGGCCGCACCCTGGAGCTGATGGTCGCCGAGGGCGAGGGCCGCAAGGACGGCGCCACGCACCGCCTCTCCGGCCGCGCCCCCGACAACCGCCTGGTGCACTTCACCAAGCCGGACACCGAGGTGCGCCCCGGCGACGTGGTGACCGTCGAGGTGACGTACGCGGCGCCCCACCACCTGCTCGCCGAGGGAGCCGTCCTCGACGTGCGCCGCACGCGCGCGGGTGACGCCTGGGAGAAGCGCAACGCCGCCGAGGCCGCGAAGCCGGCCGGCGTCCTGCTCGGCCTGCCCAAGGTGGGCGTCCCGGAGCCCCTGCCGGTGGCGGCGGCCCCCGGGTGCGGCCGCGACTGAGGGCGGAACACCGGACGCGGGGTGACGGTGACCGGTCCTCCGGTCCGCTGCCGTCGCGTGCCCGGCCTGCCGTACGCCGCCGCTGACCGGGCCCCGCGCTGTCGGTGGCGCGCGTTACGCTGCGGATCATGCTTGTCGCCGCAGCCGTGTGTCCCTGCCCGCCCTTGCTCGTGCCCGAGGTCGCCGCGGGTGCGGCGCCCGAGCTGGACGCCGCGCGCGCGGCGTGCGTGGACGCCATCGGGGTGCTCGCGGCCTCCCGGCCGGACCGCCTGGTCGTCGTCGGCCCGGCCGGACCCGAGGGCCACGGACCGCACCCCCAGGGGGCCCGCGGGTCGTTCCGCGGCTTCGGGGTGGACCTCGATGTCCGTCTGGGAGCACCCGAGGGCGGCAGCGAGGTGCCGGAGCGGGAGCTTCCGGCCTCCCTCGCGGTCGCCGGATGGCTCCTGGAGCACACCGGGTGGTCGGCCGCTCCGGTCGACGGCCTCGGCGTGGGGGCACCGCTCGCGGCCGAGCGGTGCGTCCGCGTCGGGCAGGAGGTCGCCACGCGGGCGGACCGGGTGGCGCTGCTGGTGATGGGCGACGCCAGCGCGTGCCGCACGCTGAAGGCGCCCGGGTACCTGGACGACCGGGCGGCCGACTACGACGCGGCGGTGGCGGCAGCCCTGGCGGCGGCCGACGTGGAGGCCCTGAAGGGGTTGGACGAGAAGCTGGCGCACGAGCTGCAGGTGGCGGGCCGGGCCCCTTGGCAGGTGCTGGCGGGCGCCGCGGCCGGCGCGGACCTCAAGGGCGCGCTGCTCTTCGACGACGCTCCCTACGGGGTGGGGTATCTGGTGGCGGCCTGGTCCTAGGGCGGGCCCCGCGAGCTGTCGTGACGGCACCGCTGCGCGCGCCGAGGACGCGCGCCCCAAATCGTCAGCCCTAAGTCCTTTGCCCTCAGCCTTGGGGTCGAGCCTGCAAGCTCCGGGTGCGGTGCGTCCGCACGGGGCGTCAGGCGCGACGTGCGGTGCCTCTACACCAGGCCTCAGGCGCGGCCGCCGCCCCGGCGCCCGTACAGCCCAGAGCAGCCGCCTGGCCCGCGCACCCAGGTACACCCAGGGCCGGGGTCAGGGCCTGGCGATGAGGCCCTGTGCTGCCGACGGCGTACACGCCGACGGCCGTGAAGCTGCGTGCCTTCACGGCCGTCCGCCGGTGCGTGTCAGGGGGCCGACGGGGGCCGCGGCGAGGACAGCGGTGGCGGCGAGGCCGGGGGAGCGGCGTCGCCACCACCGGTCTTGCCGTCGTCCGTCCCGCCGAGACGGCGCAGGGAGTCCTTCCCCGCCCCCGACGGGATCTGGCTGCCGTACGTGCCCTTGGTCTTGCGGTAGATCACCCTGGTGGCCTTCTCCAGCCCCTGGTCGATCGTGTCGCCGTGCCGCCGCGCGAGTGCCGAGGCCTTGCCCTGGGCAGGACCGAGCCCGGCTTCCAGGCTGTCCAGAGAGCCCATCGGTCCGCCTTTCCTCACGGAGATGTCACCGAGGGGGTCAGTTACGGGCGCCCTCACCGGCCTCGTTGTCGGCCGCTTCCTGAGCGGACTGCTGCTTCGGGATCTCCACGTTCTCCCCGGCAGCCTCGGCGGCCTCCGCCTGCGCTTTCGCGTCCGTGTCGTCCGTCCCGCGCGCGCTGTCCGTACGGCCGTCCGTGTCGCTGTCGCCGTCCGTACCGTCCGTGGCGTCGGCTGCCGCGCCCTGTGCGCCCTCCGGGCCGTGCTTCTCGTCCGCGGAGCCGCTCTCCGCTGCGGCCTTGCTCCCGCCCCCGTCGGCGGCCTTCTCCGCCTCCGTGGCGGACTCCTCGCCCGCCTTGTCCGGCTCTGCCGTGAGGGTGTCGGTCGCGGCCTCGGCCGTTGACGCCTTCTCCGTGTCCTTGGACTTCCGGCGGAACCGTGCAAAAACGCCCATATCTACTCCATACGTGACTCGTGTGGGCGAAATCCCGCGCCGCCCGGTGCGTCCGGTTGCGTCGCCCGGGACACCGGCCTCGAAACCGGCGGCTGGAACCTCGCAACAGGCAACGACCCCGATGCCGTGCCGTCACGTAGCTCGTTCGGGCAGACGCGGGGGGATTTGCGAGACTGGGGCGGTGAGTAGCGCACCCCCCGCACCGCGGGTCATCGCCGTCGTCGGGCCGACCGCGGCCGGTAAGTCCGATCTGGGAGTCTTCCTGGCGCAGCGCCTCGGCGGCGAGGTCGTCAACGCGGACTCGATGCAGCTCTACCGGGGGATGGACATCGGCACCGCCAAGCTGACGCTTGCCGAGCGCGGCGGCGTCCCGCACCACCTCCTCGACATCTGGGACGTCACCGAGGCGGCGAGCGTCGCCGAGTACCAGAAGCTCGCGCGCGCGGAGATCGACCGGCTGCTCGCCGAGGGCCGCTGGCCGATCCTCGTCGGCGGCTCCGGCCTGTACGTCAGGGGCGCCATCGACCACCTGGAGTTCCCCGGCACCGACCCCGCGGTGCGCGCCCGGCTGGAGGAGGAGCTCGCGGAGCACGGCCCCGGCGCGCTGCACGCCCGGCTCGCCGGCGCGGACCCCGACGCGGCCCGCGCGATCCTGCCCGGCAACGGCCGCCGCATCGTCCGCGCCCTGGAGGTCATCGCGATCACGGGACGGCCCTTCACCGCCAACCTGCCCGGCCATGAGTCGGTGTACGACACCGTGCAGATCGGCGTCGACGTGGCCCGCCCCGAGCTGGACGAACGCATCGCCGCACGCGTGGACCGCATGTGGGAGGCGGGCCTCGTCGACGAGGTGCGCGCACTGGAGGCGCAGGGTCTGCGCGAGGGGCGCACGGCGTCGCGCGCGCTCGGCTACCAGCAGCTCCTCGCGGCGCTCGCGGGGGAGTGCACCGAGGAAGAGGCGCGCGCCGAAACCGTGCGCGCCACCAAGCGTTTCGCGCGCCGCCAGGACACGTGGTTCCGCCGCGACCCGCGGGTGCACTGGCTCAGCGGGGCCGCCGCCGACCGCGGGGAACTCCCGGGACGGGCACTGACGTTGGTCGAACGAGCGGTCACAGCCTGATCACGTGATGGCATCGGGACGCTCCGCCGGTCATCGTGGCACCTGACGCCGTGCCATCATCGACCATCGATCGACCAGTGGAGTCCGAAGTGGGAGGGCGCGTGGCGATGGAGGCCGGCCCTCGTGACACCGCACATGACGGCGAGCGGCACACCGCTCCGGACGGAGCGCGGCTCAGCCCGGACGGCCCGGACAGCCAGCAGGCGACCGCCGGCGGCGTGACCGACGACGGCCCCTCCGAGGCGGAGCTGGCCACCGGACCCGAGGTCGAGGTGGAGCTGCGCCCCCAGCGCAGGCTGCGCATCTGGCAGCTCGCCCCGATCGTGGTCCTCGCCGCCGTCGGCTCCCTGATGTTCGCCTTCCCGCTCGCCTTCGAGTTCGGCGACGGCGGCGCCGTGGTCGCCATGCTCGGGCTGCTCATCAGCTCCTGCGCCGCGGGCTGGGGCATGATGGCCGCCCGCCGCGTCGGCCACACCTGGCCCGGGCTGCCGGAGCGCGGCTCGGGACGGCGCCCGGACTGGCGGGTGGTCTCGGCGTACACCCTGGCGGTCACCGCGGTCGCCGTCCTCGCCGTGTGGCGCGTGGCCCGACTGCGCTGAGCGGCGGGCCGGGGCGGGCCGCGGCGGTCCCGGCAGCATCGGCGGACCGCTCCGCCGCCGCTGTCGTACCCACCCCGTACGATCGAGGAATGAGCACACCGATCGCCTTCCTGAAGGGACACGGGGCCGAGAACGACTTCGTGATCGTCCCGGACGCCGACAACGCCATCGAGCTGTCCCCGGCCGCCGTCGCCGCCCTGTGCGACCGGCGCGCGGGCATCGGCGGCGACGGTCTGCTGCACGTGGTGCGCTCCGCCGCGCACCCGGAGGCGCGGCACCTGGCGGACGAGGCCGAATGGTTCATGGACTACCGCAACGGCGACGGCTCGATCGCCGAGATGTGCGGCAACGGCGTGCGCGTGTTCGCGCGCTACCTCCAGCACGCGGGACTCGTCGGCGAGGGTGACCTGGCCGTGGCCACCCGCGGCGGCGTGAAGCGCGTGCACATCGCCAAGCCCACGTCCTCCGGCGCCGACGGCGACATCACCGTCGGCATGGGCAGGGCCGTGCTCCCCGAGGGCGAGGTCACGGTCTCCGTGGCCGACCGCCACTGGCCCGCCCGGAACGTGAACATGGGCAACCCGCACGCCGTCGCCTTCGTGGACGACCTGGCCCACGCGGGCAACCTCTACGAGCCCCCGCCGTTCAGCCCGCAGAGCGCGTACCCGGACGGGGTGAACGTGGAGTTCGTCGTCGACCGAGGCCCGCGCCACGTCGCCATGCGCGTGCACGAGCGCGGTGCGGGCGAGACCCGGGCCTGCGGCACGGGCGCGTGCGCCGTCGCCGTCGCCGCCGCCCGCAGGGACGGCCTGGACCCCGCGGAGACCGGTGCCCCGGTGACGTACACCGTGGACCTGCCCGGCGGCCGGCTCGTGATCACCGAGCGGCCCGACGGCGAGATCGAGATGACGGGCCCCGCCGTGATCGTCGCGGAGGGCGAGATCGACCCCCGGTGGCTGGCCTCGGCGGCGCGCTGAGGACCTTCCGCCACCCGGGCGCCCCGGTGCGCAACGCACGGCCGGGTGGCCGCCCGAGCGGGTGACTGTCCGGCCGGACGGCCGTCCGACCGAGTGGCCACTGGAGACGCGTGGCCAGCCGGGGCCGCCTCGCCGCGCGTCGGCGGGCACCCCGGGCAGCCGAAGGGGGCGAGCGGTCACAACAGGCGTACGACGCGTCACGACGGGGCCCCTCCGTGTCGCAACAGCACACGTCCCGGTCGCATCATCACGCGAAACGCGACTCCACAGAACTGTCGCTCGAATGGGTGATCCGTTTCACGCTCGGCGAGAGCGGGTCAGCGGCGCGTGATGGGCTCGGTAGCATCAAGCACCGGCCCGGACGGAGCAGGCTGCCGTCCGCACACCGCCGGTCGGAGCTGCCGGAGGTGCCCATGAGTGCGGAGGCGACGAATCCCGCGACGCCCGGCCCCACGACGCCCGTGGGCCCGGCCCCGGCGACGGCGGGCTCCACAGGCCAGCGGCGCCGCGCCCGCTCCCGCCTCGACCTGCGCAGGCTCGGCCGGGCCGCACTGCTCGGACCCGCCGGACGCGACCGCGTCCCGGACGCGATCAGCCACGTCGTCGAGGCCCACCGCGGCCACCACCCCGACGCCGACCTGGAGCCGCTGCGCCGCGCCTACGTCCTCGCCGAGTCCTCGCACCGCGGCCAGACGCGCAAGAGCGGCGAGCCGTACATCACGCACCCGCTCGCCGTCACGCTGATCCTCGCCCAACTGGGCGCCGAGACGACGACCTTGACCGCCTCCCTGCTCCACGACACGGTCGAGGACACGGACGTGACCCTCGATCAGGTGCGCGCGGAGTTCGGCGACGACGTGTGCTATCTCGTCGACGGCGTCACCAAGCTGGAGAAGGTCGACTACGGCGCGGCCGCCGAGCCCGAGACCTTCCGCAAGATGCTCGTCGCCACCGGCAACGACGTCCGCGTGATGGCGATCAAACTCGCCGACCGGCTGCACAACATGCGCACCCTGGGCGTCATGCGCCCCGAGAAACAGGCGCGCATCGCCAAGGTCACCCGGGACGTCCTCATCCCGCTCGCCGAACGGCTCGGCGTACAGGCCCTGAAGACCGAGCTGGAGGACCTCGTCTTCGCCATCCTCCACCCCGAGGAGTACGCCCGGGTCGAGGCGCTGGTCGCGGCGAAGAACGCCGACGGTTCCGACCCGCTCGCGGACATCGCCGAAGACGTGCGCGGCGTCCTGCGCGAGGCGGGCATCACGGCCGAAGTCCTCATCCGGCCCCGGCACTTCGTCTCCGTGCACCGCGTCCACCGCAAACGCGGCGGCCTGCGCCCCGCCGACTTCGGGCGGCTGCTCGTCCTCGTCGGCGAGGACGCCGACTGCTACGGCGTGCTCGGTGAGCTGCACACGTGCTTCACGCCGGTCGTCTCGGAGTTCAAGGACTTCATCGCCGTACCGAAGTTCAACCTGTACCAGTCGCTGCACACGGCCGTCGCGCGCCGCGACGGCGAGGTCGCCGAGGTCCTCATCCGCACGCACGAGATGCACCGCGTCGCGGAGGCGGGCGTCGTCGCCCTGCGCAACCCGTACGCACCGCCCACGGAGGAGCAGCCCGCCGACGGCGAGCGCGCCGACCCCACCCGGCCCGGCTGGCTCTCACGCCTCCTGGAATGGCAGCAGGCCGCCCCTGACCCCGACACGTTCTGGTCCACCCTGCGCGAGGACCTCGCCCAGGACCGCGAGATCGCCGTCTACCGCGCCGAGGGCGGCACGCTCGGCCTGCCCGCAGGAGCGAGCTGCGTCGACGCCGCGTACGCCCAGTACGGCGAGGACGCGCACGCCTGTATCGGCGCCCGCGTGAACGGCCGCCTCGCGACGCTCAGCACGGTCCTGCGGGACGGCGACACGGTGCAGCTCCTCATGGGCCAGGACCCGTCGTCCGGGCCCTCCCGCGAGTGGCTCGACCACGCGCGCACGCCCGCCGCCCGCATCGCCATCCGCCGCTGGCTCGCCTCCCACCCGACCCCGGCCCCCTGTCCGCCGCCCGCGGCGACCCCGCCCCCGGTGACGGTCCCGGCCGCCGCGTCCCGGCCCCCGGTGCCGGCGGCCCTGCGCCCGGCCGCCGCGAACGCCGTGGTCGACCGCGAGGGCGCCACCGTACGGCTCGCCGGGTGCTGCACTCCCGTCCCGCCCGACGAGGTCACGGGTTTCGCGGTGCGCGGCGGCGTGGTCACGGTCCACCGGGTCACCTGCCCGGCGGTGGCGCGCATGAAGGACGTGGGGCGCGCGGAGGTGGGCGTGCGCTGGGGGGACAGCGCCGAGTGCCGGGTCACGCTCGTCGCCGAGTCCTTCGGCAGACCGCACCTGCTCGCCGACCTCACCGAAGCCATCGCCCTGGAGGGTGCCGCCATCATCTCGGCGACCGTGGAGCCCCCGAGCCAGCAGCGCGTCCGCCACACCTACACCCTGGAACTCCCGGACGCCGCCCGCCTCCCCGTCCTGATGCGCGCGATGCGGAACGTCCCGGGCGTGTACGACGTGAGCCGGGCCCAGCACCGGGCCCCGGCGGCGCCGTGAGGCAGGTCCCCGGCGGGAGCCCGCGGCGGTTGCGGGTCTTCGGGGGCTCGGGACGGCGGTAGCAGGCCTGCGGCATCCCGGACGGCGGCGACAACCTCCTGGGGGCGGGGCAGCGGCAACAGGCCCGGGGGAGGCCCAGGAGGGGCCCAGGGAGGCCCCCGGGCGGCTCAGGGCGGCAACGGATCGGCGCGCGCGTGCCGGCGCTGTGGCATCCGGCCACCCGCAGCCGCACTCGTTCGAGTGGCCCGGTGCGCGTCGTCCCGGCACGGAAGGCGGGCGCTGATACCGGTGGTTCATGCTGCTCACCCCACGTCCCAAGGCCGTGCGGCCCCGCACCGTCCGCGTCGCCGTCGCCCTGCTCGCCACCGCCACCTCGGCCACACTGCTCGCCGCGAGCGCCCCGCAGCCGGCCCCGCCGCTCGGCATCGGCGACCGGCTGTTCCCCCATCTCGGCAACCCCGGCTACGACGTCCTGGCGTACGACATCGCCTTCACCTACCGCGGCGACAACAGTAAGCCGCTCGACGCCCTGACGAAGATCGATGCCCAGGTGACCGCCCCGCTGGAGCGCGTCAACCTCGACTTCGCCGAGGGCAAGGTCCACTCCGTCGAGGTCAACGGCGTGGCCGCCGACTTCGACACCAGCGGCGAGGACCTCGTCATCACGCCCCACGCGCGCGTGGAGCGCGGCGAGCGCATGCGGATCGCCGTCCACCACACCAGCCGTACGGTCGGCCGCAAGGAGGCGACCGGCTGGGTGCGCACCGCCGACGGCCTCGCCATGGCCAACCAGGCGGACGCCGCGCACCGCGTGTTCCCCTGCAACGACCACCCCGCCGACAAGGCGCAGTTCACGTTCCACGTGACCGCGCCCAAGGAGCTCACCGTCGTCGCGAACGGCCTCCCCCTGGCGTCGACCCGCGCCGGTGTCCCCCGTACGACGGGACAGGACGAGACCACCCGCACGTGGGCGTACCGCACCGAGCACCCCATGGCGACCGAGCTGGCCCAGGTGTCCATCGGCCGGTCCGCGGTGCCGCGCCGCACCGGCCCGCACGGGCTGCCCGTACGCGACGTCGTACCGAGCAAGGACCGCGCCGGGCTGGAGCGCTGGCTCAAGAAGACGCCCGGCCAGATCGCCTGGATGGAGAACAAGGTCGGCCGCTACCCCTTCGAGACGTACGGGGTGCTCATGGCGGACGCCGACACCGGCTTCGCCCTGGAGACGCAGACGCTGTCGCTCTTCGAGAAGCAGTTGTTCACGCGCCCCGAGTTCCCGGAGTGGTACGTGGACACGATCATGGTCCACGAACTGGCGCACCAGTGGTTCGGCGACAGCGTCAGCCCGCGCACCTGGTCCGACCTGTGGCTGAACGAGGGCCACGCCACCTGGTACGAGGCCCTGTACGGGGAGGAGAAGTCCGGGCGCACCCTGCGCGCGCGGATGCGCGAGGCCTACCGGCACTCGGACCAGTGGCGCGCGACGGGCGGCCCGCCGGCCGCGCCCAAGGCCCCCGACCCGGGGCGCAAGATCAGCCTCTTCCGGCCCGTCGTGTACGACGGCAGTGCCCTGGTGCTCTACGCGCTGCGGCAGGTGATCGGCCAGCCCGCCTTCGAGCGCCTGGAGCGCGAGTGGGTCCACGTCCACCACGACGGCAACGCCACGACGGCCGACTTCGTCCGCTTGGCCTCACAGATCTCGGGCCGCAACCTGCACGAGTTCTTCGAGGCCTGGCTGTACGGGGCCAAGACGCCGCCGATGCCGGGGCACCCCCAGTGGAAGTCGGCGGCTCCGGGGACGAAGCTGCCCGCGCGGGCCGGGGGCGGGCACGCCGCCGCGGCCCACGGTGACGGTGTCCATGGCGGCAGGGGGCACGTCCACCCTTGATCATCGTGCCGGTGCCGGTGCCGGTACTGGGTACTGGTACCGGTGGGTACTGGTGTCGGCCCGGTGCCGGTGTCGGCGGTGGTGCCGGTGTCGGCAGCGGTGCCGCGGGCCCGGGCCCGCGGGATGCGTGCGGGACCGGGCGCGCATGGCCGGGCAGATCCCGGTAATAACCCAGATGACGAGACGGGCCGTCCCGTGCAACCATCGTCTGGTCGACGGCGCGGCCCGTCCGGGACATCCCCTCAGGGATATCTCAGGGTCGGTTCCGGCCGGTCCGGGGAATCCCGGGGCGGTCGCGAGCGTTGTCGAATGTGACGGGTGGCGCCGTCGCTCGCGAGGCGCGGTCGCACCAAGGGGTGCGGCGGGGCGCCGGACGTCCCGAAAGCGCCCTCGCATCGGTTTCCCATCGACGTAAAGGACCCAATGACCTCCTCTTCTTCCTCCTCCCAGGACGCACAGAGCTTCGCGCAGAACTACCCCGAAGGTCTTCGGGCCGATGCCCTGATGGAAGAGGACGTCGCCTGGAGCCACGAGATCGACGGAGAGCGGGACGGCGACCAGTTCGACCGTGCCGAGCGAGCGGCCCTGCGCCGCGTCGCGGGCCTCTCCACCGAGCTCGAGGACGTCACCGAAGTCGAGTACCGGCAGCTCCGCCTGGAGCGGGTGGTGCTCGTCGGCGTCTGGACCTCCGGGACGGTTCAGGACGCGGAGAACTCCCTCGCCGAGCTCGCCGCCCTCGCGGAGACCGCCGGCGCCCTCGTGCTCGACGGCGTCATCCAGCGCCGTGACAAGCCGGACCCGGCGACGTACATCGGTTCCGGCAAGGCCATGGAGCTGCGCGACATCGTGCTCGAGACGGGCGCCGACACGGTCGTCTGCGACGGTGAGCTCAGCCCCGGCCAGCTCATCCACCTCGAAGACGTCGTCAAGGTCAAGGTGGTCGACCGGACCGCCCTGATCCTCGACATCTTCGCCCAGCACGCCAAGTCCCGAGAGGGCAAGGCGCAGGTGGCCCTCGCGCAGATGCAGTACATGCTGCCGAGGCTCCGCGGCTGGGGTCAGTCGCTCTCCCGTCAGATGGGTGGCGGCGGGGGTGGCGGCATGGCCACCCGCGGCCCCGGTGAGACCAAGATCGAGACGGACCGGCGACGGATCCGCGAGAAGATGGCGAAGATGCGCCGGGAGATCGCGGAGATGAAGACGGGCCGCGAGATCAAGCGCCAGGAGCGCAAGCGCAACCAGGTGCCCTCGGTCGCCATCGCCGGGTACACGAACGCCGGCAAGTCGTCCCTGCTCAACCGCCTCACGGGCGCGGGCGTCCTGGTGGAGAACGCCCTGTTCGCCACCCTGGACCCGACCGTCCGCAAGGCCGAGACCCCGAGCGGCCGCCTGTACACGCTGGCGGACACGGTCGGCTTCGTCCGGCACCTGCCGCACCACCTCGTGGAGGCCTTCCGCTCCACGATGGAGGAGGTCGGCGAGTCCGACCTGATCCTGCACGTGGTGGACGGCTCGCACCCGGCGCCCGAGGAGCAGCTCGCGGCCGTCCGCGAAGTGATCCGCGACGTGGGCGCGACGGACGTCCCCGAGATCGTGGTGATCAACAAGGCGGACGCGGCCGACCCGCTGACCCTCCAGCGGCTGCTGCGCACGCAGCGGCACGCGATCGCGGTCTCGGCGCGCACCGGCGAGGGCATCGAGGAACTGCTCGCCCTCATCGACGCCGAGCTGCCGCGGCCCGAGGTCGAGATCGAGGCCCTCGTGCCGTACACCCACGGCAAGCTCGTCTCGCGCGCGCACGCCGAGGGCGAGGTGCTCTCCGAGGAGCACACCGCCGAGGGCACGCTGCTCAAGGCACGGGTGCACGAGGTGCTGGCGGCGGAGCTCGCTCCGTTCGTCCCGGCGACGCACTGACCCCGGGCGAGCACGCCCGCCGGGGCGTGCTCGTGAGCTGAAGCACACGGTTGAGGCCCCGCCCCCTGTCACAGGGGGCGGGGCCTCAACCGTGTGTGGGGCGTGTCGGACCGGGGGCCTGTCAGCTACAGGCCCCGATCCACAGACATGTGTGCCATGGGCGCCCTAGCCACAGGGATGACAGCCGCCGCAGAGCCGGAACCACAGGGATGTGTGCCACGGGCGCCCGAGCCTTCGGGACGCGAACCACGAGCCACAGGGCGTCCGAGCGGCAGCTCAGCCGCACGCCGCAAGCGTGACCGGAGCCGGAAGGACACTCGAAGGGAGCACCCCGTACCGCAGGGCGCCCCCCGAGCCACCGCTCAGTGATCCGCCGGGATCACTGAGCCCCGTACTTCTCGCTCATCATGTCGAAGACCCGCTTCGCCCCGGAGCCGAGCTGCGGGCCGGCGAGCCAGGTGTTCTGCGCCGGGCCGATCGAGGTGTTCGACACCAGCTTGGTCTCGTCGTTCACCACCCGGAACCAGCCGCCGCCGGACGAGCCGCCGGTCATGGTGCAGCCGATGCGGAACATCGTCGGCTGCGTGGGGTCCAGCGACAGACGGCCCGGCTTGTCGATGCACTTGTGCATGGTCAGGCCGTTGAACGGCGGCGCGGCCGGGTAGCCCCAGGCGCCCATGGAGCCCACGCTCCGCGCGGACGGGGCCGAGAAGTCGACGCCCAGCGCGTTGCCGACCGTCTCCTCCAGGGACTTGCTGCCCTGCTGCGGCTTCACGTGCATCACGGCGTAGTCGTACGGAGCACCGGCCCCGCCCGACGCCGCGCCCCGGTCGATCCACTCGCCGGAGGTCGACACCCAGTCCGCCCACCACTGGCCGTACGGGGCGATCTCCTGCGGTGCCGCGTTGCTCAGCTCGGCCTCGGACTTGTTGAGGTCGTTGTACGCCGGGACGAAAGTGATGTTGCGGTACCAGCCGCCCTGCGCGCCCGCGTGCACGCAGTGCCCCGCGGTCCACACGAGGTTGGACTTGCCCGGGTTGCGCGGGTCCTTCACGACCGTGCCCGAGCAGACCATCGAGCCCTCGGGGGAGTCGAAGAAGATCTTGCCGACGGGCGCGGCGTTCTCGTGGTACGGCGTCTTCTCGGGCTTCGCCTGGACCGGCTGCGGCTCGGGGTCGGTCGCGCCCTGGTCGGCGGCCGCGTCCTTCGCCGCGATCGTCTTGTTCGGGTCCTTGGCCTTGCGCATCCGTTCGGGCTTCCACAGCCCCTCTATGACGGGGTTGACGAAGTCCTTGGCCTCGCGCAGCCAGTCGTCCTTGCTCCAGTCCTTCCAGGCACCGTCCTTCCACTTGTCCGGATCGATGCCGTGCTCCTTGAGCCGGTCGGTGAGGTCGGCCGGCAGGCCGCCGCCGCCCGAGCCGGACCCCTTGTCCGCGCCCTGCGAGGTCCCGGACGAGCCCGACGTGTCGCTCGCCTTGTCGTCGCTCGGCCCACAGGCCGTGGAGGTGAGCGCGAGAGTCGCGGCGAGCCCGGTGACGGCGAGCGCGGTACGGCGACCGCGGCCGCGCGCGAAGGGCGCACGAATGGAACGCATGGAGCTGGAACCCCCGTAGGAAAGTGTATTTGCCATGTGCGTGTCAGGCATGGAGGCGGCATCCGCCGCCCGGGCCGACGTGGCCTCCCACTATGCCTGTGCAGGTGGGGACGTACGGCGGCGAGGTCGTGAAGGTTTCGCCGCCTCGGCCGCATACGCGTACGCGGACGTACAAAGCGGGTGTACGAGGCAAGCTGCCTCGGTGCCTCGGTGCCTCGGTGCCTCGGTGCCTCGGTGCCTCGGTGCCTCGGTGCCTCGGTGCCTCGGTGCCGCCGTGCCGCGCGGAGGGGCGGCTGAGGCTGCGGCGGCGGGTGGGGCCCGAGTAGCTCCCGGGCGGCCCCGGCCCGAGGCAGTCGACGCGGACAGGAAAGCGGCTCGGGGCCGCCCCCGGTGGCGCGCGGCCGGTGGGCCCGCCCTGCGCGGACGAACCCACCAGCCAACGCGCGTACGCCTACGCCTACTGTCCCGCGAACTTCTTGCTGACGGCGTCGTAGATGCCCTTGGCCTCGTCGCCCAGGCGCGGGCCCGCGAGCCAGCCGGCCGTGACCGGGCCGATCGAGGTGTTCGACACCAGCGCGGGCTTGCCGTCCTTGCCCTCGGCGACCCAGCCGCCGCCGGACGAACCGCCGGTCATGGTGCAGCCGATGCGGTACATCGTCGGGTCGGGCTCGCTGATCGAGAGCCGGCCCGGCTTGTCCGCGCACTGGAACTGCCGCTGCCCGTCGAACGGCGGCGCCGCCGGGTAACCCGTCGCGGTCATGTCCTTGATGTCCGCCACGGCGGGCGCGTCGAAGTCCACGGGCAGCGCGGCGCCGACCGTCTCCTCCAGGGACTTGCCGCTGCCGCCCTTCTCCGGCGTCACATGGATCACCGCGAAGTCGTACGGAGCGCCCTTGCCGCCGGTCGGACCACCCTGCTCGATCCACTGGTCCGACGTCTGCGCCCAGTCACCCCACCACACGCCGTACGGAGCGACCTCTTCCTTGGGCGCGCCCTGGAGCTGCGCGGTGGGCTTGCCGGCGTCGTTGTACGAGGGGACGAAGGCGATGTTGCGGTACCAACCGCCCTTGGCGCCCGCGTGGACGCAGTGGCCCGCTGTCCACACCATGTTCGACTTGCCCGGGTTCTTCGGGTCCTTGACCACCGTGGCCGAGCAGACCATCGACCCCTCGGGACCGTCGAAGAAGAGCTTGCCGGCCGCGGGGACCTGGTCGTGGTACGGCGCCTGCACGGCCGCCGCCTCGACCGGCTCCGGCGTCGGGTCCGTGACGCCCTGGTCGCCGGAGATGTCGCTGTCGTCGACGCCGCGGTCCGGGTTCTTGTCGGCGTCCCGCATCCGGTCCGGGTCCCACAGGCCCTCGATGATCGGGTTGACGAACTCGCCCGCCTCGCGCAGCCAGTCGTCCTTGTCCCAGTCCCGCCAGGCGCCGTCCTTCCACTTGTCGACGTCGATGCCGTGCTCCTTGAGCCGGTCCTCGAGGTCGCCCGGAAGGCGGATCTTGCCGTCGCCGTTGTCGCTGCCGTCCTGCTGCGCCGCGGACGAGTCGTCCTTCTGGTCGTCGCCGGGGCCGCAGGCCGTCGCCGTCAGGACGAGCGCGGCGCCGAGCGCGACAGCGGCCGCCACGGGGGAGGTCCTGCCGCGCACGCTCCTCCCACGGTGAGCGGTGAAGAGCGGACGTATGGGTCGCATGGTGAGAATCCCCCTGGGCCTCGAATCGTTCCAATGCCGGACACCGCGGTGTCCACGCCTCGCGTGCGCCGTCCGTACGACTTCGCGTACGTCGGCCACGTCGGCGTCGATCGTCCCCGAGCACCACGGTGCTCAGGGACTCTGAACGCCTTGGCGCTGATGAACAGCACCCCACACTATGCCGGTGCCGTCGGGGACAGCCGACAGAGTTGCAACGGTTCCGTCACGGCAAGGATCTTCGGGCAACCCGTGATCCCCCGCCCTCGCCGTCGTTGGTACGTACGGGGGACACGCGGCACGCGTTCACCTCCGCGCCAACCCGCCCGCCGCACCCGGCCGGATGCGGCGGGTCCTGCCCCGTCCCAGTGGGAGGACCAACAGTCGTGGCCGTGACCGAGCCTGCTCCCGCGGCGGTGTCCGCGGCACACGAAGGGATCCTGCGCCGCCAGTCGGCGCGCGAGTCCGCAGCGCGCACCTATGCGCGCGCCCTGCCGATCGTGCCCGTCCGCGCGCGGGGGATGACGATCGAGGGCGCCGACGGACAGCGCTACCTGGACTGCCTCTCCGGCGCGGGCACCCTCGCCCTCGGGCACAACCACCCCGTCGTCCTCGAGGCCATCCGCGCCGTCCTCGACTCCGGCGCCCCCCTGCACGTCCTCGACCTGGCCACCCCCGTCAAGGACGCCTTCACCACCGAGCTGTTCCACACGCTGCCCCGCGGCTTCGCGGAGCGCGCACGCGTCCAGTTCTGCGGCCCCGCGGGCACGGACGCGGTGGAGGCCGCGCTGAAACTGGTGCGCGCCGCGACCGGACGGGACGGACTGCTCGCCTTCACCGGCGCGTATCACGGCATGACGGCGGGGGCGCTCGAAGCATCCGGAGGCGCGCGGGACGTACGGGTGGCGCGCCTGCCCTATCCGCAGGACTACCGCTGCCCCTTCGGCGTCGGCGGCCCCCGCGGGGCCGAACTCGCCGCCCGCTGGACCGAGAACGTGCTCGACGACCCCAAGTCCGGGGTGCCCGCCCCCGCCGGGATGATCGTCGAACCCGTGCAGGGCGAGGGCGGTGTGCTCCCCGCCCCCGACGCCTGGCTGCGCCGGATGCGCGACATCACGGCGGCGCGCGGCGTCCCGCTCATCGCGGACGAGGTGCAGACGGGCGTCGGGCGCACCGGCGCCTTCTGGGCCGTCGAACACAGCGGCATCGTGCCCGACGTCCTCGTCGCGTCCAAGGCGATCGGCGGCAGCCTCCCGCTCGCCGTCGTCGTCTACCGCGACGACCTCGACGTCTGGCCGCCCGGCGCCCACGCCGGCACCTTCCGCGGCAACCAGCTCGCCATGGCCGCGGGGGCGGCGACCCTCGCATACGTCCGTGAGCACCACCTCGCCGAGCGCGCCGCCACCCTGGGCGCCCGCATGCTCGCCGCCCTGCGGTCCCTGGCCAACGAGTACTCCTGCGTCGGTGAGGTCCGCGGCCGCGGACTCATGCTCGGCGTCGAACTGGTCGACCCGGCCGGTTCCGCCCCTGCTCCGAGCGGTGGCGAGCCGGACCCCGCGGGGAGCGCCGGGCGCTCCGATGTGCCGAAGCCCGGGGGCGAGGCCCGCGCTCCGTCCGTACCCGCCGCCCGCACCGGCGACAGCCCCTCCGACCCTGCCCGCCCCCGGGGCGCCCCGTCCTCCGCCGCCACCGTGTCCCGCGACCGCGCCGAGCCGCACCAGCGCCCGAGCGACCACGCGCACGAGCTGCCGGAGACCCGCCCGCTCCCGCCCGCCCCCGAACTCGCCGCAGCCGTACAGCGGGAGTGTCTGCGCCGTGGCCTCATCGTCGAGCTCGGCGGGCGCCACTCCAGCGTCGTACGCCTCCTTCCGCCGCTCACCATCACCGACGAACAGGCCACCGCCGTCCTCGACCGCCTCGCCGACGCGCTCGCCACGGTGACGCGCGCCCACCACCGGTAACCCACGCCCCACGCTTCCCATGTCCGCCGTCCCGCCCTGTGTCCGCCGTCCCGTCCCGTGTCCGCCGTCCCGCCCCCCTGTGCGCCGTCCCGTCCTGTGCCTGTCGTTCCGCGTCGTGTCCGTTGTCCCGCCTCGTGTTCGCCGTCCCGTCCTGTGCCTGTCGTTCCGCGTCGTGTCCGTTGTCCCGCCTCGTGTCCGCCGTCCCGTCCTGTGCCTGTCGTTCCGCGTCGTGTCCGTTGTCCCGCCTCGTGTCCGCCGTCCCGTCCTGTGCCCGCCGTTCCGCGTCGTGTCCGTTGTCCCGCCCCGTGTCCGCCGACCCGCCCTGTGTCCGCCGTCCCACGCCATATCCATCGCCCGCCCCGGTCCACCATCCGTCCCGGTCCACCCGTCTGTGCCAGTCCACCGGTTGTCCCGCCCCACCTCGCCTGTCCCAGTCCACCCCGTCTGTCCTGGCCTCCGGGTTTCGTCTCGGCCCCCGGGGTCCGTCCGGCTGCCGGGGCCGTCCCCGGCTCCCGGGTCCGTCCCGGCCTCCGGGTCCGTCCGGGCCTCCGGGCCCGTCCGTCGGCTGTCTGCCCTCTCCGCCGCCTCCCCCCACCGGCCCGGCAGACGCGGCCGGTCCGCCCCGGGCGCGCCCCATCCGCCTCACCCGTCCCACTCCAGTCGTTCAGCCCCGCCCGTCCCCACACGGAGCCCGACACCAGCAAGGAAGCCCCTTGAACGCGACCCCCGCATCCGAAGGCCGTCCCCAACCGCATCCCTCAGGCGCCTGCGGCACGCACTCCACGCCGGCTGCGGAGTCCGAGACAGTCCCCCAGCAGAAGGGTCGGAGCCAGGAGACCGAGCGCCTGCCCCACGGCACCGTCGACCTCCTCGACCATCCCGACCCGCGCACGGCCGCCCAGGCCGCCGCCCTGGAGAACCTGCTGCGGTGCTGGGTGCGCGAGAACGGCTTCGACGCCCCTGAGCGCGGCACCCTCCGCATCCCCCTTCCCGCCAGTGCGACCGCTCTGCTCGTGCCCGTCGACTACTGGTCTCCTACCGGCTGGCACCGCTTCGGCCTTCCCCGCCTGGAGAACGACCCCGAGTCCGGGCCCCCGGTCGACGCGGTCACGCTCGCCACCCTGCTGAGCCGCGAGACGGCGCCTCCGCCCGGTGAGAGCGCCGAGCGCACCGCCGACACGGAGACCGTGGCCGCCACGGAACCCACGACTGCCACGGAAGCCACAGCCTTCACGGAAACCACAGCCGTCTCGACGGACCCGGTCACCCCCGCAGCCACTGACGCCCCCGTGGCTGCCGAAGGCGCCGACCTCGTGGCTCGCGTCGCCGACTCCGTTCGCCGTACCGCCGAGTTCCTGGCCCACCGCCGGGACCATCGGCAGGACCCTCCCGACCTCTTCCTGACCGCCGAACAGTCCCTCCTCCTCGGGCACCCCCTGCACCCCACGCCCAAGAGCCGCGAAGGCCTCTCGGACTCCGAAAGCCGTCTCTACTCACCGGAGTTGCGCGGCGCCTTCCCGCTGCACTGGCTCGCGGTCGCTCCCTCCGTCCTGGCCACGGACTCGGCCTGGACCGAGCGCGGCCGCGCCGTCCCGGCCGGCCTGCTGACCGCCCGCCTGGCCGGGCCCGGCGCGACCCCGCCGGACGGGCACGCCCTGCTCCCCGTGCACCCGTGGCAGATGCGCGAGCTCCAGCGCCGCCCCGAGGTCACCGCCCTCCTGGCCGCCGGGCTGCTCCAGGACTGCGGCCCGCACGGCGAGCTCTGGCACCCCACGTCCTCCGTCCGCACGCTCTACCGCTCCGGCGCCCCGGCCATGCTGAAGCTCTCGCTCGGCCTGCGCATCACCAACTCCCGCCGGGAGAACCTCCGCAAGGAACTCCACCGCGGCGTCGAGGTCCACCGCCTGCTGCGCAGCGGCCTCGCCGAGCAGTGGCACGCGGCTCACCCGGGGTTCGACATCATCCGGGACCCCGCCTGGCTCGCCGTCACCGGAGCCGACGGCGCCCCCGTCCCCGGGCTCGACGTCATGATCCGGCACAATCCGTTCGGCCCCACCGACGACGCCACCTGCATCGCCGGCCTCGTCTCACCCAGGCCGCCCGCCCAGGACGGCGGCCAGGACCAGCCGCCGATGCGCTCCCGGCTCGCCGAGATCATCACCCGCCTCGCCGGACGCACCGGCCGCCCGCGCGGAGCCGTGGCCGCGGAGTGGTTCCTGCGGTACCTCGAGAACGTCGTCCGCCCCGTGCTGTGGCTGGACAGCGAGGCAGGAGTCGCCCTGGAGGCCCACCAGCAGAACACCGTGCTCCTGCTCGACCCCGACGGATGGCCCAGCGGCGGCCGGTACCGCGACAACCAGGGCTACTACTACCGCGAGTCCCGCCGCGCCGAACTGGACCGGCGCCTGCCCGGCATCGGCCGGCACAGCGACACGTTCGTCTCCGACGAGGTCACCGACGAGCGCTTCGCCTACTACCTCGGCATCAACAACGTCCTCGGCCTCGTCGGCGCCCTCGGCTCCCAACGCCTCGCCGACGAAAGGCTGCTGCTCGCCGCGCTCCGCCGCTTCCTCGGCGACGTGGCGTCAGGGCCCGGCCGCCTGCGCACCCCCCTGCCCGCCCTGCTGCTCGACTCACCCGTGCTGCGGTGCAAGGCCAACCTGCTCACCCGGCTGCACGGCCTCGACGAACTCGTCGGCCCCGTCGACACCCAGTCCGTCTACGTCACCATCGCCAACCCCCTCCGCCTGTGAACCCCGCACCCGTCACCTCGTACGCCTACATCCCGTACCCCTCACCCCGAACCACCGAGCCCGCCCCCTGCCCGACCTGAGCCACCCCTGAGGACCATTGCCCCGCCTCCGCTGAACCCGCCCCCGCCGAGAGGAGCCACGTCGTGCCTCCCACCGATGCCAGCACCGACGCGAGCACCGACGTCAGTACCGATGCGAGCACCGACGTCAGTACCGATGCCAGCACGGACACGAGCACCGTCGCCGACAGCGATACGAGCGCCGACGCCGGAGCCGAGCCCGCCACCCCGGGCGCCACGGACTGCGAAGACACCCTCGATCTGCAGTTGCCCGACGAACTCCTCGCGTTGATTGCCCACGGCGACGGGCAGGAACCGCCCGCGGCAGCCGACGTGAACGGCGCCTACGGACCGACGGCAGGCGGGGCGGACCCCTATCCCCGAGAGGACCTTCTCGACCACATCGCCACCTGGGGCCCGGCGGCCACCGACGTCGGTGTCTTCCAGCTCGTGCCCGTCCACCTCCCTCGCGACCTGCCGCTCATCAGCCGGTGGATGAACGACCCCGCCGTCGCCGAATTCTGGGAGCTCGCGGGGCCCGAGTCCGTCACCGAGGCCCACCTGCGCGCCCAACTGGACGGAGACGGGCGCAGTGTCCCCTGCCTCGGCGTCCTCGCGGGCACACCCATGAGCTACTGGGAGATCTACCGTGCCGACCTCGATCCGCTGGCACGCCACTACCCCGCCCGTCCGCACGACACCGGGATCCACCTGCTCATCGGCGGCGTCACCCACCGCGGCCGGGGCATCGGCAGCACCCTGCTGAGAGTGGTCGCCGACCTCGTCCTCGACCGCCGCCCCGCCTGCGCACGCGTCGTGGCCGAACCGGACCTGCGCAACACCCCCTCCGTCTCCGCCTTCCTCAGCGCCGGCTTCCGCTTCGCCGCCGAGGTGGACCTGCCCGACAAGCGAGCCGCGCTCATGGTCCGCGACCGGGCCCTGCGCGGCCTGCTCTGACCCGCCCGCTGACGACCTGCTCACTTCTCCAACGTCGCTCGACCTGATCCGGTTCCCTCCCCGAGGAGTCCCCGTGCCGCATTCCTCCGAACCCCACAAACCCCACGACCCCGCCGCGCTCTACGACCCGCCCGAGCTGTCGCGGGAACGCTGGGAGCAGGCGGGCCGACGCCTGCTCGCCAAAATCGTCAGCGAGTTCGCTTACGAGGAGATCCTCCGGCCCGCCCCGACCGCCGCCGGTACCGCTGATACCGCCGGTACCGCTGATACCGCCGGTGCCGTCGATACGGCCGACGGCACGGACACGTACCACCTCTTCCTCGACGAACCCGGCACGAGCGGCCGGCCGCGGCCCCGCCTCACCTTCCGCGCCCGCCGCACCGCGTACGGCAGTTGGCGCGTGGACCCGGCCAGCCTGCTGCTCGACGAAGGCGGCGACCGGCCCCGGCCGCTCACGGACCCGCTCCGGTTCCTGACGGCCGCGCGCCACACCCTCGGCCTGGACGGCGCCACCCTCGGCCACCTCATCCGCGAGCTGACCGTCACCCTCAGCGCGGACACCCGGCTCGACCACGGCGCCCTGAGCGCTGCGGAACTCGCCGACCTCGGCTACGCGGAGCTCGAAGGACACCAGACCGGACACCCCTGGCTCGTCCTCAACAAAGGCCGCATCGGCTTCTCCGCCACCGACGCGCGCCACTGGGCACCCGAGGCCCGCGCCCACACCACGATCCCCTGGATCGCCGTCCACACCAGCCTCGCCACCTACCGGGGTGTGGCCGCCCTGGACACCTCCGAGAAGCTCTACGCGCGCGAACTCGCCCCCGCCACACAGGAGGCCTACGCGGCCATACTCCGCGCGCGGGGCCTCGACCCCCAGGAGTACCTCTACCTTCCGGTGCACCCCTGGCAGTGGGACGACATCGTGCTGCCCCTCTTCGCGCCGTCCGTCGCCTCCGGGGAGATCGTCCCACTCCCCACTGACGGCGACCTGCGCCTGCCCCAGCAGTCGATCCGTACCTTCCTGAACATCACGCGACCCGAACGGCACACCATCAAGCTGCCGCTCTCCGTCCTCAACACCCTGGTGTGGCGCGGCCTCCCCACGGAGCGCACCCTCGCCGCCCCGGACGTCACCTCCTGGGTGCACGCCTTGCGGGACTCCGACCCCTTCTTGCGCGACGAATGCCGCGTGATCCTCCTCGGAGAAGTCGCGTCCGTGACGGTGGAACACCCCGTCTACGACTCGCTGCCGGAAGTTCCCTACCAGTACAAGGAGTTGCTCGGCGCCATCTGGCGCGAGCCGGTCACGCGCTACCTCGCGCCGGGGGAGCGCGCCCGTACCCTCGCCTGCCTGCTGCACACCGATCCCCAGGGACGCGCCCTCGTCGCCGAGCTCGTCGAGCGGTCCGGGCTCGCACCGGCCGTCTGGCTGCGCCATCTGTTCGCGACCCTGCTGCCGCCTCTCCTGCAGTTCCTGTACCGGTACGGCACGGTGTTCTCGCCCCACGGGGAGAACACCATCGTCGTCTTCGACGACAGCGACGTGCCCGTGCGGCTGGCCGTGAAGGACTTCGTGGACGACGTCAACGTCAGCGCCGAGCGCGTACGGGAGCACGACACCATGCCACCCTCCGTGCGCGACATCCTGCTCACGGAGCCACCCGCGTTCCTCACCCAGTTCCTCCACGCCGGCCTGTTCGTCGGCGTCTTCCGCTATCTGGCACCCCTGTGCGAGGAGCAGCTCGGCGTTCCCGAGACCGACTTCTGGTCCCTGGTCCGCGCCGAGATCCTCCGCCACCAGGCGCGCGCCCCCGAGCTCAAGGAGCGCTACGAGCTGTTCGACCTGTTCACGCCCCGTATCGAGCGGCTGTGCCTGAACCGGAACCGGCTCCACCTCGACGGCTACCGCGACCGGGCCGAGCGTCCCCACGCCGCCGTGCACGGGACCGTGCCGAACCCCCTCCATCAGCCTTGATCGCGGCATTGTCAGTGGGGCACCGTAGGGTGGTCGGGCTATGACGAAGCCCTCACTCCCCGAGCTCCTGCACGCCGCCGTCGCCGCCGTCGGAGGCACGGAGCGCCCTGGCCAGGTGACCATGGCCGAGACCGTCGCCGAGGCGATCGACGACGGGTCCCACCTGCTGGTCCAGGCCGGCACCGGCACCGGTAAGTCCCTCGGCTACCTGGTGCCCGCGCTGGCGCACGGCGAGCGGGTCGTGGTCGCCACGGCCACCCTCGCGCTGCAGCGCCAGCTCGTGGAGCGGGACCTGCCGCGCACGGTGGACGCCCTGCACCCGCTGCTGCGCCGCCGTCCCGAGTTCGCCATGCTCAAGGGGCGGTCGAACTACCTGTGCCTGCACCGTCTGCACGAGGGCGTGCCCCAGGAGGAGGAAGAGGGCCTCTTCGACCAGTTCGAGGCCGCGGCGCCCAGCAGCAAGCTCGGCCGCGACCTGCTGCGCCTGCGGGACTGGGCGGACGAGACGGAGAGCGGCGACCGGGACAACCTCACGCCCGGGGTGTCCGACCGGGCGTGGGCCCAGGTGTCCGTCTCCTCCAGGGAGTGCCTGGGCGCCACCCGGTGCGCGTACGGCCAGGAGTGCTTCGCCGAGATGGCCCGGGAGCGGGCCAAGCTCGCCGAGGTCGTGGTCACGAACCACGCCCTGCTCGCCATCGACGCCATCGAGGGCGCCCCGGTCCTGCCGCAGCACGAGGTGCTGATCGTGGACGAGGCCCACGAGCTGGTCTCCCGCGTGACCGGCGTGGCCACCGGCGAGCTCACGCCTGGCCAGGTCAACCGCGCGGTGCGGCGCGCGGCCAAGCTCGTCGACGAGAAGGTCGCGGACCAGCTCCAGACGGCCGCCGAGGGCTTCGAGCGGCTGATGGAGCTGGCCCTGCCCGGCCGCCTGGAGGAGGTCCCCGAGGACCTCGGGTACGCGCTGATGGCGCTGCGTGACGCCGCCCGGACGGTCATCTCCGCCCTCGGGTCGACCCGGGACAAGTCGGTCCAGGACGAGGACGCCGTCCGCAAGCAGGCCCTGGCCTCCGTGGAGACCGTCCACGACGTGGCGGAGCGCATCACGAACGGCTCCGAGTACGACGTCGTCTGGTACGAGCGCCACGACCGCTTCGGCGCCTCGCTGCGGGTGGCGCCCATGTCGGTGTCGGGGCTGCTCCGCGAGAAGCTCTTCACCGACCGCTCGGTGATCCTCACGTCGGCCACGCTCAAGCTGGGCGGTGACTTCAACGGCGTAGGGGCCTCCTTGGGCCTGCCCCCTGAGGGAACGCAGGGCGACGACCTCCCGGTGTGGAAGGGCGTCGACGTGGGCTCGCCGTTCGACTACCGCAGACAGGGCATCCTGTACGTCGCCCAGCACCTGGCCCGCCCGGCCCGTGACGGCGCGCGCGGCGACATGCTGGACGAGCTGACGGAGCTCATCGAGGCGGCGGGCGGGCGCACGCTCGGCCTGTTCTCCTCGATGCGCGGCGCGCAGGCGGCGGCCGAGGAGCTGCGGGGACGGCTGGACATGCCGATCCTGCTCCAGGGCGAGGAGACCCTGGGCGAGCTGATCAAGAACTTCGCCGCCGACGAGAAGACGTGCCTGTTCGGCACGCTGTCGCTGTGGCAGGGCGTGGACGTGCCGGGCCCGAGCTGCCAGCTCGTGGTCATGGACAAGATCCCGTTCCCGCGCCCCGACGACCCGCTGATGAGCGCCCGCCAGAAAGCGGTGGACGAAGCGGGTGGCAACGGCTTCATGGCCGTCGCCGCCACCCACGCGGCCCTGCTGATGGCGCAGGGCGCCGGCCGCCTCGTCCGGGCGTCGGGGGACCGCGGTGTGGTCGCCGTCCTCGACCCGCGTCTCGCCACCGCTCGGTACGGCAGCTACCTCCGGGCGTCACTGCCGGACTTCTGGTACACGACGGACCGCAACCAGGTACGACGCTCCCTGGCGGCGATCGACGCCGCGGCGAAGGAGAAGAGCGCACAGGACGCGTAGGTGGGCGGGAGCCTCACCGGGGCGCGTGCGGTGCGTGCGCGCCGGGCCCGGTGAGTGCGCACCCGATCACGCTTCCGTGCACAGGGCCCGCCTGGGCACAGCACAGGGCCCCGGAACCGGCGCAGTGGGTTCCGGGGCCCGGTCCAGGGGCGGGGCTCACACCCGGCGCAGGACCGCCACCACCTTGCCGAGGATGGTCGCCTCGTCACCGGGGATGGGCTGGTACGCGGCGTTGTGCGGCAGCAGCCAGACGTGGCCGTCCTCGCGCTTGAAGCGCTTCACGGTGGCCTCGCCGTCGAGCATGGCGGCCACGATGTCACCGTTCTCCGCGACGGGCTGGCGGCGGACCGTCACCCAGTCGCCGTCACAGATCGCGGCCTCGATCATGGAGTCACCGACGACCTTCAGGACGAAGAGCTCGCCGTCTCCGACGAGCTGCCGGGGGAGGGGGAACACGTCCTCGACGGACTCCTCCGCGAGGATGGGGCCGCCTGCCGCGATGCGGCCGACGAGCGGGACGTACGACGCGGCGGGCTTGCCCGTCGTGTCCGTGGCCTGGGTGCTGGGCTGGTCGGAGCCGCGGACCTCGTAGGCGCGGGGGCGGTGCGGGTCGCGGCGCAGGAACCCCTTGCGCTCCAGAGCCATGAGCTGGTGCGCCACCGACGACGTGCTGGAGAGGCCGACCGCCTGTCCGATCTCCCGCATCGACGGCGGGTAGCCCCGCCGCTGCACCGAGTCCCTGATGACCTCGATCACCCGGCGCTGGCGATCCGTGAGCCCTGAGCTGTCGGCACGGATTCCTGGAGGTCGGCCCGGCAGGGAGCGCGTGGGCTTGGGCCCCTCCTGGTTCGTGGCTGCGTCATTCATGGCATGCACCGGCTCGAATCGGCTCCGGGAGCGGTCCTGGGCAGTGATGGTGGCGCTGTCTGCGGTGGTGGTCACGTCGGTCGGCCCCTCTCGAGATGTTCTCCCTAGTTAGCCAACGGTAGTTGCTTTCGAAAGGTTGCGCCAAACACACGTTCGAGTGAAAAAACGCAGATTGCCTGCCGTGATCATGTGTTTGGGTGTATGGCTAACGCTCGGGCCGAAAGGCATTTCGGTTCATTACGGTACGCTTCACCGCCGGGGTCGTAACCTGCCGGGTGAGGCTCACATAGTGCCACTCCGGCCCACGTCAACCCCGCACCGGCCCCTCTCGGCCGCGCCGCACGCGACCGCACCGCGTCCGCGCGCGGGAGGGAGGCGCCCCTCCGGCGCCGGGCGGCCGGCGGCCTCCCCGTACGGGACGGGCCGCGGCGCTCGTACGCGACGGGCTCCGGCCCTCGTACGCCACGGGCTGCGGCCCTCGTACGGGAAACGCGGTGCCCGCGCGCCGGGTCGAGGGGTGACGCGCCAGGGTGGCGAGCGACACGCGATGCCCCAGGAAATCACGGGAAACCCCAGATCTAGTGGTTGGATTGCGACCGCAGCCCAGAAGTTGTGGTCCCCGGTCATTCGGGTCCTCGGGCATCGCCTATGCTTGGGGCTGCTTCGAGGGCCTCAAGCGCCCGCAGAGGCCTGTGAGACGTGCCGTGAAGGAGGGTTGGGAGTTCCATGCACTGCCCCTTCTGCAGGCACCCCGACAGCCGCGTAGTCGACAGCCGCACCACCGATGACGGCACGTCGATCCGCAGGCGGCGTCAGTGCCCGGACTGCTCGCGCCGTTTCACGACGGTGGAGACGTGCTCACTGATGGTGGTCAAGCGCAGCGGCGTGACCGAACCCTTCAGCCGTACCAAGGTCATCAATGGCGTCCGCAAGGCCTGCCAGGGGCGACCGGTGACGGAGGACGCGCTGGCCCAGCTCGGCCAGCGGGTCGAGGAAGCGGTCCGTGCCACGGGCAGCGCCGAGCTGACCACCCACGACGTGGGCCTCGCCATACTCGGCCCGCTGCAGGAGCTGGACCTCGTCGCCTATCTGCGTTTCGCGTCCGTGTATCGGGCCTTCGACTCGCTCGAGGACTTCGAGGCCGCGATCGAAGAGCTGCGGGGCGGGCGTGACAGCGCGCCGGACGGCTCCGCCGCGGAGCCTGCCGCGACCGGCCGCGGGCCCGGAGGGACTCCCGAAGTCCCGCAGCCTGCCACTGCCGCCGACTGACCGTCCGGCCGACGGTTCGGCGGCACACCAGACCTGTCGCGAGGCGCACGCAGGAGCGTCCGCGACGCAAGACACACACCGTGCTGCGGGAAGAACGTGGCACTTCAGGGCGTTTTAGCCTGATACAGGGAGGCGGCATGACCGAGACGACGAGCGGCCCCGCACGAGGTTCCCGTGCCAAGGGACCGAAGGGTGGCAAGGGCCTGCGTATCGAGCGCATCCACACGACCCCCGGCGTGCACCCGTACGACGAGGTGACCTGGGAGCGCCGTGACGTCGTCATGACCAACTGGCGCGACGGTTCGGTCAACTTCGAGCAGCGTGGCGTGGAGTTCCCCGACTTCTGGTCGGTGAACGCGGTCAACATCGTCACGAGCAAGTACTTCCGGGGCGCGGTCGGGACCCCGCAGCGCGAGGTGAGCCTCAAGCAGCTCATCGACCGCATCGTGAAGACGTACCGGAAGGCCGGCGAGGACTACAAGTACTTCGTCTCCCCCGCGGACGCCGAGATCTTCGAGCACGAGCTGGCGTACGCCCTCCTGCACCAGATCTTCAGCTTCAACTCGCCGGTGTGGTTCAACGTCGGCACGCCCCAGCCGCAGCAGGTCTCCGCCTGCTTCATCCTGTCCGTCGACGACTCCATGGAGTCGATCCTCGACTGGTACAAGGAAGAGGGCATGATCTTCAAGGGCGGCTCCGGTGCCGGCCTGAACCTCTCCCGTATCCGTTCCTCCAAGGAACTGCTGTCCTCCGGTGGCAACGCCTCCGGCCCGGTCTCCTTCATGCGGGGCGCCGACGCCTCCGCCGGAACGATCAAGTCCGGTGGTGCCACGCGCCGTGCCGCGAAGATGGTCGTGCTCGACGTCGACCACCCCGACATCGAGGACTTCATCGAGACCAAGGTCAAGGAGGAGGAGAAGATCCGCGCCCTGCGCGACGCGGGCTTCGACATGGACCTGGGCGGCGACGACATCACGTCCGTCCAGTACCAGAACGCCAACAACTCGGTCCGCGTGAACGGCGAGTTCATGCGGGCGGTCGAGTCCGGCGGCAAGTTCGGCCTGCGTGCCCGCATGACCGGCGAGGTCATCGAGGAGGTCGACGCCAAGGCGCTCTTCCGCAAGATGGCCGAGGCCGCCTGGGCCTGCGCCGACCCGGGCATCCAGTACGACGACACCATCAACCACTGGCACACGTGCCCGGAGTCCGGCCGGATCACCGCGTCGAACCCGTGCAGCGAGTACATGCACCTGGACAACACGTCCTGCAACCTCGCCTCGCTGAACCTGATGAAGTTCCTCAAGGACGACGGCAAGGGCAACCAGTCCTTCGAGTCCGAGCGCTTCGCCAAGGTCGTCGAGCTCGTCATCACGGCGATGGACATCTCCATCTGCTTCGCCGACTTCCCGACCGAGAAGATCGGCGAGAACACCCGCGCCTTCCGCCAGCTCGGCATCGGCTACGCCAACCTCGGCGCCCTGCTGATGGCCACCGGCCACGCCTACGACTCGGACGGCGGCCGCGCCCTCGCCGGCGCGATCACCTCCCTGATGACCGGCACCTCGTACAAGCGCTCCGCCGAGCTGGCCGCGGTCGTCGGCCCGTACGACGGTTACGCCCGCAACGCCGAGCCGCACAAGCGCGTCATGAAGCAGCACGCCGACGCCAACGCCACGGCCGTCCGCATGGACGACCTGGACACGCCGATCTGGGCCGCCGCCACGGAGGCCTGGCAGGACGTCCTGCGCCTCGGTGAGAAGAACGGCTTCCGCAACTCCCAGGCCTCGGTGATCGCGCCGACCGGCACCATCGGTCTCGCGATGTCCTGCGACACCACCGGCCTCGAGCCCGACCTCGCCCTGGTCAAGTTCAAGAAGCTCGTCGGCGGCGGCTCGATGCAGATCGTCAACGGCACCGTGCCGCAGGCCCTGCGCCGCCTGGGCTACCAGGAGGAGCAGATCGAGGCGATCGTCGCCCACATCGCCGAGCACGGCAATGTGATCGACGCCCCGGGCCTGAAGACCGAGCACTACGAGGTCTTCGACTGCGCCATGGGTGAGCGCTCCATCTCCGCGATGGGCCACGTCCGCATGATGGCGGCCATCCAGCCGTGGATCTCGGGCGCCCTCTCCAAGACGGTCAACCTGCCGGAGACGGCGACCGTCGAGGACGTCGAGGAAGTCTACTTCGAGGCCTGGAAGATGGGCGTCAAGGCGCTCGCGATCTACCGCGACAACTGCAAGGTCGGCCAGCCGCTCTCCGCCAAGAAGAAGGAGCAGGAGAAGGCCGAGGTCACCGAGAAGACCGAGGCGACGATCCGCGAGGCCGTCGAGAAGGTCGTCGAGTACCGCCCGGTGCGCAAGCGCCTCCCCAAGGGCCGTCCCGGCATCACCACGTCCTTCACGGTCGGTGGCGCCGAGGGCTACATGACCGCGAACTCCTACCCGGACGACGGCCTCGGCGAGGTCTTCCTGAAGATGTCCAAGCAGGGCTCGACCCTCGCGGGCATGATGGACGCCTTCTCCATCGCCGTCTCCGTCGGTCTGCAGTACGGCGTGCCCCTGGAGACGTACGTCTCCAAGTTCACGAACATGCGGTTCGAGCCGGCGGGCATGACCGACGACCCGGACGTGCGGATGGCGCAGTCGATCGTCGACTACATCTTCCGCCGCCTGGCGCTGGACTTCCTGCCCTTCGAGACCCGCTCCGCGCTCGGCATCCACTCCGCCGAGGAGCGTCAGCGTCACCTGGAGACCGGTTCGTACGAGCCGGCCGACGAGGACGTCGACGTGGAGGGCCTGGCCCAGTCCGCACCGCGCCAGACGGAGACCCTGAAGGCCGTCGCCGCTCCCAAGGCGAACGCCGAGGCGCCCGCCCCGCAGCAGGCGCACACCAGTGCCGAGCTCGTCGAGATGCAGCTCGGCATTCAGGCCGACGCACCGCTGTGCTTCTCCTGCGGTACGAAGATGCAGCGCGCCGGCTCGTGCTACATCTGCGAGGGCTGCGGCTCCACCAGCGGCTGCAGCTAAGCGCGTGACGCCGTGAGGTGAGGGGCGGCGGGCCTTCGGGTCCGCCGCCCCTCACCGCGTCTCAGCGCACTGCGCCCATAGCGGACGTGAACGAAGCGAGGTCCGTGTCGAAGCCGTGCAGCACCTCGCGGAACGACCAGTGCCCGCCCTGCCGCGCGCGCGTGAACTCCGCGACCACGGCGGCCGTGCACCCGGCCACCTCGGTGAAGTCGTGCTCCGCGAGGACCGTGTACCCGTCCCGGATCCGGACCGAGGCGTTCTCTATGTCACCGAAGATCCGCCCGTCCGCAGGCTGCTGGACGGCCACGCCGACCACCACGCGCGCGTACCGCTCGGCCAGGCGATCCAGCTCCAGGACCATGACCTCGTCGTAGCCGAACCCCTGGCCGGTCGTGCTGTCCCGGCTGAGCGTGATCGTGCCGTCCGGGGAGCGGCTGTCGAAGTGCACGAGGTAGTCGGGGCGCCCGTGGGAGTCGTCGGCCGTGTACGTCGCGGCGATGATGTCCAGGTCGTGCGGCGACGCGCCGAGGGGGCTCGGGTCCCACTTCAGGCCGACCTCGACCTTCTTGAGCCCTTTGCTGATGTTACTCACCGAACTCCCCCTCATCGCTGGCCTTTTGCCCGTGCTACCAACACGCTAAGGCTTCCCACTGACATCGGTGTTCCGAACCCTCCGCTTTGCCTGCGCCGCCCCGGCGGCGATCATTGTGCCCATGACATGGAACGGGGAAGCACTGGATGTCGAGGCCTATCTGGCCAGGATCGGCTACGACGGGGAAGTGAAGCCGGACCTGGCGACGCTGCGCGCGCTGCACCACGCGCACGTGACGGCGATCCCCTTCGAGAACTTGGAGATCATGCTCGGCCGCCCCGTCCTGCTGGACGTGGCCGCCCTTCAGGACAAGATGGTGCGCCGCCGGCGCGGTGGCTACTGCTACGAACAGAACCACCTGTTCGCCGCGGCGCTGGAACGTATCGGCTTCGCCGTGACAGGGCTCGGCGCCCGGGTCAGGGCCGGAGCCTCCTCCACGCGCCCCGTCACGCACATGCTCCTGAAGGTCGAGGCGGAGGGCGAACTCTGGCACTGCGACGTCGGCTTCGGTGGTGAGGGGTTGCTCGAACCCCTCCTGTTGCGCGACGGCGTTGACGCACGACAAGGAGAGTGGCGGTTCAGCCTGGAGCGCGAGCCGAGCGGCGAGATGGTGCTGCGCACCGAGCACCCCGATGGCTGGTTCGGCCTCTATGCGTACACGCAGACGCCGTACCTCCCCGTCGACTACACCGTCATGAACCACTACACGGCGACGCACCCCCTGTCCCCCTTCGTACGCCGCCCTGTACTGCAACGGGCCACCCCGGAGCTGCGCCGCCGACTGACCGGGGCGGATCTGTCCGTCACGGGGCCCGACGGGAAACCGGACGAACGACAGGTTCCGGTGGACGAGTTGCGGAACGTGCTCGTGGGCCAGTTCGGTATCGATCTCACCGACCAGGAGTTCGCGGATCTGATCCGGGTGCACTACCCCGGAGCGTGACGCGCGCCACGCGCTCCGCCGTACGATGGCGCGGTGCTGGTCAAGTGGATTCGCTGCACCGTCGTGGACCGCCGGGGATTCGAGCGGGCGCAGCGAAAGTGGGCGGGGCTTCTGGGGGAGCCGGGATTCCGGGGACAGGGCGGAGGGTGGAGCCGCAGTCGGCCGAACGTGGCGCACGTCTTCGCGTTCTGGGAGAGCCGGGCCTTCTACGACTCCTTCATGGCGCGCTCGCACGACCGGCTCGCGGCGGCGCAGGTGGGCACGTACAAGGACGCCCAGGTGAAGCTCTTCGACTACCGGTTCGACGTGAAGACGGGCTTTGAGCCGCGCTTCACGGACACCGACGTGGTGCGGGTGGCGCACTGTCGCGTCCACGAGGAGCGCGTGGAGCACTTCGCGCTGATGCAGGAGAAGATCTGGAACCCGGCGATGGCCGGCTCGCCCGGAATGGTCCGGGGACTCTTCGGCGAGGCCCCGGGCCATGAGTTCCTGGTCCTGTCGATGTGGCAGTCCGCAGCCGAGCACGGCAAGTACCGCGTAGAGCGGGTGGAACGTCTCTCGCTGCGGGCCCAGACGGAGGCCGACATCGCGGCGCTCACAGGCGATGTCGTGGAACTGGAGCCGTCGTGGACGGTCTGACCTGAGCCGGCGGTACGCGCCCTGAGGCGCGCTCCGCACGCCCCGGGTCTCCCGTGCCGGGGCCGCGGGGCCCCGGCACGGCTGTTGTCATCGCCGGGCGAAGGCCCCCGCGCGCGTGGCGGCCAGTACCGCTGCGGCCGACTGGTCGGCGAGTGCCGTGTCGATGGGCTCCCGAGTGATGAACAGGCGCAGCATCAGGGGCGCCGACACGGCACGGACGAGCGCCCCGGCGTCGGTGTCCGCGGCCGCCTCGCCGCGCGCGACGGCACGCGCGACGACGGCCTCGCAGCGCGTGAACCGCTCCGCGTAGAAGGCGCGCAAGGCGTCGGCGGCGCGCGGGGACTGGAAGGCGGCCGCCACGAAGGCGGTGGACGCCGCGGCGTCGGCCCGGTCGCCGAACGCGTCGACGACCTCGCGCGCGAGCGCGCGCAGGTCGCCCTCCAGGGTGCCCGTGTCCGGCGGTGTCCAGGTGTCCTCGCCCGCCAGGTCCAGGGCATCGGCCACCAGGCCTTCCAGGCCGCCCCAGCGCCGGTAGAGCGTGGTCTTGTGGACGCCGGAGTGCTCGGCCACGTACTCGATGGTGAGCCCCGGGTAGCCGTGATCGCTGAGACCGCTGAGGACGGCGTCACGCACGGCCGCGCGGGTGCGGGCGGTACGGCCGCCGGGGCGGCGGGTGCCGGGGGGCTGGGGCTTTGTTTGGGACTGCGGCTGAGGGGTGGCGCGGGTCGGCTTCGTGTCGTCGGGGGCGTGGGTGAGGCCGGGGTTGGCGGCGGGAGCGGGGGTGGAGGCGGAGGTGGAGGCGGAGGCGGAGGTGAGGGCGGTGGCGGAGGTGAGGGGGGTGGGTGGCGTGGCCGAGGCTTGGTCGGTCGCTGAGGTCACCGCGGCACCGGGCTTGCCGGGCCTGCTCGCAGAGCTCCTGCCCGGCTTCCTCGTACGGGTTCTCCCCGGCTTGGTCGCGCGACGGGGCCTGCCGTCCCCACCTGCGGAAACTGCCTCTTCTTCCATGTCTGGTCCCTGCGCTCCTCGGTCTCGGCCACATCGACCACGCTCTCAATCGCTACATCTGTTGCATTAGCGAGGCGAGCGTGCCACACTCATCGTAATGCGACAGGAGTCGCGTTAGCTGATGCCGTGCCGTGCGCGGACTCACGCGGTCGGCACGGCGCGCGTGTCCTGCGCGCTCGCGGACTCGTGTGAACCTGCCTCGCGCGCGGAGTGGGCGTGACCTACGACGGCACGGCGCGCGCTGACATGGCCTACGCCGGCTCTCGCCGGTGGACGGCTCGCGGCGGCTTGGTGGCGGTGGATGTGGCTTGTACGGACACGGGGGTGCCTATGCCTACTCAGATCTCAGTACGCGACGTGACCAAGACCCGGGGTGACCGGCTGCTGTTCGACGGTGTCTCCTTCGCCGTCCGGCCGGGCGAGCGTGTGGGCGTGGTGGGGGAGAACGGAGCCGGCAAGTCCACCCTCCTGCACCTCCTGGCAGGCAGCGAGCGGCCCGACACCGGTGAGGTGGTGACGGTCGCGGAGGGCGGCGCCGGGCTCCTGGCGCAGACGCCCCAGCTCCCCGCGGACCGCGGTGTGGGCGACGCGATCGACGCCGCCCTGGCCGAGCTGCGCGCCATGGAGCGGCGCCTGCGCGAGCTGGAAACGGATCTCGGAGCGGCGTCCGATACGGCCTTGGGGGAGTACGGCGATCTGCTCACCGCCTTCGAACTCCGTGGGGGCTACGAGGCCGACGCCCGGGTCGACAAGGCCATGCACGGCCTGGGGCTCGCCCACATCGACCGTGACCGTCGCCTGGGCAGCCTCTCCGGCGGCGAGCAGGCAAGACTCGGCCTGGCCTGCCTCATCGCTGCGGCCCCCGAAGTGATGTTCCTGGACGAGCCGACCAACCACCTCGACGAGGGCGCCCTGGACTGGCTGGAGACCGCCCTGCTCGCGCACCGGGGCACGGTCGTCGCCGTCTCGCACGACAGGACGTTCCTGGAGCGCGTCGCCACAGCGATCCTCGAAGTGGACGAAGCGCGTCGCACGGTCGTGCGGTACGGCGACGGCTACCGAGGCCTGCTGGCCGAGCGCGCGGCGGCGCGGCAACGTTGGGAGCAGGCCTACACCGAGTGGTGCGAGGAGACACGGCGCCTGGAGGAGTTCACCGCGACCACGGCACACGCCGTGGGCGGCGGCCGGGCCATGAAGGACAACAACAAAATGGCGTACGACCGCGCGGGCGGCCGGGTGCAGGCTTCCATCGCGGGTCGCGTACGCAACGCCCAGGAACGCCTCCGCCGCCTGCGCGAGCACCCGGTCCCCAAGCCGCCCGAGCCGCTGCGCTTCACCGCGAGGCCGGCCACCGGAGCGGCCGAGGGGACCCTCGTGGCGCTGCGGGACGTGCGGGTGGCCGACCGCCTCGACGTGCCGGAGCTCACGGTCTCCGCGGGTGAGCGCCTGCTCGTCCACGGGGACAACGGCGCGGGCAAGTCCACCCTCCTGCGCATCCTGGCGGGCGTCCTCGAACCGGACGAGGGCACGGTCCTCCGCCGGGGCCGTATCGGCTATCTCGCACAGGAGATCCCCGTGCGCCGCCCCACCGAGCGTGTGCTGGAGACCTTCGGCCGGGGCCTGCCGCTCACCGAGGAGGAGCGAGCCGAACTGCTTCTCTCCTACGGCCTGTTCCGTCCCCGCGACCTTCACGTGCCCGTGGGCTCGCTCTCCGCCGGGCAGCGCCGCAGACTCGCCCTCGCGCGGCTGCTCGCCCGCCCCGCCGACCTGCTCCTGCTCGACGAACCGGCCAATCACCTGGCCCTCACGCTCGTCGAGGAGCTGGAGCACGCCCTTGACCGGTGGACCGGTGCCCTCGTCGTCGTTTCGCACGACCGGCTCCTCAGGCGCCGCTTCACCGGGCGAATACGCCGGATGGAGGCCGGACGGCTACCCGGCTGAGCCGCGCCCGGAGCCCTCGATCTAGGGTCGACCCATGGCCCGACCCCGGCGCATCGTTCTCGTCCGACACGGCGAGTCGGCAGGAAACGCCGACGACACCGTGTACGAGCGCGAGCCCGACCACGCGCTCGCCCTGACCGAGACGGGCCTCCGACAGGCGGAAGAGGCGGGCAAAGGGCTGCGGGAGCTGTTCGGGCAGGAGCGGATCAGCGTGTACGTCTCGCCCTATCGCCGCACCCACGAGACGTTCCAAGCCCTCCGCCTCGACCCGCAACAGGTACGCGTACGCGAGGAGCCCCGGCTGCGGGAACAGGACTGGGGAAACTGGCAGGACCGGGACGACATCCGGTTGCAGAAGGCCTACCGGGACGCCTATGGCCACTTCTTCTACCGCTTCGCCCAGGGCGAGTCGGGCGCCGACGTCTACGACCGGGTCGGCTCCTTCCTGGAGAGCCTCTACCGCAGCTTCGAGGCGCCTGACCACCCGCCGAACGTCCTGCTCGTCACGCACGGGCTGACCATGCGCCTGTTCTGCATGCGGTGGTTTCATTGGTCAGTGGCCGAATTCGAATGCCTGTCCAACCCGGGCAACGGCGAGACGCGGGCCCTGCTGCTGGGTGAGAACGGCCGATACAGACTCGACCGACCGTTCGAGCGCTGGCGTGAGCCGGAGCCGTACGGCATCACCGGATAGAGTGACAAGGCGATGACCGCTGACCTCTCTCCCGACCAGCGCCTGGGCCGCGCTCTGGCCAGCCTGCGCAGCCTGGCGGTGGGAGACGCGCTGGGCTCCCAGTTCTTCACGCCGGCGCACTACCCACTGCTCAAGCGACGCGAGCTGCCGGACGGCCCCTGGCCGTGGACCGACGACACCGAGATGGCGTGCTCCGTGCTGGCCGTCCTCGCCACGCACGGCAGGATCGACCAGGATGCCCTGGCGCGCTCCTTCGCCGAGCACCAGAACGTGGACCGGGGCTACGGCCCTGCCGTCAGCCGCCTCCTCGCCCAGATCCGGAGCGGAGGGGACTGGCGGGAGCTGGCCTCCGCGATGTTCAAGGGGCAGGGGTCCTGGGGCAACGGCGCCTCGATGCGGATCGCGCCGCTCGGCGCCTGGTACGCCTCTGACCCGGAGCAGGCCACCCACCAGGCCGAGATCTCCGCTTACACGACCCATCAGCACCGGGAAGCCGTCGTCGGGGCCATGGCGGTCGCGGCCGCCGCGGCGCTGGCGGCCGACCCGACGGGACCGCCGGCCGCCAAGGCGCTCCTCGACGGGGTCGTCGACCTGGTGCCGCGCAGTGCCGTGGGGGCAGGACTCCGTCGGGCGCGGGACATGCTCGACTACGACGACCCCGCGACGGTCGCCGCCGTCCTGGGCTGTGGACGCCGTACGACCGCGCACGACACGGTGCCGTTCGCGCTGTGGTCGGCTGCTCGCGCGCTGGACGACTACGAGAAGGCGTTCTGGACCACTGCCGGAGTGGGCGGTGACATGGACACCACCTGCGCGATCGTCGGTGGCGTCGTCGCGGCCGCCGGTGGGAGGCCACCGACGCTGTGGCTCGACCGCACGGAGCCGCTGCCCGGGTGGGTGCCCACCACGGCGGGCTGCTGACCGAGAGCCGGGGAACCGGGCCGGGCAGGACCGGTCGCTTCGTACGGAGGGAAAAGCTTGCTCGTCGGCTTGGGTGAGGGCCTGAGCGAAGCGAGCCGTACGGGCACCCGGGCAGTGACTCGCGCTTGCGGCGGCGGTGTCCGGTGGTGGCCGGCTCCGAGGCGAGGTCGCGCGCGCCTGCGTGTGTGCGGCAGGGGCTGAGCGGCGTACGCCCTGACGGTCGGTGCGGCTCCGTGTGTGCCGGGCCGGGGCCGCCGTCGCGGAGGTCCGGCACACACGGTCCCCCGTCAGCCCCCGGAGGGCCCCGCGGCGCTCGCCGTACCCGCCAGCGCGTCCAGGTCGCTCTTGCGTACCCGGATCACCACGACGGCGGTCAGCAGAGCGAGGAGCGCCATCGCGACGGCCGGCAGGAAGGCCGTGGAGATGCCCTTGGAGAGCACCTCGTGGCCCCACGGCGCCGGGAGCTCGTGCGACTTCGCGAAGGCGGCCTTCTGCTCAGGGGAGGCCTTCGCCAGGAAGTCGGGTATCTGCTCCTTGGCCTCGTCCCGGCTCGCCGTACCGAACACCGTGGTCAGGATGGACAGGCCCAGCGATCCGCCGACCTGCTGCGTGGCGTTGAGCAGCCCGGACGCGGCGCCCGCCTCGTGCACCGCGACTCCGGACACCGCCGTCAGCGTCAGCGTCACGAAGTTCAGGCCCATGCCGAAGCCGAAGAGCAGCATCGGGCCGAGCACCCCGCTGACGTACGAGCTGTCCGGCGTGATGAACGTCTGCCAGCCGAGCCCCAGCGCGACGATCGCCGACCCGGTCACCATGAACGGCTTCGGTCCAAGCACCGGCAGCAACCGCTGGGAGAGTCCCGCGCCGATCACGATCGCGACAGTGACGGGCAGGAAGGCGAGGCCTGCCTCGATGGGCGTGTAGTCCAGCACGTTCTGGACGAAGAGCACGATGAAGAAGAACATGCCGAACATCGCCGCCGCCAGGCTCAGCATGATCACGTACGTGCCCGAGCGGTTGCGGTCGGCGAACATCCTGAGCGGAGTGATCGGTTCCTTGGCCCGGCTCTCGATGACCACGAACGCCAGGAGCAGCACGATGGCGGCGCCGAACGACCCCAGCGTGAGACCGTCGCGCCAGCCGTCCTCGGAGGCGCGGATGAACCCGTAGACCAAGGACGCCATGCCGAGCGTCGAGGTGAGGGCGCCCACGAGGTCGAAGCGCCCCGGGTGGCGCTCGGACTCGCTGATGTAGAGCGGGGTCAGGAACGCGATCAGCACACCGATGGGGACGTTGACGAACAGCACCCAGCGCCAGTCGAGCCACTCGGTGAGCATGCCGCCCGCCAGCAGACCGATCGCGCCGCCTCCGGCGGACACCGCCGCGAAGACACCGAACGCGCGGTTCCGCTCGGGACCTTCGGGGAACGTCGTCGTGATCAGCGCGAGCGATGTGGGTGACGCGATCGCGCCACCGACGCCCTGCAGGGCCCGCGCCGCCAGCAACTGCCACGGCTCCTGGGCGAATCCCCCGAGGAGTGAGGCGAGCGTGAACAGCAGGATGCCGAACATGAAGACCCGGCGGCGCCCCAGGATGTCACCGGCGCGCCCGCCGAGCAGCAGCAGACCGCCGAATGTGAGCGTGTACGCACTGACCACCCACGTGAGGTCCGTCGTCGAGAACTCCAGCGCGTCCTGAATGTGCGGAAGTGCGATGTTCACAATCGTCGCATCCAGGACCACCATGAGTTGGCAGGCGGCGATGATGGTGAGGGCGATGCCGGGATGTCCTTCCCGGCGTGCGGCACCTGGTTGCTGGTCTTGCTTCAACGGAGAGGTTGTCACGATGAGTCCCCCGCAAGTGCGTTAATGAACGCGCCCGTTCACTGTCGCGTCCTACGGTAGTGAAGCCCGGACAGGGAACGCAAGCGTTCACTGGACTTCCTCGAAAGCTCAACGGAGAGATGCAGATGGTTACTTCGCGTTGGAAGACCGCTTCCGCTCAGGCGGTCTCCTCGCGCCGTCGTGGTCCTGTGCTGGAGCGCGCGATCCTGGAGTCCGCGCTGGAGCAGCTCAGTACGGTCGGCTGGAACGGTCTGACGATGGAGGGCGTGGCGGCGGGCGCCCAGACGGGCAAGGCCGCGGTGTACCGCCGCTGGCCCTCCAAGGAGGACCTCGTCGTCCACGCCCTGCAGGCCGGGCTGCCGAAGTTCGACGAGGTGCCGGACTGTGGCAGTGTCCGGGAGGACCTTCTCCGTCTGTGCCGCCAAATGCGCGCGGCCCTGACCTCCCGCCCCGGATACGCGCTGCTGGCGGTCCTTCACGAATGTGATGTCGAGACCGCCGCGCGCTTCCACGGAGTGATCGTCGAGGGCGTCGTCGAACCGAGTGTGGAACTCATCCGGCAGGTGATGCGGCGCGGAATCGAGCGCGGAGAGGTGCGTTCCGGTGCGACGGACCAGTACGTCTGCGAGGTGATCCCCGCGATGATGATGTACCGCTCCAAAGTGTGCGGGAGCGAATGGTCGGACGAGGAATTCGTGGCACTCGTCGATCAGGTCATGGTTCCGCTGCTGCGCCCGTAAGCCGGTTTCGACTGCCCAGGGTGGCGCCTCTCCGGCAGGGGAGGCAGGGGAGGCAGGGGGCAGGAGGGGCACCGTGCGCGCGGAAGGGGAATGTCCGCTCCCGGGAAGGGCGGCCGCGCGGCCCGTGGAGGTGCCGTGGCGCGAAGCCGTCCAAGCCTTGGCCAACCAGGGTGTCGCGAGTGGTCACCGGCGGCGTACGCTGTCAAACGCCATGCCGTACGAAGCACCCACCCATACCGTCGAGCGCTCCTTGCGCGCCACCACCGGAGCGAAGATCATCGCCGGTGTCGACGAAGTCGGACGCGGAGCGTGGGCGGGCCCGGTCACCGTCTGCGCGGCGATCACGGGGCTGCGCAGGCCGCCCGCCGGCCTCACCGACTCCAAACTGATCAGCCCCAAGCGACGCACCGAGCTCGCCGCGGAGCTGGAGGGGTGGGTCACGTCACACGCCTTGGGGCACGCGTCGCCCGAGGAGATCGACGACATGGGCATGACGGCCGCCCTGCGGCTGGCCGCGGTCCGTGCCCTCGACGCGCTTCCGGTCCGGCCGGACGCGGTCATCCTCGACGGGAAGCACGACTACCTCGGCGCTCCCTGGCGGGTCCGTACGGTGATCAAAGGTGACCAGTCCTGCGTCGCTGTCGCGGCGGCGTCGGTCATCGCCAAGGTTCAGCGCGACAAAATGATGGCCGAACTGGGCATCGAACATGCAGACTTCGGTTTTGCGGCCAACGCCGGTTATCCGTCGCCGGTGCACAAGGCCGCGCTGGCGGAACGGGGCCCCACCCCGTACCACCGGCTTTCGTGGGCGTATCTTGATGCGCTGCCCCAGTGGCGGCACCTCAAGAAAGCCCGCGCCTGGGCGGAGGGAAACGTTCCGGAAATCGAGGGCCAGCTCGGCTTTGAGTTCTGATGTTTTCCGCAGTTCCGGTCGCACTCATGTGCCACCCGCCGACGCGTGTCGCATCGGCGTTTGATAGACAACAACGCATGCCTCTCATTCCCGAGGAGCCTCAGATTCACGAGAGTGCCCAGGGTCCCCGCGCCACTCCGGCCACCGGCCGTACCGCGCCGACCCCCCGCCCCGTACCCGGTCCGCGTCCCGCGGCTCCGTCGCGGCCCGGCCGCCCGGGTCCCGTGCGGCCGACGCCGCCCGCGCAGCGCGCGACGCGTGAACCGGCTGTCAAGCCTGGGCCGCCCGCCCAGGCCGCCAAGCCGGGGCCGTCCGCCCCGGCCGCCCCGGAAGCCGCCGCCAACGGTGCCGCGGTCCCGCAGATCCAGTTGATCCCGGCCTCCGCCGACGGCGCTCTCGACGCCGCCGAGGAAGCCGTCGACCTGCTGCTCGACTCGGGTCGCGCCCCGGGCGACGTCCTGGTGATCACCACAGGCGAGCCCCACCCGTGGTCCACGCACGAGCTGTCCTTCGGCGAGGACGCCTACTGGGCCCAGCACGACGCCGGCGACGACGTGTTCTACGCCGACGCCGCCGCCCTGCCGCGCGCCGCGACCCGCCCTGTGGTCGTCGTCGCGCTGAACGGCGGCAGCGAGGAGACCGCGGTCACGGCCCTGCCCGCCGCGCTCAACCGGGCCGGCACCCTGCTGATCGTCTGCGGCGACCCGCAGCGGATCAACACCATGCTGGGCGCGGGCGTCTGACGCTCCCGGCGGGCAGGCCGCGGCGCGTGCGCCGTGGCCGCGGGGTGCCGTGCCGTGCTCGGCTGTGCCCTCCGCGGGTGTGCCCGTACCCGGCCGCGGGCGGGTCCGCCGCAGAGGCGGCATGCCCACGGGAGACGACGTAGAGGCACGGTGGGGCGCGGCTGCCTGCCCTCAGGGGCGCCGCCGCCATGCGGAGGACGACGCAGGGTGCGGTGCGGCGGGACCGTGCGGTCTCACCGCGCCGCCACGCGCCGCGACAGCTCCGACGCCGCACCTCCGGGTGAGGACGGCGACGCCTCGCCTCCGGTCGGTGGCTGGGGTGCCGCACCGTCGGAGGGCGACCGGCGCCGACCGCCGTCGGCTCCAGCGCCTTCCTCGGCGCCCGTGCCGGACGCACCGGCCCTTCCGTCGGGCGCGGGCACGGCGTGCGGCCGACGGCCTCCGCGACCTTCACCGAGGACCTGCCAGCCCTCCCGGGTGAGCGTGATGTACGCCCCACACCTCAGCCCGTGCAGCGTGCACGCGTCCCGCAGGCCCCACATCCACGCGCCGTCCTCCTGCGTCCAACGCGCGTCGCCGTCACGGCAGTAGAGCAGTACGGCGGTGCGAACCGGGGTGCGGCGCCGCAGGTCGTGCGGGATCACCCTGCGCAACTGGGCCAGCAGCGCGTTGCGGAACACCCACCCGTCCACCGTGCTCGCCCGACGCACGAACGAGGCGGACGCCCTGACCCGTTCCTCCGGATCGAGTACGGCCACGATCACGGTGGCCACAGTGGGCCGGTGCCGGGCGTACAGGCCGCTCACGACCTCCCGTGGGTTCCGGAGCAGCGGGATCTCGGCGGCTGACCACTCCGAGGGTTCGAGCATCCGGGTCAGTTGCTCGCCGGTCTCGGGTATCGCGGCGTCGGCCACGGGATCCGGTGCCGACGCCGCAGCGGACGGAGCGATTCCGAAGGTCACGGTCCTCCCTTCGGCTACACGCCCCTGGCAGGGCGGGGTCGGGCTGGGGGACGCACCGCGGCACAGCCCTACCGGACTACGGGGGAGCCGCGCGGGAGCGGTTCCAATTCTTGCCGCCGTCCTGGCTTGCGGCAACGAGCAATTGACCCCGCCGACCCATATCCGGTGATACGTCTCGCATATCCCTGCCCAGGGCGCCGCACGATGATGCGGAGGTCACCCTTGCACGGCCAGGACCAGCGGCAACACCCCCTTGGCGCCCGCCCGGCGCAGCATGCGCGCGGACACCGCGAGCGTCCAGCCGGTCTCGGTCGCGTCGTCGACCAGCAGCACCGGACCGTCCGCCTCCTGGAGGGCCGCGGCGAGAGCGGGCGGCACCGTCAAGGAGCCGTCCAGGGCGCGCAGACGCTGGGCGCTGTTGCTCCTCGGAATCCGCACGTCCGCGACCTCGGCCACGTACTCGAGGGAACCGAGCAGCGGCAGGCGGCCGATCTCCGCGATCCGGGACCCGAGTGACTGGATCAGCCGAGGCTTCGAGCGGGAAGGCATGGTCACCACACCCGCGGGCCGGGGCCCGGCATCGGGAGCGCCCGGAGCCCAGCCGCCCGGGCCCTTCGCCCAGTCCGCCAGGACCTCCACCACGGCCTGGGTGACATCGTCGGGCACCGGGCCGTCCGGCGCCTGCGGGGCGAGCATCGGGCGGAGCCGGTTGCCCCAGCCGATGTCCGAGAGCCGGCCCAGGGCTCGGCCCGGGGCTGCCTGCTCACCGGCCGGAATCCGGCCCTTGAGGGTCATGCCCACGGCGGCGAGGCCGGTGGGCCACATCTTCCGGGGCTCGACCTCCACACCGGGCCGGGCCAGCTCACCGCGTGCCGACTCCAGCGCGGTCGACGTCACGTCCGCCTGGAACCGGCCCCCCACGCAGTTGTCGCAGCGCCCGCACGGTGCGGCCTCCTCGTCGTCCAACTGGCGTCGCAGGAATTCCATCCGGCATGACGTGGTCGCGACGTACTCGCGCATGGCCTGCTGCTCCGCCTGCCGCTGCTTGGCGACCCAGGCGTAGCGCTCGGTGTCGTAGGTCCACGGCATGCCTGTGGCGATCCAGCCGCCCTTCACCCGCTGGACCGCGCCGTCGACGTCCAGGACTTTGAGCATCGTCTCGAGCCGTGATCTGCGCAGCTCGACCAGAGGCTCCAGCGCGGGGAGCGAGAGGGGGCGGTCCGCCCGTGCCAGGACGTCCAGGGTCTGACGCACCTGGTCCTCGGGCGGGAAGGCGAGGGAGGCGAAGTAGTCCCAGATCGCCCTGTCCTCCTGGCCGGGCAGAAGCAGCACTTCCGCGTGGTCGACGCCACGGCCCGCGCGGCCCACCTGCTGGTAGTAGGCGATCGGCGAGGAGGGCGAGCCCAGGTGGATGACGAAGCCCAGGTCCGGCTTGTCGAAGCCCATGCCGAGGGCGGAGGTGGCGACCAAGGCTTTCACACGGTTGGCGAGCAGGTCCTCCTCGGCCTGCTGCCGGTCCGCGTTCTCCGTCTTCCCGGTGTACGAGGCGACGGTGTGGCCGCGCTGCCGCAGATAGGCGGTGACCTCCTCGGCGGCGGCGACCGTGAGGGTGTAGATGATCCCGGAGCCCGGCAGATCGTGGAGGTGGTCCGCGAGCCAGGCCAGACGGTGTGCCGCGGTCGGGAGCTGGAGCACGCCGAGGCTCAGGCTCTCGCGGTCGAGCGGTCCTCTGAGGACGAGGGCGTCCGAACCGCTGCCGGTACCGAGCTGGTCGGCGACGTCCGCGGTCACGCGGGCGTTCGCGGTGGCCGTCGTGGCCAGCACCGGGACGCCGGGCGGCAGGTCGGCCAGCATCGTGCGCAGGCGTCGGTAGTCGGGGCGGAAGTCGTGACCCCAGTCGGAGATGCAGTGCGCCTCGTCGACCACCAGAAGGCCGGTCGCCGCGGCCAGCTTGGGCAGGACCTGGTCGCGGAAGTCGGGATTGTTGAGCCGCTCCGGGCTCACGAGCAGCACGTCCACCTCGCCCGCGGCCACCTCCGCCTGGACGGTGTCCCACTCCTCCGTGTTGGACGAGTTGATAGTGCGGGCACGGATGCCCGCGCGCGCGGCCGACTCCACCTGGTTCCGCATGAGCGCCAGCAGAGGAGAGATGATCACGGTGGGGCCGCTGCCGCGCTCCCGCAGCAGAGCCGTCGCGACGAAGTACACCGCGGACTTTCCCCAGCCGGTGCGCTGCACGACGAGGGCCCGGCGCTTGTCGGCGACCAGCGCTTCGATGGCTCTCCACTGGTCCTCACGCAGGCGCGGGCCGTCCGGCGGCGTCCCGCCGGACGCGGGGGAGGGGCCGCCGACGAGACGGGCGAGGATGGCGTCGGCTGCCGTGCGGAGGTCTTCGTTGCTCATGGCTCCATGCAACCCGATGGGTCGGACATTCGGCGAACGGGTCCGCCGAACTGTGGACAACTCTTGGCGTGACCCTGTCCAGGGTTATCCACAGCCTCAACCGGAGGATGGCATTCCGGTGCAGAGTCGGCACATGACGAATCACAGCGAACCAGCCGACGCGATCGACGAGACCGTCGTCACGCTCCGCACGCCCGCCGAACTCGCCGACGCCCTGCCGTACTTGCTCGGCTTCCAGCCCGAGAACAGTGTCGTCCTCATCGCACTGCACGGCCCCCGGGGCCGCTTCGGCGGACGGGTGCGCCTCGGCATCCCCGACCGACCGGAGGACTGGCCGTGCGTCGCCGAGCAACTCGCCCAGTGCCTGGTGAACGGCTCCCAAAGGCGTGAGGCCCGGCCTGAGGGCGTCGTCGCCTTCCTCTGTCAGGAGCCGGAAGTGTTCGCGGGGGACACTTCCGGCAGGCAGGTCATGGAGCGCCTCAGGCCGCTTGCCCAGGCCCTCCGTACCCAATGCGGCGGCCTCGACGTCCCCGTGCTCGAGGTCGTCTGCGTCTCGGACGGCCGCTTCTGGACGTACTGCTGCCCGGACCAGCGATGCTGCCCGCCGGAAGGCACCCCGCTCCTCCCCGCGGGTACGTCCGTCCTGGCGGCCGCCACCGTCTACGCGGGCTTCCAGGTAGGCCCGTCGCAGGGGCGGATCAGGGCCCGGCTCACGCCGTGGCGGACCGGCGCCGCGAGCGATCAGGAGCGCGCCTTGCACGACGCGGCCTGCGCGCTCGTGCCCCGCATCCTCGACGACGGTGGACATGCCGAAGTCGCCGAGGAGACCATCGGCTTGGCTCGCCACGTCATGGAGCGCCTCGCCGCCGCGCCCCCCATCCCCGACACCCTGGAAGCCGATGTCTACGACGACGAACTGATCGGTCACGACGAGGCCGCCGCGCTGATCCTCGGCCTCCAGGACCGCACGACGCGCGACCGGGCGGCGGAGTGGATGGAGGGCGACGAGGCGGCTCCGGCGCTCCGGCTCTGGCGCACCCTGGCCCGGCGCTGTGTGGGGGAGTACCGTCAGCACGCCGCCGCGCCCCTGACCCTCGCCGGTTGGGTGGCCTGGTCACTCGGCGACCTCGCGGAGGGCCAGGAGGCGCTGACCATGGCGTTGATCTCCGATCCGCAGTACGCCTTCGCCCTGCTGCTGCACCCTGCGTGCAGCGCGGACGAGGACCCCGAACCGATCCGCCGCATCTTGCGGAACGAGCGCTCCCAGCGGGACGGTGCGGCCGCGCAAGGCCACCCGCTCAACCGCGCGGACTGCCGGAAGGCGGCCGGGCAAGGCCACCAGCTCGACCACACGGGCTCCCAGAATGCAGCCGAAATCAAGCGGGAGACGGCCGAGCGCCCAACGGAGGCGGCAGGGGCTCGGCAGGAGACCGCTGAAGCCCATAAGGAAGCCGCTGCGGTACAGGAAGAGCTCGCCGAGGTGCCGAGGGCCGCCACGATCAAGGATCCCACCGGTTCGCCGGAAGGCACCTCGCCCGCAGGTGCGCCGAAGCCCCAGGAGGACGCGGACGACCTGGACCACGCGGGGGCCGGCGTCGGCGTCAGGGCGACACCGCGTGGCCGCCGCTCTCCTCGCGTCTCCGGGCCGGGCTCACGCGGCGTCGGCGGTGCGGGCACGGGACCGCGGAACCGACGGGACACGATTCGCCGCGGCCCGAGGGGCGACCGGTGACCAGGGCAGTGGCCGAGACGGTGACCAGGACGGTGAGGAGCAGAGGGCAGGCGAGGTTCGCGCAGGCCAGGACGTCGAAGGAGCGAGCCGGATCTGCGCACAGGGTGGAAGCGGGTACGGTGACGCGCCACCGGCTGAGCGGCTTCCTGGAGCGCGTGCGTGACCTGGGACGGTCCCAGACCGTTCACCTGAGTGGCGGTACCCGCGTCCGGCTCGTGCCGCTGCTCCGCGACCGAGTCTCCGTAGCGCAGAGAACGCAGAAGTGGCTACCCCATGCCCGTTCCCGGCTCGTCTCCTGTCTCTCCCCGGCCCGGCGGCAACGACGGCCCGGAGCCCCCCGGCTTCCGCGAGCTCGTCTCGGCCCCGAGGCGCCCGTCCACCGGTCGGCCACCCGCCCCGGGAGCGCGCCGCCCCGCCGCGCTGCCACCCGCGCACGCCTTGCTCGTCTGTGTCGCCCTTCCCGCGCTCGCGATCTCCACGGAGCACGGCCAGTTGAACGGCCAGGGGCTGGAAGGGTTCTATCGGTCCGGTCGCCGGTTGCTGTCCCGCTGCCAGGTGCGTGTGGCCGGCCGCGAGCCGGTCGCCGTGCAGGCCCGGATGCTGTCGGCGGACAGCGCCCGCTTCGTGGCGACGCTCCTTCCCGCGGCGGATGGAGGGCCGGACCCGGACGTCCTGGTGGAGCGCACACGGCACGCCGACGGCACCGAGCGGATCACACTCCACAGCGCGGCCAGCCGTCCTCTGAGGCTGCCCGTCGAGGTGGCGCTGGGCACCGACCTCGCCGAGCTCGGTGCGGTCGCCTCCGGCCGCGCCGGCCCCGAGCTGCCTGCCAGCGTGCACGACTCGGGCATGCGCTGGTCCTCCGGAGAAGGAGGCCACTGTGTGGTCACGGCCGTGCCGGCGCCCAAGGACGCGCTCGCTTCCGCGGGGCTGCTGCGCTGGGAGGTGCACCTGCCGCCGGGAGGCAGCCAGAGCGTCGAGCTGAGGGTCCGCCCTCATGGTGCCGGTCCTCTCAGAGCGGTCGGGCACGGCGTCACCAGCCCGTTGTCCTCGGCCCAGGCGACCGGCGACGACCCGGCGGTGCAGCGCTTGCTGGACACCTCGGTGGCCGACCTGCGGGCGTTGCTGCTGCGCGCCCCGGCCCACCCCGCCGATCTCTACGTAGCCGCTGGAGCGCCCTGGCGCTGCGGTCTCGCACCCGTCGAGGCCCTCGCGGCCGCGCGGATGGTCCTGCCACTCGGCACCCGGCTCGCGGAGAGCACGCTCCGGGCACTCGCCCGCGACCAGCTCACGGGCCCCGGCCTCCGGGCAGGCATGATCCCCGGACCCATGCGGGACACCGGCCCCCACCTGCCGCCCGTGTGCACAGGGATCGAGGCCACGCTCCTGTTCCCCGCCCTCCTCGCCGAGGCATGGCGGTGGGGCATGGCGGGCGCCGACGTGGCGGAGCTGCTACCCCCGGCGGAGCAGTGCCTGCGCTGGCTCCTCGCCGTGGCCCCGGACGGGACCTTCGTACGGGATACCCAACCGGACGCCCCGTCGGCCGGTCCGGCCCGCTGCGAGACACAGGCGCACGCACACCGTGCCGCGCTCCTGGGCGCCGAGCTGCTCGACGCCCATGGGCGAGCAGGTGGCGTGGAGCTGCGGCGCTGGGCCGAGCGGATGCGCACGCGATTCAGGGAGGAGTTCTGGGTGGCGGACCGGAGCGGCGGCAGACCCGCTGCGGCGCTCCAGGCCGACGGACAACCGTTGCCGCACCTCACCGGGGGCGCGGCCCACCTCCTCGACACGGGCCTCATCGGGGGCGGTGAGCTCGCGCCCGGACTGCTCGACAAGGTGCAGACCGAACAGGTGGCCAGACTGCTGGGCATGCCCGCCATGGACTCCGGCTGGGGCCTGCGCAGCCTGGGGGCGAAGGAGGAGGCGTACAACCCCTTCGGACACCGCGGGGGAGCGGTGCGCGTCCATGAGACGGCCACGGCCGTCGCGGGTCTGGCGGCGGCGGGCTACGAGAAGGAAGCCGGTTCGCTGCTGCGCGGCGTGCTGGACGCGGCCGCCGCCTTCGAGTACCGGCTGCCGGAGATGTACGGCGGTGAGCAGCGGGCGGCCGGCGGTGCACCACTCCCGCACCCGGCGGCCTGCCGCCCCGCAGCCGTCAGCGCGGCCGCTGGAGCACAGCTCCTGACGGTGCTGGCCGGGATCCGCCCGGACGCACCGGCAGGCACGGTGACGTTGCGGCCGGTCCGCGGCGCGCCCCTGGGAGAGATCGGTCTGACGGGTCTGCGCGTGGCGGGTGCCCCGTTCTCCGTGCGCGTCAGCAGGCTCGGCCTCGCCATGGTCGAGGAGGCAGCCGACGGGCTGCAGTTGGGGGTCTGATGCCGTTGAGCGGCACTGCCATGAATGTGACATGCCGGACAGAGGGTTCCCGGGAAGCGGGGCCGGAAGCAGACGGCACAGGAGGTGTTTATCGTCAGGCAGACGACTATGATCGCGGCATGTCGCCCTACGACCCGTCGGCCTTCCCGCCCTTCGCTGTCACCGTCGATCTGGTCGTGCTCACCGTGCGCCGCCACGCCCTGTGCGCACTGGCCGTGCGCCGTGGTGAGCCGCCGTTTCAGGGGCGTTGGGCACTGCCCGGAGGCTTCGTACGGGCGGACGAGGACCTCTCGGCAGCCGCGGCGCGTGAGCTGGTGGAGGAGACGGGGCTCTGCGCGCACGACCCGGACAGCCCGGTTCAGGCCAACGGCGCGCACCTGGAGCAACTGGCGACGTACGGCGATCCCAAGCGCGATCCACGGATGCGCGTGGTCAGTGTCGCGCACCTGGCCCTCGCGCCGGACCTGCCCGCGCCCCGCCCGGGAGGCGACGCCCACAGCGCACGCTGGGCCCCTGTCGAGGCCCTGCTCCACCAAGGCGGGTACGGCCGTGAAGGAGAGCAGGCCGCGCCGCTGGCGTTCGACCATGCGCAGATCCTCGCGGACGGGGTGGAGCGGGCCCGCTCGAAGATTGAGTACTCCTCGCTGGCCACGGCTTTCTGTCCGCCGGAGTTCACCGTGGGGGAGCTGCGGCGCGTGTACGAGGCCGTGTGGGGTGTCGCACTCGACCCGCGCAACTTCCACCGCAAGGTGACGGGCACCCCCGGGTTCCTCGTGCCCACGGGGGGAACGACCACCCGCCAGGGCGGGCGCCCGGCGCAGCTCTTCCGGGCGGGAGGCGCGACGCTCCTCAACCCTCCGATGCTGCGACCCGACGCCTGAGCGTGCGCTGACCGACGCCTGATCGTGCGCTGATGGCCTTGCGCGGTCCTGGCGGCTGAGCCGTCGCGAACGCTGTCGTGCTCACTTTTAAGACCCGTGCTTGACACCCGCGAGGCACGCCCTCAGCGAAAAGCCGGATATGTCGCGTTATCTTGCTGCGGTACCCACGGGGTTCGTCCGTCACCGAGCCGGAGGACGTGCGTGCCCTGGCCGCCGCGCGGTCGCACATCCTGCGAGAGAAGCGATGATCCAGGCCATCGGACTGACGAGCAGCCCCCGCAAGGACCTTCCGCCCGCCCTCGACAACGTTTCCTTCGAAGCGCGACCGGGCTGTGTCACCGCACTCCTCGGCACCCACGGCGCAGGGAAGACGACAACCGTCAGACTGATGCTGGAGCTCCAACCGGGGCGTGGCATCACGTACTTCAGGGGCAGGCCGCTGCACCGCATCGCACACCCCTCCCGCGAAGTGGGTGTGTTGCTCGGCGACGTCCCCGGCCACCCGGCACGCACAGTGCGCGGGCACCTGCGCATGCTTTGCGCCGCGGTGGGTGTGCCGGCCTCCCGCGCCGATGACGTGCTCGAGGCGGTCGGGCTCGTCAGTCTGCGCGACCAGCGTCTTGGCACCCTCTCGCGCGGCATGGACCGCCGTCTGGGCCTGGCGTGCGCGCTCCTCGCCGATCCGCACGCCCTCGTCCTGGACGGACCCACCGTCGGACTCTCCACCCGGGAGGGGCGCTGGCTGCAGGGCGCCCTGCGAGTACATGCCACCCGGGGCGGCACTGTCCTGTTCACCACGGACGATCCCAAGGAGGCCGCGCGGGCCGCTGACAGGGTTGTCACGCTGGACGCGGGGCGGCTTGTCGCCGACCAGGAAGCGGTGGAATTCGCCCGCACCCGGCTCAGGCCCCGCGTCGCCGTGCGCAGCCCGCACGCCGCGCGCCTCGCTGCCCTGCTGGCCAAGGAGGCGCGCTCCCGCCGCCGAGCCGTCGAAGTGGTGCGAGAAGGAGGCAGCCGGCTGTCGGTGTACGGAAGTACCTGTGGGGAGGTGGGGGAGACCGCGTTCCGGCACGGCATCCTCGTTCATCAACTCGCCGACGAGATCGGGGACGCCGGGCCTTCAGCGGACGCCGATGGTCCCTCGCTGTTGTCTGATGGGCCTCCTAGGGACACCGGGGCATCGCGAGCCGAGGCGCGACAGCCGGTGCCGGCGGTGCCGGGGCCGGAGGCCGAGGGCGTTGACGACGTAGGGAACGGGCCGGTGAGCCTCCCGTCCGCCGATGCCAAGGCAGACCAGGAAGGGGCGGAACCCGTGGCACCTGTAGCGGTTGCCGAGGGCGCGCATCAGCAGTCCGAGTCCCCCGACGCATCGCCCGAGCCCAGCGCCGCGCTCGAGGAATCACCGGACACCGACGAGGACACCCCCCGAACGCCGTCGTCATCGCTGCCGCCGTCACCCCAGCTCATGCTTTCCCTGCCTTCGCCAGCCCCGTCCCCGCTCCCTCCTCCCCTCACCACCCGAGCCGCCCCGAGCCCTCTCCGTCCGCTGCGCTACGAGCTGCACCGCGTCACCGGTGTCGGCACCGGGTACTTCACGGTGGCCGGCGTCATTGCCGTGTCCGCGGTCCTCTGCCTCTTCCTCGCTCGGACCGGGCACACACCGCAGCACTACCTGCTTGCTTCCTGGCCGGACGAGCTTCCCCTGCCGCCCGCCGCCCTGGGCGCGGGGCTGCTCGGCGCGTTCGCCTTCGGTGAGGAGTTCCGCCACCCCGCCCTCGCGGCGGACCGCGGTGCCGTGCCCCGCCGCCTGAGCTTCCTCACCGCGAAGCTCGCCGTCGCCGCCACCACCGCGCTGCTGCTGGCCGGGCTCACCGTGGGGTGCGACGCCGTGCTGCTCCACCTGGTATACGGCGAGGAGCTCACGAGAGTTCCCGCCGACTGGCTTTCCCTGAGCGTCAGTTGGACGTGCCTGATGGTTGGCTGCGCCTGGGCCGGTGTGCTGGCCGCGGGCATCTTCCGGTCCACCACCGCCGGGCTCGCGGCAGTGCTGGCGGTGCCGATCATCGTCGTACCGGTCGTACGAAAGGCGCTGGAAGGGGCGTCGGTGCGATCGGCCGCCGGGTTCCCGGGGAGGCTGCGTCATCTCACCCTGGTGCAATGGCCGTTCGGTATCGAACGCTTCGTTGTGGGAGTGCTCAAAGTCGTGGCCCAACCCGTGGGCGGCGCACTGATGTTGTCACTGGCCACCCTGCTCGGCGCGTACCTGCTCACGGCGGTGCGTGGGCGGGCCCGCTGACCTCTCCCTGTCGTCGACGACGCGGATCGATGGTGGTCTTCTGTCGCTTACGGCGGGGTTCCCTGACGGTCTTCTGGCACCTTTCGTTCCCCTGCTGAGCACAAGTCTTCGTAGAGCAGCCACTTCTTTCCGATAACGCGTCAATTGCGGCGAGGTAAGCGATCACCCTTTCGTGTGCTTTTCACCAAAGACCTCAAGGGACTTGGACGCCCGGCCGACAACTGAATCCGTGAGTACCCTTGCGCACACCATGATGACCGCCGCCCGTTCCGCAGACTCCGGCCTCGCCGGCCCGGGCGAACTCGACCGCTACCCCTACACCGAGGCCCACGGCGCCGACCGCGTGGTCGCGCCCGCCTGGGAGAGCGCCGACCAGGAACTGGGCCGCGTCGGCCGAAGGGCAGCCGGCAGCCGGGGCCGCGGACTGCATGGCCAACTGGTCCAACAACTGGGCCAGATGATCGTCTCCGGGGACCTGGGCGCCGACCGGCCGCTCGTCCCGGAGGAGATCGGCCAGCGGTTCGAGGTCTCCCGCACCGTCGTCCGCGAATCACTGCGCGTACTGGAGGCCAAGGGCCTCGTCAGCGCCAGGCCCAACGTCGGCACCCGCGTGCGTCCCGTCAGCGACTGGAACCTGCTCGACCCGGACATCATCGAGTGGCGGGCGTTCGGCCCGCAACGCGACGACCAGCGCCGTGAGCTCAGCGAGCTGCGCTGGACCATCGAGCCACTGGCCGCCCGGCTCGCCGCCGGGCACGGCCGGGAGGAGGTGCAGCAGCGCCTCTCCGACATGGTCGAGATCATGGGGCACGCGCTGGCACAGGGCGACTCGATCACCTTCACCCGCGCCGACGCCGAGTTCCACTCACTACTCATCCAGGTCGCGGGCAACCGCATGCTCGAGCACCTGTCCGGCATCGTCTCGGCCGCCCTGCAGGTCTCCGGGGGCCCGGTCACCGGCTGCGACCGACCCACCGAGGCCTCCCTGACGCACCACGCCCGGATCGTCGACGCCCTCTCCTCCGGCGACGGACCCGCGGCCGAGGCCGCCATGCGCCAGCTCCTGACCGTCCACCCGGAGGTGGAGCGGGTCGTGCCCGCTCCGCGCGAGCACTGACCGCGGTCCCGCGTCGCCACCGCAGCCGTGCGCGCCGCGCAGCATCGTTTCGCTGCTCCCCCTCCCGCTGACCGCTCCCGTGTCGCCGGACTCCCGGGGCCTTCCAGGTGCCGAGGGCTCGGCGACACGGGCGTAACGGCTCGAACCCGCGCGGAGGTGCACCCTGCCGGGGAGTACGCGCCTCCGGCGCCCGCCTAGACGCGCGTACCAGGCTCAAGAACGCGTACCGACTCAAGAACGCGTACGCAAGTGCGCGTCCCTACTCAAGAACACGTATCTACTCAAGAACGCGAGAGCGCGTGCCCCGCCCGTGAAGGGGTAGCCGGTCTGCAGGGACGGTCATACGGCCGAGTAGTTGACAGTTGAAACTTCGCTGGCCGCGAGGGTGCGCTCCGGCGTTCGCCGCGGAGGTTGGGCGGCCCTTCTCTGTACGTATGACCGGTCTTAGACCCATGAGCGGTCGACCTTCCCGCGGCAGTGGTCGTTTCTGACCGGATCTAGACGTTTTTCAGCCCCTATGGGGTGTGACTCGGGCCACGTAGATTGGGCGTAACGCTCCTAGAGGCAGCGCGATGACCTAAGAGGTGATAGCCGAGGAGGGAATACAGACGTCGTGCCAGACGCTGTCCAGCTCCACGGTCCCGCCCGCGCCGTCGGCACAATTCCCAGCCGTCGGTCGTCGGCTCCGATCCAGGGTGGACGGGGCCGGAAGCCGTTTTCCAACGTTCCGAGAGGTTGTTCGTGTCGGCCAGCACATCCCGTACGCTCCCGCCGGAGATCGCCGAATCCGTCTCAGTGATGGCGCTCATCGAGCGGGGAAAGGCTGATGGGCAGATCGCCGGCGACGACGTGCGTCGTGCCTTCGAAGCTGACCAGATCCCGGCCACTCAGTGGAAGAACGTTCTGCGCAGCCTCAACCAGATCCTCGAGGAAGAGGGTGTGACGCTGATGGTGAGTGCCGCGGAGCCCAAGCGCCCCCGCAAGAGCGTCGCAGCGAAGAGTCCGGCCAAACGCACCGCGACCAAGACGGTCGCGGCCAAGACCGCCACCGCGAAGTCGGCCACCGCCACAGCCGCCTCGGCGAAGCCCGTTGCCGAAGGCGTGGCCGAGGACAGCACGGGCACCAAGAAGGCTGCTGCCAAGAAGACGACGGCCAAGAAGGCCGCCACGAAGAAGACCGTCGCCAAGAAGACAACGGCGAAGAAGACCGCCTCCAAGAAGGACGCCGGTGAGCTCCTGGACGAGGAGGTCACCGAGGAGACCCCCGTCGTCGGCAAGCCCGGCGAGGGCGAGCCCGCGGAAGAGGGCGCTCAGGGCTTCGTCCTCTCCGACGAGGACGAGGACGACGCGCCCGCTCAGCAGGTCGCGGCGGCCGGCGCCACCGCCGACCCCGTCAAGGACTACCTGAAGCAGATCGGTAAGGTCCCCCTGCTCAACGCCGAGCAGGAGGTCGAGCTCGCCAAGCGCATCGAGGCGGGTCTGTTCGCCGAGGACAAGCTGGCCAACGCCGACAAGCTCGCGCCGAAGCTCAAGCGCGAGCTGGAGATCATCGCCGAGGACGGCCGCCGCGCCAAGAACCACCTCCTGGAGGCCAACCTCCGCCTGGTGGTCTCCCTGGCCAAGCGCTACACGGGCCGCGGCATGCTCTTCCTGGACCTCATCCAGGAGGGCAACCTCGGTCTGATCCGCGCGGTCGAGAAGTTCGACTACACCAAGGGCTACAAGTTCTCCACGTACGCCACCTGGTGGATCCGTCAGGCCATCACCCGCGCCATGGCCGACCAGGCCCGCACCATCCGCATCCCGGTGCACATGGTCGAGGTCATCAACAAGCTCGCGCGCGTGCAGCGCCAGATGCTCCAGGACCTGGGCCGCGAGCCCACCCCGGAGGAGCTGGCCAAGGAACTCGACATGACCCCGGAGAAGGTCATCGAGGTCCAGAAGTACGGCCGCGAGCCCATCTCCCTGCACACCCCGCTGGGCGAGGACGGCGACAGCGAGTTCGGTGACCTCATCGAGGACTCCGAAGCCGTCGTTCCGGCCGACGCGGTCAGCTTCACGCTCCTCCAGGAGCAGCTCCACTCCGTCCTCGACACCCTGTCCGAGCGCGAGGCGGGCGTCGTCTCGATGCGTTTCGGTCTCACCGACGGTCAGCCGAAGACCCTCGACGAGATCGGCAAGGTGTACGGGGTGACGCGTGAGCGCATTCGCCAGATCGAGTCGAAGACCATGTCGAAGCTGCGCCACCCGTCGCGTTCGCAGGTCCTGCGCGACTACCTGGACTAGGTCCCGACCGCCAGGACCGCGCCCTGCTTCGGGACCAGCCGTCCCGTCCGTCAGGGCCAGGTCCTGGCCATCCGGACCAGGCCTCTGAGTGCCTCCGAAAGACCCGGAGCCCTTCCACGCGAAGGCTCCGGGTCTTTCGTCTGTTCGCGCGGACAGGGTGCGGCGGCTGCGACGGCGGATGACTCTGGGTACGCGATGGCAACCCGGAGTGAGGAGAACGCATGCGTCGCCCCTTCGCCCGAACGCTGGCGGGAACGCTGATCCTGGGGGCCGCCGCGGCGGCTCTGCCCCTTGCTTCCCCGCCCCTGGCGGTCGCCGACAGCGTGATCGTCGGTGGCACTCCGGCCCGCGTGGAGGACAGTCCGTGGGCCGTGGCCCTCTCCAGTCGTGACCAGTTCGGGGGTACTCGCTCGGGTCAGTTCTGCGGGGGCGTCGTGGTCGCGCCGTCCACGATCCTGACCGCGGCGCATTGCATGAGCGAAGAAGTGCTCGGCGTGCCTCTGCAGCAGTTGCGGGACCTGAGGGTCCTCGCCGGACGCGAGGACCTGCACACCGACTCCGGGGATGAGATCCCGGTGAGTGATGTGTGGGTCAACCCTGAGTACGACGCCTATACGAACGACGGCGACGTCGCCGTCCTGACCCTGTCCAGGGCGCTCCCGCAGAAGTACGTGATCCCGATGGCACGCAGGGGAGACCCCGCGTACGAACCGGGGACCGGCGCTGCCGTGTATGGCTGGGGAGATACCACGGGCGCAGGTGACTACGCGCACGTGCTGCACTCCGCGCGCGTGACGGTCCTGGCGGATTCCGTGTGCGACGAGGCCTACCAGGGCAGCGTCGACGGGACGTACACGCGGACGTCGATGCTGTGCGCGGGTGAGCGTCGAGGCGGGCGGGACGCCTGCCAGGGCGACAGCGGAGGCCCCCTGGTGGCTCGCGGGCGGCTCATCGGGCTCGTGTCCTGGGGGAGCGGCTGCGGCCGGGCGGACAGTCCGGGGGTCTATACGCGCGTCTCGGAGGTTGTCCGGCTTGTGGAGCGGACGGGTGGCAGCGCGCCGGGAGCGTGAGCTGCAGGGCGCCTCGAGGGGCTGCCCAGCGGAACCGGCCGAGCCCCTTGCTAGTGGTGGCTCCCCCGCTGGGACGGCGTGTGCAAGGCGGCGGCCAGCTCCTGGTGAGCGCAGCGTCGGCGCGACGTCTGGGGGCGGTTCGCAGGTCTAGAAGGGGCTCCACGGGGGCGGGTGGCCTCGGCGTGGCCCTGTGAGGCGTCTCAGCGCCCCGCTGCCGGGGTATGCCGTGTCCTAGGCCTTCCGGGGCCTTCGACTCCTCCGGGAGCTGTCAGAGCGCGGCTGTCACGGCCCGGGTTGCCAGGTCCCGGCCCGCGCCGGGAAGACGATCCCCGCCGGGAAGACGATCCGCGCCGGGAAACGTCAGGGATCGGGAAGCGCCAGGAAATGACGACGGGCGGCCGCTCCTGGTTCACAGGGGCAGCCGCCCGGTCGCCGGTCTGGTGGTCCGGCGCTCGCTCGTCGTGGGTGCGAGGCGTCAGCGGTCCTCATCGGACGCGGTGGCCGGAACGGCCGTCAGGCGCTCCGTCTCGTCCTGTATCTCGGCGGCGATCTTCTTGAGTTCCGGCTCGAACTTGCGACCGTGGTGGGCGCAGAAGAGCAGTTCACCGCCACTGAGCAGCACGACGCGCAGGTAGGCCTGGGCGCCGCACCGGTCGCAGCGGTCAGCGGCCGTCAGGGGGCTCGCGGGGGTCAGAACAGTAGTCACGTCGCCTCTTCTCTAGCTCGACGAGCTGTCGTACCAGGGTCAACATCCAACCAGGCCGAAAACGTTCCCGCTCGTGGCTTTTCCTCGAAATTCTCTTTCCGAGGTGGCTGTCTGCTGCCGGTTGGCGGCGAATGTGCCGTAGTGCGTGTCTTACGTGTCGTACGGTTTCGCGCTGTCTGTCAGGTCGGGTCCTGCCGGCTGGCTTGCCGGTTGTTCATGAGGACGTGCCCGGAGCCTAAATGGTTCATGCCTGGAAGGGAACGTGACGTGCGCTTCACTCCATCGAGGGATCGAACACGCGTACGCTTCTGGACTAGTCTGGACCTGGTCGGGGGTGATGGCGAGGGTGGCGTGGCAGCGGCTCTACCAGGCCTCGGTACCCTCTGACGGGCAGCAGAAGCCGAGCCCTTACCCCCAAGGGCCCCTTATGAAATTCAGCGAGGAGCGAACCGCGTGACCGCCGAGACGTCCGTGCCGTCCACAGCGTTGCTGACCGGAGCAGACCGGGACGGTTCCAACTACACCGCGCGGCACCTGCTCGTCCTGGAGGGGCTCGAGGCGGTCCGCAAGCGCCCGGGCATGTACATCGGCTCCACGGACAGCCGGGGCCTGATGCACTGCCTCTGGGAGATCATCGACAACTCCGTCGACGAAGCCCTGGGCGGGTTCTGTGATCACATCGAGGTGATCCTGCACGACGACGCCTCCGTGGAGGTCCGGGACAACGGCCGGGGCATCCCCGTCGACGTCGAGCCGAAGACCGGGCTCTCCGGCGTCGAGGTCGTCATGACCAAGCTGCACGCGGGCGGCAAGTTCGGCGGCGGTTCGTACGCGGCCTCCGGCGGTCTGCACGGCGTGGGCGCCTCCGTGGTGAACGCCCTGTCGGCCCGCCTGGACGTCGAGGTGGACCGCGCCGGGCACACCCACGCCATCAGTTTCCGGCGCGGCGTTCCCGGTGCGTTCGCGAAGACGGGGCCCGAGGCCCCGTTCGACGCCAAGGCCCGCCTGACCAAGGTCAAGAAGATCCCCAAGGCCCGTACGGGTACCCGCGTGCGGTACTGGGCGGACCGCCAGATCTTCCTCAAGGACGCCAAGCTCAACCTGGAGACGCTGCACCAGCGCGCCCGACAGACCGCGTTCCTCGTACCGGGCCTCACGATCGTCGTCCGTGACGAGTACGGGCTGGGCGAGGGCGGTACGAAGGGTGAGGAATCCTTCCGCTTCGACGGTGGCATCAGCGAATTCTGTGAGTTCCTGGCACAGGACAAGGCGGTGTGCGACGTACTGCGCTTCACCGGGCAGGGCACCTTCAAGGAGACCGTGCCGGTCCTGGACGAGCGCGGGCAGATGACGCCCACCGAGGTCACCCGTGAACTGGGCGTGGACGTCGCCCTGCGCTGGGGCACCGGCTACGACACGACGATCAAGTCGTTCGTGAACATCATCGCCACCCCCAAGGGCGGCACCCACGTCACCGGCTTCGAGCGCTCGCTCACCAAGACCGTCAACGAGGTGCTGCGGGCGCAGAAGCTGCTGCGGGTGGCCGAGGACGACATCGTCAAGGACGACGCCCTCGAGGGGCTGACCGCGGTCGTGACCGTGCGGCTTGCCGAGCCGCAGTTCGAGGGCCAGACCAAGGAGGTCCTGGGCACGTCGGCGGCCAACCGGATCGTGGCCAACGTCATCGCCAAGGAGCTCAAGGCGTTCCTCACCTCGTCCAAGCGGGACGCCAAGGCGCAGGCGCGGGCCGTGATGGACAAGGTCGTGGCAGCGGCGCGGACCCGCATCGCGGCACGGCAGCACAAGGACGCCCAGCGGCGTAAGACGGCCCTGGAGTCGTCGTCCCTGCCGGCGAAGCTGGCGGACTGCCGCAGTGACGCGGTGGACCGCAGCGAGCTGTTCATCGTGGAGGGGGACTCCGCGCTGGGCACGGCGAAGCTGGCGCGCAACTCGGAGTTCCAGGCGCTGCTACCCATCCGCGGCAAGATCCTCAACGTTCAGAAGTCGTCGGTCTCCGACATGCTGAAGAACGCCGAGTGCGGTGCGATCATCCAGGTCATAGGGGCTGGGTCCGGCCGGACCTTCGACCTGGACGCCGCCCGCTACGGCAAGATCATCCTGCTGGTGGACGCCGACGTCGACGGGGCGCACATCCGCTGCCTGCTGCTGACGCTCTTCCAGCGCTACATGCGGCCCATGGTCGAGGCTGGCCGGGTGTTCGCGGCGGTGCCGCCGCTGCACCGCATCGAGCTGTCCCAGCCCAAGAAGGGGCAGGACAAGTACGTCTACACGTACTCCGACCGCGAGCTGCGCGAGACGCTGCTGGAGTTCGAGCGCAAGGGCGTGCGGTACAAGGACTCCATCCAGCGCTACAAGGGCCTGGGCGAGATGGACGCCGACCAACTGGCGGAGACCACGATGGACCCGCGCCACCGCACCCTGCGCCGTATCAACATCAGCGACCTGGAAGCGGCCGAGCAGGTCTTCGACCTGCTGATGGGCAACGAAGTCGCGCCTCGCAAGGAGTTCATCACCAGCTCCGCCGCCACGCTCGACCGGTCGCGCATCGACGCGTAACCGCGGTCCGGGCGCCACGTCGCCCCGCCGCGTCCGGTGCCTCCACCCTCGGGTGGAGGCACCGTTCCACCCGGACTCCACCTCCGCTCCGATCCGCTGACCTGGGCCGATTCCGTACCGTCGAAGGCGTCGTACTTCTTCGTCCGCGCACGCCATCGGAGGCCGTGATGCCCGGGTTCGCCAACGCGCTGCTGATCACCGCCGCCGTCGGGCTGCTCGTCATACGCCGGACGAAGCCGCAGCGCGTGAGGGCGGCCAAGCGCTGGTGGCTGGCGCCTGCCGTGCTCGCCTACTGCAGCCTGCGCGGACCGGGCTTCATCGATGTCCACCACCGCTGTACGTCGATCGCGCTCCTCGGCGCTGACCTGTGCGTCGGCGTGGCGATGAGCGCGGCTTGGACCCGCACCAACCACGTCTGGACTGAGCCGGACGGTCGCGTGTGGAGTCGAGGGACCAGAGCCACGGCCGGGGTGTGGGCCGCGGGCACCGCCTCACGGCTCGGGCTCGTAGGCATAGCCCTGCTCATCGGCATCCACCAGGGCGCTGGCGCGCTGCTCCTCGCCCTGGCGGTGTCCCTGCTGGTCCGCACCGGCTTCCGGGAACTGCGAGTCCGCGCAGTGCGTCCGGCTCCGGCACTCACCGCCGCCGTGCGGTGACCGGGCATACCGACCGGAAGGAGCAGGCATGACGCGCGACAACTGGACGCGCTGGCCCGTACGGGAAGCGCTCAGCCCGGAGGGCTTGACCCGGCCCCGGCGTGTGCTCACCTGGGTGGTGCGTGCGGTGTTCATCGGCGTGCTGCTGTGGAGCACCTTCGCCCGGCGTGACATGCCGGCCTGGGGCAGTGCCCTCGCGATGCTCATGGTCGTGCTCTGTGCGGCGACCATCGCGTGGTATTTCCGCGCCACCCTGCAACGGCAGGCCTGGACGTCCCTGTGCTCCCTCGGTCTGCTGGCGGCGACAGGCGCGGTGGCGCAGGGGACCGGGTTCCACATGCCCGCGGCCGTGCTGTGGTGCTCCTGCGCCATCCTGGCCTTGGAGCGACTGCCCCTGGGTGCGGCGATGGCCGCCGCCGTACTGGCACTGGGGGCGTTCGCCCTGGTGAATGAGGACCTCTGGCCGGTTACCGCGGCCGTCACCGTGGGTCTTGGCCTCGCTGGTTACGTCCTGCGGCTGGATGCCGAGGCCCGGGGCAACGCCCAGCGGCTGCTCGCGCAGGAGCGGGCGGCGCGGGCCGCCGAGGCGGAGTCCGCCGCCTTGGCCGAGCGCGCCCGGATCGCCCGGGAGATCCACGACGTCCTTGCGCACAGTCTCTCCGCGCAGATGGTCCACCTGGAGGCGGCCCGGCTGCTGATCGAACGGGACGCGGACCGGAAGCAGATCCACGAACGAGTGGTGGCAGCACGAGCCATGGCTGCGGAAGGACTGGCCGAGACCCGCCAGGCGCTGTCCGCGCTGCGCGGTGAGATGACCCCGGTCGAGGACTACCTCTGCCAGCTCGCCGGGGAGGACGGGACCCGGGTCGCGGTCTCCGGGGAGCGCCGGGCCCTTGCCGCGGAGGCTTCACAGGCGGTGCGGAGAGTCGCGCAGGAGGCCCTGACGAACGTACGGAAGCACGCACCGGGCGCCAAGGTGACCATGTGCCTGGAGTACGGGAAGGAGCAAGTCACGCTGGACGTGCGGGATTCGGGCGGAGCGCCGGGTGATCTGACGGCGTCGGGAGCCGGGTACGGTCTGCTCGGAATGCGGGAGCGCGCCGAGTTGCTCGGCGGCTCGCTGGAAGCGGGGCCGGAGGCGGATGGCTTCGCGGTGAGGCTGAGGGTGCCGGGATGACAGGAGACGACGGGCGCAGCGACGGTGTGACCGTGGCTGGTGCTGGTGCTGGTGCTGGTGCTGGTGCTGGTGCTGGTGCTGGCGTGGGTGGCGGGCCTCTGGCGGGCGGGCCGAGAGCGAGCCGCGGGGTTCGCGCGGAGGCTGGCGTCAGCGCGGGGGCGAGGGCCGGGGCGGGGGCGGTGGCCCAGGAGGTTGCGGCAAACGGGAAGGCGGCCGCGCGTGTGGTGGTGGTCGATGACCAGACCGTGGTGCGTGAGGGCATCGTGATGCTGCTGGGGCTGCTGCCGGGGATCGACGTCGTGGGTGCCGGGGGCGACGGCGAGGAAGCGGTACGGCTCGTGGCCGAACTCGCTCCTGATGTCGTGCTGATGGACCTGAGGATGCCTCGTTGTGACGGGGCGGAGGCGACGCGCCGGATCCGCGCCGACCATCCGGGTACGCAGGTCGTGGTGCTCACCACGTATGACGACGACGAGTCGCTGTTCCCCGCGCTCAAGGCCGGGGCGCGGGGGTACCTCACCAAGGACGCGGGCGGTGACGAGATCGTGCGGGCCATCACGGACGTGCTCTCGGGAAAGGCCGGTCTGTCACCGCAGATCCAGCGGCGGCTCCTGGAGCGGCTCGCGGAGCCGGAGCGTCCGGCGCGCCCGGTGGAGCCTCCGGACGGCCTGACGCTGCGGGAGACGGAGGTGATCGGACTGATTGCGGAAGGGATGACGAACCAGGAGATCGCTCGCGCGCTGCATGTCTCCACGGCCACCGTGAAGACCCACATCAACAACCTCTTCGCCAAAACGGGGCTCAAGGACCGCGCGCAAGCCGTCCGGTACGCCTATCGACACGGTCTCGCGCAGCCACCGGGAGGTACGCGCAGGTGAGAAACCATTTCACCTGATGGGGTGAAGAGCGGAAGGAGGCAAGCCAGGGATCTTCCCGTTCTGCTCATCCTTGGGCACGCGGCCGAACATGGACGCGGGCGAGGAGAGTTCGGTGGAGAAGGACGACGGCCGTGATGCCGGGCGGGACGGACCAGGCGATCTGCGGGATCCGTGGCACGACGCGCTTGCCACGGGGTGGGGCGAGCCCGACGGTGTGGGTACACCGGCGCCCAAGAGCCCGGCCGTTCCCGTGCCCGAGGGGGACAGGAGCGCGACCGACATCTACCTGCAGGTGCAGGCGAGCGCGGCGTTTCAGGAAGTGCGACGCCGGTACCGAAGGTTCGTGATCCCCGGGGTGGCCGTCTTCTTCACCTGGTACGTGGCGTACGTCGTGACGGCGACGTCGGCACCGGGGCTGATGGCGCGGCCCGTCACCGGTGCAGTGAACGTGGCGATGCTGGCGGGGCTCGGGCAGTTCGTCACGACGTTCCTGCTGACGTGGGCGTACGCCCGGCATGCGCGGCTGCGGCGGGACCGGGCGGCGCTCGATCTGCGCTGGGCCGTGTTCGAGCAGGAGAGGGAGCGGGAGCTGAAGCAGGGGGCGAGCGGTGACCGGTGAGCACCAGACGCCGGCGCTCGTGCTGTTCGGTGTGTTCGTGGCGGTCACGCTCGCCATCACGACGTATGTGAGCCGCAACAGGCGGGGCTCGGCGGAGGAGTTCTACGCGGGCGGACGGCTGTTCTCCCCCATGGAGAATGGTTTTGCCATCGCGGGGGACTACATGTCCGCCGCCTCGTTCCTCGGCATCTCGGGGTTGATCGCCCTGTACGGCTACGACGGGCTGCTGTACTCGGTGGGGTTCCTCGTGGCGTGGCTGGTGGTGCTGTTCCTCGTGGCGGAACTGGTGCGCAACTGCGGGCGGTTCACGCTGGCCGACGTCGTGGCGGCGCGGATGCGGGAGCGTCCGGTGCGCATCGCCGCGGGAACGTCCTCGGTGACCGTGTCCGTTCTCTATCTGGTGGCGCAGATGGTGGGAGCCGGTTCGCTGGTCGCGCTGCTGCTCGGGGAGACGGGCGAGGCCGCGCAGGCGTGGACGGTCGTCGGTGTCGGCTTGCTCATGGTCGTCTATGTGTCGCTGGGAGGGATGCGGGCCACCACGTGGATCCAGATCGTCAAAGCGGTCCTGTTGATGGGTGGGGCCGTCGCGCTGACCGTGCTGGTACTGATGCGGTTCCAGGGCGACTTCAACCACCTGTTGCGTACGGCTGCCGACCGCAGTGGGCACGGGAGCGCGTTCCTGGCGCCCGGTCTGAAGTACGGCGGGGACTGGACCGCGCGCCTGGACTTCATCAGCCTGGGGCTGGCGCTCGTGTTGGGGACGGCCGGGCTGCCGCACATCTTGTCCCGCTTCTACACCGTGCCGACCGCGCGGGCCGCCCGTCGCTCGGTGGTCTGGTCGATCGGTCTCATCGGCGGGTTCTACCTGATGACCATCGTGCTGGGCTTCGGTGCGGCCGCGATCGTCGGTGCCGACGCGGTCCGCGGGTCGAACGCCGCGGGGAACACGGCGGTGCCCCTGTTGGCGCTCGATCTGGGCGGAGGCGCGGATTCCACCGGAGGAACGGTTCTCTTCGCGGTCGTCGCGGCCATCGCGTTCGCCACCATCCTCGCCGTGGTCGCCGGGATCACGCTGGCGTCCTCGGCGTCCGTGGCCCACGACCTGTACGCGTCCCTGCGGCGGCGCGCCGAGCCGCGCAGTGAGGTGGCGGTGGCGCGTGTCGCCGCGGTCGGGATCGGGGTGGTGGCGATCGGCCTCGGGTTGCTGGCCAAGGACCTCAACGTCGCGTTCCTGGTGGGGCTCGCGTTCGCGGTGGCCGCGTCCGCCAACCTGCCGGTGCTGCTGTACTCGCTGTTCTGGCGGAGGTTCACGACGCGAGGGGCCGTGTGGTCGGTGTACGGGGGCCTCCTGCCCGCGCTGGTGCTCGTGGTGCTGTCGCCGGTGGTGTCCGGGAGCCCGGACGCCTTGTTCCCGGGCGCGGACTTCCAGTACTTCCCGCTCGACAACCCGGGCCTGGTCTCCATCCCGCTGGGCTTCCTCGCGGGCTGGCTGGGCACGGTGACCTCGGCGGACAGGGCGGACGAGGGCAAGCACGCGGAGACGGAGGTGCGGTCGCTGACGGGGGCGGGCGCCGTGTAGGCCGACCGGAGGCGAGGGAAGCTGTGGGGCCGAGGGTTCGGGGAGGTGACGTCCGGGGCTCCGGACGGCGCCGCTATCGCGGGACTAGCGGCCGCTCGACCACTCGTAGCGGTGCTCCGGACGGCCCGTGTCACCGTACTTCAGGCTCAGCCGCACCCGGCCCGTGCGCTCCAGGAGCTTCAGGTAGCGCTGTGCGGTCTGACGGCTGAGCCGGGTGCGTTCTCCCAGCTCCTGGGCGGACAGGGGGCCCTCGGCGGCCAGCAGGGCCCTGCGGACCAGTTCCGCCGTGGTGGGGGAGTGTCCCTTGGGCAGTACGGACGCCGCGGTCGTCGCGGAGAGCGCGCCGAAGATCCGGTCGACCTCCGCCTGCTCCGCCTCGCCCCCGCCGTCCAGGGTGCGGCGCAGCGTCGCGTAGGCCTCGAGCTTCACGCGGAGCCCCGCGTACGAGAACGGCTTGACCAGATACTGCAGCGCGCCGTGGCGCATCGCGGCCTGGACGGTGGTGACGTCCCGCGCCGCCGTCACCATGATGACGTCGGTCTGGTGACCGCGTTCGCGCAGCGTACGCACCACGGCGAGACCCGTCAGGTCCGGCAGGTAGTGGTCGAGGAGTACGAGGTCGACGGGCACCTCCTCGACCAGCCGCAGTGCCTCGGCGGCGCTGTGGGCGCGTCCGGCGACCCGGAAGCCCGGGACCTTCTCGACGTAGGCGGCGTTGACGTCCGCGACCCGGACGTCGTCGTCCACGACCAGCACCTCGATCATCGCGCCTCCTCGGGAACGAACGGCTGTGGTTCCGCCGGGTCCGGCTGTGTGCCCGCGGCGGGCGACGGTTGCTTCCCCGCGGGCGTCGGCAGTGGACCAGACGGGCCAGAACGCGGACCCGTCGCGGCGGAGGCGGGCTGGGGTTCCGCGGTGGCCCTGGGCAGCCCTGCTGTGGCCGTGGGCAGCCCCGCGGTGGCCGGTCGCGGCTCCGTGAGCCCTTCGGGCAGGACGACGGTGAACTCGGCGCCTCCGTCCGGGCCCGTGCCGACCCGGGCGCTGCCGCCCTGGCGCTCGGCGAGCCGGCGCACGAGCGCGAGACCGATGCCCCGTCTGCCGTGTGCGGGGGCCTCCTTGGTGGTCCAGCCCTCCGTGAAGACCGCCTCGCGCTGCGCGGGCGGGACACCGGGACCGGAATCGCGTACCCGAAGGACAACTGTGCGTCCCTGGAGACCCTCGGTCCGCAGAACGACCTCCACGCGCGCGTGCGGTGTGCCTGCCGCCGCGTCCAGCGCGTTGTCCACGAGGTTGCCGACGATCGTCACGAGGCCCCCCGGGTCGACGAGACGGTCCGGCACGGCGGTGTCCTCGGAGACGACGAGTGCCACGCCGCGCTCCGTGGCCACGGTCGCCTTGCCGACGAGCAGGGCCGACAGGAGCGGATCGTGGATCTTCTCGGTGATCTGCTCGGCCGTCACCCGGTGCGCGCCCGCCACCTCGCCGACGAACTCCGCGGCCTCCTCGTAGAGCTCCAGTTCCAGCAGGCCGAGCAGCGTGTGCATACGGTTGGCGTGCTCGTGGTCCTGGGCGCGCAGGGCGTCGATGAGGCCGCGGGTGGAGTCGAGTTCGCGACCGAGCTGCTCCAGCTCGGTGCGGTCGCGCAGGGTCGCGACGGCGCCTCCGTCGTCCGTGGGCATGCGGTTGGCGACCAGGACGCGCCGGCCCCGTACCGTCAGCAGGTCGGTGCCCGTGACCCGGCCCGCGAGCACGTCCGTCGTGCGCCCCGGACCGAGGGCCACGTCCAGAGGACGGCCGATCGCCTCCGTGCCGAGCCCCAGGAGGCGCTGCGCCTCGTCGTTGAGCAGCCGTACGCGTCCGTCGCGGTCCAGGGCGACGACGCCCTCCCGGATGCCGTGCAGCATCGCCTCCCGCTCGGCGAGCAGCGCCGCGATGTCGGAGAAGGCGAGGTCCCGGGTCTGGCGCTGGACCCGCCGGGAGATCAGATAGGCGGCGAGGGCGCCGACGGCGAGCGCCCCGCCCGCGTACGCGAAGAGACCGGGGATCGTGTGGATCAGCCGGTCGCGGACGCTGTCGTACGCGATGCCCACGGAGACCGCGCCGACGATGTCGCCGCTCGGGACCCGCAACGGCACCTTCCCGCGCGCGGAGCGGCCCAGGGTGCCGCTGTCGATCTGCATGACGTCCCGGCCGTCCAGCGCGTCGCTGGGGTCGGTCGAGACGACCTTGCCGATCTCACCGGGTTCGGGGTGCGACCAGCGCACCCCGAGCTTGTTCATGATCACGACGTACTCGGCCCCGCTGGCCTCGCGGATCCGCTCCGCCGCCGCCTGCACGGGACCGTCGGCCGCCGGTCGCGTCGAGGTGAGGTCCTGGGCGATCCGCGGCTGGGCCGCCGTCGTCTGCGCGATGGCGAGCGCGCGGCGCATCGCCTGGTCGTCGAGCTGCTTGCCGAGCGGCGCGAGGAACAGCCCCGTCGCGAGCACCGCGACCCCGGCGGCGATCGCCAACTGCATCAGCAGGACCTGCGAGAACACACGCCGTGGCAGGCCCAGGCGCAGTCGTCGGGCAGGGGAGGTCGGGCTCATGGGACGAACGGTACGGCGGTGGGTGCTCCTCGCCTACGGGAGTGTGGCGCGGATCTCGCACGCCCCCGGGGTGGGGCGGGATCCCTCTTGGGTGGCAGAGGCTCGGACGCTCCGGCGCCACGACATCCAGGCCACTGGCGGGTGCGCCGCCCCCGGGGACAGGGGTGCCCACATAGAGACTGCGCCGTTGTACGCTCCCGTGCGCCGGGCGATAGGCGGACGCGCCGGGCTCTAGGCGGGGCGGATGCGCCAGGCCTGAGCGGGCACTCCAAGCCTAGGCGGGTGCACCCCAGATGCAGGCGGGTGCGCGACCCCTAGGGGGACAACCCGCGCGTGGACGCGCCCCCGTCTGTGGCGGACGGGGCCTTGGTGATCTCGCGGATCGCCGTCACGTCCATTCGCGCGGGCGACCCGAGATCCGCGCCGCAGCTCTCCGGGCGGGGCGGGAGCGAGGTGCCCTGGGCGACGGTGACGTGCCAGCGCCGCCCGTCGGTGTGGACGACCGTCACCTCCCACTGCGGGGCGTCACCCGTCGTCCGTACGACGTGCAACACGTCCGCCCGGTGTTCGCGTACGGCCGTGCGCACGGCGAGCTCGGCGGCCTGCCCGGGGCGCGTCCAGGCGCTGTTGCCCCGGCAGCCCTCAGTGACGACGTGGCCGTCCCGCGCGGCGCGCAGTATGTCCTTCACCGCGTGCGCGGCCATCCGGCCGTACGCGTATCCGTACGGCAGCACGAGCATCGTGGGGGAGAAGCGATGACCACCTAGATGAGTGATCTCCCAGACGCCTTCCTCTCCGGAAGCGGTGAGGTCACCGGCGAGCGGGCGGCCGAGCAGGGCGCAGCAGCGGTCGCGCTTGCCGTTCGTGCAGACGAGCGCGAGCGGGACCCCGGCGTACGGGCTGCCGAAGCCGCCGTGGTCGCCCGCGCCGAGCGCGACGAAGTCCAGGTCGAGCAACTGCCGCGGGTCGTCGACCGTGTGCGAGCGCAGCCAGCCCGCGCCCGGCGGGGTGTGGGCCACGTACACCTGGTGCCGGGCGGGGGTGTGGCAGTCGGCGTGCCGCCCGGGGCGCCGGATGAGCGCCACCCGCACGCCGGTCGACTCGGCGGCGCTCTCCAGCGCGCGGCCGACCTCCGGGTCCAGGTGGCTGGACGTGAGCGCCTTGGCGCCCCAGGGGCCGGGCTGTTCGACGAGCAGCCACGTCCTGGCGGTGGCCGCGGTGCCCGCGAGGGGCTCGTTGAGGTCCCGCGAAACGGTCGCGCACGTACTCACGGAGGGGAGCCTAACCTGTGGCCCTGGCCTTCATCAGATTTCGGGCTCCGGAGGCAGCGGTTGCGGTGGGCGCAGCCCGGTGTACTGGCCGACGGGACGCATACGCATCGGCCGCTCCGCGTACTCCTCCAGGGCGTGCGCGATCCAGCCCGCCGTGCGCGCCACGGCGAAGATCGTCTCGCCTGCCTCGGCCTGCATGCCGCACGATGCGGTGAGGACGGCGAGCGCCAGGTCCACGTTGGCGTGCAGGCCGGTGTGGCGTGCGGTGGTCGCCACCACGTCGCGTGCCGCCGCGAGGGCCGGGCCGGCCTTGGGCACCACTTCGAGCAGACCGAACAGTGCCTCCGCGCGTGGGTCCTCGCCCGCGTACAGGCGGTGGCCGAGGCCGGGGACGCGGCGTCCCGCGCGCAGCTCGGCCGCGACGACCGGCGTCGCGGTGCCCCGGTCGAGGACCTCCATGAGCATGCGGTGGGCGAGGCCGCTGGCCGCGCCGTGCAGGGGGCCCTCCAGGACGCCGAGGCCGGCCGACACCGCCGCGTACGGGTGGGCGCGCGCGGACGCCGCGACCCGCACCGCCAGGGTGGACGCCGCGAGGTCGTGGTCGACGAGCAGGGCGAGTGCGGCGTCCAGGGCGCGCAGCGAGGCCTCGTCGGGGTCGTGGCCGGAGAGCCGCGCCCACAGACGGCCGGCGAGCGGTCCGCCGTCACGGTGCCCGGACCGCAGGGGCGGGAGCGCCGCCACCAGGGTCGGGATCATCGTGCGGGCCGTTCCGACGACGGCCTCCTCGGAGAGGTCGAAGCGGAGCGGGTCGGCGGCGGCCGCGGCGATGGTGGCCACGCGCAGCCGGTCCGTGGGGGTGCAGTGCGCGGGCAGGGCACGCACGGCGAGCCGCGCGGAACCGGCGGGCTCCGGAGGTGCCGTGAAGTGGATGCCGGGGCGCAGCACGCCGGTCCACAGCCACTCGGCCACCTCTTCGTAGGAGTGGCGCAGGGCCAGGTCGACGGCGTCCACACCGCGGAAGTAGTAGCGGTCCTTCTCGATCAGCGTGATGCGGGTGCGTACGGAGAGCTCGTGGGCCGCGGAGGTGGCGGCGGGCTCCCGTCGGTTTCTGCGCGCGAGGGCCTGGACCTCCTTCGGGTCGAAGGTGCTGCCGCGCCCGCCGGGGCCGCGCCTGCTGGTGAGCTGGCCGCGGCTGACGTAGGCGTACACGGTCTCGGCTTTCACGCCGAGCAGCTCCGCCGCCTCCTTGGTGCTGATCCGTCGACTCTCGCGGGCGGCCGTCGCACCCGCTTCATGATCCGTCATGGGCGTCACCGTATCCGCGTCACGACACCTGTATGTGCACATTGATTAAATCAATATTGACAGTGGTTAAGTCAAGCATGGACAGTCAAGTCAAGTTCTGGGAGGAAGACGAGGAACCCCATGCCGATCAATGGCTCCGCCACCGCCCCCGCAACCCCCGTCGAGGTCCCCCGCGGCCTCGCGGGTGTCGTCGTCACCGAGACCCGTCTCGGGGACGTGCGGGGGCGCGAGGGCTTCTACCACTACCGCCAGTACTCCGCCGTGGAGCTCGCCCGGACCCGCGGCTTCGAGGACGTCTGGTACCTGATGTTCCACGGCGAGCTTCCCGACCCCGCCCGGCGGGCCGCCTTCGCGAAGCAGACCGCGGCGCTGCGCCACCTGCCCGAGGACGTGCGCGCGGCCCTGCCCGCCATCGCCCGGGCCGGCACGCTCTCCGGGCCGCTCGCCGGACTGCGTACCGCGCTCTCGCTGTTCGGCGCCTCGAAGGGGTTCCGGCCGGTGTACGACATCGACGGCGACCGGCGCCGTGCCGACGCGCTCGCCGCGTCCGCCGTCGTGCCGACCCTGTTGACCGCGCTGTACCGGCTCGGCCAGGGGCTGGATCCGGTGGAGCCGCGCGACGACCTGTCGTACGCCGCGAACTATCTCTACATGTTGACCGGTGCCGAGCCGGATGAAGACCGGGCCCGGGCCATTGAGCAGTACTTGATCTCGACCATTGACCACGGTTTCAACGCGTCAACCTTCACGGCCCGTGTCATTGCGTCGACGGGCGCGGACGTCGCGGCCTGCCTCGGCGGCGCCGTCGGCGCGCTCTCCGGCCCCCTGCACGGGGGTGCGCCCAGCCGGGCCCTGGACACCCTCGACGCGATCGGCACCCCCGACCGCATCGACGAGTGGATCCGGGAGCGGGTTCTCGCGGGCGAGCGGATCATGGGCTTCGGGCACCCCGTCTACCGCACGGAGGATCCGCGCTCCCGGATGCTGCGGGGTATCGCGCAGCGGTTCGGCGGGGAGCTGGTGGAGTTCGCGGTGGAGGTGGAGCGCCAGGTAGAGGCGATCCTGGCGGAGCTGAAGCCGGGGCGCGAGCTGCACACCAACGTCGAGTTCTACGCGGGCGTGGTCATGGAGCTGTGCGGGCTGCCGCGGGAGATGTTCACGCCGACGTTCGCCTCGGCGCGGGTGGTCGGCTGGAGCGCCAACATCCTGGAGCAGGCCGAGGACTCGAAGATCATCCGCCCGGCGGCCCGGTACGTGGGGGCGGCGGCGCCTGAGCCGGTGCCGGCCTCCTGAGCCGAGAGGTGCGCCTACGCTCGGGGTGGTGTCGCGCCACCTCGACGCTCGGCCAGTGCCTGTTCGAAGAGCTGGAACACACGCCCTTCGGGACTGTCCGGGGACAGTTCCGCCTTGCGTGCCCGCGCGGCATCCCAATAACGCCGAAATGCGGTACTGCCGAGGAGGTTCTTCGCGTGGATCAGTAATTCCGCTTCGGTGTAGCTTCCCCAGCTAAAAGCGAGCACGTAGTGGCTGAAGGTCAGGTTGGCGAAGAGGTTCTGCCGGAGTACGGGGGAGGGGGTGTCGGGGTAGTCGTTCCATACGTGCGCCAGGGAAGGGTCTTCCATGGCCATTTGCGTCAGTTGGACGTGCAGCGCACGCATGTCGGCCTCGGCGCTGCGGCGCAGTTCGTCGTGGGTCGCTCCTAACTCCGCTCGCTGCAGGGCGAGTTCGCGGCGCTGTAGTTGCAGCTCCCGCTGCTGGAAAAGGAGGGTGGCGACGAGCAGAAGAAGGGCGATGCCCGAGAACACCGCGCTCACGCCCCCGAAGTAGTCGCCGAGTGAACTGCGCTTCTCTGCGACGTCGTGATCGCCGTTGACAGCCTCCACGCCGCTTATCAGCCAGCCGCTGATAACGATGGATGCTCCACCGACCAGCGTGATACCCGCCGCGGCGGCAGCCGCCCACGTGATCCAGCTCGCCGGGCGCCACCTGTGCTGACGTGTCATCAAGGCCCTCCCGAGTCCGCCGAATCCTTCCCGGGGTGCCGGACGGGAAACGACCCCCGCCCTTCGAGGGGCGGGGGTCGACCCGAGAGGCACCGCCGAACTCCATCGGGTGCCGCGGCGGGCGCCCACCGTCAGGCGTCGGGGATGTCGGCCTTGGCGTGGGTGAGGGTGCTGCGGCTGATGACCACGATGCGCTCGTAGTCGGCGCGTGCGGCACCGTTCGGCAGTGCGCTCTCGAGGTCTTCCGTCGCGTCCGTCCCGATGACGGCGAAGTTTCCGTCGATGAGTTCGAAGATGTCGGGGCAGGTGTCGCCAGCCAGGCACCCCCGGTCACGCGGGGGCAAGCCTATGCGGCGTCGTATGGACACATTGCGGACGCTTCTGCGCCCGTGAGCAGCGGACATTCAGTGATCCTTGTGTGACGGGGAATGCGAGTGTCACCTTGCGAGGGGTCACCTACTGTGACGCGAGGTTCGTGTCGACACACTTGGGTTCGGAGTGACACGGTCTCGGAGGGCTCAGGCGTCGGGGATGTCGGCCTTGGCGCGGGTGAGGGTACTGCGGCTGATGACAACGATGCGCTCGTAGTCGGCGCGTGCGGCATCGGCCGGCAGCACGCTCTCGAGCTCTTGGGTCCTGTCCGTCCCGATGACGGCGAAGTCGCCGTCGTGCAGTTCGAAGATGTCCGGGCAACTCTGGCCCGTTGCGCTGCCCCGCTCGCGGGGAGAAGCGCCGATGCGGCGCGCGATCCTCAAAGGGGTACCGGTCCTTGCTGGGTGGTTCTGGATGATCAGGGCGGAGGACAGGTTAGTCGCTCACCGCTGTCGCTCCGGCTCCAACCTGTGCCGACATGCCCACCAGACGTGCCCCCCGATGACCGTTGGCCCTACTGGGGGGAGGACGGGTTGCCCACGACCCACCACTCTTCCGTGTCGGCCTCCGCCAGATCGCGGGCCAGACGATCCGTCATCCGGCCCACCTGCGCTTCCTTGGACGAGTCGTGCAGGCTTGCGCGGTGGTGTCGCGTTGCTTCCCAGTACTCCCGGAACACCTCGTTCTGGCACATGATGCGGAGGTGCCCGTAGAGCTCCTCAATGGTCATGGCACCGGTGCGCAGCGCGTGGACAGCATTGATGTACAGCGCGTTGGCGAAGAGGAACTGCCGCTGCTTCTCCAGGGGCACGTCCTCGTCGTAGGTGTCCAGTACGACGGTCAAGGCGGGGTCGTCCATGGCCTTGCACAGCAGGTCGAAGTGGAGCCGGTGCTGTTCTGTGAGCGCGGTCTGCCTGCGCTGGTGCGCCGCACGTGCGACGAAGGTCGCGATCGTCAAGGCGAGTCCGGCGGCCATGGCCGGGCCCGCACCTCGTATCCCGTAGTTCTGTGTGGTCATGTCAATCCCCGAATCAGGCGACCGTCCGCCGGTCTTCGGGCGCGGGGCGGCGGGGTGCGGACCGGCGAGCGATGGGCGACGCTTGCCGTCTCCCAGAGTGCCGAGCGGCTCTGATCGGCCGGGAGGCGGAGAGGAGGCGCACGGAAGCACGGCGGGCAGCCGTACTCACACATCCCTGCGCCGTGTCCAGGATGTGCCCCGCCGGTGCCGCGCGGAACCGTTCGCCAACCGGAACGTCTACGCGCACATATCCTTGAGCGATGTTCGGATGCCGTACATGCTTGTCGCTCACGCGTGGTAGGCGTTCCGAGCGACTTGATACGCCTTGATGTGTGTTGATGCGAGGGGCCACACGTGAGTCAGCAGCAGATCCCGGTCATCGTCCTCACGGGATTTCTGGGATCCGGCAAGACGACCCTGTTGAATCATCTGTTGCACCGCAGCGGAGGCAGCCGGATCGGCGCCATCGTCAACGACTTCGGCTCCATCGAGATCGACGCCATGGCCGTCGCCGGGCAGCTCGGCGACTCCACCGTGTCCCTCGGCAACGGATGCCTGTGCTGTGCGGTGGACGCCGGCGAACTCGACGTCTACCTGGAGCGGCTCGCGCGGCCGTCCGCACGCATCGACGTCATCGTCATCGAGGCGAGCGGGCTCGCGGAGCCGCAGGAACTCGTCCGGATGGTGCTGGCCAGTGAGAACCCGGGCATCGTGTACGGGGGCCTGGTGCAGGTCGTGGACGCGGCCGAGTTCGACGCCACCAGGCAGCGCCACCCCGAGGTGGACCGGCACCTGAGGATCGCGGACCTCGTCGTCGTCAACAAGGTGGACCGGGTGCCGGGGCCGCAGCGCGACCGCGTCCTGGCCGAGGTCCGCCGCCACACCGATCGGGCCGCCGTCGTCGCCGCCTCGTACGGACGCGTGGACGTGGAGCTCGTCCTCGACCGCAAGCCCGTGGGGGAGCGCGTCGGGCAGCTCTCCTTCGACGACCTGCACGACCATGGCGAGGACCTGCACGACCACGGCGAGACACCGGCCGCGGAGGGCGGCCGCCAGGAGGGCCCGGCCGCCGACGGGGCCGACGGCGCCTGCTCCTGCGGCGACCCCGACCACGCCCACCTGCACGCGGGCTACGAGAGCGTCGCCTTCACCTCGGAGGCGCCGCTGAACCCGCGCCGCCTCATGGCCTTCCTCGACAGCAGGCCCGAAGGGCTCTACCGCATCAAGGGGTACGTCGACTTCGGCGCCGCCGATGCCCGCAACCGCTACGGCGTGCACTCCGTGGGGCGGTTCCTGCGCTTCTATCCCGAGCCGTGGGCGCCCGGCGAGAAGCGGCTGACACAGCTCGTCCTGATCGGCTCCGGCATCGACGTACCGGCGCTGCACGCGCAGTTGACGTTGTGCCGGGAGAACGAGGAGGACGCCCCGGCCACCGACGAGTTCGGCATGTGGGGCGTCCTGCGCTTCGTACAGGAGCCGGCGGGGGAGGAGGCGCCGGGAGCCGGGGCCGACGGTCCGGCCGAGGACGAGGCCGAGACCGGGGACGCGGCCGAGACCGCGGCCGGCGCGGGCTCGGGCCTCGGGCCGGACGGCGGACGGGCCTCCGCCCACGCGCTCGACCCGGGCCGCGGGGCCTACGACGAGCCCGAGCCCGACCCCGACCCCGACCTCGACTTCGGCCCCAGCACCGGGCCCGGGCCGGACGAGGACCCGGAGCCCGGTACCGGACTCGGCGGCTGAGCTAGGCCGCCGGGCCCGCGATCGCCGCCACCGGCTTCGCCAGCGAGACCCCGGAGCCGTCCCGGCGCGGGTCGGGCTCTGGCAACTGCGCCGGCAGGCCCGTGCGCTGTGCCGCGCGCGGCGGCGTCGGGCCCGCCCAGGCGAAGCTCAGGCAGTCCTCGCCCTTCAGCAGGCGCTGGCAGCGCACGCCGCCCGTCGCCCGCCCCTTGCGCGGGTACTGGTCGAACGGCGTGAGCTTCGCCGTCGTCTGCACCGAGTCGTCGAGGGTGCCGCGCGAGCCCGCGACCGTGAACACCACGGCGTCGACCGCCGGGTCGACCGCAGTGAAGGAGATGACCTTCGCGCCCTGGGTCAGCTTGATGCCCGTCATGCCGCCGGCCGGACGGCCCTGGGGCCGCACCTGCCCGGCGGGGTAGCGCAGCAACTGCGCGTCGTCGGTGATGAAGACGAGGTCCTCCTCGCCCGTGCGCAGCTCCATCGCGCCGACGATGCGGTCGCCGTCCTTGAGGGTGATGACCTCCAGCTCCTCCTTGTTGGCCGGATAGTCGGGCACCACGCGCTTCACGACGCCCTGCTCGGTGCCCAGCGCCAGGCCGGGCGAGGACTCGTCGAGCGTCATCAGGCAGATCAGCTTCTCGTCCGCCTCCAGGGAGAGCAGCTCCGCGACGGGGGCGCCGCCGGAGAGGTTCGGCGCGGACGCCGTGTCCGGGAGCTGCGGCAGGTCGACCACGGAGAGCCGGAGCAGGCGCCCCGCCGAGGTCACCGCGCCCACCTCGCCGCGCGCGGTCGCCGGCACCGCCGAGACGATCACATCGTGCTTGACGCGCTTGCCGTCGCCCTCCGGGAGGGGCTCGCCGTTGACCGTCCGGGCGAGGAGCCCCGTCGAGGACAGCAGCACCCGGCACGGGTCGTCCGCGACCTGGAGCGACACCGCGGCGGCGGGGGCACCCGCGGACTCCAGGAGCACCGTGCGCCGGTCCGTGCCGAACTTCTTGGCCACGGCGGCCAGCTCCGAGGAGACCAGCTTGCGCAGCTCCGCGTCCGACTCCAGGATCCGGGTCAGCTCGTCGATCTCCGCGTTCAGCTTGTCCCGCTCGGCCTCCAGCTCGATGCGGTCGTACTTGGTGAGGCGGCGCAGCGGGGTGTCCAGGATGTACTGCGTCTGGACCTCGCTGAGCGTGAAGCGCTCGATCAGGCGCTCCTTGGCCTGGGCGCTGTTCTCGCTGGAGCGGATGAGGCGGATGACCTCGTCGATATCCAGGAGGGCGATGAGCAGGCCCTCCACCAGGTGCAGCCGGTCGCGCTTCTTGCCGCGGCGGAACTCGCTGCGGCGGCGCACCACCTCGAAGCGGTGGTCGAGGTAGACCTCCAGGAGCTCCTTGAGGCCGAGCGTGAGGGGCTGGCCGTCCACCAGCGCCACGTTGTTGATGCCGAAGGACTCCTCCATCGGCGTCAGCTTGTAGAGCTGCTCCAGGACGGCCTCCGGGACGAAGCCGTTCTTGATCTCGATGACCAGGCGCAGGCCGTGCTCGCGGTCGGTGAGGTCCTTGACGTCCGCGATGCCCTGGAGCTTCTTGGCACCCACCAGGTCCTTGATCTTGGCGATGACCTTCTCCGGGCCGACGCTGAACGGCAGCTCCGTGACGACCAGGCCCTTGCGGCGCGCGGTCACGGCCTCCACGGACACCGTCGCGCGGATCTTGAAGGTGCCGCGCCCCGACTCGTACGCGTCCTTGATGCCGGACAGGCCCACGATCCGGCCGCCCGTGGGCAGGTCGGGACCCGGGACGTACTTCATCAGCGTCTCGAGGTCGGCGCCCGGGTGCTTGATCAGGTGGCGGGCGGCGGCGATGACCTCGCCGAGGTTGTGCGGCGGCATGTTCGTCGCCATGCCGACGGCGATGCCGGACGAGCCGTTCACCAGGAGGTTCGGGTACGCCGCGGGGAGGGCGACCGGCTCCCGCTCCTGGCCGTCGTAGTTCGGGGTGAAGTCGACCGTGTCCTCGTCGATCGACTCCGTCATCAGCGACGTGGCGTCCGCCATGCGGCATTCCGTGTACCGCATCGCGGCGGGCGGGTCGTCGTTGCCCAGCGAGCCGAAGTTGCCGTGGCCGTCCACCATGGGCAGGCGCATGGAGAAGGGCTGCGCCATGCGGACCAGCGCGTCGTAGATGGACGCGTCGCCGTGCGGGTGCAGCTTGCCCATGACCTCGCCGACGACGCGGGCGCACTTCACGTACCCGCGCTCGGGGCGCAGGCCCATCTCGTTCATCTGGTAGACGATGCGGCGCTGCACCGGCTTCATGCCGTCGCGGGCGTCGGGCAGGGCGCGGGAGTAGATGACCGAGTAGGCGTACTCGAGGAAGGAGCCCTGCATCTCGTCGACGACGTCGATGTCGAGGATCTTCTCCTCGAACGCGTCGTCGGGCGGTGGGGTCTTCGTGCTGCGGCGGGCCATCGCTGCTGCGGCTCCTTCACCAACAAGTGTGAGATCTGACGCCGACCATTGTGGACCGTCCCACTGACAACCCGGACCACGACCCGTCCGGGACCCCGGCCCCGACCGGGCGGTGACCAGCCAGGGACCCGCGCACGCCCCGGCCCGAGCGCCGCCCCGCCCCGACCCCGCACCGACCCGGGCCCCCCTCCGCCCGACCGCGACCCGCCCCCGGCCCGAGCGCCGCCCCGCCCCCGCCCCGGCCCGGCCCCGCCCCACACCACGCGGAACCCGCCCGCCCCTGATCACGCCCACGGCGAACATCGACTACGCGAGGGGCGGAACGGGAACTTCGCCAGGCGTCGGCGGGCTTGCATACAGTGGCAGGACTGGCAGCAGCCAACGAGGATTCCGCGATCGAAGGGACGTACATGCCCATGGGTCACACGGCCACAGCCGAGGCAGGCTCCGGCGGCCTGACAGCGACCGAGCACCGGCTGGCCAACGGCTTGCGCGTGGTGCTCTCCGAGGACCACCTGACCCCGGTCGCGGCGGTGTGCCTCTGGTACGACGTGGGCTCGCGCCACGAAGTCAAGGGACGCACCGGCCTGGCTCACCTCTTCGAGCACCTGATGTTCCAGGGCTCCAAGCAGGTGCACGGCAACGGCCACTTCGAGCTGGTGCAGGGAGCCGGCGGCTCGCTGAACGGCACGACGAGCTTCGAGCGCACCAACTACTTCGAGACCATGCCCGCCCACCAGCTCGAGCTCGCGCTGTGGCTGGAGGCGGACCGCATGGGCTCCCTCCTGTCGGCCCTCGACGAGGAGTCCATGGAGAACCAGCGCGACGTGGTGAAGAACGAACGCCGCCAGCGCTACGACAACGTCCCCTACGGCACGGCCTTCGAGAAGCTCACCGCGCTGTCGTACCCGGAGGGCCACCCGTACCACCACACGCCGATCGGCTCCATGGCCGACCTGGACGCGGCCACGCTGGACGACGCCCGCGCCTTCTTCCGCACCTACTACGCGCCCAACAACGCCGTCCTGTCGATCGTCGGCGACATCGACCCGGAGCAGACGCTCGCCTGGGTCGAGAAGTACTTCGGCTCCATCCCGTCCCACGACGGCAAGCAGCCGCCGCGTGACGGCTCGCTGCCCGAGCGCATCGGCGAGGAGCTGCGCGAGGTCGTCGAGGAGGACGTGCCGGCCCGCGCCCTGATGGCCGCCTACCGCCTGCCCGAGGACGGCACGCGCGCGTGCGACGCCGCCGACCTGGCCCTGACGGTGCTCGGCAGCGGCGAGTCCTCGCGGCTGTACAACCGCCTGGTGCGCCGTGACCGCACCGCCGTGACGGCCGGGTTCGGCCTGCTGCGGCTCGCCGGGGCGCCCTCGCTCGGCTGGCTCGACGTGAAGACCTCCGGCGACGTCGAGGTCCCCGTCATCGAGGCCGCCGTCGACGAGGAACTGGCCCGCTTCGCCGCGGAGGGCCCGACGCCCGAGGAGATGGAGCGCGCCCAGGCGCAGTTGGAGCGCGAGTGGCTCGACCGCCTCGGCACGGTGGCGGGCCGCGCGGACGAACTGTGCCGGTTCGCCGTCCTCTTCGGCGACCCGCAGCTCGCCCTCACCGCCGTCCAGCGCGTCCTCGACGTCACCGCGGAGGAGGTCCAGGAGATCGCCAAGGCCCGCCTGCGCCCCGACAACCGCGCGGTGCTCGTGTACGAGCCCGTCGCCTCCGCGGACGGCGCCGGGAACGCGGCGGACCCCGAGGGAACCGCAGACGCCGCCGACCCCGAGGGCACCGTGGACGCCGCGGGCTCCCCGGCCCCCGGCAACGCCGCCGACGAGACCCAGCAGGAAGAGGAGGCGGCGAAGTGACCGAGGCCGCGACGTCCGTGACGATGGAGTTCCACCCGCAGCCCCAGGCGGGCACCGCCAAGCCCTGGGCCTTCCCGGCCCCCGAGCGCGGCGCGCTGGACAACGGCCTGACGGTGCTGCGCTGCCACCGCCCCGGCCAGCAGCTCGTCGCCGTCGAGGTCCACCTCGCCGCGCCCCTGGACGCCGAGCCGCAGGGCCTGGACGGCGTGGCCACGATCATGGCGCGGGCCTTCTCCGAGGGCACCGACAAGCACTCCGCGGAGGAGTTCGCCGCCGAGCTCGACCGCTGCGGCGCCACGCTCGACGCGCACGCCGACCACCCAGGGGTCCGGCTCTCCCTCGAAGTGCCCGTCTCCCGCCTGCCGAAGGCCATGGGCCTGCTCGCCGACGCGCTGCGGGCGCCCGCCTTCGAGGACGGCGAGATCGAGCGCCTGGTCCGCAACCGCCTGGACGAGATCCCGCACGAGGCCGCCAACCCCGCGCGCCGCGCCGCCAAGGAGCTCTCCAAGCAGCTCTTCCCGGCCACCTCGCGCATGTCGCGCCCGCGCCAGGGCACCGAGGAGACGGTCACCGCCATCGACTCCGCGGCCGTACGCGCCTTCTACGAGAAGCACGTGCGCCCCGCCACGGCCACCGCCGTGGTCGTCGGCGACCTCACCGGCACGGACCTGGACGCCGTCCTCGCCGACACCCTCGGCGCCTGGACGGGGGACACGGCCGAGCCGCGCCCGGTGCCCCCGGTCACCGCCGACGACACCGGTCGCGTCGTCATCGTGGACCGCCCCGGCGCCGTCCAGACGCAGCTCCTGATCGGCCGCGTCGGCCCGGACCGGCACGACCGCGTCTGGCCCGCGCAGGTCCTCGGCACGTACTGCCTGGGCGGCACCCTGACCTCGCGCCTGGACCGCGTGCTGCGCGAGGAGAAGGGCTACACCTACGGCGTGCGCGCCTTCAGCCAGGTCCTGCGGTCGTCCCGGGACGGCTCGGGCACGGCCATGCTCGCCATCAGCGGCTCCGTGGACACACCGAACACGGGACCGGCCCTGGACGACCTGTGGAAGGTGCTGCGCACCCTGGCGGCCGAGGGCCTCACGGACGCCGAGCGCGACGTGGCCGTGCAGAACCTGGTGGGCGTGGCCCCGCTGAAGTACGAGACCGCGGCCGCCGTGGCCGCGACGCTCGCCGACCAGGTCGAGCAGGAGCTGCCGGACGACTTCCAGGCGAGCCTGTACCGGCAGTTGGCCGAGACGGGCACCGTGGAGGCCACCGCGGCCGTCGTGAACGCCTTCCCGAGCGACCGCCTGGTGACGGTGCTCGTGGGTGACGCCGCGCAGATCGAGGAGCCGGTGAAGGCCCTCGGCATCGGTGAGGTGACCGTCGTTTCCGGCTGATCGCCCACCGGCCGCTCCGGCTGCGAAAGCTACGAGGGCTGCGACGGCAGGGGCGGAACGGCAGGAACGCCGCGTGACGCAACGGACCCCGGAGGCCCATGATGCCTCCGGGGTCCCGCATGTCGCCATATGCCCGAATTGGCATGGAGGTTGGCTGTCTGCCGTGTGGCGTGCGCTACAAAAGGCGGGATCCGTTTGTCGATTGAAAGAAGAGGCGTTTAGCGTCAATCCGGCTGTCCGTCAGGCAGTACGCCGCACCCGCGGCGCCGGACAGTCATCGCCGAGTCCCCGTACGGCGCGAGCCAGGGGAGCCGGGGACCCACACGTCCCTGGGGTGAATCGGACCCCCCGCCGCCAGTCGGGGAGCCCGTAGGAGACCTTCCTGCTCCGAACCCGTCAGCTAACCCGGTAGGCGAGAAGGAAGGAAAGGACCAGCCGCTTCATGGCGCTCATCCGCCCGACCGGCAAGCACCGCCGCCCCAGCCGCATCACGCGTACCACCGCCGGCGCCGCGGGCGTCGCCGCCCTCACCACCACCGGCGTCATATCGGGCCTGGCCGCTCCGGCGCTGGCCGCCGACAGCTCCGCCGACCACGCGAGCACCGGCCTCACGCAGGCCATCGCCATCAACGACACCCTGGCCGACGAGATCGACGCCCAGGCCGCCGCGCAGAAGCAGGCCGCCGTCGAGGCCGCCGCGCAGAAGAAGGCCGAGGACGCCGCGCGCCAGAAGGCCGCCGAGCAGAAGCGCAAGGCCGAGGCCGCCGCCAAGGAGAAGGCGAAGAAGGAGGCCGAGGCCAAGGCGGCGAAGGAGGCCAAGGAGCGGGCCAGGGAGCGCGCCGCCCGGGACGCCGAGCGCAAGCGCCTCAACGGCTACGTCGCCCCGGTCGCCGGGTCGTACGTCTCCACCAGCTACAAGGCCGGCGGCGCCATGTGGTCCTCCGGCAGCCACACCGGCATCGACTTCCACGCCGCGTCCGGCACCTCGGTCCAGGCGGTCGGCGCGGGCACCGTCGTCGAGGCGGGCTGGGGCGGCGCCTACGGCAACAACGTCGTGATCAAGATGAATGACGGCACGTACACCCAGTACGGGCACCTGTCGTCGATCAACGTGACCGTCGGCCAGAGCGTCACGCCCGGCCAGCAGATCGGCCTCTCCGGGTCCACCGGCAACTCCTCCGGCCCGCACCTGCACTTCGAGGCCCGCACCGGCGCCGAGTACGGCTCGGACATCGACCCGATCGCCTACCTGCGCTCCCACGGCGTCGCCGTCTGACCCGTCTCGCGCCGCACGGCCCGCGCCGCCGCGTACCGCACCGCGCACCCTGAAAAGCCCCGGCTCCCGCGAGCCGGGGCTTTCGGCATGTGCGCGCCTTTCGCCCGCCGACGCGTTCCGTCAATTGACCCTGTCCTCATGGCCAAAAGATATCCATGGATTCCTCCACGCCATCGGAAAATCCGGCGGCCTGCAATAGAGTCCGAGGCGACAGCGTCCACCAGGTCGCCGCACCGACGCCATTCGCCGCGTCGTCACGACCCGCGAAGTGAAGCGCGGACGGCGACGCGCGAAGCGTTTCGCGGGCAATGAAAGGCATGAAAGCGGAGGTCCGTCATGCGTGTTCCCGCGCACTCGGTCTGCACGGCCATCCGGGACGACATCGTCTCCGGCGTACACGAACGGGGCGCGCGGCTCACCGAAGAACTCCTCGCCCGCCGCTACGGCGTCTCCCGCGTCCCGGTGCGCGAGGCCCTGCGCACGCTGGAGGCCGAGGGCTTCGTCGTCACCCGCAGACACGCGGGCGCCTGCGTCGCCGAGCCCACCGAGCAGGACGCCGCCGACCTCCTGGAGATCCGTACGCTCCTGGAGCCCCTGGCCGCAGCCCGGGCCGCGCAGCGCCGCACCGACGCCCACCTGAAGGTGCTGCGCGGGCTCGTCCGGCTCGGCCAGGAGCGGGCTCGGCGCGGCGGCGCCGAGGACCTGCGGGCGCTCGACACCTGGTTCCGCGAGACGCTCACCCAGGCCTCCGCCGGCCCCGGCCTCATCGCCCTGCTCACGCAGCTACGCCACAAGATCGCGTGGATGTACGTGGCGGACGCGCGGGCCGCGGCCACGGAGGTGTGGGCCGGGTACGCCGCCCTCACCGACGCGGTGGCCCGCCGGGACGCCGACCGGGCCCGCGCGCTCGCCCTGCTGGGCGCCGAGCGGGCGGCGGCCGCGTGCCGGCTGCGCGCCGGGCGTGTGAGGAACCCGCAACAGGCCGGGAACAAGGTCGGCGCACCGAATTAACACGGGGCCTGTATACCGACAGACGTATACCGGAAGCCCGGTATTCGGTTCGGTCGGCGGTTCTGGTGGTTGTTCCGTTGCCGATTCCGTTGCCGCTTCTACTGTCGACCCTGTAGTCGGTTCTGTTGCCGCTTCTCCTGTCGACCCGGGCACGAGTTCCGCTCAGAAGTTCCGCACAGGCTCCCCAGAGTTCCCCGACCCGAGTTTTCTTGAAAAGCGAAAGAGCCGCCCGGGCCCTGGACGGCCCGCGCGGCTCCTCGATGCCGAGCCCGACGGTGTCAGCCGGTGATGTGTCAGCCGGTGACGGCGTCAGGCGGTGACGGCGTCAGACGGTCTCCGGAAGCTCGTCGAGCCCCTCCGCGACCAGCTTGGCCAGACGGTCCAGCGCGGCGTCCGCGCCCTCGGCGTCCGACGCGAGCACGATCTCCTCGCCGCCCTGCGCGCCCAGGCCGAGCACCGCCAGCATGGAGGCGGCGTTGACGGGGTTGCCGTCCGCCTTGGCGATCGTGACGGGCACGCCCGAGGCCGTGGCCGCACGGACGAAGATGGAGGCGGGCCGGGCGTGGAGGCCCTCGGCCCAGCCGACGTTGACGCGGCGCTCAGCCATGTGTTGCTGCCCTTCCAGGAAACTTCCACTTGTCTAGACCAGTGTCTCATGCCGTCCCGGGTGCTCCCGCTGGGCCGGTGACGCACCGCCCCACAACCTACGTTCCGCCGCCCGGCCGCCGTTCGACCCCTCCTACACTGCCCCGGCCCACGCACCCCCGCGACCCGTACCCTTGCCCCATGCAGACCCCGGTGGACGGCCCCGAGGAGACCCCGGCGGACCGGCACGCGTACCCCTCCCACTGGGAGGCCGACGTGGTGCTGCGTGACGGGGGCACCGCCCGCATCCGGCCCATCGCGCCCGCCGACGCGGACCGCCTGGTCAGCTTCTTCGAGCAGGTCTCCGACGAGTCGAAGTACTACCGCTTCTTCGCGCCCTACCCGCGCCTGTCCGCCAAGGACGTGCACCGCTTCACGCACCACGACTACGTGGACCGCGTCGGCCTCGCGGCCACCGTCGGCGGCGAGTTCATCGCCACCGTCCGCTACGACCGCATCGACGCCCAGGGCCGCCCCGCCTCCTCCCGCCCGGCCGGAGGGAGCTCCGCCCCCGTGCCCGTCCCGGACGAGGCCGAGGTCGCCTTCCTCGTCCAGGACGCCCACCAGGGCCGCGGCGTGGCCTCCGCGCTGCTCGAACACATCGCCGCCGTCGCCCGCGAGCGCGGCATCCGGCGCTTCGCCGCCGAGGTCCTGCCCGCCAACACCAAGATGGTGAAGGTCTTCACGGACGCCGGTTACCAGCAGAAGCGCAGCTTCGAGGACGGCGTGGTCCGCCTCGAACTGGATCTGGAGCCCACCGACCGCTCCGTCGCCGTCCAGCGCGCCCGCGAGCAGCGCGCCGAGGCGCGCTCCGTGCAGCGGCTGCTCGCCCCCGGCTCCGTCGCCGTGATCGGCGTCGGCCGCGCCGAGGACAGCGTCGGCCGCACCGTCCTGCGCAACCTGCTGCGCGCGGGCTTCACCGGCCGTCTGTACGCCGTCAACCGCGCCTTCCCGGACGCCGCCCTCGCCGAGGGCGTCGAAGGCGTGCCCGCCCACCGCTCCGTGCGCGACGTCCCCGGGGACGTCGACCTCGCCGTGGTCACCGTCCCCGCCGAGCACGTGCCCGAAGCCGTCGCCGCGTGCGGCGAGCACGGCGTCCAGGGGCTCGTCGTCCTCTCCGCCGGATACGCCGAGAGCGGTCCCGAGGGCCGCGACCGGCAGCGCGCGCTCGTCCGCCAGGCCCGCTCCTACGGCATGCGCCTGATCGGCCCCAACGCCTTCGGCGTCATCAACACCTCCGCCGACGTCCGCCTGAACGCCTCCCTGGCCCCGGAACTCGCCGCCCCGGGGCGCATCGGCCTGTTCACCCAGTCCGGCGCCATCGGCATCGCCCTGCTGTCCCGGCTGCACCGGCGCGGCTCGGGCCTCACCGGCATCTCGACGTTCGTGAGCGCGGGCAACCGCGCCGACGTCTCCGGCAACGACGTCCTCCAGTACTGGTACGACGACCCGGACACCGACGTCGCCCTGATGTACCTGGAGTCGATCGGCAACCCCCGCAAGTTCACCCGCCTCGCCCGCCGCACCGCCGCCGCGAAGCCCCTCGTCGTCGTCCAGGGCGCCCGGCACAGCGGCATCGCCCCCACCGGGCACGCCGGCGCCGCCACCCGCCTGCCGCACGCCACCGTCTCGGCCCTGCTCCGCCAGGCCGGGGTCATCCGCGTCGACACCGTCACCGAGCTCGTCGACGCCGGGCTGCTCCTCGCAGGACAGCCGCTGCCCGCCGGACCCCGGGTCGCCATCCTCGGCAACTCCGAGTCCCTCGGCCTGCTCACCTACGACGCGTGCGTCGCCGAAGGCCTGCGCCCGCTGCCCCCGCGCGACCTGACCACGGCCGCGACCCCCGAGGACTTCCGCGCCGCGCTCGGCGCCGCGCTCGCGGCCGACACCTGCGACGCCGCCGTCGTCACCGTCATCCCCTCCCTCGGAGAGTCCAGCCGCCGGGGCCAGGGCGAGACCCTGGCCACCGCGCTGCGGGCCGCCGCGGCCTCCTGCCCCGGCAAGCCCGTCGCCGTGGTCCACGTGGAGCTCGGCGGCCTCGCCGAGGCCCTCTCCGCCGCCGCGAGCACCAAGCCCCACGCGCCCGGCGCCCGGCCCGCGGACCCGCCGCCCGCCACACCGCCGGAGGCCGCCGCCCCGCCGCCCCACGCCCGCATCCCCGCCTACCCCGCGCCCGAGCGCGCCGTCCGCGCCCTCGCCGAGGTCGTCACGTACGCCCGGTGGCGCCAGGACATCGCCGACCCCGGCAAGGTGCCCGAGTACGACGACATCGACGAGCAGGGCGCCGCCGCGCTCATCGCGGCCCTCCTCGCCAGGAGCGGCGACCCGCACGGCCTCACCCTCGGCCCCGACGACGCCCAGGACCTGCTCGGCCGCTACGGCATCACCGTCCGCCCGGCCCTGCCCGCGCCCGACGCGGACGCCGCCGCCGACGCCGCCCGCCGGCTCGGCTACCCGGTGGCCCTCAAGACCACCGCGCCCCATCTGCGCCACCGCCCCGACCTCGGCGGCGTACGCCTCGACCTCGCCGACGAGGACCAGCTCAGGCGCGCCTACCGCGAGCTCACGCAGGCGCTCGGCCGCCCCGCCGAGCTGCGGCCCGTCGTCCAGGCCATGGTCGCGCGCGGCGTCGACACCGTCGTGCGCGCCGGACACGACGCCGCCGCCGGAGCCGTGCTGTCCTTCGGCCTCGCGGGCGCCGCGTCCGAGCTGCTCGGCGACACCGCGCACCGGCTGATCCCCGTCACGGACCGCGACGCCCGCACCCTGGTCCGGTCCATCCGGACCGCGCCCCTCCTCTTCGGCTGGCGCGGCTCCGCGCCCGTCGACGCCACCGCCCTCGAAGAGCTGCTCCAGCGGGTCTCCCGGCTCGTCGACGACCACCCCGAAGTGGTCACCGTCTCACTGGAACCGGTGGTCGTCGCCCAGGAGGGCCTGTCCGTCCTCAGCGGCACCGTCCGCCTCGCCCCGCCCCCGGCCCGCGACGACCTGGGCCCGCGCACCCTGCCCGCGTACTGAGTCCGCCCGCGGCGGCCGCCACCGCGCACCTCGGGGCGGGCGCCGGGTCGTAGGATGGGCGGCATGGCAAAGACCGGTACCACGACCCAGGGGCTGCGCGCGGCGATCGAGCGCAGCGGCTACTACCCGGCCCTCGTGGCCGAGGCGGTGGAGGCCGCGGTCGGCGGCGAGGCCATCGGGTCGTACCTGGTCCACCAGGAGACCACCTTCGACGCGAACGAAGTACGCCGTCACGTGACGGTGCTCGTCCTCACCGACACCCGCTTCATCGTCAGCCACACCGACGAGCAGGCGGCCGACAGCACCTCGCCGACCCCGTACGCCACGACCTCCACCGAGTCCGTGAAGATCGGCCGGATCTCGTCGGTCGTCGTCAGCCGCGTCGTCGCCAACCCGGAGAAGTACGTCCCCGGCTCCCTGCCCCGCGAGGTCGTCCTCACCATCGGCTGGGGCGCCGTCTCCCGCATCGACCTCGAACCCGCCGCCTGCGGCGACCCCAACTGCGAGGCCGACCACGGCTACACCGGCAGCTCCACCGCCGACGACCTGAGCCTGCGGGTCAGCGAGGCCGGTGACGGCCCCGACACCGTGCGCCAGACCCTCGCCTTCGCGCAGGCGCTGTCCGAGGCCACGGCGGCCGTCGCCGGCGGCACGGGCGCCGGCCGCTGATGGCCACAGCCGACTGGGTCGACGGCTGGGACGACGTACAGCCCCTGGACCCGGCCACCGCGCCCCTGCCGCAGTACGGCGCCGGATCCCTCGCCGACCTGCTGCCCACCCTCGTCGCGCACCAGGGGGTCGACGGCTTCGCCCCCGTCATCCCCGAGCTCGCCCCCGCCGACCGCGTCTGCGTCTTCCTCATCGACGGGCTCGGCTGGGAGCAGTTGCGCGCCCACCCCGCCGAGGCGCCCTTCCTGACCTCGCTGCTCGGCTCCTCCCGCGGCGGCACCGGGCGCCCCCTGACCGCGGGCTTCCCCGCCACCACCGCCACCTCGCTCGCCTCCGTCGGCACGGGCCTGCCCCCGGGCGACCACGGACTGCCCGGGTACACCGTCCGCAATCCGGACACCGGTGAGCTGATGAACCAGCTCCGCTGGAAGCCCTGGACCGACCCGCACGCCTGGCAGCCGCACCCCACGGTCTTCCAGCGCGCCCACGCCGCCGGCGTCCACACCGCGCAGGTCTCCTCGCCGACCTTCGAGCACACCCCGCTCACCAAGGTCGCGCTCAGCGGCGGCACCTTCCGCGGCCGCCTCTCCGGCGAGGACCGCATGGACCTCGCCGCCGAGCAACTGGCCGCCGGGGACCGCTCCCTCGTCTACACGTACTACGCGGAGGTCGACGGCAAGGGCCACCGCTTCGGCCTCGACTCCGACCCCTGGCGCGGCCAGCTCATGTACGTCGACCGGCTCGCCCAGCGCCTCGCCGAGCAGCTCCCGCCGCGCAGCGCCCTGTACGTCACCGCCGACCACGGCATGGTGGACATCCCCTTCGACGACCGGGCCCGCCTCGACTTCGACGAGGACTGGGAGCTGCGCGCCGGCGTCGCCCTCCTCGGCGGCGAGGGCCGCGCCCGCCACGTCTACGCCGTCCCCGGCGCCGAGGCCGACGTCCTCGCGGTCTGGCGTGAGGTCCTCGGCGACCGCTTCTGGGTCGCCGGGCGCGAGGAGGCCGTGGCCGCGGGCTGGTTCGGCCCGCGCGTCGACGAGCGCGTCCACGGTCGCATCGGCGACGTCGTCGCCGCCGCCCACGACGACGCCCTGATCATCGCGTCCCGGACCGAGCCCCACGAGTCCGCGATGGTCGGCAACCACGGCTCCATGACCCCCGCCGAACAGCTCGTACCGCTGCTCGAAGTACGCTCCTAGCCCCTCCCGACCGCCCGGCGGCCCACGCCGCCGCCCGCCCGCACACACGATGAAAGGCCCGCAACCGCCCATGCCTGAGCTGGTGTTCTTCTCCGGAACGATGGACTGCGGGAAGAGCACCCTCGCGCTGCAGATCGAGCACAACCGCTCGGCCCGCGGCCTCGAAGGCATGATCTTCGCGCGTGACGACCGCGCGGGCGCGGGCAAGCTCTCCTCCCGCCTCGGCCTGGTCACCGAGGCCATCGAGGTCGCCGACGAGCTGGACTTCTACGCCCACCTCGTCGACCACCTCTCCCAGGGCGGCCGCGCCGACTACGTCATCGTCGACGAGGCGCAGTTCCTCGCCCCCGAGCAGATCGACCAGCTCGCGCGCGTGGTCGACGACCTCGGCCTCGACGTCTTCGCCTTCGGCATCACCACCGACTTCCGCACCAAGCTCTTCCCGGGCTCCCAGCGGCTCGTCGAGCTCGCCGACCGCATAGAGGTCCTCCAGGTGGAGGCGCTGTGCTGGTGCGGCGCCCGCGCCACCCACAACGCCCGCACCGTCGGCGGTCACATGGTCGTCGAAGGCGCCCAGGTCGTCGTCGGCGACGTCAACCAGGCGCCCGACGAGGTGGGCTACGAGGTGCTGTGCCGCCGCCACCACCGGCGCCGCATGACCGCCGCCGCCGCGCACGCGAGCGCGCTGTCGCCCGACGTCCTGCCCCTGGACGGCGACACCGTCGGCACCCTCGAACGCTCCTAGGCCCCGGACGCCACCCGCCTCCGGGCCCGGTCCGCCCTACGGAGTCGCCGCGTCCGCCCGCAGGCGCTCCGGGATGGACGGCTCGGAGCGCAGCAGCGAGAACACCGCCCCCTCGGGGTCGGCGACCGTGGCGACCCGGCCGTGCGCGCGCGTGCGCGCCGGGCGCACGACGTGGCCGCCGAGCTCCAGCACCCGCCGTACGGCGGCGTCCACGTCCGCGGCCTCGAAGAACGTCATCCAGTGCGCGCCCCGGTCGCGGGGCAGGGCGCTGCCGACGCCACGCACCGAGGCCACCGCCCGGCCCTCCAGGAGGAACGTCAGACGGTCCATGCCGGGCCCGCCCGACGCCTCCTCGGTGTAGCCGAACAGCGTCCGGTAGAACTTGGCGACCTCGGCCGTCTCTCGCGTCAGCAGCTCGTTCCACACCGGCGTGCCGTGCACCCCGGCCAGCCCCGTACCTAGGTGCTCCGCCGCCTGCCAGATGCCGAACACCGCGCCGGCCGGGTCCGAGGCGACGGCCAGGCGGCCGGCCTCCGCCGCGGTCAGCGGGCCGACGCCCACCGTGCCGCCGCAGTGCCGTGCCGTCTCCGCCGTCTCGTCCACGTCGTCCGACGCCAGGTACGGCGTCCAGGCGATCGGCAGCCGCCTGTCGGGCGGCAACTGGCCGATCCCCGCCACCTCGCGGCCGTTCAGCAGGGCGCGCACATAGGGCCCGAGCTGCTGCGGCCCCGGCTCGTACGTCCAGCCGAAGAGCGCGGCGTAGAACTCCTGGGTCGCGGCCAGGTCGTGCACCATCAAACTCACCCAGCAGGGCGCGCCGGGCGCGGGCCGCGCAGTCGGTACGCGTCGGCTGTCCGGCCACCGTGCCTCGGTCATCGTCACTCTCTCCTCGGGCCCTCGTGGCGCCGACAGCTCACGGTCGGCAGACATCGGCTGACGGACACCGGACGACGGAGACCGGCTCGCCGAGCCCGCCGTCCCTCGCCTGTGCTCCGTCGCCCGCTGTCCGTCGTCCGTCAGCCGTCGCCGCTCCGCTTCGCTTCGTCTTCCGAACGCGCGTACGTCGGCCGCGCGCATGCCCGTTCGTGCAGATGCTCGCACCACCCGTCGCCCGGCGCTCCCCGGCCGCGCCGCTTCTTCCGCATTCCTCGCGGAGGATGCCCGATCTGCGGTTTCTCACCCGTAAACGCGTGATTGCCGGGCCGTGTCCGTTGTGGGTACGTGGCGTGCCCGGACCGGTACGCCAAGTGTTCGGGCGTGGTACGGCCGAGCAGGGTAGCCGGACCTGGACGCGGCGGCCACCCCGTGGGCAAGGTTGGGGCTTATGAATGCCATCATCTCCGCATCCGAACTCGCGAGCGACCTGGCGGGCGGAAACCCGCCAGTGCTGCTCGACGTCCGCTGGCAGCTCGGCGGCCCGCACCAGCGGCCCGCGTACGAGGAGGCGCACATCCCCTCGGCGGTCTTCGTGAACCTCGACGCCGACCTCGCGGGGCCGGCCGGGGCGGCGGGCCGCCACCCGCTGCCGGACACCGCGCGCTTCGGCGCGGCGATGCGGGCGGCCGGGGTCTCGGCGGACCGGGACGTCGTCGTGTACGACGGCGGCCAGGGCTGGGCGGCGGCGCGCGCGTGGTGGCTGTTGCGCTGGGCGGGTCACCCGTCGGTCCGGGTGCTCGACGGCGGGCTCGCGGCGTGGCGGGGCGAGCGGGAGTCCGGGGACGTGCGGCCGCCCGCCGAGGGCACCTTCACGCCGGTCCCGGACTCCCTGCCCCTGCTGGACGCGGACGGGGCGGCCGCCCTGGCCCGCTCGGGGCTGCTCCTGGACGCGCGGGCGGCCGAGCGCTACCGGGGTGACGTCGAGCCGATCGACCGCGTCGGCGGTCACATCCCGGGCGCCGTCTCGGCGCCCACGACGGAGAACGTCGCCGACGACGGCCGGTTCCGCCCCGCCGAAGAACTCGCGGCCCGCTTCAAGGCCCTGGGCGCCGCCGACGTCCAGGAGGTCGGCGTGTACTGCGGCTCGGGCGTGTCGGGCGCCCATGAGGTGCTCGCGCTCGCGGTGGCGGGCATCCCGGCGGCGCTGTACGTCGGTTCGTGGTCGGAGTGGTCGGCGGACCCGTCCCGCCCGGTGGCGACGGGACCGGAACCGCGGTGACGCGTGGCGGGGCGGAGCCGGTGGCGCGGTGACGCGCGGCGGGGCGGAGCCGGTGACGCGCCGAGGCAGGGCCGGAACGGCGAGATCGCGCCACTCCTCCCACCCGACTACTGATCACGCTCCGTAATCCGTGAAGGCCGCGTGAAGAGCCCGTACGGATTCTGCGTACGGGCTCTTTCGGCGTGTCCGCAGTGCGCCCCGGGAGGATGGTTCCTTCTCCTGCCCGGGGTCGTTTTCCGCGGCTACTCCTGCTTCTTGCGGCGCGTGCCGAAGACGATCTCGTCCCAGCTCGGCACGGCGGCCCGGCGGCCGGGGCGGACGCCGTCGGCCTCGGCCTGGCGGTCCGTGGAGCCGACCAGGCGCTCGCGGTGGCTTGCCACCGCGCGCGGCATGAGCACGTCCGCGTAGGCGGAACCGGCCGACGCCGCGGTGGCCGCGGGCTCCTCGGCCTCCGGCTCCTGCTCCGGCTCGTCCTGCGGTGCGGACGGCAGTTCGGAGGGTGCCGTCGTCGGACGCTCGGGGACGACCATGTCGCCACGGAAGCTCGGCACCGCCTCCAGGAGGCTGGTGAGCGAGTCGCGCTCCTGCTCGGCGATGGCGCCGCCGGTGCTCGCGGGCTCCTCCGCGGGCTCCGGTGCCGGTGCCGCGCGGTCGAGCGCACGCTCCGGCGGCCGGTCCCGGGGCAGTCGCGCGATGCGCGGCACGAACGGGAAGGTCGGCTCGGGCGCGGCGATGTCGTCGGTCTCGCCGATGAGGGCGCGTGCCTCGTCGTCGACGGCCTGGACGAGGCGGCGCGGCGGGTCGTACGTCCAGCTCGCGGAGTGCGGCTCGGTGGCGACGCGGTAGACGAGCAGCACCTCCCAGGTGCCGTCGTCCCGGCGCCAGGAGTCCCACTGCACCGACTCCTTGTCGGCGCCGCGCAGCAGCAGCCGCTCCTGGACGGCCTCGCCGAGCTGGGGTCCGGTGTTCTCGCCGGGGCGGCGCACGGGGGTCTTCCGGGCGCGCTCGGCCATGAAGGCGCGCTCGGCGAGCACGGGGCCCTCGAAGCGCCGGACGCGGTCGACGGGGATGCCGGCGAGCGAGGCGACTTCCTCCGCGCTGGCTCCGGCGCGTATACGTGCCTGGATGTCGCGGGGGCGGAGGTGGCTCTCCACCTCGATCTCGATCTGGCCGAGACGCGGCCGGTCGCCGCGCACGGCGGCACGCAGCCGTTCGTCGATCGGAAGCGTGTACTCCGTGCTGTCCGCAGCCTTCAGCACCAGCCGTGTGCCGTCGTTGCTGACGGCCACGACACGCAGTTCGGGCATGGGGACCTCCCGGGTGGTGCCTGCCGACGTCACGTGCGTCGCTGCTTCCGCTAGTCGAGTGTGGCCTGCCCGGGTGCAGCCTGCCACAACCTTGCCGAGTTGCCCGGCGTGTCGGGCGTGGGCCCTGGAACGCCGTGATGGCACGGTTACTTCTTCGCAACGCTAAGTGACCATGGTGGCCACCTTGTGCAGCGAGCCCCCTCCCGGCGGTCCTGGCTGGTCCCGGGCACCCTGGCTGGAGACCGGACCCAGGGCTCGCAACACTACTCCATTCGGACCACCCGGGTGGACCGGCACGCCCACCGAACTTCTCCCGGGCGAAGGGAGTTGATGGGGGCCAGGGGCGCGAACACCCCGCGCACAGGTGGCGCTCTTCACGTTAACGCCAGAATCGGAACTGCTGGCTTCGCACATACGTCCCCTTCTTGAGTGGCACGCGTAACTCGTACGTCAATCAGGTGTGACGTCAGCAAGGCGAGAAAGGCGGCAAGGGTCGGAGATGCGTGAAAAGCCGGATACCGGCAGGGATCCCCAGAGCACCCCGGAGGACGGGGCGGAGAAGAAGCGGCTCGATCTGAGCGTGCCACAGGTGGCGGGCAGCGCCGTGGCCGCGGTGCTGGCCGCGAAGCTCGCGTCCAGCTTCGGCGTCTACGGGACGATCCTGGGCGCCGGCGTGGTGAGCGGCATCGCCACCTGTGGCGGCACGGTCTTCCAGCACTTCTTCAAGCGCACGGGTGAACAGATACGCGACGTGGCGGTGCAGGCCAAACCGAAGGCCCAGCAGGTGCCGGTCACCACGTCCACGCCGGTGCCGCCCGCGTTCAGAGCCGCGCCCGCCCCGCCGTCCGCGCCGTCGTCCGGGTACGCGAGGAGGGACACGGGCCCGGTGACCACCACGTGGGGCATGCAGTCCGCGGGCCGGGGCACCCAGGGCGCCGATCCCACGGCCGCGCTGCCGACGCCCGGCCCGCCGACGCCCGGCGCGGACGACCCGACGAACGTGCTGCCCGCCCTCGGGACGGGGAATCCCGTGGCGGGGGACTCCATGGCGGACCCCACCACCGTGCTGCCTCCGGCCGGGACGGTCGACGCGACCACGGCCCTCCCCGGCGTCGGGCCAGGGGACCCGACCACCGCCCTGCCCGCCGTGTCCGCCGACGCCGACAGGACCCAGCTCCTGGGGTCCGTCGACGCCACCCAGGTGCTCCCGGGCGACCGGCGCGACCAGGAGACCCGGCTCCTGGGCCGGGCGGGGAGCCCGGCGGGCCCGGTGCCGGGGCCGCCGCTCCCGTCGGACGAGTTCTCGGCGGGGACCACGCATCGCGCGCGGGTGACCAGTTGGAAGCGGCCGCTGGTCGCCGCCGCCGTCGTGTTCGGCGTGGCGCTCACCGGGATCACCGCGTACGAGCTGGTGAGCGGCCGGAGCTTCAGCGGTGACGACAAGTCCACGTCGATCAGCGACTTCGTGAGGGGCAAGAACTCCTCGTCGTCCGACGACAAGCCCACGCCCGGCGACGGCACCGGCCGGCCCTCGGACAGCGGCACGTCCGGTACGGACGACGGCTCGCAGGACGACGGCACCTCCGGGAACCCCAGCGGCACGCCGTCCCCCGGCGACGGCGACGGCTCCGGATCGGGCACGGGCACCGGCAAGGACCAGGGCGGCACCCCGGACAGCGGGGACAAGGGCGACAACGGCGACAACGCCGACCAGGGCGACCAGGGCGGCAAGGGCGGCAAGGGCGACGGGAACGGCTCCGGCGACGACGGTACGAAGCCCACGCCGACCCCCACGCCCACGCCGACGCCCACCCCGACCCCGACGCCCACCCCGCCGAACGGCGCCGGGGGCGGCCCCGGGACGGGCGTCCCCGAACGGCAGCAGCAGTCGCCCGAGCGGTAGCGCGGCTGCCCGCCCTCCATGGGCGACCGCCTCGCCCGGAGCCTCAGTCGCCGAGCACGCGCCGCAGATAGGCGTTGGCGAAGGTCCGCTCCGGGTCGAGGCGGTCGCGCAGCGCCGTGAACTCGGCGAAGCGCGGGTAGGCGGCGGCGAAGTACGCGGCGTCGCGGGTGTGGAGCTTCCCCCAGTGGGGCCGTCCCTCGTGGGCGGTGAAGATCCGCTCAGCGGCGCCGAAGTACGCGCGGAAGGGGGTCCCCTTGTACAGGTGCACGGCGATGTACGCGCTGTCGCGGCCGGACGCGGTGGAGAGCGTGATGTCGTCGGCGGGGGCCGTGCGGACCTCCACGGGGAAGCTGACCCGCAGCGGGGAGCGCTCGATCATCGTCCTGAGCTCCCGCAGCGTGTCCACGAGGGCCTCGCGCGGAACGGCGTACTCCATCTCCACGAAGCGCACGCGCCGGGGGCTGGTGAAGACCTTGTACGGGATGTCCGTGTAGGTGCGGGCCGACAGCGCCCTGCTGGAGATCCTGGCGATGGCCGGGATGGTGGCGGGCACGGCGCGGCCGAGCGAGTTGACGACCTGGAAGAGGCCGTTGGAGAGCAGCTCGTCCTCGATGAAGGCGCTGACGGGGTGCGGGGGAGCGGCGGGGCCCAGGCTGCGGTTGTTGCGCTTGGTGTTGCAGTTGCCGGTGTGCGGGAACCAGTAGAACTCGAAGTGCTCGTTCTCGGCGACGAGCTCGTCGAACTCCGCGGTGACCCGGTCGAAGGGCATCGGCTCCTCGCGCGCCTGGAGGAGGAAGAGCGGCTCCACGGAGAACGTGATCGCGGTGATGACGCCGAGCGCGCCGAGCCCGACCCGGGCGGCGGCGAAGACGTCGGGGTGCCGCTCCCGGGAGCAGGTGAGGACCTCGCCGTCGGCGGTGACGAGTTCCAGCGCGGTGATCTGGGCGGCGAGTGAGGCGGAGTCGCGGCCGGTGCCGTGCGTCCCGGTGCTGACGGCGCCGGAGACCGTCTGCTCCATGATGTCGCCCATGTTCGTCAGGGACAGGCCCTCGCGGGCGAGCGCGGCGTTCAGGCGCTTGAGCGGGGTGCCCGCCTCGACGGTGACGGTGCCCGCCGCGTGGTCGATCGCGCGGATGCCGGTGAGCAGGTCCGGGCGTATCAGCAGGCCGTCGGTGGCGGCGGCGGCCGTGAAGGAGTGACCCGTGCCCACGGGCTTCACGGTCAGGCCGTCGGTCCGCGCCCCGCGGACGGCCTCGACGAGCTCGTCCACCGAGGCGGGCGTCGCCTCGCGCGCGGGGCGGGCGGCGACGGTCCCCGCCCAGTTACGCCACGCCGCTCGACTCCTCGTGCTGGTCGCTGCCGCGCCCGTGCCCCTGCCCGTTCCCGTGCCCATGGGTCCCCTCCCGTCGCGGAGCCGGCCGCTGCAGCCGGCGGTACCCCAGGAGCCCGACCACCGCCGCGAGCGCCCCGGCCACGCCCGGCACGCCGTACCCGGCGCTCGGTCCCGCGGCGTCGATCACCCAGCCGGCCGCGGAGGAGCCGAGCGCGATCCCGACGGCGAGGCCGGTGCTGACCCAGGTCATGCCCTCGGTCAACTGCGCGCGTGGTACGTGCTGTTCGACGAGGGCCATCGTCGTGATCATCGTGGGTGCGATGGACAGGCCCGCGAGGAAGAGCGCCGCGGCCAGGAACGGCAGGCTCCCGACCAGTTGAAGCGGGATCATACTCACGGCCATCGCACACACGCCCACCAGCCACCTGCGCGCGGGCGCCCCGGTGAAGTTCATGAGGCCGAAGGCCACGCCCGCGAGACACGACCCGAGCGCGTACACGGCGAGCACCAGGCTCGCCGCGCTCTTGTGGCCCTCCTCCTCGGCGAAGGCGACCGTGACCACGTCCACGGCGCCGAAGATGGTGCCGGTCGCGACGAAGGCCGCGCCCAGGACCTGCAGGCCGGGGGAGCGCAGCGCGGAGCCCTTGGTGTGGTGCTCGCGCGGGTGCGGCACCGGCTCGGTGGCGCGCTGGGCGGTCAGCCAGAAGACGCCCACGGCGAGGAAGACGGCGGCCAGGAGCGGCCCGGACTCGGGGAACCACACCGTGGACAGGCCGATCGAGATGATCGGCCCGAAGATGAAGCAGACCTCGTCCACGACGGACTCGAAGGAGTACGCCGTGTGCAGCTTCGAGGTGCCGCCGTACAGGGCCGCCCAGCGCGCGCGGACCATCGATCCCACGCTCGGTACGCAGCCCACGAGCGCGGCGAAGACGAACAGCGTCCAGTCCGGCAGCTCGAACCGCGCGGCGAGCAGCAGGCCCGCCACGGCCGCGAGCGACACCAGGGTCGCGGGCCGCAGGACCCGGCGCTGGCCGTGCCGGTCCACGAGCCGGGAGATCTGCGGGCCGATGGCGGCGGCGGACAGCGCGACGGTGGCCGAGAGGGCGCCCGCGAGGCCGTACCGCCCGGTGATCTGGGAGACCATCGTGACGATGCCGATGCCCATCATCGACAGCGGCATCCGCCCGAGGAGCCCGGCGGCGGAGAACCCCTTGCTGCCGGGGGCGGCGAAGATGGCGCGGTAGGGGCTCGGCACGTGGACTCCGCGGGGGCGCGGGAGCGGGCGGCCGGGGCGGCCGTGCGGCTCCGTAAGGCGTGAAGATGGCTGATACAGCTTACGACCGCGGGGGACCGCAGCGCACCGTCGTTTTCCTGCCGGGCCCTCCCGTGCCTCCCGCGCCGTCCAGTGATGTCCCGCGCCGTCCAGCGATCTCCCGCGCCCTCCCACGCCCTCCTGTGACCTCCCGTGCCGTCCCGCCCCGCGAAGCGCCGTCCCGCCCAGCGAAGCGCCTGCGCGCCCCCTCCGTTCGGCCCGGTCAGCGCCTTCGGGCCCGCTGCCCCCGGCACCGGGCTCCCGGCCAGGGCCCGCACCCGCAGCCCGTCCGACCCGCCGCCGGGGGACCGTCGTTTCCCCGCTGTCAGTGGCGGGTGGCAGGATCACAGACATGTCCGAAGCGCTGGATACCCCCCTGGATCCCACCCCGTACGACGCCCTCCTGCTGCTCTCGTTCGGCGGCCCCGAAGGCCCGGACGACGTCGTTCCGTTCCTGGAGAACGTGACGCGCGGCCGCGGCATCCCCAAGGAGCGGCTGAAGGAGGTGGGGCAGCACTACTTCCTCTTCGGCGGGGTCAGCCCCATCAACGACCAGAACCGCGCCCTGCTCGACGCCCTGCGCAAGGACTTCGCGGACCACGGCCTCGACCTGCCGGTGTACTGGGGCAACCGCAACTGGGCGCCGTACCTCACGGACACCCTGCGCGAGCTGGTGCGTGACGGCCGGCGCCGCGTCCTGGTCCTGGCCACCAGCGCGTACGCCTCCTACTCGGGCTGCCGGCAGTACCGCGAGAACCTCGCGGACGCCCTGGCGACCCTCCAGGAGGAGGGCCTCGACCTGCCGCGCGTGGACAAGCTGCGGCACTACTTCAACCACCCGGGCTTCGTGCGGCCCATGGTCGACGGCGTCCTGAAGTCCCTCGCCGAGCTGCCCGACGAGGTCCGCGACGGCGCCCACCTGGCGTTCACCACGCACTCCATCCCGACGGCGGCGGCCGACACCTCGGGCCCCGTGGCGGACCACGGCGACGGCGGGGCGTACGTGCGGCAGCACCTGGACGTGGCGCGGCTCGTCGCGGACGCGGTGCGCGAGGAGACCGGCGTCGACCGCCCCTGGGAGCTGGTGTACCAGTCGCGCTCCGGGGCCCCGCACATCCCGTGGCTGGAGCCGGACATCTGCGACCACCTGGAGGAGCGGCACGCCGCCGGGGCGCCCGCCGTGGTGATGGTCCCCATCGGCTTCGTGTCGGACCACATGGAGGTGCTGTACGACCTCGACACCGAGGCCACGGCGAAGGCCGCGGAGCTGGGTCTGCCCGTGCGGCGGTCGGCCACCGTGGGCGCCGACCCGCGGTTCGCCGCGGCGGTGCGCGAGCTCGTCCTGGAGCGCGCGGCGGCCGAGAGCGGGCGCGCGGTGACGCCCTGCGCCCTCGGCGCGCTCGGCCCGAGCCACGACCTGTGCCCGGTGGGCTGCTGCCCGGCGCGCGCCCCAAGGCCCGCGGCGGCCGGAGCCGACAGCCCATTCGCCTGAGGCACCCGGCGGTCGGCGGGGGCGGCACAGCCCTCGGAGGACGCCACGGTCGGCAGGCGCCACGCGCGCATGCGCCGGGCCCGCAGGCGTCACGGTGCACAGGCGTCACGGCCCCCCGCCTCGCCCCGCCTCGCCGAGGCGGAAGGCGGCCGTGGACCATCGAGGTGCACGGCCGCCGCCCCCGCGCAGGCCGTACGGAAACCTCGCTCGTCGTAAGGAGCCACCGTGACCGACCCCGCCGACCAGGACGCCCTGAAGGCCGAACTCCTCGCCGTCGCCCTGGAGGCCGCGCGCCGCGCCGGTGAGCTGCTGCGCGACGGCCGCCCGGACGACCTGGGGGTGGCCGCCACCAAGAGCAGCGCCGTCGACGTCGTCACCGAGATGGACATCGCCTCCGAGAAGCTGATCACGGCTTTCCTTGCCGACCGCAGGCCCGCGGACGGCGTGCTCGGCGAGGAGGGCGCCAGCTTCGAGGGCAGCAGCGGCGTCCAGTGGGTGATCGACCCGATCGACGGCACCGTGAACTACCTGTACGGCCGCCCGGACTGGGCGGTGTCCATCGCCGCGCGCCTGACCGCGGGGGACGGCGAGACCCTGGTCGGCGTCGTCCACGCGCCCGTGCGCGGCGAGACGTTCCGCGCGGTGCTCGGCCAGGGCGCGTTCCTCGACGACAAGCCGGTGCGCGTGCGCCCCGCGCCCCCCTTCGCCCAGGCGCTGATCGGCACCGGCTTCGGCTACGTCGCCGAGCGCCGCGCCCGGCAGGCCGCGGTGGTCCGGGAGCTGCTGCCCCGCGTCCGGGACATCCGGCGCGGCGGCTCGGCGGCCATCGACCTCTGCGACGTGGCGGCCGGCCGCCTGGACGCGTACTACGAACGCGGCCTGAACCCCTGGGACTTCGCCGCCGGCGACCTCGTCGCGCGCGAGGCGGGCGCCCTCACCGGCGGCCGCCCCGGCGAGGCGCTGTCCACGGAGCTGACCGTGGCGGGCCCGCCCGGCCTGTTCGAGCCCCTGCAGGCGTTCCTGGACGAGCACGGCGCCTGGCACGACTGACGGGCCGCGCCCGAGCCCTGGAGACACGACAGGACCCCGGCACCGCGGGCGCGGGTGCCGGGGTCCTGTCGTGTGCGTGACGGCCTCCGGTCAGGACGGCGTGGCGACGACCTCCACGCCGTGCTCGGCGGCCAGGCGGTGCAGATCCTCCAGCTCGGACAGCTCGACCTCGGCGAGGAAGTCGTCGCCCGTCCGACGGGCTTGCGCGAGGTCGGACTCCGTGGCCTTTATGCGCTGCAGGAGACCTGCGGTGAATGCGTCCATGGTTGCGCCCCCTCGGCTGGGTCGTGTGGGTCGGTGGCACGGGGGTGTGCCCGAGAAGCGGCGATCACGTCCGGCGCCGCCGAGGTGCGGCAGCTCGTGGCGTGTCACATACGAAGCGTGATCGCGGGTGTAACTGCCGTCCTCCCCCCGGGCTTCCTCAGGGAAACCTCAACCGGACGAGAAAATCCCGCACCCCCGGGCCCTCGGCCGCCTTACAGCCGGTTTATGGCCGAAAGGGGCAGGATGGAGGTCTCACCCCCAGATCAGACCTGCCCTGCCCGCGCGAGCCGGGGGCCGGGCGCAGAGGAAGGACAGCGACGTGCGCGTACTCGTCGTCGAGGACGAGCAACTGCTCGCCGATGCGGTGGCCACCGGACTGCGCCGGGAGGCCATGGCCGTCGACGTCGTGTACGACGGCGCGGCCGCCCTGGAGCGCATCGGCGTGAACGACTACGACGTGGTCGTCCTGGACCGTGACCTCCCCCTCGTGCACGGCGACGACGTCTGCCGCAAGATCGTCGAGCTCGGGATGCCCACCCGGGTACTGATGCTCACCGCGTCCGGCGACGTCAGCGACCGCGTCGAGGGCCTGGAGATCGGCGCCGACGACTACCTCCCCAAGCCGTTCGCGTTCAGCGAGCTCACCGCCCGTGTGCGCGCCCTGGGGCGGCGGACGAGCGTGCCGCTGCCCCCCGTCCTGGAGCGCGCCGGAATCAAGCTCGACCCGAACCGCCGCGAGGTGTTCCGCGAGGGCCGGGAGATCCAGCTCGCCCCCAAGGAGTTCGCCGTCCTGGAGGTCCTGATGCGCAGCGAGGGCGCCGTGGTCTCCGCCGAGCAGCTCCTGGAGAAGGCCTGGGACGAGAACACGGACCCGTTCACGAACGTCGTCCGGGTGACCGTCATGACCCTGCGCCGCAAGCTCGGCGAGCCCGCCGTCATCGTCACGGTGCCCGGCTCGGGCTACCGGATCTGATCTCCGTGGCCACGACACCCGCGCCACCGGCGGCGCCCCCCAAGCCGACGTGGGACCCCAGGAAGGTCGAACCGCCCTTCCCGTGGCTGCGCCCCACCATCCGCATAAGGCTCACCCTCCTGTACGGCGGCATGTTCCTGATCGCGGGCATCCTGCTGCTCTCGATCATCTACCTGCTCGCCGCGCAGGCGCTGAACGTGGGCAGCGACCTGCCCTTCAAGATCGTCTCGGGCCGGGTGGAGAGCAAGGTCTGCGACCTGCCGAGCCGCGCCTCCCCGGAGGAGTTCAACGCGGCGATGAACGCCTGCGTGAACGAACAGCGCGAGCACGCCCTGGACAACCTCCTGAGCCGCTCGCTGCTCGCCCTGCTCGGCCTGGCCGTGATCGCGTTCGCCTTCGGGTACGCGATGGCGGGCCGCGTCCTGTCACCGCTCGGCCGCATCACCCGTACCGCGCGCCGGGTGGCGGGCACGGACCTCAAGCGCCGTATCGAACTGGACGGCCCCGACGACGAGTTGAAGGAGCTGTCCGACACCTTCGACGAGATGCTGGACCGCCTGGAGCGTGCCTTCACCGCCCAGCAGCGCTTCGTCGGGAACGCCTCGCACGAGCTGCGCACCCCGCTGGCGATCAACCGCACGCTCCTGGAGGTACAGCTCTCCGACCCGGGCGCGCCCCCCGAGCTCCAGCAGCTCGGCAAGACGCTGCTCGCCACCAACGAGCGCAGCGAGCAGCTCGTGGAGGGCCTGCTGCTGCTCGCCCGCAGCGACAACCAGATCGTCGAGCGCAAGCCGGTGGACCTCGCCGAGGTCGCCGACCGCGCCGTCGACCAGACGCGGGCCGAGGCCGAGGAGAAGGGCGTCGAGATCCGCGGCGAGCGCGCCCCCGCCATCGTGCAGGGCAACGGCGTCCTCCTGGAGCGCATCGCGCTGAACCTCGTACAGAACGCCGTCCGGTACAACGTGAAGCGTCAGGAGGGGCCGGGCGAAGCCCATCAGGAGAAGGGTGGCGGCGGGCGACGGGAGGGCGGCTGGGTCGAGGTCACCACGGAGGCCCAGCACGGCCAGGCCGTCCTGGTGGTCACGAACACCGGGCCCGTGGTGCCCGCGTACGAGATCGACAACCTCTTCGAACCCTTCCGCAGGCTCCGCACCGAGCGCACCGGCAGCGACAAGGGGGTGGGTCTCGGCCTGTCCATCGCCCGGTCGGTGGCGCGCGCCCACGGGGGCCGTATCATCGCGGAGCCTCGTGAGGGGGGTGGACTCGTGATGCGGGTGACCCTGCCGATCTGAGATGCTGCCGCCGGACACGCCGGATGTTCGCTTTAAGCGGAATTTTCAGGACCCGATCCTGCCAATTCCGTGTGTGATCGATCACAGGAGCGATTTTTCGGCCATCTACTCTCCGTGACCGCGAAAGTCGTCGGAAAGCCGGGAAAATCCGGGTTTTCGGGGGTCTTGATCACGGGAAGTACACGGGGTGGCGCCCGTGAAGTGCGACATTCGGACCGTGTACGGTCCCGATCGCCATCCAAACCGATCACCTCTTCAGGGGTGCGGTTGGGTGTCGATTGAGTAACAGACCTTGATGTGAGGCAAAATCTCCGCCTCAGGTCGGGCACAAGTCCGGCCTCTCACGCGTTACGTGCGCTGAGACACCGCAGACACCCAGAGGGGGAGAGCGACATGGCAACGGACTACGACACCCCACGCAAGACCGACGACGACGTCGACTCGGACAGTCTTGAAGAACTGAAGGCCCGGCGGAACGACAAGTCCGCCTCGGCCGTCGACGTCGACGAGTTCGAGGCCGCCGAAGGCCTCGAGCTGCCCGGCGCGGACCTGTCCAACGAGGAGCTCGCGGTCCGCGTGCTTCCCAAGCAGCAGGACGAGTTCACCTGCATGAGCTGCTTCCTGGTGCACCACCGCAGCCAGCTGGCCCGAGAGAAGAACGGCCAGCCGATCTGCCGCGACTGCGACTGAGCGAGGTCGGCCGTGACTGGCTCGACCCCGCACGGGAAGAACCGCTTCGGCGACCACGAGGCGGACGCAGCCGTGCCCGAGGGCGCGACGGACGGCGAGCGGGGCCCGCAGGCCTCGCTCGGGCCTGCCGGAGCGGCGGGCGCGGACCCGGAGGGCGCCACCGCCCCCTCGGGTCCCGCCGGGGCACAGAGCGGCGCTGAGGCGGCCTACGCGGCCGTCCCCGCGCTGCTGCACGAGACGGCGGTGGGCACGTCGCCGCGGGCGGCCGTCGACGCCGCACAGGCCGTCGAGGCGGCGGAGGACGAGGGCCCCCTGACCAAGGGCAAGCGCTTCACCGCCGTCGCGAACGGCCTGCGCAAGGGCGTACGCCGCGGCGGCCGCGGTGCCAGGGCCGGCATCGGCTACCTCGCCGACCGGATCATCGAGAACGCACCCCGGGTCCCGGTCCGGGACCTGGCCACCCTCCGCAAGCAGTTCCCGGGCCTCGGCCCCGAGCAGCTCGCGGACAAGCTCATCGCGGGCGCGGCCAACGCGACCTCCACGGTCGGCGCCGGCGTCGGCGCCGCCGCCATGCTGCCGGTCCCGCCGGCGATGCCCGCGGAGCTCGCCGCCGAGATCACCGGTGTCGCCGCGATCGAGCTGAAGCTCGTCGCGGAGCTGCACGAGGTGTACGGCCGCAGACCCCCCGGCACCCTTAAGGACCGCAGCGCCGCCTACCTGCGCTCGTGGACCGAGGAGCGCGGGATCGACGTGGCCAAACCGGCCTCGGTCAACGCCGCCCTCGGCGGACAGATGAAGCGCGAGCTGCGCCAGCAGATCATGAAGCGCATGGTGCGGAACCTGCCGAACCTGATGCCCTTCATGGTGGGAGCGGCCGTCGGCGCCTTCATGAACCGGCGGGACACCAAGAAGCTCGCGGAGCGCGTCCGCGCCGATCTGCGCCGGGCCCAGGTGCCCTGGGAGGCGCTGCCCGAGCTGCCGCCCCTGCCCGGCTCCGACGAGGCCCGCCGCAAGGAGCTCGGAAGCTGACCCGAGGCCTTGCGGCCCCTGACGGCTCTTACGCCGCCCGCACCGCCTCCAGCGCCCCGGCCAGGGCCTGCGGGTTCCGCGTCGACAGGTACACGTACGGCGTCGGGTCCTCGGGGTCGGTGACCTCGACGCGCAGGGCCGTCGGGATGTAGCTGCGCAGCACCATGAACGCGCGCGGGTCCGCCTTGTGGGTCCGCCAGGCACGGGCCTCGGCCGCGTCCAGGAGCTGCGGCGTACCGAGGGCCGAGACCGGGATCTTCGCGTCGCCCGCGACCAGGAAGCCCGCCACGACCCGGATCCGCACCGAGCCGTACGCGCTGGTCAGCACCGCCGCCAGCGCCGTGCCGCCGACCAGGCCGCCCAGGAACGGCAGCGTGCCGAACGGGAGCGCCGTCAGACCCGTCGCGATGCCGACGAGCGCGGAGACGAGCCACCACGAACGGGGTGCGGTGAGGCGTTCTTCGTAAGGCTGCATGAAGCCAAGCTTGGCATGGTGCGCGACGGCCGCTGACGCGGAGGTAAGGTCTGCGCCTGTGAGTGGTACCACTGCGGCTCTGACGCCCCCGGCCGACGCCATACCCCCCGTGCGGCACCCCGACGCGCCCGCGCCCGGGGAGCTGATCGGCGCGCACTACGAGCACTGCTTCGGCTGCGGTGGCGGGCAGGCCCACGGCCTGCACCTCGCCGCCCGGGCCGGCGAAGGCGTCACCGTCACCGCCGAGTTCACGGTCCGCGAGGCGCACCAGGGGGCCCCGGGCCTCGCCCACGGCGGTGTGCTGGCGACCGCGCTCGACGAGACGCTCGGCTCGCTGAACTGGCTGCTGCGGGTGATCGCCGTGACCGGGCGCCTGGAGACGGACTTCGTGCGGCCGGTGCCGGTCGGCACGGTGCTCTTCCTGGAGGCCGAGGTCACCGCGGTCGCCGGACGGAAGATCTACTCGACGGCCACCGGGCGGATCGGCGGCCCCGAGGGCCCCGTCGCCGTGCGCGCCGACGCCCTCTTCATCGAGGTGAAGGTGGACCACTTCATCGACAACGGCCGGCCCCGGGAGATCCAGGCGGCCATGAACGACCCGGACCAGATCCGGCGCGCCCGCGCCTTCGAGGTGAACCCGTGACCGACCGTGCCCCCCTGGACGTGCTGATCCGGCGCGTCGACCCCGACGTACCGCTCCCGGCGTACGCGATGCCCGGCGACGCCGGAGCCGATCTGCGCACCACGGAGCCGTGCGAACTCGCGCCCGGTGAACGGGCGGTGCTGCCGACCGGGGTTTCCATCGCCCTGCCCGAGGGGTACGCGGCCTTCGTGCACCCCCGGTCCGGCCTCGCCGCCCGCTGCGGTGTCGCCATGGTGAATGCCCCGGGGACGATTGATGCCGGGTACCGTGGGGAGATCAAGGTGATCGTGGTGAATCTCGACCCGCGCGACAGCGTGCGGTTCGAGCGCTTCGACCGGATTGCCCAACTGGTCGTCCAGCAGGTCGAGACGGTCCGCTTCCAGGAGGTGGCGGAGCTTCCCGGCTCGGCGCGGGCCGAGGGGGGATTCGGTTCCACCGGTGGTCACGCCGCCGTGGACGCCAGCGCGGGACAGCAAACGGGTGGGAATCGATACGCGTCGGTCGTATCCGACCGGGAAGGACAGTGACGTGTTCGGACGTCGCAAGAAGAGTGGTGCCGCCGCGGACGCGGCGGGCGAGGCCGAGCAGGTCGTCGACAGCACTGGCAGCACGGACATCGCAGACATGACGGACGGCGCCGAGGGCGCTCAGGACGCCGCGTCCCGGCGCGTGCGCCTGGAGCCCGAGCCGCGTCCCGACGGACCCTGGGACGTCTCCGAGGTCCGCGAGCCGGGCGAGGGGCGGGTGGACCTCGGCGGTCTGTTCGTGCCCGGCGTCGAGGGCATGGAGCTGCGCGTGGAGGTCGCGGGCGACGCGATCGTCGCGGCCACCGTCGTGCTCCAGGACAGCGCCATCCAGCTCCAGGCCTTCGCCGCGCCCAAGCGGGAGGGCATCTGGGGCGAGGTGCGCGAGGAGATCGCCTCCGGCATCACGCAGCAGGGCGGGGTCATCGACGAGGTCGAGGGGCCGCTCGGCTGGGAGCTGCGGGCCCAGGTGCCGGTGCAGCTCCCGGACGGCACGGGCGGCTTCCAGGTGGTCCGGTTCGTGGGCGTGGACGGCCCGCGCTGGTTCCTGCGCGGAGTGATCTCCGGCCAGGGCGCGGTGCAGCCGCAGGCCGCGGGGCTCCTGGAGCAGATCTTCCGGGACACGGTCGTCGTCCGCGGCGAGGGCCCGATGGCCCCGCGCGACCCGATCGTCCTCAAGCTGCCGGACGACGCCCAGATGGTCGCCGAGGGCGTCCAGCAGGAGGACCAGGAGACGTCCCGCTTCTCCGGCGGCATGGGCCAGCTCGCCCGCGGCCCGGAGATCACCGAAGTCCGCTGACACGGCCCCCGCAAGGGGCGCGGGGAACTGCGCGAGCAACCAACATCGCTCCCGCACCCGCCGTCAACGGGAACAGGGCAGACGCCCAGGCGAAAAGGCAAGGCCGAAGGGCCGCGTCCCAGCACAGGGACGCGGCCCTTCGGCATGTCGCGTACACCCCCTTCGCCCGCCGCCCGAGGCGCCCGCACGGCATCCGTAAGAGACCCGTCAACGCGACGTCAGTGGCCGTAAGGGAGACGTCAACGGCGATCGAAACGCGCCATCGACGCTGTTTCCTCGTGAGGTCAGCACTTCCGTATCTCATCTAGGAGCACACGATGGCCGACCTGGCCTTCGTCGTCACCACGGTCGCGGTCTTCGCCCTGGTGGCCCTCGTCGCCAAGGGGGTGGCGAAGCTGTGAGCGCAGAGAACGTCGTCGGTCTCCTCGTGGCCGTCGCCCTGCTGGGCTATCTCGTCCTCGCCCTTGTGTTCCCGGAGAGGTTCTGAGCGGCCCCATGAGTCCCGTCCTCGCTGGCGTGCTCCAGCTCCTCGCCCTCGTCGTCGCGCTGGGCCTCGCCCACCGCCCGCTCGGCGACTACATGGCCGGCGTCTACTCCTCCGACAAGCACCTGCGCGTCGAGAAGTGGATCTACAAGGGCATCGGCGCCGACCCCGGCGCCGCGATGCGCTGGCCCGCCTACCTCCGGGGTGTGCTCGCCTTCTCCGCGGCGAGCATGCTCTTCCTCTACCTGCTCCAGCGGCTCCAGGGCTCGCTGCCGGGCTCGCTCGGCTTCCGGTCGATCGACCCGGACCAGGCCTTCAACACCGCCGCGTCCTTCGTCGCCAACACCAACTGGCAGTCGTACTCGGGTGAGCAGGCCATGGGCCACGTCGTGCAGACCGCCGGCCTCGCCGTGCAGAACTTCGTCTCCGCGGCCGTCGGCATCGCCGTCGCCGTGGCGCTGGTACGCGGCTTCGCCCGCAGCCGCACGGGCGACCTCGGCAACTTCTGGGCCGACCTGGTGCGCGGTGTCGTGCGCATCCTGCTGCCGCTCTCCGTGGTCGGCGCGCTGGTCCTGGTGGCCTGCGGCGTCATCCAGAACTTCTCCGGCATCCACGGGGTCGGCCAGTTCCTCGGCGGCGAGCAGCAGTGGAACGGCGGCGCGGTCGCCTCCCAGGAGGTCATCAAGGAGCTGGGCACCAACGGCGGCGGCTACTTCAACGCCAACTCGGCCCACCCCTTCGAGAACCCGAACCCCCTCTCCAACCTCTTCGAGATCTTCCTGATCCTGGTCATCCCGTTCGCCCTGACCCGCACCTTCGGCACGATGGTCGGCTCGGTCCGGCAGGGCTACGCGATCCTCGCCACGATGGGGGCGATCTGGCTGGGCTTCACCGCGCTGATGATGTGGACCGAGTTCCACCACGGCGGCCCGGCCTTCGACCTCGCGGGCGGTGCCATGGAGGGCAAGGAGACCCGCTTCGGCATCGGCGGCTCCTCGCTCTTCGCGACGAGCACCACGCTCACCTCCACGGGCGCCGTGAACTCCTTCCACTCCTCGTACACCGGCTTCGGCGGCGGGATCACGATGCTGGGCATGCAGCTCGGCGAGATCGCGCCCGGCGGCGTCGGCTCCGGCCTCTACGGCATGCTGATCATGGCGATCATCGCGGTCTTCATCGCGGGCCTGATGGTCGGCCGTACGCCCGAGTACCTGGGCAAGAAGATCGGCACCCGCGAGATCAAGCTCGCGGCCTGCTACATCCTCGTCACGCCCGCGCTCGTGCTCGGCTTCACCGGCGCCTCGATGGCCCTGGACACACCGAAGGACTCGCTGCTCAACGGGGGCGCGCACGGGTTCTCGGAGATCCTGTACGCCTTCACCTCCGGCGCCAACAACAACGGCTCGGCCTTCGCCGGCCTCGCCGCGGACACCCAGTGGTTCAACACCACCATCGGCCTCGCGATGCTGCTCGGCCGGTTCCTGCCGATGGTGTTCGTCCTCGCGCTCGCCGGATCGCTCGCCGGGCAGCAGCCGGTGCCGAAGACGGCGGGCACCCTGCGCACCGAGAAGCCCCTGTTCACGGGGTTGCTCGTCGGCACCATCACGATCATCACCGGTCTGACGTACTTCCCCGCGCTCGCGCTCGGGCCGCTCGCCGAGGGCCTCGCGTCATGACCGTCCCCACCGAGCAGGAGGAGCCCGGCTCCATGACCACCGCCACCCCCACGCGCGCGCCGCACCAGGACGTGCCGACCGGCCACGGGCCGGACGACGGCAGGGTCGGCCAAGGCCTCTTCGATCCGGCGCAGCTCCTGAGGTCCGTCCCGGACGCCGTCAGGAAGCTCGACCCGCGGGTGATGGTCAAGTCGCCCGTGATGTTCGTGGTCCTCATCGGCTCCGTCCTCACCACGCTGCTCGCGGTCAAGGACCCGGGCGACTGGTTCGGCTGGGCGATCGCCGCCTGGCTGTGGCTGACCACGCTCTTCGCCAACCTCGCGGAGGCGGTGGCCGAGGGCCGCGGAAAGGCCCAGGCCGACACCCTGCGCAAGGCCAAGACCGACACGGTCGCGCGCCGCCTGGCCGCCGACGGCGGGGCGGAGGAGCGGGTTCCGGGCACCGAGCTGCGCGTCGGCGACCTGGTCGTCTGCGAGGCCGGTGACGTCATCCCCGGCGACGGCGACGTCGTGGAGGGCGTGGCCAGCGTCGACGAGTCGGCGATCACCGGCGAGTCGGCGCCCGTCATCCGCGAGTCCGGCGGCGACCGGTCCGCGGTCACCGGCGGCACGAAGGTGCTCTCCGACCGCGTCGTCATCAAGATCACGACGAAGCCCGGCGAGACCTTCATCGACCGGATGATCAACCTGGTCGAGGGCGCCGCCCGGCAGAAGACGCCCAACGAGATCGCGCTCAACATCCTGCTCGCCTCGCTGACCGTGGTCTTCCTGCTCGCGGTCGTCACGCTCCAGCCGTTCGCGGTGTACGCAGGGGCCGAGCAGTCCATGATCGTGCTCTGCGCGCTCCTGGTCTGCCTCATCCCGACGACCATCGGCGCCCTGCTGTCCGCGATCGGCATCGCCGGCATGGACCGGCTGGTCCAGCGCAACGTCCTCGCCATGTCCGGCCGGGCCGTCGAGGCCGCCGGCGACGTCTCCACGCTGCTCCTCGACAAGACCGGCACCATCACGCTGGGCAACCGCCGGGCCGCGGAGTTCGTCCCCGTGCGCGGCACCACCGAGGCCGAGGTCGCCGACGCCGCCCAGCTCTCCTCGCTGGCCGACGAGACGCCCGAGGGCCGCTCGATCGTCGTCCTGGCCAAGGAGAAGTACGGCCTGCGCGAGCGGCACCAGGGCGAGCTGACCGGCGCCGAGTGGATCGCCTTCACCGCCCAGACCCGGATGTCCGGCGTGGACGTCGACGGGCGCAAGGTCCGCAAGGGCGCGACCGGCTCGGTGCTCGCCTGGGTGCAGGAGCGCGGCGGCACGGCCACGGCCGAGGCGCGGGAGCTCACCGACACGATCGCGCAGGCGGGCGGCACGCCGCTGCTGGTGGCGGTCGAGGACGCCGACGGCGCCCGCGTCCTCGGCGTCATCCACCTCAAGGACGTCGTCAAGGAAGGCATGCGGGAGCGGTTCGACGAGCTGCGCCGCATGGGCATCAAGACCGTCATGATCACGGGCGACAACCCGCTGACGGCCAAGGCCATCGCCGACGAGGCGGGCGTGGACGACTTCCTCGCGGAGGCCACCCCCGAGGACAAGATGGCGCTGATCAAGCGCGAACAGGCGGGCGGCAAGCTCGTGGCGATGACGGGCGACGGCACCAACGACGCCCCGGCGCTCGCCCAGGCCGACGTCGGCGTGGCCATGAACACCGGCACCTCGGCCGCCAAGGAGGCCGGGAACATGGTGGACCTGGACTCCAACCCGACCAAGCTGATCGAGATCGTCGAGATCGGCAAGCAACTGTTGATCACCCGTGGCGCCTTGACCACGTTCTCGATCGCCAACGACGTGGCGAAGTACTTCGCGATCATCCCGGCCATGTTCGCCGTGGTGTACCCGGGCCTGGACAAGCTCAACATCATGGACCTGTCCAGCCCCAAGTCCGCGATCCTGTCGGCCGTCATCTTCAACGCGCTGATCATCGTGGCCCTGGTGCCGCTGGCCCTGAAGGGCGTGCGCTACCGGCCCATGAGCGCGGACCGGATGCTCCGGCGCAACCTCGGCCTCTACGGCCTCGGCGGACTCGTCGCGCCGTTCGTCGGCATCAAACTCATCGACCTGCTCATCTCCCTCATCCCTGGCATTGGGTGACTCGGCATGAACAACACCGTGGCTAACACCACCCGGCTGCTGGGCGCCGGCCTGCGCGCCGTGCTCGTCCTGACCCTCGTCTGCGGCGTGCTCTACCCGCTGGCCGTCACCGGCGTCGCCCAGGCCCTCTTCCACGACAAGGCCAACGGCTCCGAGGTCGAGGACGGCGGCAGGGTCGTCGGCTCCGAGCTCATCGGCCAGCGCTACGACCTGCCCCTGAAGAAGGGCCAGGAGACCCCGGCCCCGGACCTCAGGTGGTTCCAGCCCCGGCCGTCCAACGGACTCGGCACCAACAGCGTGAACACCCGCTACAAGCTGCTCCTGTCCGGCGCGACCAACCTCGCGGGCGACTCCGGAACCATGAAGGACAAGAACGGTCGGCAGGTCTGCGACCCCCGGGCCACCGAAGGCCTGTGCGCGCAGGTCAAGGCGGCCAAGGACGCCGTCGTCAAGGACAACTCGACGGCCCGCCACAAGATCCGGCCCGCCGACGTCCCGGCCGACGCCGTCACGTCCTCCGGCTCGGGCCTCGACCCGCACATCTCGCCCGCGTACGCCGACCTCCAGGCGTACCGGGTCGCCGAGAGGAACCGGCTGGACGTCGAGGACGTACGCAAGCTCGTCGACGACCACACCGACGGCCGCGTGCTCGGCTTCATGGGGGAGCCCCGGGTGAACGTCCTGAAGCTCAACATCGCCCTGAAGCACCTGGTCGCCGCCGAGGGCTGACCCGCCCGGCCCTCCACGGCACCGAAGCACGGCCCGCGGGGCCCGGACCACCCGGGCCCCGCGGGCGTCCCCGTACGCCCGCGCGCCCACCGTGTCAGGGTTCTGTCAAGGAGCTGCCGAAACGACCGCCCCACCCGCTTTGCCGGAATTGTTGGCCGTAAGGTCGACGCTGCGTACACAGCAGTTCCAGGAAGACAATGAGGCCATGGCACGCGGCAAGCTTCGGATCTATCTCGGTGCGGCACCGGGTGTGGGCAAGACGTATGCGATGTTGTCCGAGGCGCACCGGCGGGTGGAGCG
>NZ_BNBT01000002.1 GCF_014656095.1 Streptomyces longispororuber
GTGCAGCTCGATCAGCTTGCCGAGGCCGGATTCGCCCGCCCCGTGGGCGTGCGTGGCCTTGCGGATGCCGCGGGCGGGCCCAAGCGCCGGCGCCGCGGTGGCTCCGCCGCCGCCTGAGCCGCCGCGTCCCGGCAGCGGACATGATGTGCCAGAGGCCCGCCCCGACACTCCGTCGGGGCGGGCCTCCCGCGTCTCCCCGCGCCGGTGGGCGCCTTCCCGTGCGGCCGTGCGAGAGCCGCGCGGCGCGCCCTACTTCGGGTCGCGGAAGCGGCTGAACGCCTTGGTGAAGGCGGTCCGCAGCGAGCCGTCGGCCTTGCCGGCCGCGGGCGGCCGGAGCACGCCGTCGCCGCCGGTCGCCTCGGCCAGCGCGGCCTGCGCGGCCTCGGCGGCCTCCCGGTACAGGTCGCGGGAGGTCGTCATGGCCTCCAGTGCCTCGGCGTACTTGGTGACCATCCGCTGGGCGTGGTCCAGCTCCTCGTCCGGGGTGAGCAGGTGCCAGCCCTGGCGCAGCCGGGTCAGGGCCTGCTCGGCGTCGGCCGGCAGCGGGCGCGGCAGCGTGGCGAACTCCCTGACGCGGTCGAGGAGTTCGGTCTGCTCGGAGCCGTCGAGGAAGACGCTGCGCACGGTGAAGCGCTCGGCGTCGTAGTCCGGTCCCTGCGGCGCCGGGGGCAGGATGACGGCGCCGCCGCGCGGCATCCGCACGTCCAGCTCCCGCTTCATCGCGAAGTCGGCGATCTGCGCCTGCTCGGGCGTGGCTCGGTGCTCGACCACCTGGTGGCGCAGGCTCGGCGGCAGGGCGGTCAGGACCGGCTGTTCGCCCTTGGCGTCGGGCGTCATGGCCTCGTGCACCACGACGTGGACGAACCAGCTCTGCCGGGTGCAGTCCCGCAGCCGGTGGCGCAGCTCGTCGTCGTCCTTGGGCAGGTGGTTCGTCGCCCGCAGCCGCAGGTCCGGCACCGTGTCGTGGTCCCAGGGGACCCGGTCGCTGTCGGGCCAGAACATGGTGGCGGGCGAGGGCCACTCGACGTCCCACGGCAGCGCCGCCTCGGCGGCGAGGACCCAGGTGACGCCGTCGCCGTCCTTGCGGCGCGACTCGGGGTCGTACGTGGTGAGCTGGGCGCGCACCGTGACGTCGTCGGCCACGCGCCAGCGGGCCTCGAAGAGCCTGCGGGCCGCGGGGCCGGGGTCGGCGGCCTCGTCCCGCGGGTGCAGGACGGTGGAGCGGGCCGCCTCGGCGGGTTCGAGTTCCAGGAAGTCGTCGAGCACCCCGGCCGCCTTGAGGGCGATCAGGTTGCGCCGGACGTCCTGCTCGGGCTCGGGCCCGAGGTGGCGCCCGCGCCCCAGCCACACGGTGTCGGGGACGGTGGCCGAGGAGGTGCTGTTCTTGGTCATGGAGTCGTTCTGTGAGTGGTCAGGGGCCCGACCAGTATGGATGCCGCGGACCCGTCGTGGAAAGCGGCGTCCCGTCGACGGCCCCGTCGGCCGTACCGCGGTTGACGGCCGCCCGGCGGCGGCCGGGCGCGGCGGCCCGGCCGGGACGCGTTTCAGATCGCGATCGACTGCTGGAGCCAGCGGCTGACGCGGTACGGCACCCACCAGGCGTACTCCCCGACGTCCAGGACGAGTTGCTCGGTACGGAAGTCGTCGAGGGCGGCCGCGGGGACGGAGTCGGCGGCGGCGCCGTGGTCCAGGCGGTCGATGGCGGTGGCGTACTCGGGTTCGTCAGCGGTGAAGCGGCGCAGTTCCCCCCAGCGGCGGTCGCGGATCTGGAGGAAGCCGGGCCCTTTGCGCCACAGGCACTTGCAGAGGTAGTGGCCGTGGCGCCAGGCGCGCAGCGACTCCGCGGCGTCCTCGGGGCCCTCCAGGGCGGTGGGCGGCTGGAGGTGGCTGAGCACCCGCCAGGTCTCCCCCGCGTCCGGGGCGAGCCTGAGGGTCCACTCCACCATGACGGCGCGCGCGGTCAGGTCGCGGACGAGGCCGAGGGCGCGCAGGGCGGGCACCGGGTCGGCGGTGGCGGTCAGGTCCACGGGCTCGGGCAGGCGCACGCGGCGGGCGCCGAGCTCCCACAGGCGCGCGGCCTCGCCGCGGGCGGGCCCGGGCAGCGGCAGTTCGCCCAGGAACATGCCGGGCAGCGCGCACGCGGCGGGGTCGTAGTCGCGCCAGGCCAGGACCGTGGGCGAGGTGAGGGTGGCGGGCATCGGGCTCCTCTGGTCGGGCGCGTCCGGCGGGGCGGGCGGGGTCGGGGGTCAGGCCGGTTCGGGTACGGCGGCGCCGTCGTCGGGCGCGGGGACGGCCCGGGCGGGGGCGGTGCCGTCCTCGGCGTGGACGTGGCGCATGAAGTCCAGGCGGAGGAGGTCCTCGTTGACCGCGGCCGGGGCGATGTGGACGTACTGTCCGGCGTCGGTGAACACGATGCCGAGGGCGAGCCAGTCGTCGAGGAGGCGCCGTACGCGGGTCTCGTCGGGGGCGGCACCGGGGAGGCGCGATGCGGCCTTGCGGGTGAGGGCCTGGGCGGTGTGCGGCTGGTCGAGGAGGCGGAACAGGGCCAGTTCGACGGGGTCGGTCAGCTCCATGGCGCGCCAGCCGAAGGCGCGCCGGCGGCTGACCAGGACGATGCGGTCGCCGTGGTCGTCGTGGGTGAGGCGGGCGTCGGTGTGGTGCTTCTTCCAGTCGGCGAGGGCGGCGTTGAGGGCGCCGACGGTGGGCTCGCCGATGCCGCGGGCCGGGGCCTCGAAGACGTACGCCATGTCGTACAGCTCTTTCTCGGGCAGGTCGTAGGTGAAGCGGTAGTGGGCCTCGGGGCGCAGCTTGGTGAAGCCGAGCTCGGGGCGTTCGAAGTAGGGGCTGAAGCGCTCGATGGCGATGCGGGCGGAGAGGTCGACCGGTGGGTCGAGGTGTTCAAGCGCGGGGATCTGCGCGATGACCGGGTCGTAGTCCTCGGCGCTCTCGCCGGGGAAGCCGTGCAGGTAGTTCCAGGCGACGGAGAGGCCGGTCTCGGCGCCGTCGCGGAGCATGCGGACGTTCTGGCAGCCGCTGACGCCCTTGTCCATCAGGTCGAGGACGCGGCTGTTGAGGCTCTCGATGCCCGGCTGGACGTAGATGAGGCCGGCGTCGGCGAGGGTGCGGAGCTGGCCGCGCTTCATGTTGGCCTTGATCTCGATGTGCAGGCGCAGGTCGTAGCCGCTGTCGATGATGCGGGGCAGGACGGTCGACAGGTAGCGCATGTCGAGGATGTTGTCGACGACGTACATGTCGAGCACCCGGTGGCGGCGGGCCAGCTCCATGATCTCGTCGTAGAAGGTGTCCGGGCTCTTGGAGCGGAACTCCATGAACGAGCCGTTGAGTCCGCAGAAGGTGCAGTGGTGCTTCTCGCCCCACCAGCAGCCGCGGGCGCCCTCGACCACGAGTTTGGGCTCCACCCAGTTGCGGGCCACGGAGGCGGCCAGGCGCTCGAAGTAGCCGCTGTAGTCGGGGGCCAGGATCGCGGCGGGCGGCAGCGGCCGGGTGGCCATGGGGTTGGCGACGCTGTTCCTGGCCGGGTCGCGGTGGCACAGGCCGGGCACGGCGTCGACCGGGGCCTTCTCGGCGAGCGCGGTGAGGAGCTGGGGGAAGGCGCCCTCGCCCTCGCCGCGGACGACATAGTCGACGAAGGAGAAGTTGCGGTGCACGGCCGCGCCCTGTTCGCCGTCGCAGTTGGCGCCGCCCAGGACGGTGACCACGTGCGGGGCGATGTCCTTGACCCGGCGGGCGGCGGCGAGGGCGGCGGTGTTCTGCTGGAAGGTGGAGGTGAAGCCGACGACGTCGGGCTCCTTCGCCACGATCTGCCGGGCGATCGTCTCGACGAACTCGGGCACGATCCGGTGGAGTGCGCGGGTCATCTCCATCCGGGCGGGCTTGAGCTTGCCCGTCATCGTGGTGGTGAACTCCTCGTCCCGCCAGTTCGGGTCGCGGTAGAGGGCGGAGGAGAAGACCCAGTCGCCGCAGCCCATGAAGTACGAGGAGAGCGCGTAGTACTCGTAGTCGTCGGCGGTGAACTCGGTGCGCTCGGTGATCCAGTCGGTGAAGGCGAGGTTGGCGTGCAGCACCTCGGCGCTCGCGCCGGGGACGCGCTCGTCCACGCTCCGTTTGAGGATGCCGAGGGCCAGGGACGGCAGGTCGATGGGCGACCAGGGCATGTTGACCAGCAGTACGCGCATGGCGCTCCTCCGGTGATGGGGCCGGGGTGGGGCCGGCCGGCCCCCGGGGCGTGCCCGGGGACCGGCCGGTTCGGGATCAGTCCTCGGCGCTCTCGTCGCCGTCCTCGGCGTTGCGGAACGGGACGGTGACCGTGATGCCGACGCTCGGCTTCCGGTTCGTCTCGTCCTCCGCGAGCGGGTCGTTGTGGATGACGTCCTTCTGCATGGCTCTCTCCTTCCTCAGTGGTGAACGGTGCGGTGCGCTGACCCCCCTCCGGGCGGACGGGGGCGTCTGGGTGGGGCGGTGCCGGTGGTGCGGTCGGTACGGTCGGTGGCGCGCAGCTCCCGGTCGAGGAAGAGCACGGCGCGGCGCAGCACGGCCACGTGGTCGCCGCCGTCGTAGCCGTCGTGCCCGGAGTCGAGCCACAGGGACTCGTGGCGGGCGCCGGTGGCGGCGAGGGCGGCGAGGTAGGAACGGACCTGTGCGGCCGGGCACTTGGTGTCGTGGGTGGCGGCGACGACGAGGAGCGGGTCGCGTACGCGGTCGGCGTAGTGGATCGGGGAGCTGTGCGCGTAGCGGGCGGGGACCTGGTCGGGGGTGCCGCCGAACAGCCGCTCGTCGAGGGCGCGCAGGGCCGGGGTGGCGGCGGCGTGGGCCGCGGCGTAGTCGGCGACCGGTTTCACGGCGACGCCCGCGCGCCACAGGCCGGGGCGGGTGCCCAGGGCGAGCAGGACGAGGTAGCCGCCCCAGGAGGTGCCCCACAGGCCGGTCGCTTCGGGGCGGATCAGGCCGCGGGCGGCGAGGTCGGCGCGTACGGCGGCGAGGTCGGCGACCTGGGTGTGGCCGACGCCGGCGCGGAAGGCGCGCTGCCAGCGGGGGCCGTAGCCGGTGGAGCCGCGGTAGTTGACCCGGGCGACGGCGAAGCCGGAGGCGACCAGGGAGTGCACGGTGCCGTCGTAGGCGTCGCGGTCGTGGTCGGCGGGGCCGCCGTGCACGAGGAAGACGGCGGGGTGCGGTCCGGGGCCGCCCTCGGGGAGGCTGAGCAGGGTGTGCACCGGGCCGTCGGGGCCGGGGGTGCGGATGTCGCGCAGGGTGCCGGGGACGCGGCCCGCGACGGTGCCGAGCGGGGGCAGCGGCGTACCGGCGGTGGAGGCCATGCGGGGCGGGTGCGTGCTGTCGGTCCAGAGGGTGTGCAGGTCGCCGCCGGGGTGCGGGGCGGCGTCGAGGAGCGTGCCGGGCGGGGCGGGGACGGGGGTGCGGGTCCGGCTGTCCAGGTGGGCGCGGTGCAGCAGGGAGCGGCCGTGGCGGTCCTGGCGGACGAGGACGGAGCGGCCGTCGGGGTACCAGCGGGCGGTGATCTGGGTGTCGAAGGCGCACCAGTCGTGGGCGCGGGTGCCGGTCTCGGGTGTCCAGGTGGCGAGGGAGTAGTGGTCGTCGCGCTCGCGGACGAGGAGCAGCGTGGCGGTGGCGCGCCCGGGCGCGGGGGCGAAGCCGAGTGCCCAGAGCCTGCCGTGCGGGCCGTCGCCGGGCAGCACGGCGGCCTCGGTGCCGTCGGGGGTGAGGACCGTGACGGCGCGGGGCGAGTCGGCGGCGCGGGTGAGGGCGAGCAGGTCGCCGCCGGGGGCGAGTCCGGCGAGGGCGGCGGGGCCGTCGACGCGCGTCACCTCGCGGCCGGGGCCGCCGCGGGGCCCGAGGCGGACCGTGGTGCTGTCGTCGAGGCCGATGCCGAGCGTGAGCGCGGCCGTGCCGGTGTCGGCGCCCGCGGTGGCGGCTCGCGCGGTGGCGGCTCGCGCGGTGAGGGCTCCCGCGGTGAGGGCTCCCGCGGTGACGGTCGTCCCGGTGGCGGCCGGGCCGGTGACGGCGGCACCGGTGGGGGCCGGGCCGGTGGCGGTCGTCCCGGTGACGGTCGTCCCGGTGGCGGCCGGGCCGGTGACGGCGAGGCCGCGGGCGGTGCCGTCCGGGACGCCGGTGAGCCCGGGCCGGTCGGGCCCGCCGTCGAAGGGCTGGAACCGCCAGTGGCCCACGCCGCGGGCGTCCTCGGCGAACCACCACACCTGGGCGTCGCGGTCGATGGCGCCGTGCAGGGTGCCGCCGGGGCGGTCGGTGACCTGGCGGGCGCGGCGGGCGGCGGCGTCCCAGGTGAAGACCTCGCAGCGGCCGTCGGCGTCGGCGGTGAAGACCATCCGGCGCGGGTCGGCGGCGCACACCTCGGGCAGCGCGGCCCGGTAGACCTGGAAGCGGCTCACGCGGCGGCCTCCGCGAGGTGGGCGCGCCGGGTGGTGTGCGCGGCGAGCAGGGCGAGCAGGGCGGCGCAGCCGACGGCGGGCGCGGCGGTGCCCACCTGGTCCGCGAGCAGCCCGGCGAACACCGGGGCGAGGGCGGCGGCCCCGCCGGAGGCCGTGGCGAGCACCGCGCCCACCCGGGCCTGCAGGGCGGGTTCGGTGACCAGCAGGACGCGGGCCTGCAGGACCACCGCGGGCAGCGGGACGAGGAGGCACACGGCGCCGAGCAGCGCCCCGTACGCCCACGGCCCGGCGGCGGTGGCGAGGGCCGCGGTGAGCGGGACGAGGAGCCAGGTGACGGCGGTGAGGAGCCGGGCGGCGCCGACGCGCTCGGCGGCGCGGGGCGCGGCCAGCGAACCGGCGAGTCCCGCGGCGCCGGAGACCGCGAGGACGGCGCCCAGCGGCAGGGCGCCCGCGCCGGAGCGCTCCAGCGCGAACACGGCGGCGTAGTACAGCGCGACGGCGGCGCCGTTGACGAGGGTGATCCACACCAGGACGAGGCGGAGCAGCGGCTGCCGCCGCACCAGGCGCAGCCCGGCCGCGGCCTCGCGCAGCAGGCCGCCGCCGGGGGGCACGGCGTCCGGGGCCTTCAGGTCCGTGCGCATCGCGCGGACGCAGCAGGCGGCGACGGCGTACGAGACGGCGTCGGCGAGGAAGGGCAGCGCGCGGGAGACCTGGTAGGCGGCGCCGCCGAGGGCCGGGCCGAGGATCAGCGCGCCCTGGTCGGCCGCGCCGAGCCGGGCGACGGCGCGGGGCTGCTCGTCGGGCGGGCAGACCAGCGCGACGGTGCCGCGCGAGGCCGCCTCGTGGCAGGCGGTGGCGAACCGTTCGACCAGGACGGCCCCGAGGAGGTGCGCGAGCGTGAGGTGCCCGAGGGCGAGGGCCAGGGCGACGGAGCCCAGGGCGAGGGCGGAGACCACGGCGGACCAGAACATGATCGCCTTGCGCGCGCCGCGGTCGGCGGGGACCGCGGCGAGCGGGCCGAACAGGATCCCGGCGCCCAGGGACAGGCCGGCCACGAGCCCGGCGGTCTGGGCGGAGTGGCCGAGCGAGAGCAGCAGCAGCGGCAGGACGACGCCGGAGGCCTGAGTGCCGAGCGCGTCGGCGGCGTTGGCCCACCAGAAGAGGCGGAAGTCGCGGGCGGAGGTGGTGCGGTGGTGCGGGGTGGCGTGGTCCTCGGGGGCGCGGTTCTGGTGGTCGCGGTCCTGCTGAGGGGCGTGGGCCTGCTGGGTCGTGCGGTCCTGCCGGAGGGCGTGGCCCTGGGGGGCGCGGTCCTGGAGGTCGCGGGCATGACCCTGGGGGGCGCGGTCCTGGAGGTCGCGGGCGTGGTCCTGGGAAGTCGTGCGGTCCTGCGGGGTGGCGCTGTCCTGGGAGGTCGCGGCATCCCGCGACGTGGGGTCCAGGCGTGCGGCGGAGCGGTCCTGGGACGGGTGGGATGGCGGTAAGTCGCCGCGGCGGTCCGGTGTGTCCGCCTGCGCGTACGGCTCCACGCAACCCCCCTCACAACTGTGAATGACCTGTGCAGAGATGTGCAGAAAGCGAAACGAGAGCGGGATCGTAGCCAGGCCGCCGAGCGTGCTACAAGGTGCACGGGCCACTGGCCGAAAAGCGTGGTGCAGGAGGGGAGGGAGCGCCCACCGGACACCACGACAAGGGGAAGAATGAGTTCCGGCTGACCCTCTGAGCCTGGTGTGACGGGAGGGGCACATGTGACACCTGGGCCGCAGCGGAGGAGGACGCGGCCGGTGAGCAGCACACCGCCCCGCGTCAGAGCAACACCGTCAACTGCTGTACGCCGCTTGCCCATTGATCGGTTCCCACGGCCGCGATGATGGCTGATTCCCACCGGCGTGGGGGGGCGGAATGTCGGCCCCCTTTCGCGTCGCCTTTGCGTCACCGGAATGCCGCCGCTTCGCTCCGCTTACGCCGGGGCGGGCCGGCGGGGGCTCCGTGGAGAGGGGCCGCCCGTACGCGACCACCCGCGAAGGACCGTCCGGGACTCGGCCATCCGGAGGGCACCGACCGGGACTTACCGTCCGGATGGCAGCAAGCGGGACCTGGCCACCCGGCGGGCACCGGGAGGGTGCTGGCTATGCTGCGGCGCATGGACATAGTGATCCCGCTCTTCGACCGCTTCGAGCCGCTCGACGCGATCGGGCCGTACGAGATCCTCGCGTACGTGCCCGGGGCCTCCGTACGGTTCGTCACGGCCGAACCCGGTCTGATCGAGGACGTGTTGGGGTCGATGCCGGTGCACGTGCCGACCAGGTACTCCGAGGTGGAGCGCTGCGACGTCCTGCTGATCCCCGGCGGCGGCAGCTTCAAGACCATGTCGGCCGACCCCGGCTTCCTCGACTGGGTGCGCCGGATCCACGCCGGGACCCGCTTCACCACGTCGGTCTGCACCGGTTCCCTGGTGCTCGGCGCGGCGGGCCTGCTGGAGGGCCTGACGGCCACGACGCACTGGAACGCGGCGGCTTCCCTGGAGTCGTACGGTGCCGTCTACACCGCCGAGCGGGTGGTCCGGCAGGGCCGGGTGATCACCTCGGCCGGGGTCTCCTCCGGCATCGACATGGCGATCCAACTGGCCGCCCTGCTCACCGACGAGGTGACCGCCCAGGCGATCCAGCTCTACACCGAGTACGACCCGCAGCCGCCCTTCGACACAGGGTCGGTGGCCAAGGCCCCGGCCGAGGTGGTGGCCCGGGCGCGCACCCTGGACTAGGGAACGGTCACACGGCCGTCGGGTCGACCGGCCGCTCGAAGAAGGTCTCCAGGACGACCGTCGCCTGCGTCCCGCTGACGCCGTCGATGGCGTAGAGGCGGCGCAGCACGTCCTGGAGCTGCTCCGTGGTCGCGGTCCTGACCTTGACCAGGACCGAGGCGCTGCCGGCGATGACGTGCGCCTCCAGGACCTCGGGGAGCGCGGCGAAGGCGTCCGCGGACTCCCCCATCCAGGCGCTCGACTCGACCATCACGTAGGCGAGGACACCGCTGCCCAGCGCCGCCGGGTCCACCTCGGCCGTGGTGCGCCGGATGACGCCGCGCTCCCTCAGCTTGCGCACCCGCTCGTGGGCCGCCCCCGCGGACAGGCCCACGGCCTGCCCCAGTGCGGCGTACGACTGGGTGGCGTCCTGCTGCAGTCGGGCCAGCAGGGAGCGGTCTATGTGATCCACAGCTCTCCATTCGGAATGTCCTTGTGTCGACCATAGCTCATCCTGCACTCTTCCCTTCTGGCCGAAGAGCATTCGGCACCTCGGTGGGAGGAAGTCCATGACCAGTGACCGCCCCGCGCTCTACGAGATGTTCGACGACCGGTTCCGTACCGGGCGGTGCATGAACGGCGACGCCGGTGTGGAGGTGCTGTACACCGGGTGCCGCTGGGCCGAGGGGCCGGTCTACGTTCCCGCCTTCCGGCAGGTGATCTGGAGCGACATCCCGAACGACCGCATGCTGCGCTGGGACGAGGAGACCGGTGCCGTCGGCGTCTTCCGCCGCTCCGCCGGGTACACCAACGGCAACACCCTCGACGGCCAGGGCCGGTTGATCACCTGCGAGCAGGGCAACCGCCGGGTGACGCGCACCGAGCACGACGGCACGGTCACGGTGCTGGCCGACCGCTGGCAGGGCAAGCGGCTGAACAGCCCGAACGACGCGGCGGTGAAGTCCGACGGTTCCCTCTGGTTCTCCGACCCCGACTTCGGCATCACCAGCGACTACGAGGGCCACCGCGCGGAGAGCGAGATCGGCGCCAACAACGTCTACCGGGTCGACCCCGACACCGGTGAGGTACGCCTGGTCGCCGACGGCCTGACCGCGCCGAACGGCCTCATGTTCTCGGCCGACGAGCGGCGGCTCTTCGTCTCCGACACCGGCGCGAACCACATCCGCGTGTTCGGCGTGCGGGACGACGGCACGCTCACGACGGCGAGGTCTTCGCCGACGCCGGGGACCGCGGGAACGCCCGCTTCGACAACATCCGCTTCGACGACGGCGGGCGGCTCTGGGCGGCCGCGATGGACGACGGGGTGCACTGCTACGACCCCGACGGCACGCTCATCGGACGGCTCGTCATCCCGGAGACGGTCGCCAACATCGCCTGGGGCGGCGCCAAGCGCAACCGTCTCCACCCGGCGATGAGGTCCTTGGTCTCGGCGAACGGGCCGTCGGTGACCGGCGGCCGCCCCTCGCCGTCGTACCGCACCCAGGTGCCCTCGGGAGCGAGCGCCTGGCCGTCGACGAACTCGCCGGTCTTCTCCAGCCGGGCGGCGAACTCGTGCATGTACCGCATGTGGGCCGAGATCTCCTCGGGCGTCCACCGTTCCATGGGCACGTCATTGACCGCCGCCGGAGCGCCGCGGTAGTGCTTGAGCAGCAGGTACTTCATCGTGTTCTCCTCGGTGCCGGTGACCCATTGTGGTCACGTTCACCCCGGGGACGGAGCAGCTCAGCGGTTCTCGACATCGCCGCGGAACTTTTCACGGAACCCGCGTACGGCTCACTTGGCCGCGACCGTACGCACCCCGAAGCCGACCAGCACCGCCCCCGCGAGCCTGCTCACGCCGCACCGGAAGTGGGGCGTGTCGCACACCGCCCGCGCGGCGGCGACCACAACCGTCCAGCTCAGCAGCCAGGCGAGGACGACACTCACCTGTACGAAGGCAAGCACCGCGATCTGCGGCGCGAGGGGGCGGCCCGCGGTGAGGAACTGCGGCACGAGGGTGAGGTGGACCGACGCGGCCTTCGGGTTGAGGACGTTGGACCAGAGGCCCTGCCCGAAGCCGCCCGCCCGGGCCCACGGCGGGCTCCATCGTCCCCGGCCCGTGGTGTCCACGCCGGCGCCCGCGCCGCGCCCGGCCGCGCGCCACGTGGTCACGCCGAGCCAGACGAGGTAGAGGCCGCCGAGGAGCCTGACCACGGTCAGCGCCCGGGCCGACGTCATGACGAGGGCGGACAGGCCCGCCGCGGCCAGTGCCGCGTGCACCAGGAGCCCGCACGCCGACCCGAGGGTGACCCGCACGCCGTCCGCGCGGGAACCGGCGAGGACCCGCTGGGTGACCAGGGTGAGGCTGGTGCCGGGGATCAGCGCGAGGGGGACGATCGCGGCGGTGAAGGCGAGTACCTGGTGCCAGTCCACAGGCCGAGGTTAGCCGCGCGGGTGGCGTGGCCGGGAGCGCGTTGCCGCCAAGTGGGCGCAGGGGTATGGGATTTCGTGCGTCGCGCGTGGGCGGGGCGGGTGGAGTTCGCCCGGGGTGCGGGGTGACAATGGCCCCGTGTCCGTCATCACCTGCGTGTACTGCGGCGAGTCGCTGACCGGTGACCTCCGGGAGGTTCCGCTGCCTCCGGCCTCCGCGGAGTTCACCGGCGAACGCATGGGGACGCCCCTGCTGCGGCAGGGCACCTACGCGGTCAGCCCCGTGACACTGGCCCTCATCCTCCACCCCGACGACGCCCCGGGCACGGTCCCGCACGCCGCGCTCGGACGGCGCGGCGGCTGTTGCGGGCCCGACGGGCTCGGCGGGCCCAACCTCCTGTGCCGCGGCTGCGGAGCCGAGGTGGCGACCGAGCAGACCGACTGCTGGATGGAGCACCTGATCAGCGTCGACCCGGGCTGCGCGGGCATCGGCCCCGCCCGGTCCTGAACCGCGGGCGGAGGCGTCAGCGCCCCGCCCCCTCGGCCAAGCCGGTGGCGGGTTCGGTGGCGTAGCGGCTCATCGTCCGCAGGTGCCCCTGCGGGGACGGGGTGCGGCGCTCGGCGATCGTGTCGCGCAGGTCGCGGAAGTACTGCACGTACAGGTCCGGGGTGAACAGGCTGAGCAGGACGGCCGGTTGGCCGGTCGTGTTGGCGAAGGTGTGCGGAGCTCCCGGCGGGACGAGCACGAACGTGCCCGCCGTCGCGTCGCAGACGTCCTCGCCGACCGTGAACCGCACCGTGCCGGAGAGGACGTAGAAGCCCTCGTCGTGCCGGGCGTGGCGGTGCTGCGGGGGTCCCGGCGTGTGCGGGGCGAGGACCGACTCGGTGACGGCCAGGCGGTGTTCGGTGCGGGTGCCGTCCTCCAGGACGCGCATGCGCGTGGTGCCCAGGACGATGCGCTCGCCCTCCCTCGGGCGGACCACCGACACGGCGGGGCACGCCCCCGGCGCACCGGCCTGCGGCCCGTCGGCAGGCTGTCCATCGGCACGCGGCCCGTCGCCACGCGGCCCATTAACAAACGGTCCATCGCCACGCGGCCCATTGGCACACGGTCCATCGACACGCTGCCCGTCGACACCCGACCCATCGGCACACGGTCCATCGCCACGCGGGCCATTGGCAGACGGCCCATCGGCACACGGTAGATCGGCACGCGACATCTCGGTCCCGGGCCCCTCGGGCCGCGGCTCGCTCGTCTGCGGTGTGTCAGTCATGCCCCCATTGCACGGCCCTGGTGCCGCGGCCGTCCAAGACCCGTTCCGGCACGCCGATACCGTACGGGTATCGTCGCGCCATGGAGCTACGCACGCTGCGCTACTTCGTGGCGGTCGCCGAGGAACTCCACTTCGGCCGGGCCGCGGCCCGGCTGCACATGAGCCAGCCGCCGCTGAGCCGGGCCGTCAGACGGCTGGAGGCCGACCTCGGCACCGGGCTGTTCGTCCGGTCGTCCGCCGGTGTGGCGCTGACCCCGGCCGGGGCGGTGCTGCTCACCGAGGCGCGGGCCCTGCTCGGCCGGGCCGACCGCGTGCGCGCCCGGGTGGCCGCGGCGGGCGGCGCCCGGCTCCTGACCGTCGGCGTGCTGGGCGACAGCGCCGACCCGGTCGTCACCAGGCTGGCCGGTGCCTACCGGCGGCAGCACCCGGGCGTCGAGGTCCGCGTCCGCGAGACCGACCTGGCCGACCCCACCTGCGGGCTGCACGCGGGACGTGTCGATGTCGCCCTGACCCGCGGGCCGTTCGACGAGACCGGGCTGACCGTCCACGAGCTGCGGGCCGACCCGGTGGGCGCGCTGCTGCGGGCCGACGACCCGCCGGCCCGCCACGGTGCCCTGGCCCTGGCCGACCTGGCCGGCCGCCCCTGGTTCGTCTTCCCGGAGGGCACCGACCGGCTCTGGCAGGCGTACTGGAACGGCGGGGAGCCGCGCGAGGGCCCGGTGGTGCGGTCCGTGCAGGAGTGCCGCCAGGCCGTCCTCTGGAACGGCACGGTCGGCATGACGCTCCTGGGGCACGAACCTCCCGCGGGCCTGACCGTGGTGCCGCTGACCGACATGCCGCCGAGCCGCGCGGTGGTGGCGTGGAACACGGGCGACACGCGTCCCTTGGTCCGCTCCTTCGTCCGGCTCGCGGCGGCCGCGTACCGGAACTGAAGCCCCCACGGCGGCAGGGCCTTTCACGACGCCGACAGGTCGCCCCGTCGACGGCTCCTGTGCCTACACTGCCCCCGATACATGATCATTGTTGACCGCTTGGGGGATACGCATGTCCATACGCGCACCGCACCGGAGACGGAACGTCCTGAAGGGCGCCGCCGTCGCGCTCAGCGCGGCCGTGGCACTGACCTGTGCCGCCGGTACCGGCACCGCGGCCGAGGCGTCCGGCGGGCACGGCGCCACCCAGCGCGCCCTCGACGCCCTGGAGCGGGCCGGGATGCCGGGGGTGGCCGCCGAGGTGAAGGACGCACGGGGCAAGTGGTTCGGCTCGACGGGCTACGCCGACACCGCGACCAAGCGCAAGCGCACCCCGGCGGACCACCTGCGCGCGGGCAGCAACACCAAGTCCTTCGTCGCCGTGGTCCTGCTGCAGTTGGAGGCCGAGGGCAGGCTCCGCCTGGACGACTCCGTGGAGCGCTGGCTGCCCGGCGTCCTGCGCGGCAACGGCTACGACGGCACCAAGGTGACGGTACGTCAACTCCTCAACCACACCAGCGGCGTGCACGACATGGTGTCCACGCCGGAGTGGCGGGAGTACATGAACGGCCCGGGCTTCCTGGCACACCGCTACGAAACCCGCACCCCGCGGCAGATCGTCGACATGGCACTGAAGTACGCGCCCGACTTCGAGCCCGGCACCGGCTGGAACTACTCCAACACCAACTACGTGCTCGCAGGCATGATCATCGAGAAGGTCACGGGCAACACCTACGCGCACGAGGCCGGACAGCGCATCATCAAGCGCCTGAAGCTGCGCGAGACCACGTTCCCCGGCACCGACCCGACGATGCCCGCGCCCCACCCGGTCGGCTACTCCAAGCTGTACGCGGCGAACCCCGGCCCCGAGGTCCACGACGCCACGGAGTACAACCCGGCGTGGTCGGGCGCGACCGGCGAGGTCATCAGCACCACGGGCGACCTCAACCGCTACTACAGCGCCCTGATCAAGGGGGAGCTGCTGCCGCCCGCCCAGCAGCGGAAGTTGCTGGACACGGTGGAGACCGGCACGTTCTTCGAGTACGGGGCCGGGCTGATCGTCCGCACCCTGTCGTGCGGGGTGAAGGTCTACGGGCACGACGGCATCGTCTGGGGCTCCCTGACCAGCTCGGCGACCACCGCCGACGGCAAGCACACGCTGACCTTCCACATCAACGGCGACTGGCTGGAGGACGGCAAGCCGTACGAGGACGTCTTCGAGGCGGAGTTCTGCGGCAAGGGCTGAACCACTGCCTGACCGGCGGGCCGGCCGCGCACCGCGTACGGGCGGGACGCGGCCGGTCGGCCGGCCGGCCGAGGACGAGGTTCTCGTCAGCACACTCAGCGAACTCAGCGCACTGAGCGGACTCAGCGGACCCAGCGCACTGAGCGGCCTCAGCGGACTCAGCGGACCCAGCAGCCTCAGCGGACGACGTCGAAGACGTTCTTCTGCAGGCCGTTGGCGTAGGCCTCGTGCTCGACCAGCCGCAGCTTCTGCGTGTCCTTGTCCGTGGCGCTGAAGAGCCGCTTGCCCGCGCCGAGCAGGAGCGGGAAGACGAGCAGGTGGTAGCGGTCGATGAGGCCCGCGTCGGAGAGGGACCGGTTCAGCGACGCGCTGCCGTGGACGATGATCGGACCGCCCTCGGTCTCCTTCAGCGCGGCCACCTCGTCGAGCGAGCGCAGGATCGTCGTCTCGCCCCAGTTGTCCACCAGGTCGCCCTCCGCGAGGGTGGTGGAGACGACGTACTTCGGCATCGTCCGGTAGCGGGCGAAGTCCTCCATGCCGGGCCACACGGCACTGAACGCCTCGTAGCTGGCCCGTCCAAGCAGCATGGCGGTGGCCTCCTCCTGCTCGCGGCCCTTGATCTCGTACGCCTCGGGGAGGAACTCGACGTCCTTGAACGTCCACCCGGAGTTGCGGTAACCGGGTTCGCCGCCCGGGGCCTCCATGACGCCGTCGAGCGAGATGAAGGCGGTGCTGATGAGGGTGCGCATTCTGGTTCCTCTGTGTGGTGACGTATGGGTGGCCTGGGCGGGTGCCGCCGACCGTACACGCGGCCGCGGCGCCCCCACCATCCCTTACGACTGCCGCTCACGCGGGAACTCATCGGCCGCGGCGCGTGCCGTTCCGCCCGCGCCGACGGCCGTAGGACGCCGCGCCCTAGCCGATGAGGGCCTGGTTGATCTGCCGGGTCGTCTGGGCGGCGACGCGGGGGCTGGCGGCGGCGTACGTGGTGTAGGCGTTCAGCCCGGTGGCCAGGGCCCAGCCGCGGCCCCGCAGCCACGTCGCGTCGTCCACGTCGAGGGCCTCGCGGAAGACGGCACGGCCGGTGGCCGACAGGAGGGTGTAGGCGATGATCAGGTCGCGGGCCGGGTCGCCGATGCCCAGTTCGCCGAAGTCGATGACCGCGCTGAGGCGGCCGTCGGCCGTCAGGAGGTTGCCGGTGTGGAAGTCGCCGTGGACCCACACCGGCCCGCGGTCCTCCTCCCGCGCGGCGAGCGCGGCGTCCCACAGGCCGGTCAGCGCCACGGCGTCGAACACGCCGTCGACGTCGGCGATGGCGGCCCGCGTGGCCCGGTCCCGGTCGGCCAGCGGTCGCATGGCCAGGTCGCCGGTCGTGGGGCGCTCCGGCACGTCCTCGGGCGTGCACCGCCGCAGGGCGGTCAGGAACCCGGCCAGCGCGACGGCGGCCGCACGCGAGTCGGCCAGCGCCTCGACGGTCGCGACCTGTCCGTCCAGCCAGCGCGACACCGCCCAGGGCCAGGGGTAGCCGAAGTCGGGCTGCCCCACGCCCATCGGGACCGGCACCGCCAGGGGCAGCCGCGGGGCGAGCCTCGGCAGCCACACGGCCTCCTTCTCCGCCTGTGCCCTGGCCCCGGCGTGGCGGGGCAGCCGTACGGACAGCTCCGTGCCGAGCCGGTGGATCACATGGTCGGATCCGCCCGGCTCGACCCGTTCGAGAGGCAGACCGGCCCACTGCGGGAACTGCGTGTCGACCAGACGCCTGACCAGCGCGGTGTCGATGGCGGGGCGCACGTCCTCCGCGGGCTCGGGTCGCACTCCCTCCGCGGGGTCGGTGCGCGTGCCCTCCGCGGGATCGGTGCGCGTGCCCTCCGCGGGCCCGGCCGCATCCGTTGCTCGGGTCGTCACAGAAACCGCTCCCGGGATCGGCCCACCGCGGTCGGCGGGCGGTCGGGATCATCACAGCGCGTCGAAGGGCCGGATGTCGACGCAATTTCCGCGCCGGGGGCGGGCCACCGTCCGCACACCACCAACGTCATCATGGAGGCACACCAAGGGACTTCACCTCTCACCGAGGCCCGCCCCCGGGCCCCCCACCTCATGGAGGCACACGCAGTGGAACGCATCGGCATCATAGGAGTGGGCGAGATCGGCCGGGCCCTGGTGGCGGGCCTGTGCGACGGGAGCGGCCCGTCGCCGGAGGTGTTCCTGTCCCCCCGGGGCGCCCGCACCGCCGCCGAACTGGCCGGGCGCCACAAGAACGTGCGGGTGTGCGCCGACAACCAAGAGGTCGTGGACCGCTCCGAACTGGTCGTCATCGCCGTACGCCGCCAGGACCGGCACGCGGCCCTGTCCGGTCTGCGGGTGGGCGGCGACAAGACGGTGGTCAACGTCATGGCCGGGGTCGGCAACGACGAGCTGCGCCGGACCCTGGACACCGCGGCCCCGCTGGTGCGGGCCATTCCCCTGCCGGCCGTCCGCGAGCGCCGCTCCGTCACGGTGGTGTACCCCTCGCACCCCGAAGTGGACGCCCTCTTCACGCGGTTGGGCGGTGTGCTCCCGGTCGCGGACGAGGCGGCGTACAACGTGTTCTCGGCGCTGACGGGGACACTGACCGCCCACTACGCGTACCTCGCCACGCTCACGACGTGGGCCGCCGGGCACGGCGTCGACCCCGGCGAGGCCGAACGCTACGTCCGCGGTCTCTTCCAGGGCGTCGGCCGCTCCCTCGGGGACGAGTCCCGCTCCCTGCACCAGCTCGCGGCCGACCACGAGACCCCGAACGGGAGCAACGAACGCATCCGCACCACGTGGTTCGACACCGCCACCTCCGAGGCGCTCAAGAAGGCCCTCGACGGCCTCCTCACCGACCTGTCGTGACCGACCTGTCGTAACCAACCTGTTCTCCCCGGCCTGTTCTCACCGGCCTCCCGCAACCGACTTGTCGTAGCCCGTGGGCGCGAACGGCCGGGGTCAGGGACGCGTGCCGCATCACGTGACGTCAGCGCAACAGGCGTTGCTGGATGAGTTCCATGACCTCGGCCGCGCTGCGGCCGCCGTGGTCGACGGTCAGCAGCCGGTTGCCGATCCACACCGTGAAGCAGAGCGTGCAGCGGACCTCGACCTCCTCGGGGTCGGCGCAGAAGCCGCCGAACAGGCGGCGCAGATAGTCCATCCGCCGGTTGTCGACCCGCCGCAGCCGCTCCGCCACCGCCGGGTCGCGCCGCGCCCAGTCGCGTACCGCGGAGTCGGTGTGGAGGTCCGTGAGCAGGCCGTCGCCGGACGCGGCGAGGGAGAACAGCCGCCGCAGCCTGGTCCGCGCGTCGCCGCCGCCCGCCTCGACCTTCTCGATCACCGCCGTGGTCACGTCCCGCTCCCAGGCGTCGAGCATGTCCTCCAACAGGGCCTGACGGCCGGAGAAGTGCCAGTAGAAGCCCCCTCGGGTGACGCCGAGCGCCTGGGCGAGCAGCTCGATCCGTACCGCTTCCACCCCGCCGTCGCGCAGCGCCCGCAGGCCCTCGGCGATCCAACTGCCGCGCGGCGTACGCACCGTGGCCATGACGCAGGTCACCTCTCCGCCTTCTGTACAGCACTGTATGGATCAGCCTACTGTCGTTGTCCATACAGCACTGTACGGATCAGGGGTGCGCTGCCGCACCGCCGCCCGGCCCCCGGGCCCCGGCCCGGACACCGGGCTCCGGCACCGCGCCCGGGGCGCGCCGAGGTGACGCCGTGCGACACCCGCCCCGTGGAGGACCGACATGACGCTTCCCCCGGGCCAACGTGCCGCCGACGGGTTCCCGCGCTTCGGCACCCATCTCCACCGCCCGCCCCCGCCGGTCCCCGCCGACCCGGTGATCGTGATCGGCGGGGCCCTGACCGAGACCCTCACGCTGTCCGTGGCGGACCTCGCCCACCTGCCGCGCAGGGAGCTGCGGGCCGACTTCCACTGCGTCGCCGGGTGGTCGGCCACCAACCTGCTGTGGGAGGGGGTCGCGTTCGGGCCCTTCTACCGCACCCGGATCGAACCGCTGCTCAGGCCGGGCGCGCGGATCAGCCATGTCGTGTTCGAGGGGCTCGACGGCTACCGGTCGACCGCGTGGCTGGAGGACGCGCTGGCCGAGGACGTGCTCCTCGCCGACCGGCTCGACGGGCAGCCGCTGGACGGCGGCCACGGCGCTCCGGTGCGGCTGGTCAGCCCCGGCCAGTACGGCTTCGTCAGTACGAAGCACCTGTGCGGCATCTCGTTCCACGCGTCCAAGCCCCCGGACTTCGACCGCTGGTCGCCCATCGCGGGACACCCCCGGGCGCGGGTCTGGCTGGAGGAACGGCACCGGCACCTTCCCGGGCGCCTGGTACGCCCCGTCTACCGGGGGCTGATCAGGCCGATCCGCTCCCTGAGCGCCCGGGGCAGCCGCGCCAAGCCGGAGTGAGGGGCGTGCCCCGCTCGGGTCGCCCCGCCGGACCGCTCGCCCCGGTCCCCCGCCGCTGCCGCGCCCTGCGCCCCGTCCGGGCGCGGGCCCGTCCGGGCGCGGGGACCCGACGCCCCGCACGGGTAGGACTGCACCGTGCCCGGCCGGTGCGGCCGGAGGCGGAAGGAGGACGAGGTGCGCAGGATCGCGATCGTGGGGGCCGGACAGGCGGGGCTGCAATTGGCGCTCGGGCTGCTCGACGCCGGGTACGACGTCACGCTGGTCGCCGACCGGCGGCCCGAGGAGGTCCGGGGCGGGCGGGTCACCTCGACCCAGCTCATGTTCGGCCCGGCCCTGCGCCTCGAACGGGCGGCCGGGCTCGCGCTGTGGGACGACACGGCGCCCGTGATGCCGGGGTTCGAGCTCAGCACCTGGGAGCCGGAGGCCGAACCCCGGGCACCGGTGCGCCGGTTCGCCGCACGGTTCGACGACGAGGTGCGCTCCGTGGACCAGCGGGTGAAGCTGGCGGCGTGGCTGGAGCTGTTCGAGGAGCGCGGCGGCCGCCCGGAGTACCGGTCCGCCGGCCCCGCCGACGTGGGGGCCCTCGCCGCCGCCCACGAGCTCACCGTGCTCGCGACCGGGCGCGGCGAGCTGTCCGCGCTCTTCGCCCCCGACCCCTCCTGGCCCCGCCACGACCGGCCCGCGCGGACACTCGCCTGCTTCTACGTGCGCGGGGGCGCGCACGACGGCTCCGACCCCGCCGCCGCGTACGTCCGCAACACCGGGGTGCCCACGACCGGTGACGTCATCATCCTGCGCGCCCTGACGGTGGGCGGCCCGTGCGACATCCTGCTGTTCGAGGGCAAGTGGGGCGGTGCGTACGACTGCTGGGCCGACCGGCCCTCCGCCGCTGACGGCCTGCGGCGCGCCCTCGGGCTGCTGCGGACGTACGCGCCGTGGGAGTACGAGCGGTTCCGCGACGCCGTGCCCACCGACGCGGGGGCCGCCCTGTACGGCGGCATCACCCCGGCGGTCCGCCGCCCGGTGGCGCGCGTGGGCGACCGGGCCGTGCTCGGCCTCGCGGACGCCGTCGCCGTCCACGACCCGATCACCGGCCAAGGCGCCAACAACGCCGCCCGCGCGGCGAGCAGTTACCTCGCCGCCATCCGGGAGCGCGGCGAACTGCCCTTCGACGAGGCGTGGATGCGGCGGACCTTCGCCGCGTACTGGGACGGCGCCCGGCACACGCACGCCTTCACCGAGTTCATGCTGCGCGAGCCGCAGCCCGACCACGCGCGCCGGGTCCTGGAAACCGCCTTCGACGAGCCGGAGGTCGCCCACCGCTTCGCCAACGGCTACGCCGATCCGCCGTCCTACGGCCCGTGGCTGCTGGACCCCGCCGGGGCCGAGGCCTACCTCGCCCGGTTCGCCGGAAGGTCCGACGCGCCGGGCTCGTAGCGCGTACGCGTACCGCCTCGGTTCGGGAGATCACCTCAGCCCTGATCACTAGGCCCAGGTGGTCGGCTCGGCCCAGGTGGTCAGCTCGGGTGGTCGGGGCGCTGCGCGGGCGGCGTGCCGCCCCCTTCGCCGCCGCCCTTGCCACCGCGGTCCGTGCCGTGGGCCCGGGAGCCGCGCCTGCTCTCCTGTGACGCCTTGAGCTCCCGGCTGTCCTGGGGAGTGCTCGCTCCCTTGTCGCTGCGCCGCATCTCCGGCTGCTGGGGGTTCGCCATGGCACTCGGCCCTTCCGTGTCGCGGTCGTGGTCCCCGCCCGCCCCACCATCGTCCGCGCTCCCCACCCCCGTCGCCACCGGACCGGGCGGACACCCGCGCCGCCATCGAGGCAGCGTGCCCGAATTTATATGTTTTGTTCGTTTGTGGCGCTGGAGGGCGGGGGAACCCCGCTGGAGGAGGTGATTGTCGTGCCCCAGCCCGGCAGCAAGAAGTACGACACCAAGCGGGCCAGGCTCCGCAAGGAGGCGGAGCGGTCGGGGATCTCCGACCAGGACGCCAACGACGCCGCGAACACGTCCTTGCAGCGGGACCCCCACTGGCAGAGCGACGGGCCGCGCACCGAGCGCGGCCGGGGCCCGAAGGGCGAACGCCCCGGGAACACCGGCTGAGACGCCGTCCCTCCGCCGCCCGAGGGCGGGACCGCCAGGCGCGGTCCCGCCCCTCCGCGCCCCGGGCGGCCGACGCCGCTAGACGGGTGCCTGTTCGTACGTCCAGCGCAGCAGGGCGCCGAGACCGCCGGACGGGACGTCCGTGCCGTCCCCGTCCGCGGCGGGAACGAGCAGGACGTCGGCGGCGGTCGCGGCGGCCGCCCGCAGCAGCGCGTCGTCGGCGCGCACCGGTGTCGCCTCGCCGCCCTCGCTCAGGGTCTGCGCGTCGGTGCGGCGCACGGCCACCTGGTCGGGCTCGCCGCCGACCCACGTCTCCTTGGCCAGGTCCGCGCCGTCGGGCCGGATGAGCAGCGTGTCGATGCGGTGCCCCTGGGCCGCCTCCACCAGCGCGGGCACGCCCTCCACCGCGTCCCCGGGGCCGTTGTCCGCGCGCCCGGCGCGGAACCGGTCGAGCGCCTCGTCGAGGCGCCGCCGGGTGTGCTGCTCCCTGGCCCGCTCGACGGCCTCCTCCAGCGCGGCGGAGGAGGAGCCCGCGGCGCGCCCGCCGTGCTCCGTCTCCGCCGTCACGTCCCGCAGGTCCTCCGGCAGTCGCTCCCGTACGGCGGGCCGCTCCCGGGGGTCGCCGACGAGCACGATCATGTCGGCGCCCGACTCCTCGTACGCCGAGGCCAGCGCCTCGGCGATCTCACCGGCGTTGTGGTCCCAGGTGTTCTCGACCTTGAGCTGGAAGTGCCGCTCGGACCAGTCGGAGGTGGCCGCCCGGTGGACCGGCCACTGCCGCCCCTCCACCTGCCCGGCGTCCCGCGGCCCCGCCGCCCCGCGCAACTCGAAGTCCGCGCCGGTCCGGTCGATGTACGCCACCAGGCACACCGGGTCCTGGCCCGCCAGCTCCACCAGCGGCGTCAGCCGGGGCAGCGGCGCCCAGCAGGCGATCTGCCGCTGCGGCGGCCGGGAGAGACGGTGGCTGAGCACCACTTCCCCGCCGGCGGCGAAGACCACGCGGCCGGCCGGGTCCTCGGCGGGGCCGACGGCCGCCAGGGCCTCGCGCACCGCTCGCGTGGTCGGCGCGTCCGCGCCCTGCCCCTCCAGCGTCCGGCACGCGTCCTGCACCGACAGCTCCCGCCGCTTCGCGCCGGCCTCGTCGTTCTGGGCGACGTCGAAGTAGACGGTGGCCCACGGGCCGGGGCGCTCGAAAAGCGGTCCCAGAAAAGACAGCCGCATGCTCTCTCCTCACTCATCCCGTTCTCAGGCTGGCGCCCTACGGGCACACACAAGGACACGCAGCAGCCTCCTTTCTAGCGCGAAAAGCCGCATACTGCGCTTTCAGGGCAGCACCGAGGGTTCCGCGGGCCACCGCGCGCCGACCCCCGGGACGCCGTTCGAGCCGCGCGCGAATGTTCCCCGTTGACGGGGTACATGGAGCGGGCAGCCGACCCGCACCCGGGCGGCGCACCGGGTCACTCCGTCGACGCGCGAGCGGTGCGGGGCCCACCACCCCGTGAGACGTTGACAGCGACGGAAACCCATACCCAGGCATACGAAGACGTACAACGACACATACGAACACACACAGACACATGCAGGTATGGCGCTCCACTCCTCCCCGTGCAGCGGCATCCCTACGCCCGGCCACCACGACGGCGGCCGGCCAGAGACGAAGGAAGCGTCCTCGATGAGTGAGGCCAACCCCCTCAAGCGGGCAGCCCAGAAGATCGCCGACGGCCTGCAGGGCGACGGCGGCACGCAGGACAGGATTCCGGGCAAGCCCGGGCCGGAGTCCCCCACGGTGGCGGAGCCGACGGAGCCGCGCGAGCCGCTGCCGCCGAAGCCGGACCAGAGCGGCCCGGACACCGTGTCGCCCACCGGCCAGCCGACCGGCGTCGAGCAGGCCCGGATGGCCCAGTCGGGCGCCTACCTGACGACCGCTCAGGGCACCCGCCTGTACGACACCGACCACTCGCTCAAGGCGGGGCCGCGGGGGCCGGTCCTGCTGCAGGACCACCATCTGCGCGAGAAGGTCATGCACTTCGACCACGAGCGCATCCCGGAGCGCGTGGTCCACGCCCGGGGCGCGGCCGCGCACGGCGTGTTCCAGAGCTACGGCACGGCCGCCGAGGTCACCAAGGCCGCCTTCCTCGCCGAGGACGAGGAGACGCCGGTGTTCGTGCGGTTCTCCACGGTCCTCGGCTCGCGCGGCTCGTCCGACACGGTGCGCGACACCCGGGGCTTCGCGACCAAGTTCTACACCAGCGAGGGCGTCTTCGACCTGGTGGGCAACAACATCCCGGTCTTCTTCATCCAGGACGCCATCAAGTTCCCGGACGTCATCCACGCGGGCAAGCCGCACCCGGACCGGGAGATCCCGCAGGCGCAGAGCGCGCACGACACGTTCTGGGACTTCGTCACCCTGCACTCCGAGGCGGCGCACCACACGCTGTGGAACATGTCCGACCGCGGCATCCCGCGCTCGTACCGGATGATGGAGGGCTTCGGCGTCCACACGTTCCGGCTGGTCAACGCCGCGGGTGAGACGACGCTGGTGAAGTTCCACTGGAAGCCCAAGCTGGGCGTGCACTCCCTGGTGTGGGAGGAGGCGCAGATCATCAACGGCGTCGACCCGGACTTCCACCGCCGGGACCTCGCCGACGCCATCGAGGCCGGCGCGTACCCGCAGTGGGAGCTGGGCATCCAGGTCTTCCCCGACACCCCCGACCAGACCTTCGAGGGCATCGACCTGCTGGACCCGACCAACCTCGTGCCCGAGGAGCTGGCCCCCGTGCAGCCGGTCGGCCTGCTGACGCTGAACCGCAACCCGTCGAACTACTTCGCCGAGACCGAGCAGGTCGCCTTCCACGTCGGCCACCTGGTCCCGGGCATCGACGTCACCGACGACCCCCTGCTGGCCGGGCGCCTGTTCTCCTACCTGGACACCCAGATCACCCGGCTCGGCGGGCCCAACTTCCCGCAGTTGCCGATCAACCGCCCGCACGCCCCCGTCAACGACATGCAGCGCGACGGCATGCACCAGACGGCCGTGCACCGGGGCGTGGCGCCCTACCGCCCCAACTCGCTCGACGGCGGCTGCCCCTTCCACGCGGGTGCCGAGACCGGGGCGTTCGTCGAGGCGCCCGTGCGCGTGCCGGAGGCCACGAAGGTCCGGCAGGCGCCGGAGTCGTTCGCGGACCACTTCAGCCAGCCGCGGCGGTTCTGGCTGAGCATGACGCCGATCGAGCGGGAGCACATCATCGCCGCCTACACCTTCGAACTCGGCAAGTGCTACGAGCAGGCCGTCAAGGAGCGGGCGCTGCAGGTCCTGGCGAACATCGACCCGGTCCTGTGCGCCGAGGTGGCCACCGGCCTCGGCCTGCCCGCGCCCGAGCCGACCGTGCCCCTGGCCGACGTCGAGCCCAGCCCGGCCCTGTCGCAGGTGGGCCGCACCTGGCCCACGGAGGGCCGGATCATCGGCATCGTCACCGGCCCCGACGGCGACCTGGAGGGCGTGGACGCGGTCCGCGAGGCGGTCCTCACCGCGGGCATGGTCCCGCTGGTCGTCGCCCCGACCGGCGGCGTCCTGGGCTCGGGCGGCGGCACGGTGACCGTGCAGCGCACCTTCGCCACCGCGCGGTCCGTCGAGTTCGACGCGATCCTGCTCGCCGGGGTCCCGAGCGCGGGCGCCGACGCGCACGGCGCCCGGGACGCCAAAGCGCTCCCCACGCTCCCGACACGGGAGGCCGGCGACCCGCGCGTCGCGCTGCTGGTGTCGGAGGCGTACCGGCACGGCAAGGCCATCGGCGCGTGGAGCGGCGGCGAGGCGTTCCTGGAGGCCTCCGGCGTGCCCGCCGCCGCGCCGGGCGTGGTGGTCGCCGACTCCGGCACGGCCGCGCTGGCCGAGCTCACCGGCCTGATGGGCAAGCACCGCGCCTGGGAGCGGTTCACCGCCGCCTGAGCAGGCCCCTCCCCGGCCCGCCCGCTGTCCCCGTCCCCGACCCCGTGCCCCGGCCGTACGACCACCGTCCCGGCCGGGGCACGGGCCGTCGCCTCCGGCCGTACGGCGGCCGTCCGGGCGGGGGCTCGGGCACCACTCCCCGGTCGTACGACCACCGTCCGGTCGGTCACCGTACGACCACCGTCCGGTCGGTCACCGTACGACCACCGTCCGGACCGGGGCACGGCCACCACCCCTTGGCCGCACGACCACCACCCCGGCCGGGCCCCGGCCACCACCCGCCCCGGTACCACTGTTCCGGCCGGGGCGTTCCGTCCGCCGCGCGTCGTGCCCGGCTCCGGGCCGGGTGCCCGCAGTGGGCGCGGCGCCCCGTCACACCAGGATGCCCATGCAGACGTTCCTGCCCTTCCCGGACTTCACCGCGTCCGCCGCCGCGCTCGACGCGCGGCGCCTGGGCAAGCAGCGGGTCGAGGCCCTGCAGGTGCTGCGCGGTCTCACGGTGCCCGGGTACGGCTGGCGGAACCACCCGGCGGTCCGCATGTGGACCGGCTACGAGGAGGCCCTCGTCCGCTACGGCCTGGACATCTGCGGCGTCTGGACGGCCACCGGCCGGGCGGACACCTGCGCCACCACGCTGCTGACCGACTTCACCGCCCACCGGCCCGACGGCGGCGTCCGTACGCAGGAGGAACTGGCCGCGGACGGCGAGCTGCCCCCGTGGCTGGGCGACCCCGCCTTCCACCGCAGCCACCAGTCGGCCCTGCGGCGCAAGGACCCCGAGATCTACGCGGCGCTGTTCCCCGGCGTCCCCGACGACCTGCCCTACGTCTGGCCCGCCTCGGACCGGACCGGCTGAACCGGGGCACCGCCCGTGCCCCGCCCCGCGGCCGACGGCAGCCAGCGGGCGACGGCCACGGCGGTCAGCAGGGTGACGGCACCGGCGAGGGCCGCCGTCGCCGTCATGGCCTGGACGAAGGCGTGCCGGGCCTCGCCGAGGACCGCGAGGCGCAGCGCGGGCGGCAGCCCGGCCGCCTCGTCCGGGACGGCCGGCAGGCTGTGCCGGGCGGCTTCGGTGACCCCACGCGGGGCCTGGAGCCCGGCCGGCGCGTCGACGAACAGCGACGTGAACACGGACGAGAGCAGGCTGCCCTGGACGGCCACGCCGAGCGCGGAGCCCACCTGGCGGGTGGCGTCGTTGACGGACGAGCCAAGGCCGGCCCGCTCGGTGGGTACGGAGTCCATCACGGACTCCGTACCGGCGGCGGCGACCAGTCCGGCGCCGAGTCCGGCGATCACCTGGAACAGGGCGCACCGCGCGTACCCCGAGGTGTCCGTGGTGGTCGTCCAGACGACGAAGGACGCCGCGACCACGAGCAGGCCGGTGACGACCGTCGCCTTGACGCCCCACCGGCGCTGGGTGAGCACCGCCGCGGCCGCCCCGAGGGCGAGACCGCCGGGCAGCGGCAGCGTCCGCACCCCGGCCGCCGAGGGGCTGTACCTCAGTACGCCCTGGAGGTACAGGGTCAGCACGAACAGCGCGCCGAACAGGGCGAACGACATCAGGGCCAGCGCGGTCGCGGCCCACCCCACCCCGGGGCGCGCCAGCAGCTCCAGCGGCAGTATCGGCGCGGGCGTCCGCTTCTCCCAGCCGACGAACCCGGCGAGCAGCGCTCCGCCCAGGACGAGCGCCCCGGCCACCGTGAGGCTCGTCCAGCCGGCGTGCGGGGCCTGGATGACGGCCCACACGAGGACGAGCAGCCCGCCCGTGGACAGCGCGGCGCCGACGAGGTCGAACGTCGCGTCGCGGCGGCCGTGGGACTCCGGTACGACCAGCAGCGCGGCCGCGACGATCACCACGGCCAGCGGCAGGTTGATCCAGAAGGCGGCCCGCCACGAGGAGTGCTCGACCACCCAGCCGCCGACGACCGGGCCGCTCAGCCCGCCCAGGCCCCCGACGGCGGCCCACGCGGCGATCGCCCGGCGGCGCAGCTCCGGCTCCGGGAACAGGCCGTGCAGCACCCCGAGCGTGGCGGGCATCAGCAGCGCGGCGCCCGCGCCCATTCCGCAGCGGGCCAGCGCCACCTGCCAGGGCTCCTCGGCCACGGCCCCGTGGACCGAGGCCAGTGCGCAGGCGGTGACGCCGAGGACGAAGCAGCGCCTGCGTCCCCACCGGTCGGTGAGCGCGCCGACGGCCAGCACCGTGCCTCCGAGCACCAGGGCGTAGCCGTCGACGATCCACTGCACCTGTGCCGTGCTGGCGCCGAGGCCGTCGCGCAACTGCGGCACGGCGACGTTGAGCACCGTGAGGTCCACGCCCAGCATGAACAGGCCCAGACACATGACGCCCGCCGCCGGGCCCCGGCGCGCGCCGGGGCCCGGCGCGAGGGGCACGCTCACGGGCCTCACGCGGCCGGCTCCCCGCCCTCGGCCGGCCCGTACGCGCCGCCGCGGGTGTCCGACAGGCCGTCGAAGGGTGGCGCGAGCCGGTCCGCCCGCGCCGCCGTCCGGTGACGCCTCCACGGGGCGCCCTTCCTCGATCTCCCCGGCATCCGGCTCAGCACGCTGCGACTCCCCTCGCTCCAGCACGTCGGCATGGCCGCCCAGCCGCGGCGGAGGTCCGCACGGGGCCGCGCCCGGCCCCACGGTCGGCAGAGGGTCACCGTGGCGGCGCGGCACGGCAAAGGAAACGCACAGCGCCGCACCGCGCCCGGCTTTCACCGGAACGAGCCACCTCCCGCCACCCCGCGGCCGACATGTCCATAAGTGAGCGGCGCGTTCGCGAAGTGGCTTACAAAGGGAGGGATTTACTCAAGGGGATTCTTCGAGCTGCACCTCACAGGAGGCTCTGATGGCGGGACGTGCCGAGGCGGTCGAATCGATGGAGCAGCTCGCCGTCGGCTGGCGGGCCCTGGTGCTCGACCGCGACGCGGCCGCCGATGTGCGGGACCTGCCGGGCATCGCGGTCCGCTGGGCCGACTGCCGGTTCGCCTTCTGGAACTGCGTGACACTGACCGAGGCCGACGCGGACGCGGGACTGCTCGCACAGCGCCTGGGCGAGGCGGCGGAGATCATGCGCGCCAAGGAGCACCCCGGTTTCCTGTGGCTCTTCGAGGACCTGCTCGATCCCGAGGCGCGCGCGGGCGCCCGGTCGGCCGCCGAGAAGGCGGGCTTCACGTACGCCTTCCCCGGCACCGGCATGGCCGGGGACCTCCTGCCCCTGCCCGAGCCGTCCCACCCCGAGCTGACGTTCGTCCGCGTGACCACGGACGAGCAGGTGCGGGCGTACGCGGACCTCAACGCGCGCGCCTACGGCTTCCCGCTGGAGGACGGCCGCGACGGGCTCGTCGGGTCCGCGCTGTGGACGAGCCAGGTGTACGCGTACCTCGGGGTGCGGGACGGGGTCCCGGTGACCTGTGCCGCGACGGTGGAGACGGACGGCCGCCTGTTCGTGGTGCTCGTCGCCACGGATCCGCGGTGGGAGCGGCGGGGCTACGGTGAGGCGGTGACGCGCAAGGCGCTGTACGAGGGCGGCCGGGCCACCGGCCTGACCCGCGCCACGCTGCACGCGACGGCGGCCGGGGCGCCGGTCTACCCCCGCATCGGTTTCGAGCCGAACACGCCGATCCACTTCTACGGCCTGAAGGACTGAGCCCTCCGACCCGCGCCCGGGTGGCGGGGCCGGGGGCGGCGGCGTAGACCTGGGTCCATGAGCGAGGACAAGACGACGTGGCATCCCGGCGAGGTCGTGCCCTCCAGCGGGATCTACGAGTGCGACTGCGGCGGGGAGCACCACTGGAGCACCGACGTGAAGGGGCACCGGTTCCCGCCGCTGCCGTCGGGGTGCGCGGGTGAGTACTGGAAGCTGGACAAGCGTGCCCACCCCGATGAAGAAGCCCCCTGACCTCGCGCCACTGCTCTCCCGCCCGACACATCCCCATACCTAATTTTTCGCTATTTTTCCGACACAGACGGGTACATCCCTTTTATGGAAGCAACGGAATGGGAACTGGCCGTCACCCACACGACCCACCTCTTCATGTGGATCGCCGGACTGGTCGTGGTCGCGGTCCTCATCGGCGCGTTCATCTGGGGGCGCCGGGTCCAGGCACGCGAGTCCAGGCGGCCCACCCCGGAGGAGCAGCCGAAGCTGCCGCCCGACGGCCCCGTCAGGGAGATCCGGGAGTACCGCGACGCGGACGAAGTGCCGCACGACGGGGGCTGGCTCACCCCGCACGAGCTCAAGGAGGGGTACGGCACGTCGAGCACGCACCCCAGCCCCTCCCAGGACGAGGCCGACCACAGGAAAGGCAGGAACAGCAGCTTCGGCGGCGGTGGCCTGGGCTGATTCCGCGCGTCGGCTTCACCTTCGGAAAGGTGGTGACTCGACAGCCATGACGGAATCCACCCCGGCACCGACGCACACCCCCTCGGACCAGCAGGTCGTCGAACGGCTGGTCCCGGCGTGGCTCGCGGAGGCGGCGGAGCACGCGCCGCGAGCGGCGGACCACGCGGAGCAGGCGTGGCGGGAAGGCCGCCTGTCCGCCGACGCGGCGCGAGAGCTGGCCGACTGGGCCACGGCCCGCGTCACGGACACGGCCTTCAACGAGGACGAGGGGCCCGTGCGGGAGGGACACACCCGCGTGACCGTGGCCGACAAGGAGGCCGTGCACCGGTGGCTCAGGGCCCGGGGTCACGACATCTGACACGGGCACCCCGCCCCGGCCACCGCCGCCTCCGGCTCAGCGCCCCTGGTCCCGCGCCCCCGGCCGCACTCCCCCGACCCCGCACCTCCCGCCCCGCTCCCCCGGCCCGCCCCCGGCCCCGTTCCTGCGGCCGGGCTCAGGGGCGCCGCCACTCGTCGCTCCGGAGGTGCGAGCCGGCCTGCGGCCCCATGCGCAGCATGCCGCCGTCCGCGACCCAGGACGCGCCCGTGACGTACGACGCGTCGGGACCGGCGAGGAAGGCGATGACGGCGGCGATCTCACGGGCGTCACCCGGGCGGCCGAGCGGGATCCCGGGGCGCTGCTCCTTGTGCACGTCCGTGTCCTCCTGCCCGGTCATGGGGGTGGCGATCTCGCCGGGCGCGACGGAGTTGACGGTGATGCCGTGCTCCGCGAGTTCGAGCGCCATCACCTGGGTGAGCAGGCCGAGGCCGCCCTTGGCGGCGCAGTAGGGGGCCGCGCCCACGCGGGGCTGGTGCTCGTGCACCGAGGTCACGTTCACGATGCGGCCGCCGCTCCCCTGCCGGATCATGCGGCGCGCGGCGCGCTGGCCGCACAGGAACGGGCCGACGAGGTCGACGTCGATGACGTGCTGGACGTCCTCGTGCGTCAGGTCGAGGTACGGGGTGGCGGTGCCGGTGCCGGCGTTGTTGACCAGGACGTCGACCCGGCCGAGCTCTTCGGCGAGGTCGTCGATGACCTGCGCCGCCTCCGCCGGGCGGGACAGGTCCATCTGGGCGACGGCCGCGCGCCGGCCGTGCCGGCCGACCTCCCGGGCCGTCTCCTCGGCGCCTTCGTGGTCGCCGTGCCAGGTGATCCCGATGTCGAGCCCGGCCTCGGCGAGGCGGACGGCGGTGGCCCGCCCGATGCCGGAGTCGGCGCCCGTGATGAGGGCCACTCGGGGGGAAGAAGGGGTGGACGCGGTCACGGGACCTCCAGGGTTTCGACTGCGGACGACGTACGGGTTTCCCCGGGTGCCCCCTCCACACGGCCCGGGATCACCCACCCATTCAGCCCGGAAGGTGAGCAATACGACGATTAGGGGGATTCATATCCCATGACCTCTTCGACGAATCCGAACCCGGAACCGAACCCGGATCCGGACCCGCAGAGCACCACAGGCCTGGACGCCGGTGGGAGCGTCCCTCCCGGGGAGACCCCGCCCGCGGAGAGCAGCATGCCGGGAGCGGGCCCCCGCGAGGTGCACAATCCGCCGAAAGGATGGGCCAAGGGACCCCTCACCCTGATCATCGGCATGGTGGTGCTGGTGGCCGCCTTCTTCCTCGTCTACGCGCTCGTCCTGCTCCTCTGACGCGCCCGGCCGCCGTGCGCCCTCACCCCGGCCGGCGGGTGAGGGACCGGCGCGCCACCTTGGCGATCACGGACGGGCGCAGCAGCAGCGACGGCGGGGCCATCATGTTCAGCACCCGCACGAACCGGGCCCACACGTCCGGGTCGTGGACGGCGACCGCGAGGACCTGCCGGTTGTACCAGTGCGCGAAGCGCGCCGAGCGCGGTTGGCCGTCTCCGGGTGCCCACATGAGGTCCGAGCTGCTGGCCAGGGTCCAGGGCACCTTGATGAGCGCGGCGGCGCCGCGCTGGTAGGCCCGGCTGAGCCCGTCGAGGTCCCGTGTGCCGGCCCGGCGCTCGCGCAGCAGCCGGGCGAGCAGCTCCGCTTCGAGCACGGCGACGGTGAGCCCCTGGCCGTACACGGGGTTGAACAGGCAGACCGCGTCGCCGACCGCGAGCAGCCGCTCGGGCCAGCGGGCGTTCTTGTGGTGCAGCCGCCACTCGTTGCCGGGGTTGGTGTAGCGGTGGATCTCCCCTTCCCGGGTGCCGTTCTTGATCTGTTCGGCGAGGCGCGGGTTGTCCAGGGAGCGGGCGAAGTCGAGGTAGCCGTCGTCGTCGGCGGGCGGCACGTGCCGCTCGAAGCCGAACAGCGAGCTCATCCAGCGGTGCCGCTCCACGGCGAGCACCACCCCGCCGCGCGGCACGCCGGGCGCGAAGGTCATCTGGTACGCGATGTCGAAGTCCTGGCTGTCCCGCGGCGGGCGGGCGTAGGACGCGGACGTGTAGGTGATCTTCGCCTTGACGACGGCCTTGCCGGACACCGGCAGGCCCGCGTCGCCGAGCCAGCGGTCGACGGACGTGGAGCGGCCGGAGGCGTCGACCACCAGGTCGGCGGTGACCTCGGTCGGCCCGTCGGCGTCGGGCCCGCGGTAGCGGACGCGGTCGAGGCGGCCGGGGCCGCTGCCCGTGACCGTCTCGCAGCGGGTGCCGGGCAGCAGCCGGACCCGGGCCAGCGCCGACACCCGCTGCCGCAGTTGCCGTTCGAGCTCGTCCCGGGTGCAGGTCTGGATGGGCACGCCGACCGGGTCGCGGGGCGCGTAGCCGGTGGGCAGCAGGAAGCTGATGCGCTCGCCGTAGTCGAAGACGGGGGCGCCCAGCTCCTCCAGCTCCGACCGGAGGCCGGGGAAGAGCCGTTCCAGGACGTCGCCGCCCCGGGCGAGCAGCGCGTGGGCGTGGTAGCCCTGCGGGACGTGCGGGTGCACGCCGGTGTCCGGGCCGACCGGGTCGCGCTCCAGGACGAGGACCTCGGCGAAGTGGTCGGCCAGGACCCGCGCGGTGACAAGCCCGGCGTACCCTCCCCCGACCACGACGGCCCGCTCCCACGGGGTGTCGCTCGCGAGGCTGTCCTTGCTCCCGGCGCTCCCGGCGCTCTTGGCCATGGCCTGTCGTTCCTCTCGGGCGGACTCCGCTGACGCTCCATCGTCCACCCTGCACGGGCACGTGGCGGAGGAGCGCACGGAAGCACACGCCGCCGCGCGCCCGCGGCAGTGTCCGGATCGCGTCGGCCGCGCCCGCCCCCGGGCTCCCCGTACTCCCAGGTACTCCCAGGGACGTTCCGCCCAAGACCGCACCTGTCCTGCCCTGTTCTCCGACTGGCATGATCAGCGCGTGACTGACGCACTCGCACGCACGGGCGGCCCCGCGCACGGCACGTACGTCCTGTTCGACGTCGACGGGACGTTGATCGACGCGGTGGCCAACCAGCGCCGGGTCTGGGCGACATGGGCGGAGCGGTACGGCCTCGACGTCGATGAGGTCCACCGGGTCGCGCTGCGCACCCGCCCCGTGGAGACCTTCGCGCAGGTCGCCGCGGACCGCGACCCCCGCGCGTGCCTGGCCCTGCTGCACGCGCTGGAGGACGAGGACGTCCGGTCCGGCCACTACGCGGCCTTCGACGGCGCGGCGCGCCTGCTGCGCGAACTACCCGCGGGCGCCTGGGCGTTGGTGACCTCGAACTACGAGCACCGGGTCCGCGGCCGCTTCCTGCGGACGGGGCTGCCGGTGCCCGAGGTCGTCGTGGACGCCGCCGCGGTCGAGGAGGGCAAGCCGTCCCCCGCGCCCTACCTGCTGGCCGCCGCGCGGCTGGGCGCCGCGCCGGAGGACTGCCTGGTCGTCGAGGACGCGCCGTCCGGCGTGGAGGCCGGGCTGCGCGCCGGGATGACGGTGTGGGGCGTGAACGCCGCGGTCGCGGTCAAGGGCGTGCACCGGCACTTCACCGGCCTGCGCGAGGCCGTCCCGCACATCCTGGCTCACGCGTCCGCCCGGGGCCGGGCCGTCGGCTCCTCCCGCCGTCAGGCCGTGGGTTCCTCCGGCTCCGGGTCGTCGCTGCCCGACGCCGGCCGGGACCGCGGGGCCTCGCCCTGACCGGCCCTGCCGGTGCCTGCCTCGTCCGTCTCGGGCACGTCCTCGCCGTCCGCCTCGCCTTCGTTCCGGCCGCCCCGGCCCGAGGTGCCCTCGGACTCCCGCTCGGCGTCCGGCTCGCCCGCGCCCTCCTCCAGGTCCCAGGGGTCCGGCTCGTCCGAGGCCTGCTGGTCGGGCAGGTCCCTGGGCACGGGCGGGCCGTCCTTGCCGGGGGACGGGGGGTTCTGGATGTTCTCCATCGCTCGGTCTCCGTTCGTGGTTCGTGGCTCTGCCGGGGCCGCTCGGGACGCCCGGCGTGACGCGACCTGCGCGGCGCCACCTGCGTGAGGCGACCCGCGTAGCGCCACCCGCGGGGCGCGGCCCGCGTGGAGACGCGCGTACCCGCCGACGGCAGCGCGACACGGTGCCTCAGTCGCCGCGCCGGTCGTACGCGTCCGCCGCACGTTCGTACAGGACCGGCACCGGCACCGGCACGGAGGGGGTCGCGGCGGGTGTCACGGCTGCAGCAGCGTCTTGATCATCCCGTCCTCCTTGGCCTGGAACGTCCGGTACGCCTCCGGGCCCTCCTCCAGGGGCAGGCGGTGCGTCGCGAAGTCGTCCACGCCGAGCGGGTCGTCGTCCGTGAGCAGCGGCAGGATGTCGTCCACCCAGCGCCACACGTTGGCCTGGCCCATGCGGAGCTGGATCTGCTTGTCGAACATCGTGAGCAGCGGCATCGGGTCGGCGGCCCCGCCGTAGACGCCGGACAGCGAGACGGTGCCGCCGCGGCGCACGATGTCGATGGCGGCGTAGAGCGCGTTGAGCCGGTCGACGCCGACGCGCTCCATGAGCTTCTCCGCCAGGGCGTCGGGCAGCAGGCCCACGCCCCACTGCGCGGCCTTCGCCACCGGCGCCCCGTGCGCCTCCATGCCCACCGCGTCGATCACCGCGTCCGTGCCGCGCCCCTGCGTCAGCTCGCGGATCGCGTCCCCGATGTCCTTGCCGTGCCGCCGCAGGTCGAGGGCCTTGACCCCGTCCCGGCTCGCCCGGCTCAGCCGGTCGGGCACCAGGTCGACGCCGACGACCAGGCTCGCGCCCTGGTGCAGCGCGATCCGGGCCGCCATGGCACCGATGGGGCCGAGCCCGAGGACGGTGACGGTGCCGCCGGGCGGGATGTTCGCGTAGTCGACGGCCTGCCAGGCGGTGGGCAGCACGTCGGACAGGTAGACGTACCGGTCGTCCGGCGGGCCCTCCGGCACCTTGATGGGCAGGGTGTTGCCGAACGGGACGCGCAGGTACTCGGCCTGGCCGCCGGGGACCTGGCCGTACAGCTTGGTGTAGCCGAACAGGGAGGCGCCGGTCCCCCGCTCCTTGACCTGGGTGGTCTCGCACTGCGAGTGCAGGCCGAGGCCGCACATGTAGCAGGTGCCGCAACTGACGTTGAAGGGCACCACGACGCGGTCGCCGACCGCCAGTTCGGTGACGCCCGGACCGATCTCCTCGACGATGCCCATCGGCTCGTGCCCCAGGATGTCGCCCGGATCGAGGTAGGGCCCGAGGACCTCGTACAGATGCAGGTCGGAGCCGCAGATACCGGTGGACGTCGTCCGTACGACGATGTCGGTCGGCTCCTTGATCACGGGGTCGGGAACGGTGTCGACGCGCACGTCCCGCTTGCCGTGCCAGGTCAGTGCTCGCATCAGTGCCTCCTGTGGGTGGCTCGTACCGGGAAGTCGTACGGCCCCGGGTCTCCCGCCGGGCCGGGACCATGCCCGGGGCGGGGGCCGGGGCGGCGGGTCACGAGGGCGGGTAGGGCCGCTCGGCCAGCAGCTCGGCGAGGTGGTAGGTGTTGGCGGCGAGGGTGCGGGTGGTGGCCGCCACCTCGTCGGGCGTGGCGTCGAGGTCCTTGTAGTCGGTGCCGTGCTGCGCCTCGCCGACCCAGTACGTCACGGCGCCGGGCGCCAGGGAGAAGCCGACGTCGTTGAGGCCCTGGAACAGGTCGGCGCTGACCTTGTGCGCCCCGTCCTCGTTGCCGACGACGACCACCGCCGCCGCCTTCCCGTAGGTGAGCAGGCGCCCCTGGTCGTCGGTCTCCGACAGCTCCGCGTCCAGCCGTTCGAGGACGCGCTGGCAGATGCTGGAGGGGTGGCCGAGCCAGATCGGCGTGGCGAGCAGCAGGATGTCCGCCCGGAGGACCTTCTCGCGCAGGGCGGGCCAGGCGTCCTGCCCGCCCATGTCGATCTCGACGCCGGGGCGGACGTCGTGGTCGGCGACCCGGATCGTCTCACCCGTGGCACCCAGCTTCTTGAACTCCTCCATGACCTGGTCCGACAGCAGGTGACTGCTGGACGGCGTCGGCGAGGGGCTGAGGGAGCAGACCAAGGACAACACGTGCATGAGGCGACGCATCCTCTCTTCGAGACTCGGAGGCTCAGGGACTGAGACTCAGGGGTTGAGGCTCAGGGACTGAGACGTAAGGGGTTGGGGCCCAGGCCAGGGGTTGCGGCCCAGGATTACCGGGGGTGGGCGCACGGGCCGGGGGCGGCGCGGCCGCCGGGCACGGGCGGGGAGCCGTGCGGGTCGAGCACCTCGATGCTGTTCGCGTGGGCGGCGGCTCCGCGGGCGCCGGGCGCGCGGCGGGGGTGCGGAGCGGCCTTCGGGGGCCTGCCGGGCCTCCTTTCCGACGGTAGCGCGACGCGGGGCCTGTCCGCCTGACGAGAGCGGCCCGCGGGCCCTGTCGTGCCCGCCCCGGGTGGCCCTGGGGCGGGGCCGGCCGGGCCACTGGGGTGATCCGCGCATCGGCCTACAGGTGACCGGCCCGCACGTCCTCAAACCCGCCGGGCCGGACGGGCGCCGGGCCGGACGGGGCCCGGTCACTGCTCGACGTAGTGCTCCAGCACGTCGCAGACGTTCTGCAGCTCGTCCATCAGGCGCGCGGCCTCCACCAGGAGCACCCCGTAGGGCAGGCCCGGGTCGCCGAGCGGCAGCCCGGCCTCCTCGGCGCGCCCGGTCAGCCGCCGACGGCGTTCGTGCGCCTCCTGGACGAGCTCGCACAGCTCGCGGCTCTGCCGGTGCAGCGCGTCCTCGTCGAGCGTCCGGAGCACCTGGGTGATGCGGGAGATGGACTCCAGGAAGTCGGCGTAGTCGTGCAGCAGCCGGCGGTCCTCGGCGCTCGCGTCCTGCTGCCAGGTGTCGAGGCTGCGGGTCAGCGAGGCGGCCTGGTACAGCGTGCGCTCCAGTGCCGCGAGGACGGCGCCGTACCCGTCGAAGCTCGGCCGGACGCGGTGGCGCCCCAGGCGGCTGCGGGGGTTGTAGTAGGCGCTCTCCCGCGCGGTGCGCAGCCCGTCCTGGGCCTGCCGGATCAGGTCGCCGGTCTGCTCGGCCCGGTTGCGCCAGTGGCGGCGGCGCTCCTGGTCCATCTCGCCGTGCCGCATCGCCGGGTACATGTCACTGACGAGGTCGCACAGCGCCCCGGACAGGATGTGGATCGCGTACTCCGCGCTGCGGTAGCGCAGCGGCGGCACCACCGTCATGTTGACCACCACCCCGATGCCGCAGCCGATGAGCACCAACAGGATGATCTGCCCGAGGTGGGTGACCTTGTCGAGGCTGCCGGGGACCGTCACGTAGGTGGAGAAGGCGAAGAACGCGGCCGTCGCCACCTGCGAACCCTGCGGCCCCAGGCCCGGCCACAGGCCGATGGCCAGCGCCAGCACGGTCACGAGGGCGAACGTGAGCAGGTCGGGGCCGGCCAGGAAGCCGAGGGCCGCCTGCACCGCCACGCCCGCGGTGACGGCGACGATGTAGCGCAGCGCGTTGAGGAGCGCCTGGTACACCGTCACCTGCATGATCAGTACGGCGGAGAACGGCGCGAACGCCGGTGACCGCGCGTGCAGCACGTCGCGGGCGATCACCCAGGCGACCGTCGCGGCCACGGTGCTCTTGAGGAGGAACAGCAGCGTGTGGCGCTCGTGCCCCTCGGTTCCCCAGGCCCGCCGCCACCACTGCCAGGCCCGGGCCGCCGGGCCCTGGGCCGCGGGTTCGTCGCGTCGCTGCCACTGGTCGACCATGCACATCCCATTCCGCATCCGGCCCGCACGCTCCGGTGGGCCACCTGGTTCCCTCCGGCACTCCGCCGTCCGCGTCCGGGGATCGGCCCCCGGGCGCGCGTGCGCCGTCCCACCCGCGGGTGGGACGGCGCAGGGGGTCGCGCGGTCAGCGGTCGTCGTCGCGCAGGGAGTCGCGGACGCCCTCGGCCTTGGCGCGCGCGTCGTCGGCGGCGCCGCCGACCTTGCCCTTGGCCTGGTCCGTCTTGCCCTCGGTCTTCATCCGGTCGTTGCCGGTGACCTTGCCGAGCATCTCCTTGGCCTTGCCCGCTGCCTTGTTCTTCGTGTTCTCGTCCACGGTTACTCCTTAGGTGGCGTATGCACAGCCGTTGGTCACGCTAGGGGCGGTGTGCGGGGTGCGCATCCCGGGCGTCACCGCGGCGCCCCGGCCGGTGGTCCGGTGTCGCGGCGCCGCCGCGCTCCTGCCCTTCGCTTCGTCGGTCGTTGACGACCTCAGCCATCTAGTTGCCGGGACATCCGTCCGCAAACGGCGCAATTCGCATTCCTTGCGCGGCACATCATCGGGACACCGCCCGGGACACCCCTCAGCACGCCGCACCGGACGCCGTACGTAACCGGAATCACACCGCAGGACCCGGCACCGACCGGGCCCCGGCGGACGTCAGCCGGTCAGAGCGGTCAGCACCTTGTCGGGGGTCAGCGGCAGCGCCCGGAAGCGGACTCCGGTGGCGTGGTACACCGCGTTGCCGATGGCGGCGGCGCTCCCGACGATCCCGATCTCCCCGACGCCCTTGCTGCCCATCGGGTTGAGGTGCGGGTCGTCCTCCTCGATCCAGTGCGCCTCGACGCCGCTCACGTCGGCGTGCGCGGGCACGTGGTACGAGGCCAGGTCCGACTCCGCGAAGTCGCCGAAGGCGGCGTCCATGGTGCTGTGCTCGGTGAGGGCCATGCCGAGGCCCATGACCATGCCGCCGACGAACTGGGAGCGGGCGGTGCGGGCGTTGAGGATGCGCCCGGCCGCGTAGACGCCGAGCAGCCGCCGGACGCGGACCTCGCCGGTGACGGTGTCGACGGCCACCTCGGCGAAGTGCGCGCCGAAGGCGTGGCGGGCGTAGGGGCTGTCCGCGTCGGCCGTGCCGGTGGTGTCGGCGTCGGCACTGATGCCCTCGTCGGGCAGCGACCCGGGGTGGTCGGCGAGCTTCGCCGCCAGCGCGGTGCACGCCTGGTGCACGGCCCAGCCCCAGGAGGCGGTGCCCGAGGAGCCGCCCGCGAGCGGGGCCGCCGGCAGGTCGCTGCTGCCCACCTCGGTACGCACCCGCGCCAGGGGCACGCCGAGGGCGTCGGCCGCCACCTGGGCGAGCACGGTGCGGGCGCCGGTGCCGATGTCGGTGGCGTTCACCCGTACGACGAAGCCGCCGTCGGGCAGCGCCCGTGCCTGCGCGGTGGACGGCGACACCAGCACGGGGTACGTGGCCGAGGCCACGCCCGTCCCGATGAGGAGGGGCCCCTCCGCGCGGGAGCGGGGCCGGGAGTCGCGCGCGTCCCAGCCGAACCGCCGGGCGCCCTCGCGCAGGCAGTCCACGACGTGGCGGCTGCTGAAGGGCTTGCCGCTGTCCGGTTCGCGCTCCGGCTCGTTGACGATCCGCAGCTCCACCGGGTCCCTGCCGAGGGCGGTGGCGAGCTCGTCCACGGCGGACTCCAGGGCGTACATGCCCGGCGCCTCCCCCGGGGCCCGCATCCACGACGGCGTGGGCACGTCGAGGCGCACCACGCGGTGCACGGTGAGGTGGTGCGGCGCGCCGTACATGACGCGCGCGGGCACCGCGGCCTGCTCGACGAACTCCTTGACGCGCGAGGTGTGCGTGGTGATCTCGTGGGACAGCGACGTCAGCCGGCCGTCGGCCGCCGCGGCGAGGCCGACCCGGTGCAGGGTGGGCGCCCGGTGACCGACGACGGCGGCCAGGTGGCTGCGGGGGAAGGCCACGGTGACGGGGCGGCCGGAGACGCGTGCCGCCATCGCGGCGAGCACCACGTCGGGCCGCGGCGTGCCCTTCGAACCGAAGCCGCCCCCGACGTGCTCGGCGATGACGGTGATGTGCTCGCCGTCCATCTCGAACAGGGCGGCGAGCGTGTCGCGCACGGTCGTACCGCCCTGGCTGGAGCAGTACACGGTCAAGTGCCCCTGGTCCCAGTGCGCGGTGCTGGCGTGCGGCTCCATGGGGTGGTTGTGCAGCGGTGGCACCTCGTAGACGACGTCGACGCGGGCCGCCGCGTCAGCGCCGCCGGGCCGGCCGTGTTCGCGGCGGGTGGGGTGCTCGCCGTTGACGTTCTCGGGCTCGTACGCCTCGGGGTGGTCCGCCGTCAGGGTGACGTCGTGGTCCTCGACGGCGTACTCGACGCGTACGGCCGCCGCGGCGGCGCGCGCGGCCTCCAGGGTCTCGGCCACCACGAGGGCGACGTACCAGCCGCGGTGCGGCACCCGCGGGTCCTGGAGGACGGCGAGCGTGGGGTCGTCGGGCTCGGCGACGCGCGGCGCGTTCTCGTGGGTCAGGACGGTGAGGACGCCGGGCAGCCGCAGGGCCTCCTCGACGTCGACGGCGGTGACCCGGCCGCGGGCGACCGTGGCGGGCACGGGCCAGGCGTGCGCCCGCTCCGGCATGGGGTGTTCGGCGGCGTAGCGGGCGCGGCCGGTGACCTTCAGGTGTCCTTCGCGGCGCTCGGCGGGAGCGCCCAGGGCCCGGCCGGCGCCGAGCGGGGAGTCCTCGTGCGACATGGCGGTTTCCAGCCCCCTCGGTCAGGTCGCGGCGCCCGGCGCGAGCCGGGTCAGGACGTCGACGGCGATGTTGCGGGCCAGCGGCACCTTGTAGGCGTTGTCCCGCAGCGGCCGGGCCGCGGCGAGCTCCAGGTCGACGGCGCGGGCGAAGGCGGCCGGGGTGGCGGGCCCGCCGCGCAGCGCCTCCTCGGCCCGTTCGGCGCGCCAGGGCCGGTGGGCGAGGGCACCGAAGGCGATGCCGACGTCGGCGACCGTGCCCTCGGAGACGCGCAGCACCACCGCCACGGAGGCGAGGGCGAACGCGTACGAGGCCCGGTCCCGGGCCTTGCGGTAGGCCGAGGGCAGACCGGCGCGCGCGGCGGGCAGCACCACGGACGTGATCAGCTCGCCGGGGCGGATGACGGTGTCCTGCTCCGGGCGGTCCCCGGGCAGCCGGTGGAAGGCCCCCACGGGGACGTCGCGCGGCCCCTGCTCGCCGTGGAGTTCCACGCGCGCGTCCAGGGCGGCGAGCGCCACGGCCATGTCCGAGGGGTGGGTGGCCACGCAGTGCTCGCTGTGGCCGAGGACGGCGTGGTCCCGGTGCACGCCGTCCAGGGCCCCGCAGCCGCTGCCCGGGGCGCGCTTGTTGCACGGCTTGGACAGGTCCTGGAAGTACGGGCACCGGGTGCGCTGCAGCAGGTTGCCGCCGGTGGTGGCGGCGTTGCGCAGTTGTCCGGAGGCGCCGGCGAGCAGCGCCTGCGACAGCACGGGGTAGCGGTCGCGGACGAGGGGGTGCGCCGCGAGGTCGCTGTTGCGCACCGCGGCGCCCACGCGCAGGGAGCCGTCGTCCCGTTCCTCGACCGCGTCCAGGGGCAGGCGGCTGACGTCGATCAGGGCGGAGGGCTGCTCCACCCCCAGTTTCATGAGGTCGACGAGGTTGGTGCCGCCGCCGAGGTAGCGGGCTCCGGGGTGGGCCGCGAAGGCCCGCGTCGCCTCGTCGACGTCCGCGGCCCGTACGTAGGCGAAGGGCTTCATCGGGCCACGTCCCGCACGGCTTCGACGATGCGGGGGTAGGCGCCGCAGCGGCACAGGTTGCCGCTGAGCCGCTCGCGGATCTCCTCCGGGGTCAGCGGGACGGGCCGGCCCGGGGGCGCGGCGGGCGGCGTGACGTGCGAGGGGTGGCCGGCCGCGGCCTCGGCGAGGACGCCGACGGCCGAACAGATCTGCCCGGGGGTGCAGTAGCCGCACTGGAAGGCGTCCCGGTCGAGGAAGGCCCGCTGCACGGGGTGCAACTCCCCGCCGCGGTCCGCGCACCGCTCGCCGGTGGGGGCCTCGTCGGCGAGACCTTGGCCCGTGAACTCCGCGTCCGTGAGACCTCGGCCGGTCAGCTCCCCGCCTGCGGCGCCTTGTCCCGGAAGCCCCGCGGACCCCTCCCCCACGGACCCCTCGCCCGTGAGCCCCTCGACGGTCGTGACCTCGCAGCCGTCAAGGGCCACCGCGAGCAGCAGGCAACTGTTGACGCGGCGCCCGTCGACGAGGACCGTGCAGGCGCCGCACTGGCCGTGGTCGCAGCCCTTCTTGGCGCCGGTGAGATCCAGGTCCTCGCGCAGGACGTCCAGCAGGACGCGGCGGTGGTCCAGATCGAGGGTGCGGGTGTCGCCGTTGACGCGGAGCGTCGTCGCGGAACGGTGCGGGACCGGCGGTGCCGTGCCCCCGCCGCCCGCTCCGCCGTCGGGAATGTCGCTGCCCATGGCGTGGATGACCTTCCGGAAGAGCTCGTGTGCTGTGCGGACCGCGTGCCCAAGCTGCCACAGCCGACACCTGGCGGCATGCCGGAAGGGGCCGTACGGGGCGGCTCCCGGGGCCCGGGGTGCCGCCGCTTCCGGGGCCCGGGGTGCCGCCCGCTCCCGCCTTCGGACCCCCGGCCGCCGCCGCTGTCCCCGCGCTGCGGCTGCCCCGACCACCGCCGCGCGCCCTGTCGACCCCGGCTGCCCTGCTGCCCCCGACGGCCCGGGCTGCGCCTACCGGCCCGGCGGCACCTACCGCCGCCCAGGGGGGCCACTACCGCCCCTGCTCCCGCGCGACGACCCGGAAGTGGCCGCCGTCGGGGTCCCGCAGCGTGGCCCAGGCGGGCCGTGCGTCGAGGTGCTCCTCGATCACCCGGCCGCCGTGGTCCCGCGCCGCGCGGACGCTGGCCTCGACGTCCCGGACGGCGAAGTGGACCTGCCAGTGCGGCCGGACCGCCGGGTCGGGGTCGGCCTCGACGGCGCCCGAGCCGAGCCGGGCAGCCGGCCGCCCGGCCCTGAGGAGCACCACTTCCTCCTGCTGGTACTCCACCTCGCAGCACTCCGGGCGCCCGCAGGCCCAGTCGAGGACCTCGCCGTAGAAGATGGCGGCGTCGAAGGCGTCGACGGTGTGCAGGCGCACGGAGGCCGGTGCGGTGTGCAGGTCGCTGCGCCAGCTCGTGAGGATCTCGCCCTCCCAGATGCCGAAGCCCGCCCCGTTGCGGTCGGCGGAGAGCGCCGCGCGCCCGTTGGGGAACGGGATCGGCCCCACCGCCACCGTCCCGCCGCGCTCCCTGACCCGGCTCACCGTCTCGTCCGCGTCCAGGACGGCGAAGTACGGCGTCCAGGCCACCGCGACCTGGAGCGACGAGGACACCGCGCCGAGCCCCGCGACGGGGTCGCCGTGGGCCATGGCGACGGAGAACTGCTCGCCGAGCCGGGCCGGGCGGAACTCCCAGTCCATGACGGCTCCGTAGAACCTCTGTGCGGCGGCGAGGTCCGGAACCGTGAGGCTGACCCAGCAGGGGGCTCCGACGGCCGACTCGCCCAACACCGAGCCGGTCCTGACGTGCCGCCCCGGCGCGCCCGCGCCCTGGGCCGCCCCGGGTGCCGGCTTCGGCGTCTCTTCGTCGTGGTGCATGTGCAACCTGTCCTGGAAATCGAGGCCGCTCACGGGGCAGGCCGGCAGCCGCGCTCTCCGTCAGTGCTTCCGGCCGTCGGTTCCGCACCCCGACGCGTACGCCACGGTCGGCTCGGTGGGTCCGCCGTGACCGGGGCGAGCGATCCAGGGGAGCGGTGGAAAGACGTCAGCAACCCGCGAGCTTGCAGAAAGTAATGATTCCGCGACTTACTGTGCCACGGTCCGTGTGCCGGAGCCAACGGCGACGCCCCCGGACGGCCGGACTGGAGATCTTCCCGCCGGTGGCCGGGTCACGCGGCGCGCTTCCGGCCCCGCCGCCGGTCCCGGTCCCCCTTGCGGTCCCGCCCGCGGGCCCGGGCGAGTTCGTCCACGAGTTCGTCCCGGCTCATCCGCGAGCGGCCGGGGACGTCCAGCTCGGTGGCCCGCCGGTACAGCTCGGCCTTGCTCAGCTCGCGCAGTTCGCCCGCGCCCGTGCCGCGGGACGACGCGGAGGCGCCGTCCGCCTTCGACGGGGGCTTCTCGGCGGCCTTCCGCTTCCCGCGCCGGGTGCCGCTCCGGCCGCCCTCCCGGGTGTCGCTCCCGCTCCCGCCCCGGTCCCCGCCGCGGGCCCGCTCGATGCTGCCCTCCAGGAGGTCCATGAGGTCGACGACGTCGGTGGCCCGGGGTGCCTCCGCCGCCGTCTCGACCTCCTCGCCCTCGGCCTTCGCCCGGACCAGCTCCCGCACCTTCTCCTGGTACATGTCGCGGTACCGGCCGGGCTCCCACGGCGCGGACAGGGCGTCGATCAGCTTGACCGCCATGTCCCGCTCCTTGCCCCGACCTGCCCGGCCGGACGGCAGGTCGGGCAGCTCCCGGGCCGGGTCGCGGACCTCGTCCGCCCAGTGCAGGGTCTGCAGCACCAGGACCTCGTCCTCGGCGCGCAGGGCCGTCAGGTACTGCTTGCCGCGCATCACGAACGTGGCGATGCCCGCCTTGTCCGTCTCCGCGAGGGCCGCCCGCAGCAGCTCGTACACCTTGGCGTACTCCTCGCCGCGGGGCGCGACGTAGTACGTGCGGTCGAAGTAGACGGGCTCGATGGCGCCGAGGTCGACGAAGTCGCTGATGTCGATGGCCTTGGAGCGGCCCGGCGCGATCTCGTCCAGCTCGTCGGGTTCCACGACGACGTACTCGCCCTCGGCCACCTCGAAGCCCTTGACGATGTCCTTGGCGGCGACTTCCTCGCCGGTGCGTTCGTTGACGCGCTTGTTGCGGATGCGGTCGGCGCTGCCGCGCTGCACCTGGTGGAAGTGGACCGCGTGGTCCTCCAGGGCGGTGTAGAGGCCGACGGGCACGGTGACCATCCCGAAGGTGATCACTCCGGTCCAGATCGCGCGTGCCATGGCCGTCCACTCCCGTCGCCCTGCCCACGTCCTCCGTCCGCCGCGGGAAGGCGCGTCCGCCGCGACGGGCACAGCGGTCGCGGCGGCCACGGGCGGCGAACGGAACCGGAGCGCGGGCCTCCGTACGCTCCGTGGCCAGTGTCCCGGGGGTGCGCGCCGTCGGCCACCGGCACGGGCATCGGGGTGGTGACGCGGCGCGGCGGCCGGCTTCCCGATGTCACGGGGAAGCCGGCCGCCGCGGCCGGGCGCCTCAGACCAGTTCGGGCTGCGGCTCCAGCTTCGGCGCCGGTACGGGCTTCGGCTCCCACAGCCTGGTGGTGCGCATATAGCCGTAGACGACCGAGCCCATCGCCAGCAGGAGGAGCGGCCCGAAGAGCCACGGGTGGGCGGCCATCTCCGTCGGCAGATAGCGGTACGAGACCAGCAGCGCGGCGAAGACGACGGTGCCGTGGACGACGAGCTGTATCCCCGACCGGTCCCAGCCGCGGTCGAAGGCGCGCAGACCGGCCTCGATCGTGACCGCGAACACCACGCCGGCCACCAGGTCCACGCCGTAGTGGTAGCCGAATCCCAGCGTCGCGGTGAGCGTGGCGACCAGCCAGAACGTGCCCGCGTACCGGAGCACGCGCGGCCCTCCGCGGGAGTGGATGAAGATCACGGTGGCCCAGGCCGTGTGCAGGCTGGGCATGCAGTTGCGCGGGGTGATCTCGTCGTACGTCATCGCGTGCGGCGTCCCGAGCGGGGGCGGCGTGTCCGGCCACAGGTTGGCCAGGGCCCACTCCTCGCCGCCGGTGCCGAAGGCGCCGGTGCCGTACGCGAAGACCGGTCCGACCACGGGGAAGATCATGTATATCGCCGGGCCGAGCAGGCCGACGACCAGGAACGTGCGGACGAGGTGGTGGCCCGGGAAGCGGCGCTCGGCCGCCACGTTGCGCAGTTGGTAGAGCGCGACGACGACCGCGGCCACGGCGAGCTGGACGTAGACGAAGTCGAGGAAGTGCGAGCCGATCGGGTCGGTCGCCCTGACGAGCCGGCCCACCAGCCACGACGGGTTGCCCAGCGCGTGGTCGGCGGTCGCCACGTACGGGTCGAGCACCGTCGGGCGGGTCTTGGACGTGATGAGCAGCCAGGCGTCGCCGGTCTTGCGGCCCGCCACCAGCAGCAGGCCGAGGCCGACGCCCTTCAGGAGCAGCACGCGTTCGGCGCCGGCGCGGCGGGTGACGGCGATGACCGCGCAGCCCAGGAGCACCCAGAGCGCGCCGTTGCCGAAGGTCAGCTTGCCACCGGTGGCCCAGCGCACGAGGAAGAACGGGATGTCGACGGCGACGGCGGCGCCGAGCGCGAGGAAGCGCTGCCGCCAGGTGAGCACCACCATCATCAGCGCCATGCCGGCGTACAGCAGCGGCCCGGACGCGGGTGCGAAGACCACCTCGCGCACCTGGTTGGTGAGCGGGCCGGGCAGGCCGTAGCCCCGTGCGGCGATCTCCAGCGCGATCTGGAATCCGAGGGCGACCACGCCGGCCGCACCCCACAGCAGCACCCGCGGCCGACGCCACGTGGCGAACTCATTTCTCCCATTTATTCGCGAAAACACCCGCGATGTCATACGCCTCAACTGCCTGGCCAATTTGTTGGTTTTTGATTAAACAGGTAACGCTTCGTGCTGGTCAGCGTGGTTTCCGGTAAGCGCGGGCGCTCGGGACGGACCTCGCGAGTCGGATCATGCTATCGGAGCGGCGCGGGTGGACTCCGCCCGTCATGAACGTGGCAAACGACAGTCCGCTTACGCGCGAGTTCGCGATCTTCGAAGCCCTGAGCCTGAATCCCTCCTCCCGCCGAACCGCCCTCGGCGTGGATCGGTTACGCCGTCACGCCGCGGAAGTCGCGCACCCGTCGGCCCATGGCCGCACAGAGGGGCGCCTCGCTGCCGTGACACCACGAGTGACACACATGACGCCAACAATGGCTCGCGCATGGCACCACTGGTGTGCCATGATGGCATCACAGAGAACGCGCTCCTCCGTTTCACCGGCGGAGCGCGTGCCACGGAGTGAGCGTCGAGGGGGCCGGACCATGGGGACAGCGCAGAACCAGCAGCAGGCGGCGCCCGGCGCCTTCGCCGCCTTCGCCCGCTTCGTGCTCTGCGGCGGCGGGGTGGGGCTGGCCTCCAGCTTCGCCGTGGCGGGCCTCGCCTCCTGGATGCCCTGGGCCGTGGCCAACGCGCTGATCACCGTGGTCTCCACGCTGCTGGCCACCGAGCTGCACGCCCGCTTCACCTTCGGCGCGGGCGGGCGCGCGACCTGGCGCCAGCACACGCAGTCGGCCGGCTCCGCGGCGGCCGCGTACGCGGTGACCTGCCTGGCGATGCTCGTCCTGCAGCAGCTCGTGGCGGCGCCCGGCGCGGTGCTGGAGCAGGTGGTCTACCTGTCCGCCTCCGCGCTCGCCGGGGTCGGGAGGTTCGCGGTGCTGCGCCTGGTCGTCTTCGCGCGGAACCGCTCGCGGACAGCGGCCGCCGTCCGCCCCGTGCCCGCGACCGTGTCCCACGCCGCTGCTCCGGCCGCGCCCGCCGCGCTCTGCCACGCCGCCTGAGCGCCCGCCGGGGCGGCCCGGGCGCCTGCCTCAGAGGGGCACGAGCGTGAGTTCGGTGGCCTTCACGCTGCACCAGACCTCCGTGCCGTCGGCGAGGCCGAGGTCGGCGGCGGCCTGCGGGGTGATCTCGGCGACCGTGTCGGGCACGGCGTCGGAGGTGATGAGCAGGCGCAGCCGGCTGCCGCTGGCGGTGATCTCGCGGAGGGTCCCGGGCCAGACGTTGCGCGGGCTGCCGGTGGGCTTCTCGCGGTGCACGGAGACGGCCTCGGGCGGTACGACGACCAGGGTGTCGGCGCCCTCCCCCACCGTCTCGGCCGCCACGAGGCCGGCACCGGTGGCCAGCCGGGCCCCCTCGGCGGTGGCGGTGGCGGGCCAGGCGTTGCGCCCGAGCATGCGGGCCACCCACGGGGAGCGCGGGTGGCGGGTGACCTCGGCGGGCGGCGCGTCCTGCAGGGCGCGGCCGTCGGCGAGCACGAGGACCCGGTCGGCCAGCGAGACGGCGTCGACGGGGTCGTGGGTGACGATCAGGCAGACGCCGCCGAAGCCCGCGAGGTGGGCGCGGAGCGTGTGCCGGACGTGGGCGCGGGTGGTCTGGTCGAGGGCGGCCAGCGGCTCGTCCAGGAGCAGCAGCCGGGGGCGCGGCGCGAGCGCCCGGGCGAGCGCGACGCGCTGGGCCTGGCCGCCGGAGAGCTGGGCGGGCCTGCGGTGGGCGAGGTGGCCGACGCCGAGGCGGTCGAGCCACTGCCGGGCCTCGCGGCGGGCCGCGGCGCGCGGGACGCCCTGGACGCGCAGGCCGTAGGCGGTGTTGGCGAGGGCGGTCAGGTGCGGGAAGAGGGCGCCGTCCTGGGGCACCCAGGCCACGCCCCGGCGGTGCGGGGGCAGGCGGGTCACGTTCTCGTCGCCGAGCCGCAGGTCGGCGTGGGAGCGGGGGGTGAGGCCGAGCAGGGCGCGCAGCAGGGTGGTCTTGCCCGCGCCGTTCTCGCCGACGACGGCGACGGTGGTGCCGGGCCCGGCGTCCAGGGTGAGCTGGTTGAAGCCGGTGACGTCCGCGTGCAGGGGCCAGCGCTCCGGCGGCACGGCGGGCGGCCCGGGCGCGGGCAGGGGCGGGGCGGCGGGGTCCTCGGCGGGCGCCTCCGGCCGGAGGGACCGGGAGCGCGGCGCCCGGTCGGCCGAGCCGCCGGTCCAGCGTCCGCGCAGGGCGATGAGCACCGCCATGGCGATGACCAGGAGGAGCAGGGACACGGACGTGGCGGCCTCGGGCCGGTCCTGGAGCAGCAGGTAGACCTGGAGCGGCAGGGTCTGGGTGGTGCCCGGCAGATTGCCCGCGAAGGTGATGGTGGCGCCGAACTCGCCCAGCGCCCGCGCCCAGGTCAGCGCCGCCCCGGCGACGAGCCCGGGGGCGACCGACGGCAGGGTGACGGTGAAGAACACCCGCGCCGGAGAGGCACCGAGGGACGCGGCGGTCTCCTCGTACGAGGGACGCAGCCCGGCCAGCGCCCCCTCCAGGCTGATGACGAGGAAGGGCATCGCGACGAAGGTCGCGGCGACCACGGCGCCCGAGGTGTGGAAGGGCAGGACGACGCCGAAGGTGTCCTCCAGCCAGGGGCCGAGCAGTCCGCGCCGCCCGAAGCCGAGCAGCAGCGCGACGCCGCCGACGGTGGGCGGCAGCACCATGGGCAGCAGGACCAGGGAGCGGACGAGCGCCTTGCCGGGGAAGTCGGCCCGGGCGAGCGTCCAGGCCAGCGGCACGCCGAGGACCAGGGACAGGCCGAGGGCCCAGAAGGAGACGTACAGCGAGAGCCTGAGCGCCTCGGTGACGCCCGGGCTGGTCAGGTGGGAGCCGATCTCGCCCCACTCGGTGCGGCTCAGGATGCCGATGAGCGGCAGCAGGAGGAAGGCGACCGCGAGCAGGGCGGGCACGGCGAGGGTGACCGGGGTGCGGGCGCGACCGGCGCGCGGGGCGCGCGCGCCGGTGGTGCGGAAGCTTCTCATCGGGGGTTCCCGTGGGTGGGCGGCGGCGGTACGGGGGCGGGGCCCGCTGCCCCGGCGCTCGTCCGCGCCGGGGAGGGCCGGCCGGGCACGGTCGTCGCGCCGGGCGGGGCCGGACTCCGGGCGGGGCCGGGGCTCCCGGCAGGGCTGCCCGGAGCCCCCGTACCGGACGGCCCCGGGTTCATGATGGCTGCCGGGTCCCGCGCGTCACGGCTTCTGGAAGCCCGCGTCCCGCAGGATCTTCTGGGCCTCGGGCGACGTGAGCCAGGTGACGAACGCGGCCGCGTCCTCGGGGTGCGCGGACTCCTTGAGGGTCGCGGCCGGGTAGGCGGCGACGGCGTTCTGGGCGTCGGGGATGTCGACGCCCTCGGCCTTGCCGTCGGCGGCGGTGATGTCGGTCTTGTAGACGATGCCCGCGTCGGCCTCGCCGAGTTCCACCTTGGACAGCACGGCGCGGACGTTGGGCTCCTGCGAGACCGGTTCGACGGAGACCCGCTGGGCGTCGAGGATCTTCTCGCTGTAGCGGCCGACGGGCACCTCGGGAGCGGCGAGCACGACCTTCAGGTCCTTCGCGGAGAGGTCCTTGAGGGTCCGTACGTGCTTCGGGTTGCCCTTGCCGACCGCGATGACCAGGCGGTTCCTGGCGATGACGGTGGGGTCGCCGGTGTCGGACCGCAGGCCGTCCATGGTCTTGGTGTCGGCGGTGACCAGGGCGTCGGCCGGGGCGCCCTGCCTGACCTTGGCGGCCAGTTCCTGGGAGCCCTCGAAGGAGAAGGTCACCTTGGTGCCCGGGTGGTCCTTCTCGTACGCGGCGCCCGCGGTCCTGAAGACGTCGGTGAGGGAGGCGGCGGCGAGGACGGTCAGTTCGGCCTTCCGCCCGCCCGTGTCCTTGCCGTCGTCGTCGTTGCCGCAGGCGGCCAGGGGGACGAGCAGGGCGGCGGTGGCGAGGGCCGCGGCGGTGCGGCGCGCGGTGATCACGGTGGGCACGGGGTGGCACTCCTAGGACTGCGGGCGGCGGGGTGCCGCCGGAGGGGCGGAGGGACGCGGTCACCGAGGACGGGCGGTACCGCGGGAGCACGCGGGGCCGGGCGCGCTCGCCGCGCACGGTGCGGGTGCCGTCGGCGCGCACGGCGCGCCCGCGGCCGAGGTGCGCGGCCCGTGGGCGGTCGTGCGCCCCGGTTCAGGCGCGGTCGATGTGCACGCTGGTCGACTTCACGCGGGCGGTGGCCTGCATGCCGACCTCCAGGCCCAGTTCCTCGACGGCCTCCCGGGTGAGCAGGGAGACCAGGCGGTGGGGACCGGCCTGGATCTCGACCTGGGCGGCGACGTCGCCGAGCTTGACGGCGGTGACGATGCCCGGGAAGGCGTTGCGGGCCGAGGTGTACGCGGCCTCTTCCTCACCGGTGCCGGCCTGGCCGATCTCGACGGAGAAGGCGGCCAGGTCACGGCCGTCGATCAGGCGGCGCCCGCTCTGGTCGCGGTGGGTCGCGACCCGGCCGGCGTCCGCCCAGCGGCGCGCGGTGTCGGGGCTGACGCCGAGCAGACGCGCCGCCTGACCGATGGTGTAGGACTGCATGTGCGGAAAGATATGGCCTTTGATCTTGTATCTGCAACCTTTTCATCGGTTCCTCCGTGGCAGATGCCGAAGCGTCGGCCGAAGGTCCAAGGAACGGCTCCCCCGCGGCAGGCAGGGGCGGGGCCCGCGCGGGCCGCAGCCGCGGGCTCTCAAGGAGAGGGACGCGGGCTTTCGTCGTACGTTGGAGACGCGGATCTCGCGTACGACATACCTGACTGTCCTCGGCCGACCCGGGGTACTCGCGCGTCGAAGGACCGGGAGGGACGAAGCTCCCGGTCGGTACGAGACCGAGAAGGGCGGGAGGTGATCGCCGTGTCGAACACTCAGCCGCACGTCACCGGTGGGGACCGCGGTGCCGGTCAGGAGCCGGTGAGCGAGCTGGTGCAGCGTGCCTCGCACCAGTTGACCGAGCTGGTGCGCGGCGAGCTCCGCTTGGCGCAGGCGGAGATGAAGGAGAAGGGGAAGCGCTACGGCAAGGGCGGTGGCCTGTTCGGCGGAGCCGGAGTGGTCGGGTTCCTGATGCTGCAGGCACTCGTGGCCACCGCCATCGCCGCGCTGGCGGTGCCGCTGCCGGTGTGGGCCGCGGCGCTGATCGTGACCGCGGTTCTCGGCGTGATCGCCGGTGTGATGGCGATGACCGGGAAGAAGCAGATCAGCGAGGCCAACCCGCCCGCGCCGGAACAGGCCATCAACAGCGTCAAGGCTGACGTGGCCGAGATCAAGGAGAGTGCACACCGATGACGCAGCCGCCCCACGACGAGCCCACCGCCGACAGCCCCGAGGAACTGCGCGAGCAGGTCGCCCGGACCCGCTCCGAACTCGGCGAGACGGTCGAGGCCCTCGCGGCCAAGGCAGACGTCAAGTCCCGCGTGAAGGAGAAGTCCGCGCAGGTGAAGGAGCAGACGGCGGTCAAGGCCGGAGCGGTGAAGGAGCAGACCGCGGCCAAGGCCGAGGCCGTGAAGGAGCAGACGGCGGCGAAGGCCGCCGACCTCGCGCACCAGGTGCAGGACAAGCTGCCCGAGCCCGTCAAGGACACGGCGGCCAAGGCGGTCGAGCAGGCCCGGGCCACGGCCGCGCAGGCCGGCCAGCTCTGGGAGGAGAAGGCGCCGGAGCCGGTGCGGCAGAAGGCGGCCCAGGGCGGCCGGATGGCGCGGGACAACCGGGGCGTGCTGCTCGGCGCGGCCGCCGCGGCCACCCTCGTGCTGTGGCTGTCGCGCCGCTCCAGGAAGGGGTGACCCCGGATGAAGGCATCGAAGATCGCCTACAAGCCGGTCGGCCTGGCGCTGGGAGCGGTCAGCGGGATGCTCGCCGGGATGGTGTTCCGGCAGGCGTGGAAGGCGCTCGGCCACGACGAGGACGCCCCGGACGCCACCGACGAGGAGCGGGGCTGGGGCGAGGTGCTGATCGCGGCCACCCTGCAGGGCGCGATCTTCGCCGCGGTGAAGGCCGCGGTCGACCGCGCCGGTGCGACCGCGACCCGCGGCCTGACCGGGACGTGGCCCGGCTGACGGCTCGACACCGGGCCGGGACCACCGGCCTGACGTGACCCTGGGGTGCCGGTACGACGCGCGTACCGGCACCCCGTCGTGTCCGGGCCGGGGCCTCCGCGCGCCGGGCCCGGGCGCGGCGGCTCGTACCGGCGCACCACCCGGCGCCGCGGGCGGGCGGCCTCCGTGCGCGCGCCATGCCTGACTCCTCGCCGCGCGGATACCCGTGACCGGGAGAGCTCGACGTCACCCGAGGCGACGTCACCCGGCACAAGGACCCGACGCACCCGACGCAAGGAGTCGCCCCATGCCGCTCACCTTCCGCAAGTCGCTGCGGATCCTCCCCGGGGTCCGGCTGAACATCAACCGCCGCTCCTGGTCGATCACGCTCGGCGGCAGGCACGGCCCGCGCCGCACGCACAGTTCGACCGGCCGGCGGACCACGTCGATGGACCTGCCCGGCCCCTTCGGCTACCGGCGCCAGTCACGCCGCTAGAGCCGCGCGCACCCGCGGCGGAACCGCACCACGAGGCCCCGTCCCCGTCGGCGTACCGGCGGGGACGGGGCCTCGTGGTGACCGCCCCGTCACGGCCGTGGGTTGACGCGGCGCCAGGCGGGCCCGGCCCCGGCCCCCGCGCGCCCGGCGACGGACGCGCAGCGGGGGCACAGGCGCCGTACCCGGTCCGCGGCGCCGCCGGACTCGGGGATGGCGTCCGTCCACGGCACGTGCGGGAAGCGCACGAGCTGGGACCGGCTGAGGGACAGGCCGCAGACGGTCTCGTTGCGGCCGGGCTCCCAGGCGTGCGCCTCACCGGCGGGCAGTCTCCTGCGGCCTTCCTCCTCGTCGGTCCACTGCCCGGAAGCCGCTACGGCGTACGCCTTGCTGCGGGCCATGCGCGCCTCCTTCCCGCCGTCGCTGCCGCCGTACGGCTCCGGTCCCGGCGGTGTGCCGTCACCGGTGCCGGGCGCGGTTGGCTCCCGCGTCGGAGGCCGGTGGCTTCAGCGGGTCGTGGCCCAGGGTCATCAGGCGGTGGCGCCAGTGCGGCTGCCCGGCGGTGGGTTCCAGGTCGACGCCGCGCTCGGCCGTGACCGTGTCGACGACCTTCCGCATGACGCGGACGTCGTCGTCGGTGAGGTCGACGCGGCGCTTGCCGAGGATCTCCAGGACCCGCCGCCCGTTCTCGGTACCCGACTGGTCGGGCAGTTCCTCGGTGTCCTCGCCCGCGAAGCGGGTCTTGAGCCAGTCGCCCAGCTCGCGCGAGGTCATGTTCACCACCGCGTGGAACTCCTCCCACAGCTCGTCCAGCTCGGACGCGGGGATGTCTGCCATGGTCGTCTCTTCTCCTTGCTCCCGTCGTGCCGGCGTCGTGGGGCCGGCGTGCTCGTCCGGTGCCGCGCGGTGCGGTCCGTCAGCGCGTCACGACGTGCCGTTCGTCGGGGACGCAGTGCGTCATGGTCAGGCCGTCGACGTCCCGGGGCGGGTTGTCGCCCAGGTTGGCGAGGCGCTTGCGGTCCTCGTCGGTGAGGTCCTGGCCGGCCAGGGGTTCGAGGTGCGCCACGTCCCGCGGGCCGATGCCGAGGCCCTCGCCGATCTTCAGGCCGAGCTCGTTCTCCACCAGCAGGAAGTGCCACACCATCCGCTCCTGCACCGCGCGGTCGCACTGGCCCAGGAGGGTGACCAGGTTGTGCACGAGGTCGTCGCGCTCCCACTGCTCCATCAGCAGGTAGCGCTGCCCCGCCTGGAGGTAGTCGTTGGTGCGCGGGATGCGCTTGCGGGTGAGGCGGCCGTGGATCTCCGGGCCCTGTTCGTCATGGGTCGGGTACTGGGCCTCGCGCAGCCCCCCGGTGATCGAGGGCTCGTAGTTGACGATCGGGTTCTCGCCCGCGCCGTCGACGTGGTACGTCATCTGTCCGTCGCGCTGGTTGGTGCGGACGTCGGCGTTCTTGGCCTGGTTGACCGGCAGTTGCAGGTAGTTCGGGCCGACCCGGTACCGCTGGGTGTCGCTGTAGGAGAAGGTGCGGCCGACGAGCATCTTGTCGTCGGAGAAGTCGAGCCCGTCCACCAGGACGCCGGTGCCGAAGGAGATCTGCTCGTTCTCCGCGAAGTAGTTCCGCGGCATCCGGTCGAGCACCATCCGGCCCACCGGCTTGGGCGGGAACTCCTGCTCGGGCCAGGTCTTGGTGTCGTCCAGGGGGTCGAAGTCCAGCTCCGGGTGGTCGTGGTCCTCCATGACCTGGACCAGCAGCTCCCACTCCGGGTGGTCGCCGCGCTCGACGGCCTCGTACAGGTCCTTGGTGGCGTGTCCGAGGTTGTCGGCCTGCACGTTGGCGGCGTCCTCCTCGGTCATGCTGCGCACGCCCTGCTTGGGCATCCAGTGGTACTTGACCAGGAGGGTCTCGCCTTGGTCGTTGACCCACTTGTACGTGTTGACGCCGAAGCCCTGCATGTGGCGGTAGTCGGACGGGATGCCGCGCGGGCTGAACAGGTTGACCAGCATGTGCATGCTCTCGGGCGTCTGCGACATGAAGTCGAAGATGCGGCGCGGCTGCTGCTCGAACGTCACCGGGTCCGGCTTGAGGGCGTGGATGACGTCCGGGAACTTGATCGCGTCCCGGATGAAGAAGACGCCCAGGTTGTTGCCGACGAGGTCCCAGTTGCCGTCCTCGGTGTAGAACTTCACGGCGAAGCCGCGCGGGTCCCGGGCCGCCTCCGAGGAGTCCCGGCCGCCGATCACGGTGGAGAACCGCACGGCCACGTCGGTGCGCTTGCCGCGCTCCTGGAAGAGCTTGGCGCGGGTGAAGCGGCTGATGGGCTCGTCGCCCCAGGCTCCGTACGCCTCGAAGTAGCCGTACGCGGTCACGCCGCGGGCGTGGACCACGCGCTCCGGGATGCGTTCGCGGTCGAAGTGACTGATCTTCTCGAGGAACTGGTAGTTCTCCAGCGTCGCCGGGCCGCGGGCGCCGACCGTGCGCTGGTTCTGGTTGTCGTAGACCGGGTGGCCCTGGCGGTTGGTGAGGACCTTCCGGTCGTCGTCCGGGGCGGGGCCCTTGCTCGATACGTCCGTCACGTGCGTCGACTCCTCCGACTGAGATGTTCGCTTTCACCGCTCTGCACAAGAATGCGAATAATGTCCTTCCCGTCGCATCCGGCCGTGATACCGGAAAGCAGCCGATCAGCTCTCGTCGCCCGGGTCACCCGGTGGCGGGGGCGTGAAACGGGTGGGGCGCGAACATTCGGTTCCGGCCGCCCCTCCCCGTGCGGGCGCGCCCCCGCGTCGCCTCCGCGTGCGGGCGCGCCCCCGCGTCACCTCCCCGTGCGGACGCGCCCCGCCTCGCCGTACGGCCTGCCCCCCGCGGGCCGGGCGCGAGGCCGGCCCGTCGGGACGTCCGCGCGGTCCGGTTCGCCCGTCCGGTCTACTCGGGCCGCACCGGGGCGCCGCCCGGTCCCGGCCGTGGTGTCGGCGCGCTCCGGCCCCGGGGTTCTCCTGATCAGCCGGGTCCTGGGTGGCGCGCGCCGGGGAGCGGGCCCGTCGGGCAAGGCGGTGTGCGCGCCCCGCCCCGGCTCGACGCGAGCGTGATTGAGCGCCCCGCCAGGGGAAACTCGTAGGACCATCAGCCCGTCCGCGAGGCCGGTCCCCCAAGGTCAGTCCCTGGGGCCGCCCCGAGGTACGCACAAGGGCCGTCAGCCCGTCCCGGAAGGAGGCCGATGAGTACGCCACCCAACGACCCGACGCCGCCGAGCCCCACCCCGGCACCCGGTCCGACGCCTCCACCGCCCGGACCGGCGCCGGGCCCCGTGCCCGCCCCCGGTCCCGACCCCGTCCCGCCGGCGCCGCCGCGGCCCGGGCCCGACCCGGTGCCCCCGACGCCCCGGCCCGATCCGTATCCCGAGCCGGGACCGGCGCCCGGACCCGTCCCGGGGTCCGCGTCCGGCACCCCGGCGACCACGGAGGAGCAGTGACACACCACTCGGAGGACGCCGTGCGCGACGCGCCGGGCGACGTCCCGGACCTGCGCGCGGTGACGGCACCGCTGTCCGAGGCGAGCCACCGGCACGAACGGCCCCCCTCGGAGCTCCCGCCCGACCGCAACCAGGCCATCCTGGAGGCCACCAAGCAGGTCGCCGCCCTCCTCAAGCGGCACGAGCACGACTTCGCCCTCGCGGGCAGCGTGGCCGTCTACGCGCACGGCGGCACGGGCAACCTCCAGCACGACGCCGACTTCTGCATCAAGCCGGAGGACGCCGAAACCGTCACCGCCACGCTTGCGGGGGCCGGCCTGAAGGTCTACACGCCGCCCGAGGACTGGCTCCTGAAGGCCAAGTGCCTGGGGCAGGACATCGACCTCATCTTCCGCCTGGCCGGCGAGCCGGTCTCCTCGGACCTCCTGGGCAGGGCCCACGAGCTGGCCGTGGACTCGGTGGCCATGCCCGTCCTCGCCCCGACCGACCTGCTGCGCAGTCTGCTCGGCGCCTTCTCCGAGCACCACTGCGACTTCGGCGCCGTCCTGCCGATCGCGCGGCTGCTGCGCGAGAAGGTCGACTGGGACCTCATCCGCCGCGAGTGGGGCGAGCAGCCCATGCCGGCCGCGTTCCTGTTCCTGCTGGAGCGGCTGGAGATCATCGCACCGCGGACGGAGCCGGTCCCCGCGCGGACGGGGCCCTCGCGGGCACCGTCCGGGGGGACACCACCGCCCGCGGGCCCACCACCGGGAGGACACCGATGACCGGCCACGACACTGCGCGACAGCACACGCAGAACGCGGGCAACACGCAGGGCGGCCCGAGCGAGCAGAACACCGAGTACCGCATCGCCCACCTGCGCGAGCGGCTCGCGGCGGAGGAGCCGGCCGAACTCGGCGTACGCGTCGAGGCGCGCGGCGCCTGCGTGGTGGTCACCGGGACCGTGCCCACCACCCACTGCCGCGAGGAGCTGCTGCGCACCGTGAACGAGGAACTGGCCGGTCTGACCGTCCGGTACGACGTCATCGTGGCCGGGACAGCGGCCCCCGACCACCCGGAGGAAGTGTCATGATCCGCGTCGCCGCCGTGGGGGACATCCACCTCGGACCCGACAGCGCGGGCCTCCTCAGGCCCGCCTTCGACACCCTGCCCGACTGCGCCGACCTGCTGCTGCTCGCCGGGGACCTGACCCGGCACGGCACCGTGGAGGAGGCCCGGGTGGTCGCCGATGAGGTGTCCGGGCTCGCCGTGCCCGTCGTCGCCGTGCTCGGCAACCACGACCACCACGACGAGCGGCCGGAGGAGGTCACCGCCGTGCTGCGGGAGGCGGGCGTGCACGTGCTCGAAGGGCAGGCCACGGTCCTGGAGGTCGGCGGCGAGCGCGTGGGCGTCGCCGGCACCAAGGGCTTCGGCGGCGGGTTCGTGGGGCGCAGCGGCAGCGAGTTCGGCGAGCGGATGATGAAGGACTTCATCCGGTACACCCGGCGCTGCGCCGACGGCCTGCGGGCCTCCCTGGAGGAGCTGGCCGAGGAGGGGTGCGGGACCCGCGTCGCGCTGACGCACTTCTCCCCCGTGCCGGACACGCTCGCCGGCGAGCCCCCGGAGATCTATCCGTTTCTCGGCAGCTACCTGCTGGCCGAGGCCATCGACACGGCGGGCGCGGACCTCGCCCTCCACGGCCACGCCCACGCGGGCACCGAGCACGGCATGACCAGCGGCGGCGTACCGGTCCGCAACGTGGCGCAGCCCGTCATCCGCCGGGCGTTCAACGTGTACCACCTGAACGCCCAGGACCGGCAGAAGGACCTCCAAAGGGTCCCCTGACCGGCGGGACCTGCGGCGGCTCAGCGACGGCGGCGGTCGACAGCGGCGGCTTCGCGCGGCTCTCCGAGAGGGCCTGCACGCCGGGGCGCCACTGCGCCGCCGCCGTCGTCCTCACGGCGTCGGCCTCCGCGGCTTCCTTGCCCCAGCGCACCGGGGCAACTGCCGGTCAGCCGCGTGCGAGTGACCGTCCCCCGGGCGGGGGTCGTCCGGCCCGGCACGGGGCGGGGCACCGCAGGGAGTACGCGTGCAGCGCCGCCGGTCAGGAGAGCAGTTCGACGTAGCCGTCGGTGCCGTGGACGCGGATGCGTTGGCCGTCCTCGATGAGGTGGGTGGCCCGGTCCACCCCCACGACCGCCGGCAGGCCGTACTCCCGGGCGATGACCGCGCCGTGGGTCATCAGGCCGCCCACCTCCGTCACCAGGCCCGCGATGCCGACGAAGAGGGGCGACCAGCTCGGGTCCGTGTAGGCCGTGACCAGGATGTCGCCCTCTTCGAGGTCGGCCTGCGCGATGTCCAGGATCACGCGGGCCCGCCCTTCGACGGTCCCGGCGGAGACCGGCAGGCCCAAAAGGGCGCCTGCCGGGGCGTCGTCGCGCCGGTACGCCCCGTTGAGGGCCTCACCGTCGGAGGTGAGCACCCGGGGCGGGGTCAGCGCCCGGTACGCGCGGTACGCGTCCTTGCGCTGCCGGATCAGCTCGGCGTCCGCCCGGTGCGAGCGCGCGGCCTCGTGCAGTTCCTCGAAGGTGAGGTAGTAGGCGTCCTCCCGCTCGGCGAGCACGCCGGCGCGCACGAGCCGTTCGGCCTCGGCGAGCAGGGCCCGCCTGTAGACGAAGTAGCGGCTGACGATGCCGTACTTCGGGTACTCCCGGTAGCCGATGAAGGTGCGCACCCGGTCGATCATCCGCCGGGTCTCGGCGGCCTTCCGCTCCCCGTCCGGCAGGGCCCGCAGGCGCGACAGCACGTCCTGTTCCTTCCGCAGCGCCTTCTGCCGGCCCTCCTCGAAGCGCCGCGCGGCGGCGCCCGGCGGGAAGTTGCGGACGTTGTCGAGGATCGCGGGCACGAGGGCGGCGGGCTGTTCCCGCCAGCGCGGCCGCGTGATGTCGATCTCGCCGACGCAGCGCATCCCGTAGCGGTCGAGGTAGCTTTCGACGGCGCCGCGCGCTTCGGATCCGCCCGGGACCTTCGCCAGGTCGTCGAGGAAGTCGTCGTCCTCGACGCCCTGCAGGAACGCCACCACCTCCGGATGCGGGCGGACGGCGTCCGCGACGTCCATCAGCGCCAGTCCCATCTCCGAGGTGATGTTGCCGGGGGAGGACAGCGTGAGCGTGTCGGCCGCGTTCTTCTCCCCCAGCCAGTCCCGCACGTGGTCGTTGAGCCACCAGGTGGCCTCCATGCCCGCCATGATCACCTGCATGCTCAGCGGGTCGCTCAGGACGCGCTTGTGCTCCTCGAAGGCGCCCAGCAGGAAGTCGAACAGCTCCGGTCCTGTCTTCGTACGGATGTCGCGCTCCAGCGCGGCGACGGACGCCTCGCTGCGCTGGACCAGCTCGGTGACCAGGGCCGGGTCGGTGTCGATCGGGGCGGGCGCGCCGCCTCCGGCCGGTGGTCCGCCGGGTCCCGTGCCGGGCAGCGACGGGACGAAGTCGCCGCGGGCGAGGAGCGTCCGCAGCGCGTCCGTGATCAGCGGTTCGCCGCGCCCGATCATGTCCAGGAGGGCGTCGCGGCTCGCGGGTGCGGCCAGGCGCGCGGTGACGTCCACGAAGAGCCGCCCGCCGGCCTCGTGCATCGGCACCATGGCCGTCTTCCGCCACAGGGAGAGGCCGAGGGGCTTCATGGCGTCGGTCATCATCTGCTGGTGCCCGACGGAGACGTAGACGCGGTTCTCCCGGTCGTCGGCCTCGGGGACGGGGAACAGCGTGGTGACGGGCCGGCTCTGCACGATGTGGAAGTCGTCGCCGTCCAGGCACCACTCGATGTCCTGGGGGCGGCCGAAGTGCGCCTCGATCCGCCGCCCGAGCCGTACGAGCCGCAGGACCTGGGCGTCGGTCAGCGCCGGCTGCTCCTGCTGCCCCGCGTCGACGGCGACGTCCCGCGTGCCGCCGGTCGGCAGGGCGTGGACGGCGCGCTGCTTGGCGACGATCGTCTTGTCGACGATCTCGCCGTCCCGCACCGTGTAGACGTCCGGGTTCACCAGTCCGGAGACCAGCGCCTCGCCAAGGCCGAACCCGGCGTCGACGGTGGCGGTCTTCCGGTGGCCCGTGACGGGGTCGGCCGTGAACAGGATGCCGGACGCCGCCGGGAACACCATCCGCTGCACGACCACGGCCATGCGGACGGCACGGTGGTCGATGCCCTGCCGGAGCCGGTAGGTGACGGCCCGTTCGGTGAACAGCGAGGCCCAGCACCGGCTCACGTGCTCCAGGACCGCCGCAGGACCGACGACGTTCAGGTACGTGTCCTGCTGGCCGGCGAAGGAGGCCGTCGGCAGGTCCTCCGCCGTCGCGCTGGAGCGGACGGCGTAGGCGGCGTGCTCCCCGAACCGGGTGAGGGCGCGGGTGACCGCCTCCACGACGCCGTCCGGTACGGCGGCCTCCTCGACGGCACGGCGGAGCCGGGCACTGAGCGTGCGGATTGTCTCCCGGTCGTCCGGGTCGACCCGCGCCAGCTCGTCGATCTGCTCGTCGAGCACCGGCACGTGCGCCACGGCCTGCCGGAAGGCGTCCGTCGTCACGCAGAAGCCGGCCGGGACCCGGATCCCCTCGATCCGCGACAGTTCACCGAGGTGTGCCGCCTTGCCGCCGACCACCGCGACGTGGGTCCCGGCGACCTCCCCGAGGTCCACCACGTACCGCTCGTTCATCGCGCCGCCTCCCAGGACCACCGCACCGCCACTCCCCCACACGTCGTCCACCGCACGCACGTTCGCGCCCCTCATTTCCGCAGGTTGCCGGGTAAGGTCGCCGATTCTCCGTCCTGCCGGGGGCCTTGTGGCAAGCCCCCTGGTGCGCTATAAGTTGAGAGAGGCAGGGAGAGGGTTCTCCTTGCCCTTCTTGTTTTCCGGGGCCCTTCGTGTTTTCCGGGGGCTCCCGCTCCGGCCTTGCCGACGTCCACCTCAGAGCGGAGAAGGCCGAGGAACACGGAGCGGGCGCGGCAGACGGTTCGCAGGGCATGAATTCCGCCCAGCCGCAACCTCCCAAAGGACACGAAGTCCCGCGATATGCAAATTCCCTCGAAGGCACGGAATTGTTCAGTTCGCAATTGCGGCGGGGGGCATACAGCCCGCGTGGACGCAAGAGCCTTGCGGAGAAATTCTGAGCTTGACGGTGTTGTTGAATGTGCTTATGGTCCAGCCGTTCAGATTTCCGTCGCCCGTTATTCGAAGGTGTTCATGACCACGTCGCCGACGTTGCCGAAGTCTCGGCAGCGGTTGATTCTTGCCGTTCTGATGTTGTGTTCGCTGCTGATCTGGCTGGACAACACCGTCCTGAGCACCACGCTGGAGACCCTCGCGGACCCCGACCGCGGCCTGGGGGCCGATCCCGGTGAGCTGCAATGGGCGACCGGTTCGTACACGCTGGCCTTCGCCACCCTGATGTTCACCGCGGGCGCGTTGGGCGATCGGTTCGGTCACCGGACCGTGTTCTCCGGGGGGCTGGTCGTTTTCGCCGGGTCGTCGCTGTGGGCGGCGTACGCGAGCGGCGCGGGCCAGCTCATCGCGGCGCGGGCCGCGATGGGGGTGGGCAGCGCGCTGATCACACCCGCCATGATGGCCATCCTCATGTGGACCTTCACCGGCCCCGCGCGCGCTGCCGCGATCGGTATCTTCTCGACGTCGGCCGGTGTCGGAATGGCTGCCGGTCCGGTGCTGGCGGGATTCCTGCTCGACCATTTCTGGTGGGGGTCGGTCTTCCTGATCAATGTCCCGGTCACGGCATTGGCGCTGATCGGGCTCGCCGTGCTCGTTCCAAATTTCCGCAGCCCCGCCCGGCGGCCCCTGGATCCCGCCGGAATGCTGCTGTCGATCGGTGGGCTCGTGGCGCTGGCCTACGGGCTGATCCGGGCGGGGCAGGTGGCGGCGTGGGGGCGTACCGACGTCTGGGCGCCGATCGTCGCCGGTCTGCTCCTGCTGGCCGCTTTCGTCCTCGTCGAACTGCGCGTCAAGGTGCCCAGCTTCGATCCGCGACTGCTGGCGCGACGCGCGTTCGGTGGCGGCAACGTGGCGCTCGGACTGCTGCTCTTCGGCGTGGCCGCCATCACCTTCTACAGCGCGTTCTACCTGCAGGGCGCGCTCGGGTTCTCACCGATGAAGGCGGGTCTGGCCAATGTCCCGACCGCGGTGGGCGCGCTCGCGGGGGCGCCCCTCGCCTCGCGCCTGGTGCGCCGCCTGCCGCTCCGCGTGGTCACCGTGCCGGCCTTCACCGTGGCAGCGCTGAGCATGGGCGGGTACGTCCTCCTGGGGCTCGACACCTCGCTCGTCTGGATCGAGGTCCTGTTGTTGGTGCAGGGGCTCTCGATCGGCATGGTGATCGGGCCCGTCACGGCCGCGCTGGTCAGTGACCTGCCCTTGGACCGGGCCGGTGCGGGATCGGCCGTCACCAACACCGTGCGTCAGACCGGCAGTGTCATCGGCATCGCGGTGGGCGGCACGATCATGTCGATCGTGTACCGGCGTGCGATCGAGCCGTCCCTGGAGGGTGCGCCCGGTCCGGTACGGGAGCAGGCGCGGGTCTCCGCCGAACAGGCCCGTCACGTCGCCGACGTGACGCACCGGCCCGCTCTCGCTCAGGCCGCCGACGACGCGTTCCTCCATGCCATGCACATCGGGGCGGGCTGGATCGCGGGCATCGCACTCGTCGGAGCTGTCGTGCTGTTCTTCGCCTTGCCCGCTGCCGGGGAGGAGAAGGGTTCGACAGCCGAGCCGGACCGCGAAGCGGCCCGCACCTCCACGTCCCGGTCCACCGCTTGACGGGGCGCTCATCACGGTGGCGGAGAGGGTGGAGTGCCGCCAGGGCTCAGGTGAGGTGACGGGAAGTCGCGCCTGCGTCACGTGACACGTTGACCTGCCGACGCCACCACGGTTGCATGCCTGATGGCCCTTCAGGGGGAGAGCCGGAGGAGGGCCGTCACTCATCTGCCGTGACTGATCCGTCGTGGCTGATCTGCCGTAGCGCATCCGTCGTAGCTCACCTGTCGTGAATCATCTGGGGGAAAATCATGGGAATCACGCACCGCGGCACCACCAGACGTGTGCGGGCCGCCCTGAGCGCGGCGGTCGTCATCTGCGCGGTCACGGCGGCCGTGCCCGCAGCCGCCACGGCCGCCGCGAACGCCACGGATGCCGTACGGGGCCCGACGGTCGCGGTGGGGGGACTGGACGTCGGTGTCGAGAGGATCAGCGTCGCGACCGACGAGGGGTACGGCGCCGCCTCGATCACCCCCGACGGCCGCAGCGTCGTCTTCAGGTCGCTGAAGGACGTCGCGGGCTCGGGCGGCAACGAGGTGTACGTCCACGACCGGTCGGCGGGGCGGACCAGGACCGAGCCCATCGTGGAGGGGTGGACCCCGGCGATCAGCGGCGACGGGAGGCAGGTCGCCGCCACCACTCCGGCCCAGGGGATGAGCACGCAGCGGATCCGGCAGCACTCGCTGGACCTGGGCATCCTCCCCTTCGGTTGCGGCCGCTGCAACGAACCGTCGCTGAGTGCGGACGGCCGCCACCTCGCCTTCGGCGTCGTGGACTACATCTCGCACAACCGGCGGGTCCTGGTCGCGGACCGCGACGGCGGCTACCAGACCATCGCCTACCTGGGCAGCGGGGCTCCGGCCCGGCCGTCCATCAGCGGTGACGGCCGCCATGTCGCCTACCAGGACCGCGCGTACCAGAAGGAGGGCGTCTACCTGTGGGACCGCACCACCGGCACCACGTCGGGCCCGCTGGAGGGCCCGGACACGTACGCGTCGCTCGTCCAGCTCAGTGACGACGGCGGCAAGGTCGTCTACCTCTCGGGCTCCGACACCTACGTCCACGACGTCGCCTCGGGCACCACCCAGCGCGTCCCGGACGTGAAGGGCGTGGCCATCGACCCCACCGGCCGCCACCTGCTGTACGCCCCCCATGGCACGGGCGGGCCGTCGCTCGTCCTGCGCGACCTCCGGACGGGCACCGACAAGACCGTCTCCGACCAGCCCGCCACGGCCGAGGTGGACTCCGTCAGCGCCGACGGGCGCGACGTGGTCTTCCAGTCCGCAGCCGACGGCATCGTCCCCGGAGACACCAACGGCAAGCCCGACGTGTTCGTCCGCCGCCTCTTCTGACCTCGGCGGACGAGCGTCTGCCCTCGGCCGCTCCCGGCCTCGGTGGTCTTCTTCCGGCCTCGGCCGTCGCCTCGTACGCGCCGGGCACCCGCAGGGCGTCGTCCCCGCGGGTGCCCGGCGCGGACCAGGTGAAACGCGGGATCCACCCAGGGTTGAGGCGAGAGGTCACGGGTACCCAGGGACCTCATCACCGGCCGTCGTGCCGGTTTTCGGCCATCCGCCGCCAACACCTGGGGAAAGGTCCGTGACACACAACGTCTTCGTCCTCGGTCTCGACGAGGCCAACATGCCCACCCTGTCCGCGGTGCCGGACGCGCACCGCTACCGCTTCCACCCGCTCCTGACCATCGAGGAGCTCCAGCACGGCGAGGTGTCCGTGCCGGACCTCATCGCCAAGGCCGAGCGCGTCCTGGACGGCTTCGACGGGTCGATCGACGCGATCGTCGGCTACTGGGACTTCCCCGTCAGCACGCTCGTGCCGATCCTCGGCGAGCGCTACGGCACCCGCTCCACCAGCCTGGAGTCCGTCGTCAAGTGCGAGCACAAGTACTGGAGCCGCCTGGAGCAGCAGAAGGTCACCGACGCCCACCCCCGCTTCGGCCGCGTCGACCTGGACGCCGACGACCCGCGACCACCGGAGGGCGTGCGCTTCCCGATGTGGCTCAAGCCCGCGCTGTCGTACTCCTCCGAACTCGCCTACGGCGTGCGGGACGAGGCGGAGTTCGCCGACGCCGTCGCCCGTATCCGCGAGGGCATCGACCGGGTGGGCAAGCCCTTCGAGCACGTCCTGGACCGGCTCGACCTGCCGCCCGAGATGGCCGACGTCGGCGGGCGGGTGTGCCTGGCCGAGGAGGCCCTCACCGGTGTGCAGGTCGCGGTGGAGGGGTACGTGCACGACTCCGAGGTCACGGTGTACGGCGTCCTGGACTCCATCAACTACCCGGAGACGTCCTGCTTCCTGTGCCACCAGTACCCCTCCGGGCTGCCGGAGCCGGTGCAGCGGCGGCTGCGGGACATATCGGAGCGGGTGATACGCCGGATCGGGATGAACTGGGCGACCTTCAGCATCGAGTTCTTCTACGACCCGGGCACCGACGCCGTCAACATCCTGGAGATCAACCCCCGCCACTCCCAGTCGCACGCGGAGATGTTCGCGTACGTCGACGGCGTGCCCAACCACCACTGCATGCTCAGCCTCGCCCTCGGCGAGGACCCGCGGGTCCCCCACGGCGAGGGCCCGTACCGGGTGGCGGCGAAGTGGTACCACCGCTGGTTCGCCGACGCCACCGTGCACGACGTGCCCACGCGCGAGGAGGTCGAGCGCATCGAGGAGAGCATCCCCGGCGTCCGCGTCGACGTCACGCCCGAGGAGGGCCAGCGGCTGTCGGACCTGCCCCAGCAGGACAGCTACAGCTACGAGTTGGCGCACGTCTTCACCGGGGGCGACAGCGAGGAGGAGCTCAGGGAGAAGTACGACAAGTGCGTGGCGGCGCTGGGCCTGACCTTCGACGGGACGACCCCCGGCGGCCGCGGCACGAAGCACCCCTGAACCGACGGCGGCCCCGGCACCGTGCACCCCTGGACCGACGGCGGCGGGCGGCCCCGGAACGGCCCGCGCGCCCGCCGGTCCGGCCCCGCGAGTTTCCTAAGGAGCGACACCGCTCATGCGTCATGTGAGCAACCTTCCGTACGAGACGAAGACCGACGACCACGTCACCATCCCCACATCCGACGGCATCCGGCTGTCCGCCCGCGTCTGGCGGCCCGTCTCGTCCGACAGCGAGCCCGTGCCGGCGATCCTGGAGTACATCCCGTACCGCAAGCGCGATCTGACGGCCGAGCGCGACGCGATCCACCACCCCTACATGGCCGGCCACGGCTACGCCTGCGTCCGTGTGGACCTGCGCGGCACCGGCGACTCCGAGGGCGTGCTGCGCGACGAGTACCTGGAGCGCGAGCAGGCCGACGCCGAGGACGTCCTTGCCTGGCTCGCCGAGCAGCCCTGGTGCGACGGCACCACCGGCATGATGGGCCTGTCCTGGGGCGCGTTCGCCGCCCTCCAGGTCGCCGCCCGGCGGCCGCCGAGCCTGGGCGCCATCGTCATCTCGTCCTTCACCGACGACCGGTACGCCGACGACATGCACTACATGGGCGGGGCGCTGCTCTCGGACAACCTCGCCGAGGCGGGCACCATGTTCGCGTACGGCACCTGCCCGCCCGACCCGGCCGTGGTGGGCCCCCGGTGGCGCGAGATGTGGCACGAGCGCCTCGAAGGGACCCGGCCCTGGGTCCTCGAATGGCTCCGCCACCAGCGCCGCGACGACTACTGGCGGCACGCGTCGGTGTGCGAGGACTACGCGGCGGTGCGCTGCCCGGTGCTCGCCTCCAGCGGCTGGGCGGACGGCTACTCCAACGCCGTGACGCGGCTCCTGGGCCGTCTCGACGTACCGCGCAAGGGGCTCATCGGGCCCTGGTCGCACAAGTTCCCGCACCTGGGCGAGCCGGGGCCCGCCATCGGCTACCTCCAGGAGGTCGTGCGCTGGTGGGACCACTGGCTGAAGGGCGTCGACAACGGCGTCATGGACGGGCCCATGCTGCGCGCCTGGATGCAGGACAGCGTGCCGCCCTCCACCTCGTACGAGGAGCGGCCCGGCCGCTGGGTCGCCGAGCCCACGTGGCCGTCGCCGCGGCTGACACCCGTGCGCTACGGGCTGTCCCGCGCCGGTCTCACCGAGGAGGGCGCCGCGGGCGCCGAGGCCGCCGCTGCCACAGCGGGCACCGCGGCCGCTGCGGACACCGCCGCCAACGCGGGCGCCGAGGGTGGGATGACCATTCAGTCCCCGCTGTCCGTGGGCCAGTTCGCCGGGAAGTGGGCCTCCTACAACGCCCCGCCCGACCTGCCCTACGACCAGCGCGAGGAGGACGGCGGCTCCCTGGTCTTCGAGACCGAGCCGCTGGCGGAGCCCGTGGAGATCCTGGGCGCGCCGACGGTCGAGCTCGAGGTGTCCGCCACCGAGCCGGTCGCGATGGTCGCGGCCCGGCTGTCCGACGTGAGCCCGCGCGGCAGCGCCACCCGGGTCACGTACGGGCTGCTGAACCTCACCCGCCGCGACGGCCACGAGGACGCCCCGCAGCCGCTGGAGCCCGGCCGCCGCTACCGGGTCACCGTCCAGCTCAACGGCGTCGCCCAGTCCTTCCCCGCGGGCCACCGCATCCGGCTGTCCCTGTCCACGTCCTACTGGCCGCTGGCCTGGCCGCCGCCGAGGCCGGTGCTCCTGACGGTGCACGAGGGGTCCGCCCTGACCCTGCCGGTGCGGCCCGCGGGCCTCCCGGACGACCTGCCGCAGGAGCCCTTCGGGGAGCCGGAGGGCACCGAGCCCCCGACCGGCACCCAGCTCACCGCCCCCGAGCAGCGCTGGCGGGTCACCCGGGACCTGGTCGACTACGCGGCCGAGCTGGAGATCGTCAAGGACCGCGGCCTGGTCCGCATCGACGACATCGGGCTCGACGTGGGCCGCCGTGCCTACGAGCGCTACACCTCGACGGCCGACGACTTCACCTCGGCGAGCGGCGAGTCGGCGTGGACGATGAGCTTCCGCCGCGACGACTGGGACGTGCGCGTGGCGACGCGCACCGTCCTGAGCTGCGACGAGACCGAGTTCCGGGTCGACGCCACGCTGGACGGCTACGAGAACGGGAAACGGGTGTTCTCCCGCACGTGGAACGAGACGGTCCCACGGGACTTGCTGTAACCGCCCCGCGGCCGCCTCACGGCACACCCCTTCCGGCCCCCGGACGGGGGAAGCCGGATACTGGAACATACGCAACGGATCACGTCGGGGCGCGCCCCGGCGCGTGCTCCGGGCGCCGCCGTACGCGGGCCCGGGGCACGCGCCGGGCGCGGGCCCGGCCGCAAGGAGTGTGACCGCCGCATGAGCACCTCGGGCGACCTGCCGGTCCTGCACAGCCTCACCGAACTCGCCCGTCTGGTCGAACAGCACCCGGACCTGTACGTGCGCTGGTCCCGCGGCCCCGAGAAGGACCTCCGCGCGGCCCGGAGCAGGGACGACCTCACGGGCACCCATATGCCCGGGCTCTCCGCCAACCCGCTGCACGTCGAGCACTGGTGGGAGCACCGGCCCGTCGAGCTGTGGGTGGCCCGGCGCCTGCACGACTACTCGCACCTCCCCCGCGAGAAGGGCGACGGGGTGCGCCCGTGGGTGCTGCTGGGCCGGGAGAAGGGCCGGGGGCCCGACAACGAGCCGCTCGTGCAGGAGGTCGAGCCGCTGGCGTGGATCGACCCGAAGATGATCGAGGAGGCACGCGCCGAGGTGGCCCGGCAGGCCGGCTCCTGGGGGCCGCTGCGCCGCGGCGAGTGAGGCCGCCGGGGCCCGGCGGCCGCACACGTACCCCGGAGGGGGCCGGTCGCGCACATCACCTTGTTGACCACTGTCTGACGGGGAAGGTGCCCTGCATGACGACACACGGATCCCACCTCACACAGCTCGGCCTCCCGGGGACCATCCGGGCCTGTCTCTTCGACCTGGACGGCGTCATCACTAAGACGGCCGTCGTCCACGCCGCCGCCTGGAAGGAGGCCTTCGACGCCTTCCTGCGCGAGCGGGAGGGCGACGGCTTCCGGCCCTTCGACGCGTCCGCCGAGTACGACGAGTACGTCGACGGCAAGCCGCGCGCCGACGGCGTGCGCGACTTCCTCGCCTCGCGCGGCATCGAGCTGCCCGAGGGGCGGCCCGACGACCCCCCGGACCGGCCCACGGTCCACGGCGTGGGCAACCGCAAGAACGAGATCCTGCTGGAGAAGATCCGCACCGGCGGCGTCGAGGCCTACGACGGCACCCTGCGCTATCTGGAGGCCGTACGGGCCGCGGGGCTGCGCACGGCGGTCGTGTCGTCCAGCGCCAACTGCCGGGACGTGCTGCGCTCGATCGACGCGGAGTCCCTGTTCGACGTGCGGATCGACGGCGTCGTCGCGGCCGAGCGGCAACTGCCGGGCAAGCCGCGGCCCGACACCTTCCTCGCCGCGGCGAAGGACCTGGGCGTCGACCCGGGCGCGGCGGCGGTCTTCGAGGACGCGCTGGCCGGGATGGACGCCGGGCGCTCGGGCCACTTCGGCTACGTCGTCGGCGTCGACCGCGTCGGCCAGGCGGACGCCCTGCGGGCGCACGGCGCCGACCGGGTGGTGCGGGACCTGGCGGAACTGGGGGGCGAGGCATGATCACGCACGCCTCGTACGGCGTCGACCCCTGGTGCCTGCGCGAGAACGTCCTGAACCTCGACGTGCTGCCGCAGAGCGAGTCGGTGTTCGCCCTGTCCAACGGCCACATCGGCTGGCGCGGCAACGTCGACGAGGGCGAGCCGCACGGCCTGCCCGGCTCCTACCTCAACGGCGTCCACGAGAGCCATCCGCTGCCCTACGCGGAGGCCGGCTACGGCTATCCGGAGTGCGGCCAGACGGCCATCGACGTGACCAACGGCAAGGTCGTCCGTCTGCTCGTGGACGACGAGCCCTTCGACGTGCGCTACGGCCGCCTGGTGTCCCACGAGCGCGTCCTCGACCTGCGCGAGGGGGTGCTGCGGCGCACCTGCGAGTGGACCTCGCCGGCCGGGCGCACCGTGCGGGTGCGCTCCACCCGCCTGGTGTCCTTCACGCAGCGCTCGGTGGCCGCCCTCGCCTACGAGGTGGAGGCCGTCGACAGCCAGGTGCGCGTCGTGGTGCAGTCGGAGCTGGTGGCCAACGAGCAACTGCCCCGGTCGACGCGGGACCCCCGCGCCTCGGCCGTCCTGGACGCGCCGCTCGCGCCCGAGGAGCACTTCGCGCGGGACGGCCGGCTGCGCCTGGTGCACCGCACCCGGGGCACCGGGCTGCGGGTGGGCGCGGCCGCCGACCACACCGTCGACGGGCCCGACCGGACCCGGTGGAGCGGCGAGGCCGGTGACGACGTCGCCCGGCTCACCGTCACCTCCGTGCTCGAACCGGGCCAGCGGCTGCGCCTGGAGAAGTTCGTGGCGTACGGCTGGTCGAGCACGCGCTCGCTGCCCGCCGTGAGCGACCAGGTGGACGCGGCCCTCGCGGCGGCCACCGACACCGGCTGGAAGGGCCTGGTGGAGGACCAGCGGGCCTATCTGGACGCCTTCTGGGCGCGCGCGGACGTCGAGGTCGACGGCGCGGAGGAGATCCAGCAGGCGGTACGGTTCGCGCTCTTCCACGTCCTGCAGGCGGGCGCGCGGGCGGAGCGGCGCGCGATCCCGGCGAAGGGCCTGACCGGCTCCGGCTACGACGGCCACGCCTTCTGGGACAGCGAGATGTTCGTCCTGCCGCTGCTGACGTACACCGCGCCGGACGCGGTCGCCGAGGCGCTGCGCTGGCGCCACTCGACGCTGCCGGCCGCACGGGAGCGGGCGCGCCAACTCGGCCTGCGCGGGGCGGCGTTCCCCTGGCGCACGATCGACGGCGCGGAGGGGTCGGCGTACTGGCCCGCGGGCACGGCGGCGTTCCACGTCAACGCCGACATCGCCGACGCCGTGGTGCGCTACGTCGACGTCACCGGCGACGAGCAGTTCGAGCGGGAGGCCGGGGGCGAGCTCCTGGTGGAGACGGCCCGGCTGTGGCGGTCGCTGGGCCACCACGACGCGCACGGCGCGTTCCACATCGACGGCGTGACGGGCCCGGACGAGTACAGCGCGATCGCCGACGACAACACGTACACCAACCTGATGGCGCGCTCCAATCTGCTCGCGGCGGCCGGCTTCGCCGAGGCGCACCCCGAGCGGGCCGCCGAACTCGGCGTCGACGACGAGGAGTCCGCGGCGTGGCGGGACGCCGCGGAGGCCATGCACGTCCCGTACAACGCCGAGCTCGGCGTGCACGAGCAGCACGCCGGGTTCACCCGGCACCAGCACTGGGACTTCGCGGCCACCCGCCCCGACCAGTACCCGCTGATGCTGCACTTCCCGTACTTCGACCTGTACCGCAAGCAGGTCGTGAAGCAGGCGGACCTGGTGCTCGCGATGTACACCTGCTCCGACTTCTTCGACGAGGAGCACCTGGCGCGCAACTTCGCCTACTACGAGCCGCTCACCGTCCGCGACTCGTCCCTGTCCGCGTGCTGCCAGGCGGTCGTCGCCGCCCGCGCCGGCCATCTGCCGCTCGCCTTCGACTACCTGGTGGAGGCGGCGCTGATGGACCTGGAGGACCTGGAGAACAACACCCGTGACGGGCTGCACATCGCCTCCCTGGCCGGGACGTGGATGGCGCTGGTCGCCGGGTTCGGCGGGATGCGCCGGCGCGGGGGCACGCTGGAGTTCACCCCGCGGCTGCCCGAGCGGCTGAGCCGGATCGCCTTCAAGCTCCAGGTGCTCGGCCGGTGCCTGCGCGTGGAGGTGCACGCGACGGCGGTGACGTACACGCTCATGGACGGTCCCGAGCTGACCATCAAGCACTACGGCGAGCCGCTGACCCTCAGTCCCGAGGAGTCGCGCAGCCGGGAGATCCCGGAGCTCAAGTCCCGCCCCGCGCCGGACCAGCCGCCCCACCGGCGTCCGCACTCCCACCACTGAGGGGCGCTTCGCGGGTCCGGCCGTACGGCCACCGGGGCCCTGCCGGGCGGGCCGTTGGCGCCCGCGTCCGGCAGGGCCGCGCGCACACCAACTCCCTTACCTGGGACGGAATCTGATTGGCCATCGACGCACACGTGCACGATGGCGAATCCCGGGTACCCGGCATCACCAGCGGCCGACTCCGGGCCGTTCACCGAGCGGAACGCCGCCGGGCGTTCCTGGGAGGGGAATCACTCACCATGCGTGGAAGCAGACTGCTCGCCGCGATGACCGTTGCCGGCCTGTCGAGTGCGCTCCTGGCGGGCTGCGGAGACGACGGGAACGGTTCGGGCGGCGGCTCGGACAAGCCGTTCGCCGGACAGAGCGCCGACCAGATCGCCGGCAAGGCCGTGGCGGCCACGAAGCAGGCCAAGTCCTTGCACATCAAGGGTGACTCGCGGCAGCCCAACGGGGCGTCACTGACCCTCGACCTCTCCGTCGACCAGCAGAAGAACTGTGACGGCACCGTCCAGACGCAGGGCTCCCGGGCCGATGTGCGGCACGTCGGTGACACGTTCTATCTGCGCGGCGACGAGCAGTACTGGGAGAAGTCCCTCAAGGGGCAGCCGGGCGCGGCGAAGCTGCTGCCGAAGCTGAAGGACAAGTGGGTCAAGGTGCCCGCCGAGGACGCCGTCACCAAGGGGCTGTGCGACAAGCAGGGCCTGGTCAAGGCGATGGACGAGGACAAGTCCGCGCGCAAGGGCATGCGGAAGGGCGACACGACCACGGTGGGCGGCCAGGAGGCCATCGTGCTCACCAAGAAGACGTCGGCCGGTGAGAAGCTCACGCTGTACGTCGCCACCAAGGGCGAGCCGTACATCCTGCGCACCACGACGGAGGGCGGCGAGAAGCCCAGCTCCGCCACCTTCAGCGACTACGACGAGGACGTGCGCCCGCAGAAGCCCGCGCCCGGCGAGACCGTCGACCTGCGGCAGCTCGCCAAGTCCTGACGGAGCCGACCGGCGGAGCCCCTGACGGAGCCGCCCGACGGAGCCGACCGCCGCCGCCACGGGTACGTCACCGCGTACCCGTGGCGGCGGCGGTTCGCTTCGGGCCGGGGCGGGCCGGGGCGGGGAGGTCCGGGCCGGGCTCGCGACGTGCGCGGCACGACGCCTTCGGGTGTGATGTGTCCTGTACGAGTGGTATGCGGAGCGCGCCGCCCCGGTGGGCGCCGTCGCCGTTTCCCCCGTCGGGCGCCGGGCACACGGGGGCGTGAGCTGCGCCGACACAGCGGCGCGCGCTCACCTCAGCCGATTCGCACCCGACCCACAGAGGAGTTGCCGTATGACCGACCGTCGACCGCCGGACCCCACCGACCAGCACCCGCGGCCGGAGTTCCCGCAGCAGGACCAGGAGCACCCCGGCGACACCGAGCGCATGGAGCCGCGCCCCGACCACGGCGAGTCCTCCTACCGGGGCAGCGGCCGCCTGGAGGGGCGGCATGCGCTCATCACGGGCGGCGACTCGGGCATCGGCCGCGCGGTCGCCCTGGCCTTCGCCCGCGAGGGCGCCGACGTCGTCTTCACCCACCTGCCCGAGGAGAAGCACGAGGCCGAGGAGACCTCGCGGCTCGTGACGGATGCCGGGCGGCGGGCCGTGGCGGTGCCCTGCGACATCCGTGAGGAGGAGGCCTGCCGCGCCCTGGTGGACCGGGCGCACCGGGAGTTCGGCACGATCGACATCCTGGTGAACAACGCCGCGTACCAGATGGCGCAGTCCGGTGGCATCGAGGACATCACCACGGAGCAGTTCGACCGGGTGCTGCGCACCAACCTCTACGGCATGTTCTGGCTGTGCAAGATGGCGCTGCCGCACATCCCCGCGGGCGGCAGCATCATCAACACCACCTCGGTGCAGGCGTACCAGCCGAGCCCGCACCTGCTGGACTACGCCACCACCAAGGGCGCCATCGTCACCTTCACGCAGGGGCTCGCCGGGATGCTGGCCGAGCGCGGCATCCGGGTCAACGCGGTCGCGCCGGGGCCGGTGTGGACCCCGCTCATCCCGGCGACGCTGCCGGACACGGAGAAGTTCGGCGCCCAGGCCCCGCTCGGCCGGGCCGCGCAGCCCGCCGAGATGGCCCCGGCGTACGTCTTCCTCGCGTCGGCGGAGGCCGGCTACATCACGGCGGAGATCGTCAACGCCACGGGCGGCACGCCGCTGCCGTAGGCCGGGCCGCACACCGCCGCCGTACGGCCCGGCGGGGGCCGGACCCCGGCCCCCGCGGGCGTACCCCTCAGGACAGGTGCGGGTGCGGGCCCTGAGGGCCGGTGGCTCCCGTCGGTCGGCCGCCGTGGCGCTGCCAGGTCAGATGCCGATGCCCTGAGGGGCGGTGAAGAGGGCCGTGCGGGGTGCGCCGGTCCGACCGTTCCAGGTCTCCTGCCAGGGCCTGTGTGTCCGCCTGCTGCGGGGCGCGGGGCTCCTGTCGTCTCCCTGCCGGGTCCGGTGAGCCGGCGCGGGCAGGCTGTTCCTGCTGTTCCTGCTGTTCCTGCTGTTCCGCGGGGCGGTGCCGCGTGGGCCGTTGCGCCCCGGGGAATGCGGGTCGCTCGGGACCCCGCACCGCCCCCAGGGCGGGGAGCGCCAGCACCGCGGCGCCGATCCTCGTGAAGGACCGTCGGGACAGCTCTCTTTCGCTCATGCACGCTTCTCTGGGAGGTGGGGAACGGGGACGGCAGCGCGAAGCGGCACAGCAGGACCGAGGCTTCCCCCTGGGGACAGCAAGCCGTGTCCCCGAGTCAACCCGGCGCCACCGAGGCGCACCAGGCAATTGCTTCGGCAGAAGTAGGAGCCGGGCTACTTCTGCCGGTCACGTACCCCAGGTGAGGCCGCGGGTCCGCGGAGGCCGAGGCCGCGCACCTCGCCGCGCACCCGGGCAGTCGAAGGAGGCCGCCGGGCGCGGCCGAGGGCGGCCGGAAGCGGAGGGGGAACGGTTCACGTCCGGGTGGACAGTCGCGCGAGAGCCGCGTCGTATCGTGCCTGGACTTCCGCGTCGGCCGAGACGCGCAGCAGAGCGCCGAGCGCCCGTACCGCGCCGTCGTCGTAGCCGGAGGACTCCGCTTCCCGGGCCGCCGCGTCGAGTTGCCTGATGCCCTCGGCCTCCTGTCCGAGCCCCAGCAGCGCCTCCCCCTTGACCATGAGCAGCAGTGTCCGAGGGATGTCGGTCGTGTCCGGTCGGTCGTGGAGAGCCAGGGCCTGGGTCGCGGTGTCGAGGGCCTGGCGCCATTGGGCGGCGTCGGCGAAGTGGCGGGCGAGGTGCTGCAGGGCCAGTTTCTCGAGTCTGCGGTCGCCGGCCTCGCGCGCCAGCTCCCGTGCCCGCCGGCACCCCTGCGCGGCGTCGTCCAGGCTGCCGTGCGCCGCTTGTGCCATGGCCACCACGATCAGGGCGTTCGCCTCGGCCACCGCGTCACCTGCCCGGGAGGCCAGTGCGCAGGCGGCCCGCAGGTGGGTGAGCGCCTCCGGGACGCGCCCCTCCTCGATCAGGATCCAGCCGAGCACGTTGAGGATGCGTGACTCGCCGTGCTGGTCGGCGTCGGCCCGGGCCGCTACGAGCGCGGTCTGCAGGAGTGGGACCCAGCCGTCGCGCACACGCCACACGATCAGCGGCCACAGCGTCAGGGCGATCCGCCAGGTCCGCTCGTGCAGTGCGGCGGCGTGCGCCGCGGCCACCGCCAGGACGAGGTCGTCCCTCTCGGCCGCGTACCAGGCCACGGCCGCGGACCGGTCGGTGAACGCCCGCACGGCGGTGGGCGGCAGATAGCCCTCGGGCAGCGGGAAGCAGTCCTCGGTGCCGGGCTCGGCCGCGGCCACCGCCGCGATGCCCGTGGCGAGGTAGTGGTCGAGCACGCGCTTGAGCGCATCGGGCCCGGCGTCCAGGCTCCGTGCGTAGAGCCGCACCAGGTCGTGCATCGTCCAGCGGCCGGGCGCCGTCTCCGTGACCAGGTGCGCGACGGCCAGCCGCTCCAGACAGGCCTCGGCGGCTGCCGGGTCCGTGTCCGCCAGGGCCGCCGCCGCATACCGGTCGACGTGCGTGCCGGGGTGGCAGCCGAGCCGGGCGAACAGGCTGGAGACGGGCCCGGGGAGCTGTTGCAGCGTCACGCGCAGCGCCGCCCGCACGCCGGTGTCCTCCACGTCCAGCAGGCTGAGCCGGCGCGTCTCGTCGGACAGCTCGGCGGCCATCGCGTCCAGCGACCAGCCGGGCTGCTGCGCCAGCCGAGCGGCCGTCACCCGCAGCGCCAGGGGCAGCCCGCCGCACAGTTCGGCCAGCCGTCGCGCGGCTTCCGGCTCCGCGTCCACCCGTTCCGGGCCCAGGACGCCGGCGAGGAGCATGGTGGCATCCCTCGGTCCGAGCACGTCCACGGCGACGGACCGGGCGGCATCGGTGACGATCAGCCCCGCCAGCCGGTGTCTGCTGGTGACGACGGTGACGCAGCGGCGCCCGCCCGGCAGGAGCGGCCTGACCTGCTCGGAGTCCCGCGTGTTGTCGAGCACCACCAGGAGCCGGCGCTCGGCGGCGAGCGACCGGAACAACGCGGCCGCGCCGTTCACTGACTCCGGTATCCGGTCGTCCGGGGCACCCAGCGCCAGCAGGAACTCGCGCAGCACCTCCAGGAGAGCCGGCTCGCCCTGGTCGCCGAAGCCGCGCAGGTCGGCGTAGAGGAGTCCGTCGGGGAACGCGGCACGGCTCCGGTGCGCCCAGTGCAGCACGAGCGCCGTCTTGCCGACCCCGGCGGGACCGACGACCAGACAGACCGGCGCCTCACCTCCGGCGGCCCGGAACACCGCGGCCAGCTCCGCCGCCCGCCCGTGGAAGCCGCGCGGCGCGCGCGGCAGCAGATCGGGCACGCCCTGGGGCGCCGCGGTGTCCGGCACCGCGACAGGCGCCGACGCGCGCGGCGTGGAGGCCCGGCGCGGCCGTCCCCGGCGCGCCAGGCGCTCCAGCTCCCTCGCGTCCTGCGGACTCAGGCGCAGGGCCGTGGCCAGGGCGGACACGGTCCTGCGCTGCGGGCCGCGCGAGTGTCCGCGCTCCATGTACGACAGGGCCCGCACACTGATCCCCGCCGTCTGCGCCAGCTCCTCCTGCGTGAGCCCGGCGCTCCGGCGCAGGCCGTGCAGGAACACGCCGAAGTCGCCGTCAGCCGGTGTTTCCGTACCCATGCTCCAAGCCCCCGCGCGACGCCAGGGCCCACCGGATGCGCAACCCCACCTGCAAAAGTATGCAGCACCCTACTTTCGCAGGTGAACGTGCCTGTTGCGTTCAGGTCAAGCGCTGCGCCGGGTGTGACGCACGGCGTCGTGGAAGGTGCCGACGCGAGATCAGGAACAGTGGAACGACCTCTCATGCGGCCGGGCTCGCGACGCCGCTGTGGACCCAGTCCTGTCCCTTGCGGACCGCGCGGTCGAGCCGCAGGGCCGCGCGTGTCGCGGCGTCGTACGCCTGGCGCACCGGCTTCAGTCGCTCCAGACGGGGCGCCAGCGCGGACAGGGTGATGCTCAGGGCGACCCCGGCCCAGGCCAGCGGCCCCAGCGGGGTGCAGCCGAAGAAGTGGCTGACCCCCGGCGTCTGCACCAGCGCGGCGAGCACCGCGGCCGAGCCCAGGGCCGTCGCCCACACCAGCGGGCTGTGGCGGCGGCCCATCAGGGTCTGCACGAGCTGGGCGCCCACCACCCCGCACAGCGCCATGGTGCTGGAGCGCCGCTCGGTGCCGGGGGTGAACCGGCCGAACAGGTACGCCGTGACGGCGCCCAGGCAGGTGGTGACGCCGCGGCGGCGGATGTTCCGCAGCAGCGGCGCGCCGAGCAGGCCGGTGTCCATGGGGGCCGTGTCGACGTGCTCCCCGGTGGCGGGGTCGTCGCTCGGGGTCACGGCGACGGCCATGGCCGGGAACATGTCGGTCAGCAGGTTCACCAGCAGCAGTTGCCGCGTCGACAGCGGCGAGGAGCCGGACAGGAGCGTGCCGAGCACGCTGAACCCGACCTCTCCGGCGTTGCCGCCGATCAGGATGGAGACGGCGTCGGCGACGCTGCGCCACAGCGCCCGCGCCTCCGCGACGGCGTCGACGAGGACCGACAGGTCGCTGCGGGTCAGGACGATGTCGGCGGCGTTGCGGGCCGCTGCCGAGCCGCGGGCCGCGATGCCGACGCCGACGTCGGCGGCCCGGATGGCGGCGGCGTCGTTGGCCCCGTCGCCGGTCATCGCGACGACGCGGCCCGCCTCCTGGAGCGACTCGACCACCTGGAGCTTCTGCTCGGGCGCGACGCGCGCGATCACGCCCGCGTCGCGCAGGGCGCGGGTGCGGGCCGCGCGGTCCATGGCGAGCAGTTCGTCGCCGGTGACCACCTGGGTGGACTCCGGCCACCCCAGTTGCACGGCGATGGCGTGCGCGGTCTGCGGGTGGTCGCCGGTCAGCATCACCGGCACCACACCGGCGCGGCGCAGCCCGGCGAGCAGCGCCGCGGACGTGTCGCGCGGGGCGTCGGCGAGGGCGAGCAGACCGACGAGCTCCAGGCCGTCGGGGGCCTCGTCGAGCACCGTGCCGGCCGCGTCGGCCCCGACGGGGCGCCGGGCGAGGGCCAGGACCCGCAGCCCCTCGCCCGCCAGGGACCTGACGGTCTCGCTCACCCGGTCCGGCACGTCACGGCAGGCGGGCAGCACGACCTCCGGGGCGCCCTTGAGCACCAGCAGGTGCTCGCCGTCCCCGGCGTGGCCGACGGCGGCGGCGTACCCGCGGCTGGCCTCGAAGGGCAGCTCGGCGACCGGCGTCCAGTCGTCGGCCGGGGCCACGTCCAGGACGGCCTCGTCGGTGGCGTGCGCGGGCCGGCCGCGGTGGGCGTTGCCGGGCTGGGGGCAGGCGCGGGCCGCCAGGCGCAGCGGGTCCGCGGCGCCCTCGGCGTCCGGGGTCAGGGCGGTGCCGTCGGCCATGACGAGGCGGACCAGGCGCAACCGGTTCTCGGTCAGGGTGCCGGTCTTGTCGAAGCACACCGTGTCCACGCGCCCGAGCGCCTCCAGGGTGCGCGGGCTGCGCACCAGCACGCCGTGCCGGGACAGCCTGCGGGCCGCGGCCATCTGCGCGACGGTCGCCACCAGGGGCAGGCCCTCGGGCACGGCCGCGACGGCGACGGCCACTCCCCCGCTGACGGCCTGGCGCACCGGGCTGCCGCGCAGCAGCGACAGGCCGGTGACCGCGGCGCCCCCGGCGAGGGTCACGGGCAGTGCCTTGCGGGTGAGTTCCTGGAGCCGCGCCTGGACCCCGGCGGGCGGCGGGGTGCGGGCGGCGAGGGACACGGCGCGCCCGGCCTCGGTCTGCTCACCGGTGCCCACGACGAGGGCGGTGGCCTCCCCGGCGACGACGGTGGTGCCCTCGAAGACCATGCAGCAGCGCTGGGCGAGCGAGGCGTCCGGGGTGGGCGCCGGGTCCTTGGCGACCGGCAGGGACTCCCCGGTCAGCGCGGACTCGTCCACCTCCAGGCCGTCCGCGGCGACCAGCCGCGCGTCGGCGGGCACCACGTCACCGGCGGCCAGCCGGATCTCGTCGCCGGGCTTGAGGCGGGCGGCGTCGACCGTCACCGGCCGCGCGCCCTTCTTGACCTTGTGGGCCTTGGCCTTCTGCCCGGCCGCGAGCCCGGCGAGGGCGCGTTCGGCGCGCAGCCGCTGCAGGCCGCCCGCCGTGGCGTTCAGGTCCATCGCGCCGAGCACGAGCAGCGCGTCCACCACCGAGCCGAGCAGCGCGGAGGCGGCGGCGCCGGTGGCGAGGACCGGCGTCAGCGGGTCGTCGAGCTCCCGGCGGATCGCGTCCGCGGCCTGGACGGTCCACCGCACCGGCGCGAGGGCGGGCGTGCGCGCCACCGCCCGGGCCCTCTCCCGCTCCCGGGTGGCGGCGCGGGCGGCGTGGCCGCCCTCCTCCTGCGCCCCGGCCCGCCGCAGCCGCTCGCGCACCTCGGCGGAGTCCAGCTCGTGCCAGGCCACGCGGGGGCGCGGCCGGGGCGGGCAGGCCAGCGCCGCGGTGAGCGCGGCCCGCCAGCCGAACAGCAGGGCCGCGGTGGCGGCGATGTTCACCGGCGCGTGCCGGGAGCCGGGCAGCCGGCGCCAGCTCACCTGGGCGCCGCCACCGCTGGCGACGAGGAGCCCGGAGAGCGCGGCGCCGGCCCGGGCGAGCGCCTGGGACCTGCGGCCGGCCTGCCGGGCCGCGGGGATCGCGGTGAGCACGCGCCACACGTCGGCCAGGCCGTTGCGTACGAGTAGGTCGGCGCCCCAGACCACGGCGGACTCGCGGTCCACGCAGGCGACGGCCACGTCACCGGCGAGCAGGCCGTCGAGGACGCCGGCGGCCGCGGCGTCGAGCTCGCGCACGCAGTCGTCGCCCGTGCCGTGCGGGGTCGCGGTGGAGCCGCCGGACGTGGCGTACGGCGTCCCCGCGCGGGCTGTGCCGCCCGCGGGCTCCGTGCCCGGTGCGGCACCGGAGGACGGTATGCGCGCCACCGTCACGACGACGCGGTCGTCGTCGCGCAGCGTGCGCACGATGTCCCCGAACGAGCGGCCCGGCGGGGCGACCTCGTCGGCGAGGGTGGCCGTGTCGCCGAGGGCGGGGTCGTCCGTCATGACCACGTACAGGCCGGCGTCGCGGGCCGCGTGCAGGACCCCTTCGACGCGTGCGTCGAGGCACTCCTCGCCGGGGCGGCGCAGGGCACCGGAGTGCAGCACGAGGGTGTCGGCCAGTTCGAGCTGGCGCATGCGTTCGCTGTCGCGGACGAGGATGCCGGCGCGGGCCAGGAGGGTGCCGAGCGCGGCGTTGAAGGCGGCGGGCCCGTACCGGGCGGCCTTCGGGGACCCGGCGAGCACGGCCTCCGCGGCCTCTTCGGCGTTGTGCCGCAGCAGCAGCGTCGCGGCGGCGCCCGCCAGGCTGCCCGCGGCGGACGTGGCGGCGTACTCCTGGGCGGGGGTGACGCGCCGCTCGGGCCGGGAGGCGGGCACACAGGTGACGCTGTCGCGCCCGGTCGCGCAGAAGTCGTCGTGCAGCGACTCGAACAGGGCGGCCCGCGCCACGGCCTCCGTGAGCTGCCCGGCGCGCAGGACGCCGTCGAGCACCAGGGCGACGGGGGACTGTCCGGCGCCGTGGGCGGCGGCGTTCGCCGCGGCCAGCGCCAGATCGGTGCCGGTGGGGCCGAGCCGCTCGCGCAGCACCTCCCGCAGCCGGGGGTTCTCGCGCAGCAGCGTCACGGCGGCCGTGACGACGCGGGGCGACCTGGGCAGCCGCAGCATCCAGCCGGTGAGCGCGCCCGCGGTGCCGGCCACGTCGAAGGCGAGCGCGGCGGCGGCGTCGCGCACGCCGCGCGGGTCGCCGGGGTGGGCGAACTCCTCCACGGAGTCGTCGACCGCCGGCTCCAGGCCGAAGCGGGCCGCGAGGCCCGCCGCCTTCCGCTCGACGCCGTCGGTGACCTCGTCCTCGGCGACCGTCACCACGAGGCGGGACAGGCCGCCGTCCCAGTAGGCGGTGATCACCTCGGGGTGCTGCTCCAGGGCGGCGGCCACCTTGCGGGCGAGCGCGGCGGTGCCGCCCTCCGGTGCCGGCCGGTCGGCGGCGGGGCGCAGCGGCAGGTGGACGCGCCGCTCGGCCCGCCACTCGGCGCCGCCGCGGACGGCGTTGCGGGCGACGTGGCCCACGCGCCGGGCGGAGCCCCACACGGAGTCGGCGCCGTGGACGGTGCCCCTGGCGGCCCTGGCCGCCGCACCGGCGGCGGCGCCCACCGCAGCGGGCGCCGCCTCAAGGGGTGTCAGCAGATTCAGCACTACGCACCACCCATGTCACCGGTCCTCGTCCGCCCGGTGCCGCGTGGTCGCCCTCCGCCTCGGGCCGGTGCGGCCGTGCGGCGGCGCCGGGTGGTCGCGGTGCCCTGGCGGCAGGCGGTGGTGGTCACCCGGCGCGTCGCGGTACGGGCGGCGGCACGCGTCCTGGCCTCAGCGGTGCCGACGCTCGCGGACGCCGCCGTCGCGGAGGCGCCGCCCGCGTCGGCGGCATCGGCCCTGTCCGGGGCGGTACGCGTCCGCGCGGCCGCCACCGTGTCGGAAGCGGTACCGGTCCCCGCCCTGACCGCGGTGCCGGATGCCGTGCGTCCGGCCGGGGCGGCGGACGTGCGCGGGCCCGCCGAGCCGAGCCGCTCGCGCGCCTGCGCCGTCGCCCCGCCCGGGTGCTGCCGCGTGTCCGACCGGTCGTCGTCCGCGGCGTCCGTGTGCGGCTGCGTCAGCCACGCGACCGCCGCGCCCGTCACCGCGAGCGGCCACTCGACGAGTCCGGCCACGCCGAGCAGTCCGGCCCCGGTGTAGACGGCGTACCGCCTGCCGCGCGGGGACACCACGCCGATCCGGTCCAGCGCCTCGTCGGTGACCCGTGTCACCGCGCCCATGCCGGGGACCCGCTTGAGCTGCGTGGCCGCCGCCCGCACCGGCCACGGCAGGCCCGGCGCACCTCCACCGGAATCCGGTACACGTCCACCGGCGCCCGGGGCGCGCCCACCGGAGTCCGGCGCGCGTCCGCCGGTGTCCGGTGCGCGTCCGCCGACGTTCTTCGTACGTTCACCAGCCGACCGGTCCTGGTTCATGTCGACCTCCACCCAGTAGTCACTGTCGGCCGGGTTCCCCGTTATCCGCCGGGATCCCCCCGGTGTCTGATGTGCGTACATTTTACGCTTTTCACACCTTTCGCGCGTTTGGCGAGCCGTGCCGCGGGAAGCGCGCGGCGGCGCGGGCCCGCTCAGGCCTTGCCGTCGCCGTCACCCTCGCCGCGGTCGCCGTCGCCGTCCTGGGCGCCCGAGACGGGGCCCTCGCCGCCGATGGTGTCGGCGTACTCCAGCGGGTCGAGGGTGCCCTCGGCGTCGGGGCCGATGCCCGCGCTGCCACCGGGCTGGCCGCCGCCCGTGGTGCCGTACCCCCCGGGGACGCCGGGCACGCTGTCCGCGTCCGCCTGTTCGCGCGAGATCTTCCGGGTGGCGCGGACGCCGGTACGACGCTCCGGGGCGGGGTAGTCGAACGGCTGGGAGTGCGCGCGCTCCTCCTCCTCGCGGGCCTGGCGGGACGCCGCCGCCGCGTCCTTCTGCCGCTGCTCACCACTCGTGTTTTCATCGTGTTTTGTCATGGTATGTCCGGTACCCGTTCCGGCGTCCGGGCATGCGGCTCCGCCGCCATCGGGCCTCTTCGCCGGGGGGTGGGCCGACCTGCCCGGCGCGTATGAACCCCGGTGCACAGGGCACGTGTATCGGGGCATCAGAAGCCACAGACGCCTACTGGAACAGCGCGTCCACCAGACCCAGGACGCCGGAACGGACGCCCATGAGTGACGCATTCGCGGGGCCGGAGGGGTTCGGACAGGATCCCTTCGGCGAACTGTTCGCACGGTTCCTCGGCAGCGGACGGCGGCAGATCGACATCGGCAGGCTCATGAGCGGGCCCGCCCGCCAGTTGGTCGCCACGGCCGCCTCGTACGCCGCGGAGCACGGCAAGCTCAACCTGGACACCGAACACCTGCTGCGCGCGGCGCTGACGATCGAGCCCACCCGCAGCCTGGTCGCGCGCTCGGGGGCCGACCCGGACCAGATCGCCGAGCAGATCGACCGGAACGCGGGTGACCCCGAGGGCGTCACGCCGTCGCAGGCGGTGGCGCTGACCCCGGCGGTGAAGCGGGCGCTGCTGGACGCGCACGAGGTGGCGCGGGCGGTGGGCGCCGGCTACATCGGGCCCGAGCACATCGTCATGGCGCTGGCGGCCAACCCGGACTCCGCGGCGGGGCACATCCTGAACGCGGCCCGGTTCGACCCGGGCCAGGCCCCGCAGGGGAACTCCGGGCAGGGGCAGCACGGTCCGGCGAGCGGCGCGGAGCAGCAGCCCAGCAGGGTCGGCGGGTCCACGCCGACCCTGGACCGCTTCGGACGGGACCTGACGGAACTGGCCCGGCAGGGGCGCGTGGACCCGGTCATCGGCCGCGACGAGGAGATCGAGCAGACCATCGAGGTGCTCTCGCGGCGGGGCAAGAACAACCCGGTGCTCATCGGGGACGCGGGCGTCGGCAAGACCGCCGTCGTGGAGGGCCTGGCCCAGCGCGTCGCCGACGGCGACGTGCCGGAGACCCTCGCGGACCGCCGCGTCGTCGCCCTCGACCTCTCCGGGGTCGTGGCGGGCACCCGCTACCGGGGCGACTTCGAGGAGCGGCTGAAGGCCATCATCGACGAGGTCCGCGCGCACTCCGACGAGCTGGTCGTCTTCATCGACGAACTGCACACCATGGTCGGGGCCGGCGCCGGCGGCTCCGAGGGCGGGTCGATGGACGCGGGCAACATGCTCAAGCCCGCGCTGGCCCGCGGCGAGCTGCACGTCATCGGCGCGACCACCCTGGAGGAGTACCGCCGCCACATCGAGAAGGACGCGGCGCTCGCCCGCCGGTTCCAGCCGGTCCTCGTCCCCGAGCCGTCGCCCGCGGACGCGGTGGAGATCCTCCGCGGCCTGCGCGACCGCTACGAGGCGCACCATCAGGTCCGCTACGCCGACGCGGCCCTGCTCGCGGCCGTGGAGCTGTCGGACCGCTACCTCACCGACCGGTTCCTGCCCGACAAGGCCATCGACCTGATGGACCAGGCCGGTGCCCGGGTGCGGCTGCGGGCCCGGACCAAGGGCACGGACGTGCGCGCGCTTGAGCGCGAGGTCGAGCAGCTCGCCCGCGACAAGGACCAGGCGGTGGCGGCGGAGCAGTACGAGCGCGCCACCGAACTGCGCGACCGCATCGCCGACCTGCACCGGAAGATCGAGGCCGGGCGGGAGGTCCGCGAACCGGGCGACGGCGCCATCGTCGAGGTCACCCCCGAGGACATCGCCGAGGTGGTGTCCCGGCAGACCGGCATCCCCGTCAGCAGCCTCACCCAGGAGGAGCGGGACCGCCTGCTCGGCCTGGAGGACCACCTGCACCAGCGGGTCGTCGGACAGGACGAGGCCGTCACCGCGGTCGCCGAGGCGGTGCTGCGCTCACGGGCCGGGCTCGCCAGTCCGGACCGGCCCATCGGCAGCTTCCTCTTCCTCGGCCCCACCGGGGTCGGCAAGACGGAGCTCGCCCGGGCGCTCGCGGAGGCGCTGTTCGGCAGCGAGGACCGGATGGTGCGCCTCGACATGAGCGAGTACCAGGAGCGGCACACCGTCAGCCGGCTCGTCGGCGCGCCGCCCGGGTACGTGGGCCACGAGGAGGCCGGGCAGCTCACCGAGACCGTGCGGCGCCACCCGTACTCGCTGATCCTGCTCGACGAGGTGGAGAAGGCCCACCCCGACGTCTTCCACACGCTGCTCCAGGTCCTCGACGACGGGCGGCTCACCGACGCGCAGGGCCGGACGGTGAACTTCACCAACACCGTCATCGTGATGACCAGCAACCTCGGCTCGGAGGCCATCACCGGCCGGGGCACGGCGCTCGGCTTCCGCGCGGACGGCTCCGACGCCGACGAGGAGGCCCGCAGGGAGCAGATCCTGAAGCCCCTGCGCGAGCACTTCCGGCCGGAGTTCCTCAACCGCATCGACGAGATCGTCATCTTCCGCAGGCTCTCCGGCGAACAGCTCCACCAGGTCACCGACCTCCTCCTGGAGGAAACCCGCCGCCGGCTGCGCGCGCAGGACGTGGCCATCGAGTTCACCCCGGAGGCCGTCGACTGGCTGGCGCGCCGCGGCCACCAGCCCGAGTACGGCGCCCGGCCGCTGCGCCGCACCATCCAGCGCGAGATCGACAACCGCCTGTCCCGCCTGCTGCTCGACGGCGAGCTCGGCGCGGGCAGCCACGTGGAGGTCGCGGTCGAGGACGACGAGCTGCGGCTGCGCACGACGGCGGCACCGCAGGCGGGGTGAGCCGCGGGCGCACCGGGACGCCACGACGCCCGGGACGACGCCCGAGCCCTCGGACCGATTCTCCGGTCCGAGGGCTCGGGCGTCGTGCGGTGTGTGCGGTCTCGGGCGTTCCGCGGTGCGCGTGCGGCGCGAGTGTGGTCAGCCGGACGCTTCGAGCGCGGTGCCGATCTCGCGGAGGAAGTCGTCGAGGTCGTCGGGGGTGCGCGAGGTGATCAGCTCCCAGCCGTTCGCCGTGCAGCGCATGACGGGCTTGTCGACCCAGGTGCCGCCGGCGTTGCGGATGTCGGTGGCGACCGAGGCGTACGACGTGAGGGTCTTGCCCTCCAGCACCCCGGCCTCCACCAGCAGCCAGGGGCCGTGGCAGATGGCCGCCACCTTGCGCCCCGACTCGGCGAAGGCGCGGGCCGTGGCGACGGCGCCCTCGTCGAGCCGCAGCGTGTCGGCGTTGACCGTGCCGCCGGGCACGAGGAGCAGGTCGTACGAGGACGCGTCCGCCCGGTCCAGGGTGAGGTCCGGGTCGACGCTCTTGCCGGGGTCCTTGTCCCCGACGAGGGTGCGGATCTCGCCGTCCGAGACGGCCGCCACGTCGACGTGGGCGCCCTGGTCCCGCAGCCGCTGGACCGGCACCACCAGCTCGTCCTGCTCGACTCCGTAGGTGGTCACGACCGCCAGGACGCGGCGTCCGTTCAGGGAGGTGTGTGCCATGGTGCTGCCTTTCTGTGGTGGTGCGTCGTGCGTCTTTCCGTGGTGCCGTGTCACCGGGTGCCGGGCCGGGGGCGCGTGGCCGGGGGCGCGTCGGCGGTGGGCCCGCGGTGTTCAGTGGGCGGCGCGGCCGGACAGCGTCCGGTACGCGAGGACGATCAGGACCGATCCGGCGACGGCGGCGACCCAGGTCGACAGGTGGAGGAGGCCGTTCATCGACCGCACTCCCAGGACCAGCGAGCCGAGCAGGCCGCCGAGCATTCCGCCCGCCATGCCGATCAGCGTCGTGACGACGGCCCCGCCCGGGCCCTTCCCCGGAGTGAGGGCCTTCGCGACGGCTCCCGCGACCAGGCCGACCACGACCCACGTGACGATGCCCACGCTCGTGCCTCCGTTCGCTTCCGGTCCCTTCCGGTCCCTCCAGGTCCCTTCAGGCGTCTGCCCGCTCCGGCGGTGCCCGCGCGGTGCGGCGCTGCCGGAGGGCCCCGGTGACCGGGACAGTGTCCGGGTGCCCCGAGGACCCTGGGGCACACAGGGATCTCCGTCCCCTCAAGCAAGGCACAAAGTCCCCTGCCGCGCAGCCGGTGGCGAGGGCGACGGCAACGGGCGGGCCCGTACCGCCGCCCGAGGGCGCCCCGGGCCCCCGCGGGCGGCCGGGGCGGGCCGTGCGCGGATGTCAGTGGCGGGCCGTACATTCGGGCGATCCGGCACCGCACCACGGCCCCGCAGCGAACAGGACCCCGCACATGGATCTGCCGACCGCCGCCGCGCACGGCGTCGCCCTCGCCGAACGCGTCATTGCCTCCGTCGAGGCGGACCCCTCCCGGCTGGACCTCGGCCCCTCCCCCTGGGCCGGACCGCGGGTGTCCGCGGCTCCGGCGCCGCTGCCCGCCGACGCGCCGGCCGCCGCCGTCTTCCCCAGCGGCCGTCCGCTGCCGCCGAGTCTGCGTCGCTGGCTGGCGTTCGACAGCGGTCTGCTGCGCCGCTCCGGCTGGTTCGGCCCCGGGCACCGCTTCACGCCGCGCACCCTCGGCCGCCTGGCGCGCGACGAGTTCGGCGACGGCTGGGGCGCGTGCTTCGAGCCGCTGTCGGCACGTTTCGACGAGTGCTTCCTGCTGCCCGGCGGTTCCGACTCCCGCCGGGTCCTCGCCACGAACTCCGTCGACGCGTACGGCGAGTACCCGGTGTTCGCGCTCGACGTGGACGACCTGCCGTGCGTGGAGCTGATGTACCCGGGCCTGGACGTGTACCTCGCCGACACCGCGGGGATCGTCACCCGCGGGGGTCCCGGCTACTCCGCGCTCGCCGACGACCCGGCGTACGGGCCGCGGATGCTGACGCACGCGCGCCAGGTGTTCGCGGGCGCGTTCGGCGAGGAGTGCCTGGGGTGACGGCCGGCCGGTCCGGGGCGGGCTCGTGGGGCTCGTCGCGGCGGCCGCCGCGCGCGGGCCGGCCGAGGAGGACTCCCGTCAGGACCAGGGCCATGCCGCACAGTTGCCGCACCGAGAGGGTCTCCGCGGCCGCCACCGTGCCGAGCAGCACGCCGGTGCAGGGGTTGAGCAGGCCGACCAGGCCGACGGTCCCGGCCGGCAGGTGGCGCAGGCCCGCGAACCACGCCGCGAAGGCCAGCGCGGTGGCCACCAGGGCGACGTAGCCGAAGGCCAGGACCGCCGGGCCGGAGAGCGCGGGCGGCGCCCCTTCGGCCACCGCGGCGGCCGGGAGCAGCAGCAGGCCCCCGGCGGTGAGCTGCCAGGCGGTCGAGGCGAGCACGTCGGCCCCGGCGCTCCACCGCTTGGCCAGGACGTAGCCGAAGGACGACACCAGCATGGCGGCCACCGAGGCGAGCACACCGCGGACGCTCGTCCCCTCGGCCCCGGTGAGCAGCATGAGGCACACCCCGGCGAGGCCGAGCACCGCCCCGGCCAGGTGGGCGGCGCCGGGGCGCTCCGCCAGCAGGCACCAGGCGACGAGCATCATCGCCAGCGGGGCGAGCGCCATGACGGTGGCGGCGACGCTCGTCGGCAGCAGGTGCGAGGCGACGTAGACGAGGAAGAAGAACACGCTCACGTTGAGCAGGCCGAGCACCGCCGACCGCCACCACCAGACGCCGCGTGGGCGCTGCCGGCGTACGGCCAGCAGGACGAGACCGGCGGGCAGCGCGCGCAGGGCGGCTCCGTACAGCGGGTGGTCGGCGGGGAGGAACGCGTGCGTGACGTAGTAGTTCGTCCCCCAGGCCACCGGCGCGATGGCCGTCAGCGCCACCCACCGGGCATTAGCTTCCATGGAAGACAATATAACTTCCCGGGAAGCTACTATGGGGCGCATGGAAGAACAGCCGCTGGACCGGGTGGCGCGCATTCAGGCCGAGTGGCGCCGGGAACGGCCGGACGTGGACGTCTCGCCGCAGGGCGTGATCGGCCGCCTGCACCGCCTGGCCGACCGGCTCACCGAGCACCTCTGCCTGGTCTACGACCGGTACGGCCTGTCCGAGGGGGAGTTCGACGTGCTGTGCGCCCTGCGCCGGGCCGGTGAGCCGTACGAACGGGCGCCGGGCGAGCTCGCCGCGCACACCATGGTCACCACCGGCGCCATGACGAAGCGCGTCGACCGGCTGGAGCGGGCCGGGCTCGTCACGCGCCGCCGCTCCGCCGACGACCGGCGCGGCCGGATCGTCGCCCTGACCACCCCCGGGCGCGAGCTGATCGACCAGGCCTTCGCCGACCACATGCGCAACGAGCGCCACCTCGTGGACCTCCTGTCCCCCACCGAGGCCCGGGCGCTCGAAACGCTCCTGACCGCCTGGCTCGACCGCGTGGAGGGGCCCGGTCCGCCCACCGACGCGTGAGGCGGCACGGGGGCGCCGGGCCGCCGCCTCCGGGGCGTACCCCCTGCGGGTGCACCGCGCCGCACGGGTGGTTCGATTCCGCGCTGACGCGAGCCACCGCGAACCACCCGCCACCCCGTCGAACACGGTGGCGACAGTTCGGCCACTTCTCGCCGTTACGGACGGCTGATCAGGTGCGTTCTCCGGGCACGTGCCTTCCCGTCCGGACGAGGAGACGCCATGCGCACCCTTCCCGCACCTGCCGCCGGTCCTCGCGTGTTCGACTGCCTCCCCCCGCCTTCACGGCCGCCCGGGACGCGGGTTGACGCCGTCCGCCGACGAGCGGCGGCGCGTGCACGCGCCGCGGCCGCCTGGGAGGGGGGTGGTCGGGCGTGAAGCGGTTCTTCGGGCGCGTACGCATGGCCGAGCCCGCCGTGTCCCCGGCGGAGGAGGAGCTGTTCGGCGGGCCGCTGCGGTACGACCTGGGCTGGTCCGAGCACGAGCGGGCCCGCTTCGACCTGACGATGCTCACCGCGATCCGGGCGATGCCGCGGCTGGTGCTCGGCACGCTGCGGCGCGCGTGGCGGGCGGACCGGTCGTCGCTGCTCGGCGTCGGGATCAGCGAGGTCGGGCAGGGCGTCGCCGCCGCGGCGAGCCTGCTGGCGGTCAACGCGGTCATGCACGCCGTGCTCGGCGCGGGCGAGCCGGCCGACCGGCTGCGCTCCGCCGTGCCCGCCCTGGTGGTGGTCTCCGCGGTCGCGGTCCTCCGGGCGGGCTGCGCGGGCTGGTCGACGTCCCGGGCCGGGCGGCTCGAACCGCTGGTGGAGCGGGTGGCGACCACCGAGTACCTCGCCGCGGCCACCGCGGTGGAGCTGGAGGCGATCGAGGACCCGGAGTTCCGCCGCCTCATCGACGTGGCCCAGCAGGGCGCGGCCTCGGCCCGCCGCATGATCGGCGCCTGCGTGGCCGCGCTGAACGGCACCATCTCCTTCCTCGCCACGGCCGGTGTCCTGGCCGTCCTGCACCCCGCGCTCCTGCCGCTGCTGCTGCTGATCGCGGCACCCCGGGGCTGGGGCGCGATGCGCGTGGCGCAGGAGCGGTACGCGTCGGTGATGACCTGGGTCGAGCACCTGCGCGCGAGCCGGCTCATCGGCAACCTCCTCACCGAACGCACGGCTGCCCAGGAGGTGCGGCTGCACGGCGTCGGGCCGTTCCTGCTCGACCGCTACCGCGGCATGGCCGAGAGCGCCGAGGCGGAGCAGCGGCGCCTCGCCGACGGCAAGGCGCTGACCGAGCTGGTGGCCGCGGCCCTGTCCGGCCTCGCCATGGCCGGGACGTACGGGGCGATGCTGTGGCTGATCGTGGCCGGGCACATGGAGCTGGCGGTCGCCGGTACGGCGGTGATCGCGGTGCGCTCCGGCGCGGCGGGCCTGGGGTCGCTCGTGATGAACGTGAACGAGCTCCACGAGGAGAGCCTGTACGTCTCCGACCACGAGCGCTTCCTCGTGGAGGCGGCCCGGCACGCCATCCCCCACGGGGGCCGCGACGTGCCCGCCGCCGTCGGCCACGTCGTCCTGCACGAGGTCGGCTACCGCTATCCCGGCCGGGACGAGCCCGCCCTGGACGGGGTGTCGTTGCGCGTGCCGATGGGCTCGGTGGTGGCGGTGGTCGGCGAGAACGGGTCCGGCAAGTCCACCCTGATGAAGATCCTCACCGGGCTGCTGCCGCCCGGGACCGGCTCCCTCCGGTGGGGCGGGGAGGACCTGAACGACCTCGACCGCTTCCAGGTCTTCGACCGCGTCACCCTGCTCACCCAGGACTTCCAGCGCTGGCCGGTCACCGCCGCGATGAACGTGCGCCTCGGCCGGCCCCACCACCCTTGCCACGACGCGGAGCTGGGCGCCTCGCTGGACTTCGCCGGGGCGTCGTCCGTCGTCGCGGAGCTTCCGCACGGTACGCGGACGCTGCTGGCCCGCGTGTTCCGCGGGGCCTCGGAGATCAGCGGGGGCGAGTGGCAGAAGTTCGGCCTGGCCCGCGCCCACTGGCGGGCCCGGACCACCCCGGCCGAGGGCCTGCTCATCGTCGACGAGCCGACCTCCGCGCTCGACCCCGAGGCCGAGATCGAGGCGTTCGACCGCATCCGCCGGCTGGCCGGGCCGCGCCGCGCCGTCGTCCTCGTCACGCACCGCATGTCCGGCGTGCGCCACGCCGACACCATCCACGTCCTCAGCCACGGACGCCTGGTGGAGTCCGGCACCCACGACACCCTCATGGCCGCGAACGGCCGCTACGCCGCCATGTTCCGCACCCAGGCCGCCCAGTACGCCGCGGCCGGTCCCCAGGTACCGCGCCCCGGCACACCTCGCGGGGCGGGGCACGCCTGATCCCCGGCCGATGCGCCCTTCCGCGCCCGCCGGGGCTCCGGCGTCCGGGCCCCGTCAGGAGCTCCCGTCCCCAGGGGCGGTCCGCACGACGGCGAACGTCCCCCGCACGCGGGTGCCGTCCGGAGCGCGCCAGGGGCCGGTGACGTGGCCCGTCCCTTCGCCCCAGCACACCGTGCTCCATGGTGCCGACCAGGGCGTGCTCCGCCCCCTCCAGCGGGGCGCCGCGGTAGGGCGGAGGCGGGTCGATCACGTCGGCGCTGGCCCGCCCACCTTCGCGTCCGGCGCGTGCCGACGGGACGGCGGGCGCGCCTTTCGGCGGTGGCGTACGGGCGTGCCCGTACCGGCACGGGCACGGGCAGGGGCACCAGCACCAGCACCAGCAGGGTGAGCCGGGCGCGGTTCAGCCGCGGGGCATGGGCTCCGCGGTGAGGTGCCAGAAGTGGGCGTAGCGGCCGCCGCGGCGCAGGAGTTCGTCGTGGGTGCCCTCCTCGACGACGCGGCCGGCGTCGAGGAAGACGATGCGGTCGGCGTGCTGGACCGTACGCAGCCGGTGGGCCACCATCACCACCGTCCGGCCCCGCATCAGGCGCTCCACGCCGGCGTGCACGGCCGCCTCGTTGACGGGGTCGAGGGCCGAGGTGACCTCGTCGAGCAGCACGATCGGCGCGTCCTTCAGCAGGGCCCGGGCGATGGAGACCCGCTGGCGCTCGCCGCCCGACAGGCGTGCGCCGCCCTCGCCGACGGGCGTGGCCCAGCCGTCGGGCAGGCGCTCGACCACCTCGTCCAGACGCGCGGCCGCCGCGGCCTCGCGCACCTCGGCGGCGGTGGCGCCGGGGCGGCCGAGGCGGACGTTGTCCTCGATGGTGCCGTCGAAGAGGTAGACGTCCTGGAAGACGATGGCGAACCGCGCCATCAGGTCCGCCGTGGCGAGGGCGCGCACGTCCGCGCCGCCGACGCGGACCGCGCCCGCGTCCACGTCGTGGAACCGGGCGAGCAGGTGCAGGAGGGTGCTCTTGCCCGCGCCCGAGGGCCCCACCACGCCCAGCCGCCGTCCCTCGGGCACGGACAGCGTCAGGCCGTCGAAGACCGTGTGCCCGCCGTGCCGGAACGTGACCGACGCGACCTCGATGCCGTGCCCTGCGGGGCGCACCGGCTCGGCGGGCTCCGGCAGGGGCTCGGTGCGCAGCACCTCGTCGAGGCGGGCCAGTTCGCCGCGGGCTCCGCGCAGGGCGCCGCCGAGGTCGGCCAGCGACAGCAGGGGGTCGGCGCAGCGGGCGGTCAGCACCAGGACGGTCAGCAGCTCCGCGGCCCCGATGCCGCCGTCCAGCGCGCGGTACGCGCCCAGCGCCAGGAGCGCGGAGAACACCGTCTGCACCGTCAGCGTCAGGCCCAGCGCGCCGGGCAGCGCGGACAGCGTCGAGCGGCGGGAGGCGCGCCCCACCTGCCGCAGGGACTCGTCGAGGAGCCGGAAGCGTTCGGTGGTGCGGCCGCCGGCGCGCAGCACCGGCTGGGCCTGGACGTACTCGACGACCCTTCCGGTGGCCTCGCGGTCGCGTGCGGCGCGCCCGGCGTCCTCGGCGGCCGTGGCGCGGCCGGTCAGGAGCTGGATCGCGGCCACGACGGGGACGGCGGCGAGCGCAACCAGGCCGAGCTGCCAGTGCAGGGCGAGGACGACGGCGACGATCGTGAGCGGCGTCACCGCGGCGGAGACGTACGGGCCCAGCAGGTGCGCGACCACGCTCATCGCCCGCAGCACGCCCTGTCCGGCCAGGACGGACACCTCGCCCACCCGGGCCGGGCCGTACCAGCCGAGCGGCAGCCGGGCCAGATGGTCGCCGAGGCGGTGGTACACACCGCGCAGCAGGGCGGTGCCGACGCGGAACCCGGCCAGGTCGCCGGCGTAGCGCAGCGCCGCGCAGGCCGCCACGGCGGCGCCGAACGCGCCCAGCCAGGGCCGGGCGTCGGCGGGCGTGTCCCCGAACAGCGCCCGCAGCACCGGCACCAGCAGGGCGTACGCCAGGCCCTCGGCGACCGCGGCGGACACCATCAGGGCGAGGGTGCGGCGTATCGGGCGGGAGTGCTGGTGGCCCAGCACGCGCAGCAGCATGCGGATCATCGGGGGTGGCCTCCTCGGCGTTCGCCGTCGGACAGGTGCGGGGAGTGCGGGCCGGGCACCTCCGGCGAGCCCGCCGCGTGCCGGGTCCGCCAGAGCGCGGCGAACGTCCCGTCGGCGGCGAGGAGTTCGGCGGGGGTGCCGTGTTCGACGACGACGCCGTCCTGGAGGACCGCGACGGTGTCGGCGCCGATGACGGTCTCCAGGCGGTGGGCGATGACCAGGACCGTCCGGTCGCCCTGCCGCGCCTCCAGGGCGTGGCGGACCGCCCGCTCGGTGTGCGGGTCGGCGAAGGACGTGGCCTCGTCGAGCACCAGGACGGGCGTGTCGGCGAGCAACGCCCGGGCCAGCGCGATCCGTTGCGCCTCGCCGCCGGACAGCCGGGCCTCCTCGCCGATCACGGTGTCGTAGCCGCGCGGGAGTTCCAGGACGCGGTCGTGGACGGCGGCCAGGCGGGCCGCGCGGACGATGTCGTCGTGGTCGGCGTCCGGTACGGCGAGCGCGATGTTGTCGGCGACGGAGGCGCGCAGCAGGCGGACGTCCTGGAAGACGAAGGAGACCTGCCGGTACAGCTCGCGGCTGCCCAGGTCGCGCAGGTCCACCCCGCCCAGGCGGACGGAGCCGCCCGTCGGGTCGGCGAACCGCGGCAGCAGTCGGACCAGCGTGGACTTGCCGCCGCCCGACGGACCGACGAGCGCGGTGACCGTCCCCGGCTCCAGGGTCAGGTCGACCCCGCGCAGGACGTCGTGGCCCGGCTCGTGGGCGAAGCGGACGCCGCGCAGCTCGACCCGGTGGCCGCGCGGTGCGACGGGGTGCGCCGGTTCGGGCAGCGGTTCCACGGCGAGCACGTCGCGGACCCGGCCGAGGGCGCGGCGCGCGGCCTGTATGTCGTCGAAGCCGTGGCCGAGCGCCGCCACGGGGGCGGTGAGCCCGAGCCCGAGCAGCAGGAACGGCAGCAGGTCCGCCGGGTCCAGCCCGCCGCCGGTGATCCGCGCCGTACCCCCGATCAGTACGGTCAGCAGCACGACCGGGGGCGACAGAACGAGCTGCATGGCCGCGGCGACCGGGGAGATCCCGTGCACCCAACGCCGGAAGGCGGCGACGAAGCCGTCGGCGGCGGCGCGGAACTCGCGGTGGGCGCGCTCGCCCCCGCCGAAGGCCTTGACCACCGCGATGCCCTGCGCGAACTCCACGGCGGAACCGGCGATCCGCTCCATCGCCGCGTCGAAGTCGGCCTGTTCGCGCTGCCGGGCCGGGGTCATCATGAGCGGCACCAGCGCCACCGCCGCGACCACCGGGATCAGGGTGACGAGGGTCAGGCGCCAGTCGACGGCGAGCAGGTAGACGAGCGACACCAGCGGTACGACGAAGGCGGAGACCAGCTCGCCCGGGGTGTGGGCGACGAGCGGGTGGACGGCGCCGACGTCGTCGCCCACCAGCTTGGCGAGTTCACCGCTGCGGCGGCGGGAGAGCCACCCGACGGGCACGCGCCCCAGGTGCGCGGCCAGCCGCCGGCGCAGGTCCAACTGCACCCGGCCGTCCAGGAGATGGCCGGTGCCCGCCGCGGCGGCACCGCACAGCAGCCGGACGAACAGGCCGAGCGCGCCCGCGAGCACGACCCACCGGACGTGCTCGCGGTCGACCGGGCCGGGGGCGAGCAGGGTCCGGCCCAGCTCGACGACCGCGAGCGACGGCGCGAGGCCCGCGAGGGCGCCGACGACCTGTAGGGCGACCACGGCGGCGAAGCCGCCCGCGTACGGGCGCAGGAGGCCCGGAGGGCCGCCGCCCTTCGGGGGGCGCGCCCGCGGTGGGGCGCCGTGCTCCGGGGGCCGGGTGGACCGCTGTTCCGTCCTGGCGAGTTCGGTGCTGGTCATCGCCCTCTCGACTTCCTGTCCCGTTGTCGTCCCGGGAGGGGTGCGCTCGTCGGACTGCTCGGGTGGCCGTACGGAACGGGCCGGTCCGGCCGTCGCCCCCGCTCGCCACCCCGGTGCCGCTGCCGCGCACCACGGGATTCTTACGACGTAAGACTGTGTCCGGACGGTATACTTACGCCGTAAGAATGGTCAACCCGCGATCAGAACGGCCCCGTTCGGCCCGAGAGCGGCCCGGAACGGGGCGGCAGCGGACCGGAGCCAGCCCGGACCGGGGGCGTCCGGTGCGGAGGGGGCCGGGTGCGGAAGGATCCGATGCGGAAGGAGAGGCGCCATGGCGGCCAGCAGGGCCCGTGGACAGCGCGTGGGGCTCACGCGGACGGCCGTCCTGGAGGCGGCCGTGCGGCTCGCCGACCGGGAGGGGCTGAAGGCCCTGTCGATGCGACGGCTCGGCGCGGAGCTGGGCGTGGAGGCGATGACCCTCTACCACCACGTGCCGGGCAAGGACGCCCTGCTGGAGGGGATGATCGAGCGGATCGTCGCGGAGGCCGTGCCCCCGGAGTTCGGCGCCGCCACCTGGCGGGAGGACCTGCGCGCCTACGCCCGGGCGCTGGTGGAGGTGCTCGGCGCGCATCCGTACGCGGTGTCGCTGCTGCTCTCCCGGCCCGCCATGACGCCCCGCAACCTGCGGACGATGGAGGCCGTGGTGGAGATGCTGCACGGAGCGGGCTTCGCCCTGCCCAGGACCCTGGACATCATGTACGCGCTGACGAGTTTCGTCGTGGGGCACGCCGCCGCGCAGGCGGGCGAGGCCGACGGCGCGGGCCGGCTGGCCGAGCTGGACCCCGAGGCCTATCCGCTTCTGGTCGGCGCCGCCCGGCAGTCCGGCGAGGACGCGGCGGGGGCGCGTTTCGACTTCGCGCTGGAGGCGCTGCTGGCCGGGTTCGAGAGGGAACTCGCCACCACCTGACGGCCGGGCCGCGCTCCCCCGGCGGGGCCGCGGCTCGGCCTAGCCGAGCAGGCCCGCCTCGTACGCCACGATCGCCGCCTGGACGCGGTTGGCGACGCCCAGTTTGGCCAGGGTGCGGCTCACATGGGCCTTCACCGTCGCCTCGCTCATGAACAGGGCACGGCCGGTCTCCGCGTTGGACAGGCCACGGGCCACCGCGCGCAGCACCTCCTTCTCGCGGTCGGTGAGCGCGGTCAGCCGGTCCCTGGCCTGCTCCGTGCGCGCGGGGACGCCGGTCGCGTAGTGCCGGATGAGGCGGCGGGTCACGGTCGGCGCGAGCATCGCGCCCCCGGCGGCCACGGTGTGGACGGCAGCGATCAGGTCGCGCGGCGGCGTGTCCTTGAGCAGGAAGCCGACGGCGCCCGCGCGCAGCGCGTCGTGCACGTACTCGTCGAGGTCGAAGGTGGTCAGCATGACGACCTTCGGGGCTCCCGGCGCGGCCGCCGCCCGGGCGGCGGCGGCCAGACCGTCCATACCGGGCATGCGGACGTCCATGAGCAGGACGTCCGGGCGGTACCGGGCGGCGGCCCGCACGGCGTCGGCGCCGTCGGCGGCCTCGCCGACCACGGTGAGCGCGGGCGCCGACTCGAGGATCCGGCGCAGCCCGGCCCGCACCAGCGCCTCGTCGTCGGCGATCAGCACGCGGACCGCGTCGGCCGTGCGCGCGGCCCGGCGACCATCCTCAGCTCCGGGGCCGGCCCGGCGGCAACTTTCGGCCCCGGGCCCGGCGTGGCGACAGTCCCCCGTCCCGGGCCCGGCTCGGCGACACTCCTCGGCTCCGGGCCCGGCCCGTGAGCAGTCCCCCGTCGCGGGCCCGGCCCGGCAGCAACCCTCGGCTCCGGCGTGGCCGCCCGCTCCGGCCCCCGCTCCCGTCCCGGCACAGCCGCCCACCGCGGTTTCGTCCCCGCTCACGCTCACCGTCCCGCCCCTCGACGCCCCGTCGGAATGTTCGCCCGTACCACGAAGGCCGCCCCGGGCTCCGGGCCCGCCCGCAGCCGTCCGCCCAGGAGTTCCAGGCGTTCCCGCAGGCCCACCAGGCCGAGCCCGCTGCCGGGCAGGGGGTGCCACGAGGGTGCCTCCGGCGCGGAGTTGCGGACGCTCACCGCGAGGCTGTCCGGCAGGTAGCGCACGGACACCACGACGGTCGTACACCCGGCGTGCTTGTGCACGTTCGTGAGCGCCTCCTGTACGACGCGGTGCGCGGCCCGCTCCACCGCCGCGGGCAGCGGGCGCCGTTCGCCCTCGTCGTGCCGCTCCACCGTGAGGCCCGCGGCCCGGGACGCGTCGAGGAGGCGGTCGAGATCGGCGAGACCCGGCGCGGGAGCGCGGGGTTCGGCCGCCGTGCCGGGGGCGCGCAGCACGCCGAGGACCTCCCTGAGGTCGGTGAGGGCCTCACGGCCGGTGGCGCGGACCAGCTCCGCGGTGCGCGCGGTGTCGTCGTCGCGGGCCGCCACCTCCAGGGCCCCGGCGTGCAGCACCATCAAGGAGACCTTGTGCGCCACGACGTCGTGCATCTCCCGGGCGATGCGGGCGCGTTCGGTGATGCGCGCCTGCTCGGCGCGCGCGGCGTGCTCGCGCTCCAAGGCCGCGTGCTCGCGCTCCAGAGCCGCGTGTTCGCGTTCGAGGGCCGCGTGCTCGCGCTCCAGCGCGGCGTGTTCGCGGGCGAGGGCGGCGTGTTCGCCCTCCAGCCGTCCGGCGCGCTCGGCGAGGGCGGTCACCACCTGCCGCCTGGCGCGTACCCACAGGCCGATCACGAGCGGCATGCCGATGACGAACAGCGGGGACAGGCCCCGTTCCACCGGCGTGATCGCGTGGTCGGGCCCGAGCGGGAAGTCGGTGCCCAGGGCGTGGTGCAGCGCGGGCACACCGAGGAGCAACGCCCCGCCGGCGGCCCCGGCGAGCGCGATATGGGCACCGCGCCGCAGCGTCGTGCCCGCGTAGTAGGACGCGGCGAGGAAGCCGGGCCAGGAGGAGAACAGCACCGCCCCCACGGCGGTCGCCGCGAACAGCGGCCACGGGTGCCGCCGCGCCACCGCCGCGGCCGCCGCGGACACGGCGGCGCACGCGATGATCGCGCCGCTGCGGACGGCCTCGCTGTCGGCCGCGACCGCCCACCACGCGGCCGGCCACGGCAGGGGCTCCACCGGGGACGCGAAACGGTCCGCGGCGAGCACCAGGTCGTCCGACAGGCGGTCCGAGTAGAAGACGAGCGTGACCGCGAACACGGCGAGGCCGACCACCCACGTCCGGCGCGCCCCGGCACCGCGCGCCGCCGCGCCGTACGCCGTCACCGCCCCGCTCGTCGCCGTCCCACCCGTCACCGCCCCACCGGAACTCACGCCGGAAGTCACGCCGGAAGTCACGCCGGAAGTCACGCCGGAAGTCTAGGAAGGCGCCGCGGCCCCGCGAATCGGCCGATCGTCTCGACGCGTACTACCTGAGGATGACATCGCCCGTCGCTCCGCTCTGTTGCCCGCGTGTTGCAGGACCGTGGCCGAACGGCCCGACGGCTTCCCCGTGGTCGTGCCCCTCATTACGGTGCCGTGCGAAGGGAACCGGAGAGCCCTGGTCCCAGAAGGTGAGGACGCCGTGTCCGCGACCGACGAGTACCTGACCAACAACACCGCGTACGCGGCCTCCTTCCGCGGTCCGCTGCCCCTCCCCCCGTCCCGGCAGGTGGCGGTCGTCGCCTGCATGGACGCCCGGCTGAACGTGTACGCGCTCCTCGGCCTCGGTGAGGGCGAGGCGCACGTCATCCGCAACGCGGGCGGGGTGGTCACCGACGACGCGATCCGTTCGCTCGCCATCAGCCAACGCCTGCTGGGGACCCGGGAGATCATCCTGATCCACCACACCGACTGCGGCATGCTCACCTTCACCGACGACGACTTCAAGCGGCGGATCGAGGAGGAGACCGGGCTGCGTCCGCCGTGGGCCGCCGAGGCGTTCCGCGACCTGGAGGACGACGTACGCCAGTCCGTCCGGCGCGTCACTTCGAGCCCGTTCGTCCCGCACACCGCGTCCGTCCGCGGCTTCGTCTTCGACGTCGCCACGGGACGCCTCAGCGAGGTGAAGTAGCGGCGGTCTCCCGGGAGTGCGGTTCCCTACCGTTACGGTGTGACCGGTCCGGCCGGTCGGCCGGTTGGTCCGCGCCGGGGCGTCGGCGCGGACCACGGGGGTGGCCGGGGCGGTTCCGGTCCTCCGGGGGAGACTGGGGCCCGCTGCCGGAAGCGGGACCGCAGCTCCGCCGACGGCCGGAGGGAAGGGGGGAAAGGGGAGGCATGGCATCTGTCCACGAGGTCGAGCTGCTGGCCGCCCAGGCGCATGACGGCCAGTACGACAAGGCCGGCGTGCCCTACGTCGAGCACGTGCGCGCCGTGGCCGCGGGACTCGCGCCATTCGGTGCCCAGCTCGTCATGGCGGGCCTGCTGCACGACGTCCTGGAGGACACCGACCGGACCGCCGAGGACCTGCTGGGCGCGGGGGTGCCGGCGCGGGTCGTCGCCGTCGTCCAGGCCGTGACGAACGAGCCCGACGTGCCGTACGAGGTGATGCTCCGGCGCATCACCGGCGACCCCTGGGCGACGCTCGTGAAGATCGCGGACAACGCCCACAACTCCCGCCCCGACCGCGCCGCCCGGCTGCCCCGCGAGCAGCGGGAGCGCCTCGCGGCGAAGTACCGCGCGGCGCGTGCCGTCCTGTGGCCCGCCGCGCGGCGGAGCGACATCGAGGCCATCGCCCGCCGCGTCAATCCCGCGCTGCTCGCCGAGCTGGACGGCCACGGGCCCGGCCCGCGCGCACAGGCCGGGTCGTCGCCGAGGGAGACCTAGGACGGCCTCGGAGGCTGCCCCCGGCCGGAGAGCCAGGCTCTGCCGGGGAGGCCCCGCGCGTCCGCGTCACTCCGTGCGGTGGTCCGCCCCGGCGATGCGCGCCGAGACGCACGGGTCCTCGTCGCGGTAGCCGAGGCGGTCGTAGAGCCGTCGCGCGGGGACGTTGTCGGCGAGCTGCCACAGCGTGCACACGCCGTACTCGCGTACGGCGTACCGGGTCAGCCAGGCGGTGAGGGCGGCGCCGAGCCCCTGGCCGCGCTGGGCGGCGTCGGTGGCGACGGACGCCATCAGGGGCGTGCCGCTGTCGCGCAGCCTGCTCAGGGCGCCGCACGCGACGAGCCGCCCGTGCGCGTCGCGGATCCCGGCCCAGAGGCGGACGTCGGCGGAGCCGGGGCCCGTGGAGTGGCGCGGGCTGTGTGCGGCGAGGAAGGCGCCGAGTTCGTCGTGGTGGTCCGCGCCGAGTGCGACCACCCGGTCCTCGTGCGGCGTGACCGGCGGCTCCGTGAGCGTCCAGCGGAACACCCACTCGACGACCTCGGTGAGCGGCAGCCGCTCCCCCACGAGCGCTTCGGCCCCCCGGGGCCCCGTGAACTCGCCCACCACGTCGGGCAGTTCGCGCTCGGCGCGCAGGACGAGGTCCGCCGCAGCCCGCGCGTCGCCGACGCTCCACACGTGTCCGCGCCCGGTGTCGAGCCAGGCGACGGCGCCGTCGCCGGACCAGCCGGACCGGTCGTCCTGGCGCCGCCGGGCGGCGCCGAAGCGCAGCAGCGCGGCACCGGACCGGTGCTCCAGGCCTTGGTCGAACAGGTCGGTGGTCCGGGTGGTCCGGGAGACAGTCGTGGCCTGCATCGCTCTCAGCAAAGGAAGGGGGTATGGGTACGAGTTCCGGGCGGTCGGCTCCGCGGCCGACCGGGCGCGCCGCGGGGGCAGCCGTGGCCGAGGGGTCGAGGTCGGGGGCCCCGGCAGCAACTGCGCGTGGCGCGCGCCCGGCCGGCCGGGACGGACACTCTGACATACGTGCCCCGGGGCGGGGCAAATCGGCGTCCGACCTGGCCTTTGTTCCCGTGGGCAGGGCACGCGGGCCGGAGCCCGGGCGCGCCCCCGGCCACCCGGAACAGCCGCCCGCACCCGGCGCCCTCAGGGCGCGCCGGGTCCGCTGGCGCGGGCCACCGCCGTACGCGGCGGCCGGCGCGGGGAGCGTCGTACGGGCGGACCGTCGCGCGTGCCGGCCGGCGGAGAGGGCAGGATTCGAACCTGCGTGGGCGTACACCCGACTGAAGCGAACTCCGGTCTCCGATAAACCACTCCGGACACCTCTCCCTCACCCCGGGGAACGGTCAGTGCGGACCGTCCCCCGAGGCACCCTCAGACTGCCCCCGCCTCCTGATCCGGCGCTGACGGGCGCCTGGAACGGGGCGGCGGGGCGTCGTCACGGCCCTGGCGGGCCCGGGTCACGGCCGCTCGGCCCCGGCGGCCGTGAGCGCGGCGACGTCGGCGAGGACCCGTGCCGCCGGGGCCGGGTCGACGAGCCACTTGAGGTGGCTGCCCGCCACGGTGCGGACGTCGTAGGGGTTGTCCGGCGTGAGCGCGTCGCCCTCGCGGATCAGCCGGTCCTGGGCGGCGAGCGGGATGCTCGCGTCGTCCGCCAGGCGTACGTAGGTCTTGGGTATGCGGCCCCAGGTGGCGGCCTGCGCCCGGTCGGCGGAGGTGCCGACGTCCAGGTTCTCGTCGGGCTGGAAGGTGTTGAGGAAGGTCAGGAACTCCTCGTCGGTGCCGTCGGCGAGGAAGGCCGCCTTGAAGGCCGCGAGGGCGGCCGGGTCCGCGGTGCGGAAGTTGACGCGCAGCAGGCCGAGTTCGGCGGGGTTCCCGGCCATGGCCAGGGCCAGTGAGGCGGCGTCGACCGAGGCCATCTCAGGCTCGGCGTAGTAGTCGTTGACGTCCAGGTCGACCGGGCACCAGGCCGAGACGTAGACGATGCGGTCGATCAGGTCCGGCCGCGCGTTGGCGGCGGCGGTGGCCGTGATGCCGCCGCGGCTGTGCGAGACGAGGATCACGGGCCCGTTCTCCTTGGCCCGTTCCAGGACCCCGATCAGGTGCGCGGCGTTGTCGGCGAGCGTGACCCCCTTGATCGCGCCGGGCGCCGCGGCGAGCCCTTCGAGGTCCTGCGGCGCCTGGTAGGCGCGCGTGTACGTGGCCCCGAATCCGTGCCCGGGCAGGTCCACGGCGACCGAACGGTGCCCGAGGAGGCCGAGTTCGGCCTGGAGCGGCGCGAAGGAGAAGGAGTTCGCGAAGGCTCCATGCACCAGGATGAACGTCGGTTGCATCGGTCCACTCACTTTCCGTTCCTCCGCGGCGCCGGCGGCGCGCGTGCCCGGGTACGGGCCGCCGCCGCGAGCGCCGCCGCCTCGCGGGCCGTCCCGTCGCGGGCGGCGGCGGCCGGGGCGGGGGCGGGTGTGGTCGTGAGCGCGGAGGTGTCGTTCGAAGGACGGCGCGGACGGTCGTCCGCGCCGGGAGGTCACCGTACTCAGCCAAGATCATCCGCACTACTGGTACGAGTCCCTCCGCTTTTCCGGTTCTCCGGTTTTCCGGCGCCGAGTGCTCGCGAGGGCCCCCGGCCCGCACAGCGGCGCGGCGATGTGACGCAGGCCACCGCGCTCGGGTGTCACACGGCGGCGGGCAGCGGCGTCGTGTGCGTGACAGGAACGAGCCCGAACAGGCAGGAGCCGGCCATGACCGAGGACCGCGACGAGCAGACCACCGGCACCACCACCACGTGCCCGGCCCCTGCCGACGACGGCCGTGGGGAGACCGCCGCGGACGACGGCCCTCATGTGACCGCCACCGACAACGACCGCATGGGGACCGTCATCGACGACGCCAAGCGCATGGAGACCGCCGCCCGGACGTTCGTCGTCCACCGCAACCTGCTCTTCACCGTCGCCTACGAGCTGCTCGGCTCCGCCGCCGACGCCGAGGACGTCCTCCAGGAGACCTGGCTGCGCTGGGCCGGTGTGGACCTCGGCGCGGTCCGCGACCAGCGGGCGTACCTGGTGCGGATGACCACGCGGCAGGCCCTGACCCGGCTCCGTACGCTGCGTCGGCGCAAGGAGTCCTACGTCGGTCCGTGGCTGCCGGAGCCGCTGCTGACGGCACCGGACGTGGCCGACGACGTGGAGCTGGCCGACAGCGTGTCGATGGCCATGCTGCTCGTCCTGGAGACGCTCGCGCCGACCGAGCGCGCGGTCTTCGTGCTGCGCGAGGTGTTCGAGCTGGCGTACGACGACATCGCGGAGGCCGTGGAGAAGACGCCCGCCGCGGTCCGGCAGATCGCGCACCGGGCCCGGGCCCATGTCGCGGCGCGCCGCCCGCGCGGCCTCGTGACCCCGGCCGAGACCCGCGCCGCGCTCGCGGCGTTCCGGCGGGCCCTGGAGACCGGCGACGTACAGCGGCTCCTCGACGTCATCGCGCCGGACGTCGTGCTGCTGACCGACGGCGGCGGCGTGGTGCGGGCGGCCCTGGCCCCCGTCGTGGGGGCCGAGGCGGTGGCCCGGGTGCTGGGCAGGATCCACGCCGGGATGTCACTGCGGCAGGTACAGGTCAACGGCCATCCGGCCCTCGTGCTGCGCCTGGACGGCCGCGTCGACACGGTCCTCGCGGTCCGCGTCGACGACGGCCTCGTCACGGGGCTCTACGCCGTCCGCAACCCGGAGAAGCTGGCGCGGCACGGCCGGGCGACGGCCGAGCCGCTGAGCCGCTGAGCCGGTTCAGCCCGTGGTCCCGGCCCGGCGGTGCCGGGCCGCGACGGCGGCGAGGAGCGCGCCGACGGCGAGCACGGCCAGCCCGCGCAGCCACACGTCCCTCTCGATCTGCGTGGCCAGGACCACGCAGGACAGGGCGCCGAGCACGGGCAGCACCGTGGGCGCCCGGAAGTGGTCCCGGTCGGCCGGGACGCGCCGCAGCACCAGCGCGGCGGTGTTCACGAGGAAGAAGACGACCAGCAGCAGGAGCACCAGCGTGGAGGCCAGCGTGGCCACGCTGCCGGTCAGGGCGAGAAGCAGGGAGAGCGCCGCCGTGACGGCGATGGCCGCCCACGGGGTGCGCCGCCCGGGCAGGACGCGGGTCAGGACGCCGGGCAGCAGGCCGTCCCGGGCCATGCCGAAGGCCAGGCGGGAGGACATGATGCCGGTGAGCAGCGCCCCGTTGGCGACGGCCACCAGGGCGATGACGCTGAAGACCCGCGGCGGCACCCCGCCGGCCTCCTTGACGACCTCGAGCAGGGGCCCGCTGCTGTCCACCAGGGTGTGCGTGGGCACGGCCGCCGCGGCGACGCAGCCGACCAGCACGTACACGAGCCCGGCCGTGAGCAGCGCGCCGAACAGGGCGCGGGGGTAGGAGCGCCGCGGGTCGCGGGTCTCCTCGGCGACGTTGACGGACGTCTCGAAGCCGACGAAGGAGTAGTACGCGAGGACGGCGCCGCTCAGCACCGCCGCGACGGGCCCGCTCCCCTCCGTGCCGACCTCGGTCAGGCGGCCGAGGTCCCCGTCGCCGCGGGCCAGGACCCAGGCGCCGAGCGCGATGACGAGGACGAGTCCGCCGACCTCGACGACGGTGGCGACGACGTTGGCCCGGGTGGACTCCTTGATGCCGCGCAGGTTCAGCAGCGCGAGCGCGCCCAGGAACACGAACGCCACCAGGGCGACGGGCAGCGTGACGAACTCGGCGAGGTAGTCCCCGGCGAACCCGCGGGCCAGCGCCGCCACCGACACCACCCCGGCGGCCAGCATGCAGAAACCGGCGAGGAAGCCCACGAACGGGCCGTAGGCCAGCGTGGTGTAGTGGGAGGCGCCGCCCGCCCTCGGGAACCGCGTGGCCAGCTCCGCGTAGGAGGCCGCGGTCAGCATGGCCAGACCCAGGGCCACGGCCAGCGGCAGCCACACCGCGGGCCCGGACTCGGCGGCGACCTGGCCCACCAGCACGTACACCCCCGCTCCCAGGACGTCGCCGAGGATGAAGAAGTACAGGAGCGTGGTGGTGAGGGTCTTGCGCAGGGGTGACGGGCGTGCCGTCGACGGGTCTTGCGTGTCGTTCATGGACCACGTGTGCCCGCTCCGGGCCCGTGACACCCGGTGCCCCCGCCACTTGCCCCCGCCCGGGCGGATACCGGTGCGCCGGCCGCGTCCCTTCGGACAGGACTCGGACAGGGCTCAAGACAGGCACCGGAGCATCGCCGAGCAGCCGTCCGGGACGTCACTGTGAGTGACGGAAGCGAGCAGCCCGGAGGGACCGAGCAGTGCGTTCCAGGCAACGTCGTCGGCCCGGTCGGCCGAGCGGGCGTCCACGCACGCGATCACCGTGTCGAAGAGGACGAGGACCTCACTGGGCTCGGGCCGGTCAACCTGCGGAGCCCGGTAAGGGACCGACAGCCGAGGAGAGGGTCGGAGCTCCGGTCCGGATCCGGACGCTGCCGCAGCGTCTTCGCCCCTGCCGGGGAGGTTCGAGTTGGTCGACGCGGTGGAGCATGCGTACGGCGGTGGTCCGCACCAGTCCCGCAACGGGCTCGGCCAGTGCCGAGAGGCCGCATGCGGCGAGGCAGGTGGACCGCGACCGCACTGGACGCCCCAGCCGCTGGCGAGATCCCGTAGGTCCTCGGCACTTTCGCTACTGCCAGGAAGGCCAACTCCGCTCCTACGCTGCTCACATCCCCCCTCCCCGACGGAAAGGCGAACCATCGTGCCCGGAAAAGACAACGAGGCAGCGAGCATCACTCGGCGCACAGCACTGGAGCGCGGTGCCGGTATCGCTGCCATCGGCGCCGGTACCGTCATGGCCGCCGCAGGATCGAACCGGCCCGCCGCTGCCGCAGTTCCCCGGGCGCAGTCGCCGGATCATCCCTTCAGCTCGCGTAGCACCATGCTGCCGGCGTCCGTGGCGGGAGTAAGCATTCCGGACAGTCGACTGGCCCGAGCTGCCGTGGGGTTCGCGAGGAACGTCTCGTCCCCGGCGCTCTTCAACCATGTCATGCGGACGTACCTGTACGGCTCACTGCTGTTCGACCGACGCGGCGTCCGCTACGACCGCGAACTCGCCTTCGTGGCATCCGTCCTGCACGACCTCGGGCTGGTGAAGGCATATCAGACCCCGGACGAGCGTTTCGAGGTCGACGGTGCCGACGCCGCCCGAAAGTTTCTGCGCAAACAGCGTATGCCGTCCGACCGTATCTCCGTCGTCTGGGACGCGATCGCCCTGCACACCAACGCAGGCATCGCGACCCGGAAAAGGGCGGAGGTCGGAATAGTCTCTGTTGGATCCGGTCTTGACTTCACGGGTGTCGGCCTCGAGAACATCCCGTCCGACACTCTCACCGAAATCCTCGCCGCGTTCCCCAGAGCAGGATTCAAGCAGGACGCTCTCGACACCATATTGTCGCTGTGCCGCACCAAGCCGATGTCGGTCCTCATGCACTCCTTCGCCGAGGTCGGCCGCCGTCACCTCCCGGACTTCCCGGTGCCCACCGTGGAGGACCTCCTCCTTGCCGCCCCTTTCGAGGAGTGACAGACACCCATGGGCACGGCCGCTCGCCCGCAGTGTCACGCAGGTACGCGACCGGGTGCTGTCGGTGCAGACCACGACCGGAGAAAACCTCCCAGGCAGCTCGTGGTTGCGGCGGGGCCCGAACCCGCGCACCGCGGTGAGTAGCGGTCCGAGACCGTCCAGCGGCGGCGTGGGCGGGCCCAAGGGCGGCCGTCATGCCACCGTCCGCGACGGCGCGTTCCCCTGCATGTCGTGCTGGCCACGGCCGATCCGAAGGTGCGATGACTGCGGGGCGAGGGGAGACCCGGACACAGCACCTGGCCGATCGGCGACCTCTGCTCCGACTGCTACCAGCGCCGCACCCAGGTGCCCGCGCCGTGCTCGGCCTGCGGGCGCCTGCGCGTCATGGTCGCCCGCGGTGCCGACGGCAGGGAGATCTGCCGGGCATGCTGCGGCACTGACGCCCCCGACTCCTGCTGTCGGCAGTGCCGTGCCCATCGGCTGTTGCCACCGGCGTCCGACGCAGGCTGCGAAGGCAGTCTGGCGGGATGTGGCCGGATGGCGGCTGGACGTGGAATCGGGCCTCCTGCTTTGTTGATGTCCGTGCGCATCGGGACCTCGGCGGTGTGAGCCGCTCGGGCGGGGGTGGGGGCGGATGCACCTGCACATCTTGGGGCGAGTCCGGGCGTGGCGGGACGGTACCGAGATCGATCTGGGCCGCGCGAGGCAGCGCGGGTTCCTGGGGCTGCTGGCGTTGACGGTCGGGCAGCCGTGGTCGCGGGCCGACTTGGTGGACGCGCTGTGGCGGGACCGTCCACCGGCTACCGCGGCGAACGTCATCCAGAGCTACGTCAAGCACCTGCGCCGAGTCCTGGAGCCGGACCGCGTGCGGCGCGCCCCGAGCGTGCTCCTGCCCGCAGTCGGTGACGGGTACGCGCTTCAGCTCGCGGACGGCAGCGTGGACCTGGCGCGGTTCCGCGGTCTGGTTGCGGTGGCCGGCGAGGCGGCGCGTGGCGGTGAGCATCGCCGGGTGGTCGAGTTGCTCGGGGACGCGCTGCGGTTCTGGCAGGGGCCGCCCCTGGCCGACGTGCCGGTGCTCGCTGACCACCCGAAGGTGGTCCGCCTGCTCGGCGAGCGCCGGACGGTGATGGCCCGGTACGTGGACGCGTTGCTGGCCACGGGTGGTGCGGCCGACGCACTGCCGCTCTTGGAAGAAGAGGCGTGCTGCCACCCTCTGGACGAGGCCACGCAGGCACGGCTGATCCGGGCGCACCAACTCGCCGGGCACCGGCGGAAGGCGTTCGTCGTGTACGAGACCGCCCGTCGTCAGCTCGCTGCCGAACTCGGCGTCGATCCCGGGCCTGAACTGGCCGCGGCCCACACCGCGCTCCTGAGCCAGCCGGACGACGGCAAAGGGACGGCGGCCCTTTCCTGCTCCGCCCCGGTCGAAGGGACCGAGCGGGAGACGGCCGGGTCCGAGGCGTGGCCTCCCGCCGTGGCCGAGGTCCCCGCCCAGCTCCCTGCCGACCTGCCCGTCTTCGTGGGACGTGGCGACGAGATGGGGGAACTCGACGACCTGCTCGACCGCCTGGCGCCACGCGCCGGCGCGGTGACGATCGCGATGATCACCGGTGCCGCGGGGGTCGGGAAGACCGCCCTCGCAGTGCACTGGGCCCACCGTTGGGCCGATCGGTTCCCGGACGGGCAGTTGTTCGTCAACCTCAGGGGGTTCGCCCCGGGTGGGACCGCGGTGACGCCGGCAGAGGCGGTTCGGGGTTTTCTGGACGCCTTCGCGGTGCCGCCGCAGCGCGTGCCGGTCAGTGTCGAGGCGCAGAGCGCGCTGTACCGCAGCCTGCTGTCCGGCCGTCGCGTGCTGGTGGTGCTGGACAACGCCGCGCACGCCGAGCAGATCCGTCCGCTGCTGCCCGGGGCACCCGGCTGCCTGGTGCTGGTGACCAGTCGCAGCCGGATGCCGGGGCTGGTCGCCGCCGAAGGGGCCACGCCGACCGTCCTCGATGTGCTGCCCGCCGCCGAGGCGCGGAAGCTGCTGGCCAGCCGGATCGGGCCGTATCGGGTGTCGGCGGAACCACGGGCGGCCGGCGAGCTCATCACCCGGTGCGGAGGGCTGCCCCTGGCCCTGGCCATTGTGGCCGCCCGGGCGGCCACCCACCGTGACTTCTCACTCGGCGCGCTCGCCGACGAACTGACCACGAACCACACCGCCCTCGACCTCTCCACGGGCGATGACCAGGCCACCGACATGCGGGCGGTGTTCTCCTGTTCGCTGCGCACCCTCGACACCGCGGCGGCCAGGCTCTTCCGCTTGCTCGGCCTGCACCCCGGGCCGGACATCACGCTGCCCGCGGCAGCCAGCCTGGCGGCCGTTCCGGAGCCCCGGACACGCCGCCTGCTCGCCGACCTGGCCCGGGTGAACCTGGTGACCGAGCACCTGCCCGGCCGGTTCGCCTGCCACGACCTGCTGCGTGCCTACGCCGTCGAGCTCGCGGAGGTCCACGAGCCCCCGGCGGAGCGCGGCGCCGCGACGCGGCGGGTCCTCGACCACTACCTGCACACGGCGTACCAGGCGGCGCGGATGACGGATCCGCACCGGGACACGGTGACGTCGTCCCAGGAGCAGATCGAGCCCGGGAGCGTCCCGGAGCACGTGCCCGACCAGGACCACGCGACGGCCTGGCTCGCCACCGAGCAGCGGGTCCTTCTCGCCGCCGTTCAGCTCGCCGTCGACACCGGCTTCGACGCCCATGCCTGGCGGCTTGCCTGGTGCCTGACGGACTTCCTCGACCTGCGAGGGTGCTGGCAGCAGCAGCTCACGATGCAGACGAGCGCGTTGGAGGCGGCACGCCGCCTCGACGACCCGGTAGGCCTGGCCCACACCCACCGGATCCTCGGCCGGTGCTGCGCCCGACTGGGGCGGACCGCGGACTCGCGCCGCCACTTCGAGACGGCCCTCGCCCTGTTCCACGACGTCGGCGACCTCGTCGGCCAGGCCCACACGCACCGCCTCCTGACGCTGCTGTTGTGCCGCCTGCACCGCTACCAGGAGTGCCTGCACCACGCCCTGCTGGCCTTCGAGATGCTGCGGGCCGCGGACCACCGCGACGGGCAGGCCAGGGCCCTCAACATGATCGGCTGCGCGTACGCGGACCTGGGCGACCAGCAACAGGCCCTGGCCTACTGCCGGCGGTCACTCGTCCTGGCCCGGCAGCTCGGCGATCGGTACTGCACGGCCAATGCCCTGGACAGCCTCGGTTTCGCGTACGCCCGCCTCGGACAGCACCGACGGGCGGTGGACCACTACGACCGAGCGCTGCGACTGCACCGGGACAGCGGGGACCGCTACTACGAGACAGAGACACTGACCCGCCTCGGCGACAGCCACCAGGCCCTGGGCGACCTCCCCAAGGCCCGCGACGCCTGGCACCGCGCACTCGCCATCCTCGACCACCTCGGCCACGACGACGCACACGCGGTACGCACCCGGCTGCGACAGCAACCTCCTCACCCCGGCGCGCTCAGGGGTCGAGCCGGGTTCGCTGGAGAACCCGGCTCGACCCTGCGCTGACGCGGCGCGCCGGCCGGGGAACGGCTCACCTCACCGAGCGGTGGCCTTCACTGAGCCGACGGCCCTGGGGGCAGGTGGCCTGCACGTAGTAGGTGCCCGGCCCGTACTCGCCGCTGGTGTACGTGCCGCCGATCGAGCACTCGATCCAGAACACGATGGCACCGCTGTGCACCGTGCAGTTCCACGCCGCGGCGTTGTTGTAGCGGAACGGCGGGTAACAGTTGTAGCGGGCCAGTGCACCGGCCGGTTCCAGGGCTGACGCGGAGGCCGCAGAGGCTCCCTTGACACCGGTCCGCTGCACCTGCCAGACGTCGCTCTTGCCCGGCGTGGGCGCCGCCTGAGCGGAAGCCATCGTCGCGATCCCGACGATCATGGCGGCCAGGAACACCAGGCCCGCCCTGAGCATCATGTGTATCTGTTTCACCATGCGGAACACTCCTTCGGAGTCGCACGCGGATCGATCCGCGTGCGACGACGATGGCAGTGCCGACTGGACCACCACTGACCGACGAGTGACCGGCCACTGGCACGACGGACGGTCGCCAGCGCCGCCTGCGGGGGCCCCGCTGCTCCGCTCGCCGCCCGGGGCGGGGTCAGGCAGGTGGCAGGAGACCCTCTTCCTGGGCGACGTAGGAGCAGGCCATGGCCGCAGCCGTCATACCGAGCCGGTCGAGCACCTCGATGGACTCCAGCAGGATCCGGGCGGGGCGCAGCAGGCCCGCGACGTCGTGACCGGGCAGAGGGGGCGACGCTCTGCCGGGCGAGCCCTCCTCCTCCAGCACTCCTTTGCCCAGGGCCCCTGCTTCCGCAAGGCCCGCCGTACCCGCCCTCGCGGCCAGAGCACCGCTGCAGCGTGTGATGGTCTGCCATTGGGAGGGGTACGCCGACACATGCTCTTTCGCGTGTCCTACCAGTACGTGGCCGGTCCCGTGATGACCCAGCCAGCATCGGTGGACCTGACCCAGAAGCCCAGCGCCACCTCGATTGTCTGCGCGCGGTAGGTGATCTCGATGTGGACATGGCTGCCGGTGTGGCCCCAGTGGAAGGCCGCGAGCTTCAGTTCGCCGAGCCAGGACAGATCCTGTTCCCACTCGTCGGCAGCAGGGCTTCTGTTCGCCTCGTCTCCATCGGCGGCTTCCTTGACGGACCCGTTCCACAGCGACTTGAGCACATGACGGACCGGATGGTGATCAATGAGCTGTTGGGCCTCAGGGATCTTCTCGGCTCGGAGCAGGTTGAAGTAGCGGCGAACGACAGCTTCGACGTCCGCCTTGGCAGGGTGCTCCGTCCAGATCATCATCGCGAGATGATACGAGGTCGGTGACCGCCTCAGTCCGAACTGGTCAGGCGGAGGGTGAGGACGACTTGGACAACGGCTCGGGGAACATCGGTACAGCCGCAGGCGCTGGGACGATCACGCTCAGGGCGTGAGGGCGCCGCCGCGGTTCTCGTACTCGCGGCGAGCCTTGCCCGTGCCGGGACTGCCGGGGCTCCCTGGCCGCCATGGCAGCGGACAAGGCGTTGGTGGGGGCTGCGGGGTGGCGACGACGCGCCGAACGTAGCCCTGGCCCCGCCGCACAGTCAGCTCCTGATGGAGCGCGGCGCACTCGGCGGGCTCCGGCTCGGCGGTGCGGAGGAAGCCGGCTGCCGCGCTTCGGCACGGGCCTTCGCCGCCGCCTGCCGGGCGCGGCCCTGTTCCCACTCGGCCTCGCGGGCCCATACCCCGGCCGTCACGTCCTGGTGGAGCCGCTGGCCGGTGGCCGCCCCGCGCTCGTCCTCGGAGGCGTGCGGCAGCGCGGCCTCCACGTCGGCCGCGGCCTTCCGGCGCTGCGCACGGCGGTTTTCGCGCCGGTCCTCGCAGCGGAGGCAGTCCCGGGAAGTGGCTGCCCCATGACGACACCGGCTGTGATCGTCAACTGCGGGCTACTCAGGGCGATCTAGGTACGCGCGCCCAAGCGGAGCGCGCTGTCCGCTGCCTAGCATCCGCAGCATGAGTTCCGTCGATCAGATGACCGGGCGAAGCGAACTGGCGAAGGCGCAGAAGCGGTCGCAGGGCAGGGTGTCGCTGTGGCTGGGGACCGCCGCCACAGCGATGATGGTGTGCCCCTTGCTGCCTGCCCCGGTTCCGACGTGGGTCCGCTTCCTTCCCGTGTACTTCATCGTGCCGTTGGGGATCGCTGCCATCCTCTCCGGCCTCGTCGCGCTGCGCAGGATGCGGAACAAGGAGGAGGCCGATCCCTTCTGGGCGCGGGCGGGCATCGCGTTCGGCACGGTGGCTGTCGTGCTGCCACTGGCTGTACTCGTCTGGGCCCTCTGGGCGCTGAGCCAGGCCTACGACTGAAGCCCGTATGGGCGTTGGGACCGCTGTTGGCGCCGGAACAGACCAGCCTGCAGCACACGGTGTCGACCGGCTGTGGATCGTGGACGGCACCTTGATCCCGGTCCGGGAGTCCCCTCAGTCCAGGCAGAACTCGTTGCCCTCCGGGTCGGCCATGACGAGGTGGCCCGCGCTCAGCGGAGGGGCGGGCTCGTGGCGGCGTACCCGTGTCGCCCCCAGCGCGACGAGCCGCTCGCACTCCGCCTCCAGCGCCGCCATCCGCTCCTGGCCGCGCAGCCCGGGCGCCGCCCGGACGTCGAGGTGTACGCGGTTCTTGGCCGCCTTGCCCTCGGGCACCCGCTGGAAGAACAGGCGCGGGCCGTGCCCCTCCGGGTCCTCCACGGCTGATCGCGCGGTGCGCTCCTCCTCCGGCACCCCGGCCCGCGCGAGGAAGTCGTCCCACGCGGCCAGGGGGTCGGCGCCCGCGGGCAGGTCCACCCCGGGCGGGCCGGGGTGGACGTACCCCAGGGCCTCGCGCCAGAAGGACGACAGGGCCCGGGGGTCGTGGGCGTCGAAGGTGACCTGGAACTGGCGGCTCATGGCGTTGCTCCGTTCTTCGGTGTCTCGTACGCGGCGAATGCCGTGCCGTCACTCTGGCACCGCAGGCGGACAGGATCGGTCCGCCATTGCCCGGGTCTCTGGCACAGTGGCGGCATGAACGCGGCACGGGGTGACGGGCACGGGACGACGGAGCGGGTGCTCACGCTGCTGGGGCTGTTGCAGCAGCGCCACGTCTGGACCGGCCCCGAGCTCGCCGCCCGGCTCGGGGTCACGCCGCGCACGGTGCGGCGCGACGTGGAGCGGCTGCGCACGCTCGGCTACCCCGTCCACGCCGGCCAGGGTGTCGGGGGCGGCTACCGGCTCGGGCCCGGCCGGGACCTGCCGCCGCTGCTCCTCGACGACGAGGAGGCGGTCGTCACCGCGGTCGCGCTGCTGGCCGGGGCGGGCGGCGCGGCCGCCGGGGCCACGGACGCGGCGCTGCGGACCCTGACCAAGCTCGACCGGGTGCTGCCCGCCCGGCTGCGGCACGAGGTGCGGACGCTCTCCGGCTCGGTGGAGTTCTTCGGCACGGCCCGCGCGCCGGTCGACCCCGACGTGCTCCTGACGCTGGCCGGTGCCTGCCGGGACCAGGTCGAGGCCTCCTTCCGCTACCGCTCCGGGGACGAGGCCCGGGAGCGGCGGGTCGAGCCGTACCGCCTGGTCGCCTCCGACCGGCGCTGGTACCTCCTCGCCCACGACCTCGACCGCGACGGCTGGCGCAGCTTCCGCCTCGACCGGATGACGGACGTGGCCGCGCGGACCTGGCGCTTCGCCCCGCGCGCGGCGCCCGACGCGGCGGCGTACGTGCAGGAGGGCGTGGCGAGCCGCGCCTATCCGCACCAGGCGCGGCTCCTCGTGCACGCGCCGGCCGACACGGTGCGCGCGCAGGTCCCGGCGTCGGCCGCCGTCGTACGGCCGCGGGGGGAGGGGCGCTGCGAGGTGCTCAGCGGCGCCGGCAGCCTCGACCGCGTGCTGCTGCACGTGCTCCTGCTCGGGCACGCCTTCGAGGTGCTCGACCCGCCCGAACTCGTGGACCGCTGTCGCGTGCTGGCGGAGAAGCTGCTGGCGGCGGCTGCGGCGTCCGCGCCGGGTCAGGATCCGAGTCCGGCTCCGGCTCCGGCTCCGGCTCCGGCTCCGGACGGAAACGTGGCCTGAGCCCTGCCCCGGAGCCGGGCGGTCCTCAGCCGAACAGCGGGAAGCGGTCCGCCGCCGGGCCCAGCGCGGCGCGCTCCGCGGGCGTGAGCCGCGTCCGGCCGGTGCCCACGCGCGCGTAGTGCTCGTCCGTCCAGTGCGGCGGGGCGGCCCGGCCGAGCAGGCCGTCGAGCGTGGCGCGCACCGCGGCCAGGCCCTCGGGCGCCGGCCCCGGCACGTGCGGGAGTCCCACCCTCAGGTCCAGGTGGTGGACGGTCGCCTCCACGGTGAGGGTGGTCAGCAGGTCCCCGGCGGTCAGCACGTGTCCCTGCGTACGGACGTGCCCGGCGGGGCCCGCCGCGGCCGCCGCGTGTACGACCGCGGCCAGCGTCTCGCGGTAGCGGCCGCGCAGCGCGGCGAAGTCCGCGACCACGCCGGCGTGGACGCGGGTCCGGAGCCGGTCGTCGGCCGCCGCCGCGGTGTCCGGGCGCCACGCCCGCCAGTAGGTCACGGCGTCCCGGTCCACGGGCTCCCGGGTCGGCGTGTGCAGGGCCACCAGGGCGCGCTGGGCGTCCTCCAGGCAGTGCACGACGAGGTCGCGGACCGCCCAGCCGGTGCAGCCGGTCGGCGCCCAGGACTCCGCGTCCGTCAGGTCGGCGACGGCTTCCGACGCGGCCGCGTACGCCGCGCGCAGCGCCGGTAGGGGGCCGCCGTCCTGGCCTGTGGTCGTGCGGGCGGCGGCCGGCTCCGGGCTCATGCGCGGGACTCCTCGGCGGGTCGGGGGCAGGACGTCTTGAAATCCCCTGTGCCCGCCCGGCCCCGGCGGAACCGTCCGCGCGCAACCGGCGTACCAAGGGGGTCACCGCAGCGAGATGTGCAGGACCTCCGCGACGCGCCGGTACCCGGCGCGCAGGTAGATCCGCTCGGTGTCGTCGTTCTCCGGCGTGAGGAACGGCGTGGTGATCCCGGCGTACGGGCAGGCGCGCGTCAGCGCGGCGGTGAGTGCCGAGGCGATGCCGCGCCGCCGGTACGCGACGCGCACGCCGATGGCGGCGAGTTCGCTCGTGCCCTGGTGCGGCGGCCCGAGCTGGCCGCCGCCCACGCCCTGGCCGGTCTGCGTGTCGAGGGCGAGGGCGACGAGGCCGCCGCGGTCCAGCACGCCCCGCAGCCGCGCGACGTCGTGCGCGGTGACCTCGGGCTGCTCGTACGCCTCGCCCTGCGCCTCGGCCACCTGCCGGAGCTGTGCGTCGGTCCTGGCGAGCACGACCTCGACCGGGCCGGTGGGCCGCGGGGGCGGAGCGTCGGCGGGGGCACAGGTCAGGACCGGGAGCCGCCGTTCGGCGGTGAACCCGGCGGCGACGAGCGCGTCCTCGACGCGGGGAGCGGCGGCGGGGAGGTACTCCAGGCGCGGTGTCCGCGACCGGGCGGTGAACGTCCTGACGAGCTGTCGGACGTGGTCGCCGGCCGGTTCCGCCCCGTCGTCGGGGACGGCGTAGTTGTGGAAGGGCCCGGCGTCGTGCGGGTCGAGGCGGACGGTGAACGGGCCGGCGCGCAGGGCCCGGGAACCGGCGGAGTGGCGCAGGTAGGCGTGCGTGTGCGAGGCGAAGGAGAACACGAGAGGTCCTTTTCCGGCTGGTCTGGAGACGAGGTCCGTGGCACGGGCGGGCCGCTCCAGCAGCCGTCACCGGCACAAGGGTCCGGTGGGGTGGCGCAACGGCCCGTCAGCGGGTCGCAGGCACAGGCATCGTCCTTCCGTGTTCCCGGGAGTTCGGTCTCCGCGCAATCGACGCTAGGCGCTCCCCGGCAAGCGGGGCAAACGGTTTACCCGCGCGGCGGCGCCCCCGCCCCGGGCCTCGCGGGCCGGGGCGGGGGCGCGCTGTCCGCGCGAAGGGTGACGATGCGGACGGTGTGTCAGCGCGGACGATGTGTCGGCGCGGACGATGTGTCAGCGGGCGACGCGCCAGGTGAGCTTCTTCGTCAGGAGCTTGCGCAGGGTCGGGTCGAGGACCGCCTTGGTGGTGTCCGTGCCGCGCACCGAGACCTTGTGCGCGCGGCCGTCGGCCGGCACGCCGAGGGCGCGCGGCGTCATGCTCGCCTTGTCCTTGCCCTTGTCGGTGGCCCGGCCGTCGACGTACCAGCGCAGTTGGACGCCCTTGCCCGCCTGGACGGTGATGGTCTGCGTGCGGCGCACCTCCACGCTCGTGCGCGTGATGGCGCTGATCACCGACGCGTGCCGGTGGAAGCCCGCAATCATCGCCTCACGCCCGGGCAGGTTGAACTCGTTGCCGAGGGTCCGCATGATCGAGTCGTCGGTGGGGCGGTAGAGGCCGCGCTCGAAGTAGCCGCCGCCGCGGTACGCGCCGACCTTGCCGCCGTCCGGGGACGTGCGGCCGATCCAGCGGTACCACTTCTTCTTCTGGGCGGTGAGCTGGTCGGCCTTGAGCTTGCTGATGTTGGACTCCCACGGCTCGGCGGCGTCGTACCGGCCGGACCCCTCGTCCCAGTACTCGTCGGCCAGCTTGCCCAGCGAGTGGCCGGTCTCGTGGACGAGGATCTGCGAGGAGTCGTAGCTGTCCGAGGAGGCGGTGGCGATGCCGTCGTAGCCGGAGGGCGAGGTGATGTCGTTGTAGCCCGCGCCGCCGTACATGGTGGAGTTGGCGAGGACGATCACCAGATCGGCGTCCGGGGCCTTGCTCGCGTACGCCTCGACCTTCTCGGGGTTGACGCACAGCAGGCGCTCGATGCCGTCGCAGTAGAACGACGAGCCGAGCGCCGTCCTCTTGCTCACGTCGGGCGTGGGGTCGCCGCCGACACCCGACTGCGGGGAGTGCGCCTCCACAGCCCAGACGTTGAACTGCTTCTTGTACGTGGCGTACGGCTCGACCTTGGAGAGGTCCTTCCACTTGGTGCGCACGTCGGCCTGGAAGTCCTTCTGCTGGGACTTGGTGTAGCCGTCGCCGATGAAGACGACATCGGCCTTGGAGCCGGCCGGACCGTTCTTCACGAGCTCCACGACCTTGCCGTCGCCCGCGATCGCCGTCCGCTGCTTGTGGTTCAGCGGCGCGGGGACGGGGACCGTGGTGTGCCGGGGGTGGCTGTCCGGACCGGGGAAGTACTCGACGTGCTGTCGGCGTTCCGCGGACTCCGTGGCCGAGGAGGACGACGCGGACGACGCGGACGAGCCGGCGTCGGGGCCGGCGGCGGTGGCGCCGGCGGTCGCGGCGAGCGACGCCGCGACGACGACACCCGCGGCGACGGCTATCTGAAGTCGGGTGCGTCTGCCCCTGAGGGATATGCCGGACTTGTCACTCCGCATGGGAGGTCCTCTCGAACATCCGCCGCACAAGCGGCGTGTTAAACCGAATAAATGAGCGGCTCAACGTAGAGGTTCGAACGGCGACGAGGCAATTCGGCGCGCGTACGCCCCCGCGGAGGCGGCCGAAGTCACGTCGGGGCCCGTCGAGTTGGCCGGACCTTCACCCGCAGGACCCGCTCCGTTCAGGCACGCGCCGTCACCGTGCGTCGGATCAATCGCTTACCTGATCTTTCACCCTCCCGGGCCCCACTCCGGCGCTCGCCCCGCTCGTTACGTCCCGTGAGGCCGCCCACCGGGCGGCCGGCGTATCGATCAACGCAGCGGAGGAGTACACGACATGCATGTCATGCGACGCGTGGCGGTAGTGGTTTCGGTCGTCGGACTGCTGGTGACAGCCCCGATGGGCATGGCCGCCGCCCATGGCGGCGACGGGGACGCGGGGGCCGGCGGTCTGCTGTCCAACGTGTCGGGGCGCAACTCCTCGGGCCACGCCAACCTGTGCGGCACCGGCAAGCTGTCCCTCCTGAAGGACCGCACCTGCCTGACCCGCTCCGCGCGCGCGGATGCCTCCTCGGGCGACCACGTCGGGCCGAGCGGAGGCGTCCTGTCGAACCTGCTGTTCGCCCGTAACGCGTCAGGACACAGCAACAACTGCGGCAACGAGACGGTCTCCGTGCTGACCCGCACCACCTGCGTGACCGTCGACGAATAGGCGGGCCGCGGACGGCACGTGCGGGCGTGGAACGGGGCCGCTCCCCCGGCGCCCGCACGGCGCGGACCGCACCACGCCGGTGTCCTGTGTCCCGGTCGCCCGCGGGCACAGGACATCACCCCCCAGGCCCTCCCCCGTGCGTCAGGAAAGGCGAACGCATGCCGACGGACACGTCGTCGACCCAGCTCCGCGTCGGAGTGGTGGCCCCGCTCACCGGCCGCCTGGCGCCGCTCGGCGAACCCCTGTCGTACGTGTTGCGGGCACTGGCCCCGCACCTCGGGCGCGTGCGCAACGGCGCCCGCTCCTACGACGTGCGCGTCGCGGTGCGCGACAGCCGGTCCGACCCGGAGGCCGCCAGGGGCGCCGTGCGCGACCTGGCCGAGGTCGAGCGGGCGCACCTCGTCCTGACGATGGCGGGCACCCAGGTGCTCCCCGCCGTCACCGCCGCCTGCGAGGAGCTGGGCGTCCCCTGTGTGTCGACCACCTTCCCGTGGCAGGCGTATCTGCACACCCGCGGCGCCTCGACACGGGACCGGTTCCGCTGGACGTACCACTTCGCGTGGGGCCTGGACGACATCGCCGCCGTCTTCGCCGACCTGTGGGAGCAGCTCGGCGGCCCGCGCACCGTGGGCTGCCTGTGGAACGACGGCCTCCAGGGACAGCTCCTGCGCGACGAGCGGTACGGCTTCGTCCCGGTGGCCTCGGCCCGCGGGCACACCCTGGTGGACCCCGGCGGGTACCGCGAGGGCACCGACACCTTCGACGCCCACGTCGCCGCCCTGCGTGCCCGGGGAGCGGAGCTGGTCACCAGCGCCGCCACCGCCACCGACCTGGCCCGCTTCCACCGCCGGGCCCGTCAGGGCGGGCCGCGGCCGCGGCTGATCACCTGCTCCCGCTGGCTGACCTACCCCCACACGCACACCACGCGCGCCGAGGACGTCCACGCGGAGCTCGGCGACGCCCGCGTGGCCACGCTCGTCTACTGGTCCCCGGACCACCCCTACCGCTCCGGCCTGGACGGCACCACCTGCGCCGAGCTGGCGCGGGGCTACCAGCAGGCCACCGGCTCGCCCTGGCTCCAGCCGCTCGGCCTGGCCCACGCCCTGGTGGAGGTCGCGCACCACGCGCTGACCACCGCCGCCGACCCCACCGACCGCGCGGCCCTCGCCGACGCGCTCGCCGGTGCCCGCGTCGCCACCGTCGCGGGGACCCTGGACTGGACGGCGGGCCCCTCCCCGGCCATCGCCCGGATGCCCTTGGTCGGCGGGCAGTGGCACGTCGGCCCCCGGGGCCCCCGCCTCGCCGTCGTCACCAACACCGGCTCGCCGGCCGTGCCCCTCACCGGCAGTCTCGTACCGGCCTGGTAGGCGCCGGGCCCGACCGGTCGGCCGGAGTAGGAGTACGGAGTAGGAGTAGGAGTACGGGCTCCTGGACAGGGGCGCGGGCGCGGGGCGGCGCCCAGGGGTGACGGCCGTGCGTTCGGCGCGGCGGCGGCCAAAGGTGACGGCCGTGCGTCCGGCGCGGGGCGGCGGCCAAAGGTGACAGGCGCCCGTCCGGCGCGGGGCAGTGCCGGCGGCGCGGGCGGGTCCCGGCGTGGCCGCTCCCCCATCCGTATGGGTCACCACCTCGTGCGCTCCTCCTTGAGCTGATCTCATGCTGATGGCGTGATGACCCCTCATTTCGCTGTCGACGGGGGTGAACGCCCATGAGTGACAGAGACCGAAGGTGCGGCACGACCGGCTGTCAACGGACCAGGCCGGCCCGCGGCCCTTCGCCCGACCGCTTTTCCGGGGCCCGCGAAGGCTCGGCCGTTCAGCCGCGCGAGAAGGAGCGCCGCCACCGGGGCGAGCGCCTGACGCTGGGGAGACGAGCATGACGACGGAGTCCTACAGCGACTCGGCAGGACCGGGCACGCCGTCCACGGGCGATGCCGACGACACCCAGGTCCACTGGGGCACGGCGTCCTTCGACACGTGGGCGGCGCAACGGCCCGTGGAACCCGGGGACCCGGACACGAGAACCCGCGACGTGTGCGAGCCGCGCTCGGAGATAGCCAACGAGCTGATCCACACGGCCATCGCGTCCAGGTCGCTGGAGGACATCATCCAGCTCCTCGGCCTCCTGCGGCGGTCGCCGGACAGCTCCCCCACCGCCGCGGCGGCCCTGCGGGCCGTGGTCATGGTGCGCTCCGTGGACGACGTGGCGCGGCTCGTGGAGGTCCTCGGGCAGTCGCAGGGCGCCGCGGGCCAGCTCGACGAGGCGGTGCGGACGGCCGCCGAGAGGCGCCCCGTCGCGGAGGTCGGCCGCCTCCTGGAGCTGCTCCACGGGCCGCCGCACGACCCCGGCGTCGGCACCGAGGCCGTCCGGGCCGCGGCGACCAGGCCCGTCGACGACGTCGCCGACCTCATCAACCGGCTGGCCGACCCGCGGGGCGCCCCGTCCGCCGAGGCCGGGCCCTCTGACGCGCCTCCCGCGGGTGACGTACGCGAGCGGCGCGGCGGCGACGCCCCGTCGACGCCGACGACGCCACCGCCGCGGGCGGCCGACGAGAAGCTGTTCCCGCACGCCCGGGGACGGCGCCCGTGGCCCGGCGTGCTGCGTCGCCTCACGGGCGCGGCCCTCGTGCTGTGCGGCGTCGCCCAGGCGCCGGTGCTCTCGGACGGCTTCTCGCGCGCGTGGGGCGTGGCCCTGGCGATGGCCGTGCTGTGCGTCGTGGTCGGCGTGGCCCTCCTGGTGACCGGCGCCCGGGTGGTGCTCCTCACCGGGGTGCAGCTCTCCCTGGCCCTGCTCGCCGCCCACCTGGTACGCGGCGTCGTGAGTTCGACCGCGCTGGAGCGGGTCCTTGACGCCGCCTGGCCCGGCGGCGCGCTGGCGGACGCGCCCGCGCTCCTGGCGGCCGTCACGAGCGTGCTCGCCACGGTGGCGCTGGTCCTGACCCTCACCGGACGCAGGGCCGAGCCCTCGCTGAACCCGGTGCGCTGACGCGCCGCCTCCGGAAGTGGCCGGCTGGGCCCGCGTTCAGCCGGCCACTTCCATGCGCTGGGTCCCGATCACCGCCAGCAGGCGCAGGGCCTGTGCCGACGGCGAGCCCGGGGCGGCGGCGTAGATGACGACGTGCTGGTCCCGGTCGGGGATGCTCAGCACGTCGCTGGTGACCGCGACCGGGCCGACGAGGGGGTGCGCGAACGTCCGGCAGGGCGTCGGCCGCCCGGTCACGTCGTGCGCCGCCCAGAGGCGGGCGAACTCCTCGCTGCCGGACAGGAGTTCCCCGACCAGGCCGGTGACCTCCGGGTCGCCGGGGTAGCGGGCGGCGGTGGCGCGCAGGTGCCGGACCGCGGAGCGGGCGAACTCGTCCGCGCCCGAGTCGCCGTACAGCCGCCGGCCGTCGCGGTGGGGGCCGAGGAAGGCGCGCCGGACGAGGTTCCGGTCCCGGCGCGGCAGGGCGGAGAAGTCCTCCATCAGGGCGGCGGCCGTGTCGTTCCAGGCGAGTACCTCGTACGTCGCCGACAGCACGAACGCGGCGGCCCCCGGCAGCGTCCGGATCAGGTCGAGGATGCTCTGCCGCACCTCCCGCGACGGTCCGGGCGGCGGCCCCGGCGGGGTCCCGGCGAGGTGGTGCAGGTGGTCGCGCTCGGCGTCGGACAGGCGCAGCGCGCGGGCGAGCTGCGCGAGGACCTCGCGGGAGGGGCGGGTGGCGCGGGCCTGTTCGAGCCGCGTGTAGTACTCGGCGGAGATGTACGCCAACTGCGCCACCTCCTCGCGGCGCAGCCCGGGGGTGCGGCGCCGGGTGCCCGCGGGCAGTCCCACGGCGGCGGGGGTGAGGCGTTCGCGCCTGCTGCGCAGGAAGGCCCCGAGCTCTTGTCGTACTCCGTGATCCACCCGCCCAGTGTGCACGGGCGCCGGGGCGCCCAGCCAGGTACTGCCGGGGCCTGGATGCGCCCGGCGGCGGGGCGCAGGCTCGTCGGCATGAACAACGAAACGATCATGTCCGTCCCACCGTCGGGCCTGCTCGCCGGCAAGGTCGCCTTCGTCACGGGCGCCGGCCGGGGCATCGGCGCGGCGGCCGCGCGGCTGTTCGCCCGGGAGGGGGCCCGGGTGCTCCTCGCGGCCCGCACCGAGGACGAGCTCAAGAAGGTGGCGGAGGGGATCCGGGCGGACGGCGGCACCGCGGACCACGCGGTGTGCGACCTCGCCGACCCGGCGAGCGTCAGGGCCGCCGTCGACCGGTGCGTGGAGCGGTACGGGCGCCTGGACGTGGCCTTCAACAACGGGGCGACGGGCCAGCCGCCCGGCCCGCTCGACCAGCTCTCGGAGGCCGACTTCGACCACGTCAGCGCCGTCAACTTCAAGGGTCCGTGGCTGGCGATGGCCGCCGAGGTGGCCGCCATCCGCGCGACGGCCGGGCGCGGGGCCATCGTGAACACCTCCAGCGTCGGCAGCCTCATGGCCAACCCCGAGCTGCCCGTGTACGGCGCGGCGAAGCGGGCGGTGAACAGCCTCACCGCCTCGGCGGCCGTCACGTACGGCCCCGAGGGCATCCGCGTCAACGCCGTCGCGCCGGGCACCACGCTCACCGAGATGCTGCTGGAGTGGGACGCGAAGTCGCCCGGCACCGTCGACCGGCTCAACGCGCAGACGCCGCTGCGGCGCGCCGCCGACCCCGAGGAGGTCGCCCAGGCGGCGGCCTGGCTCCTCAGCGACCGCGCCTCGTACGTCACCGGCACGGTCCTGCGGGTGGACGGCGGGATGTGGGCCTGAGGCGGGAGCGCCCCCGCGGCTGACCGGCCGCACCCGCGCGCGGCGCCCCCAGGCGGGGTGCCGCGCTCAGCCGGCGTCCGGGTCCTCCTCCGGCGACCTGCGCCGGACCTGGTCCTCCTGGGCGAGGCGCCGCAGCAGTTCGAGCAGGGGGCCGGAGAGGGCGAGGACGACGACGGCCTGCTCGGCGAGGGCGGGCGAGTCGTCGAAGGCGGCGGCGCGTTCGAGGTCCAGGCGGGCCACGGCCTTGGCCAGCTCGGCGTAGACGGCCAGCCGGTCCAGGCGGTAGTCGGCGTCGAGGCGGCGCAGCTCGCGCAGGGCCGTGGTCAGGCCGTGGACGTGCGGCGAGGTGCTCGGGACCCGCCAGTCCATGGCCGCGATCAGCTCCGCCACGTCGGCCGCCGCGGCGGCCTCGGCCTCCGCCTCCCGCTCCTCGTCGCCCGCCGGCGCCTGCGCGACCGGCACCGGCAGCGCGTAGCTGATCGCCTTCAGCGTGCTGTCGGCGCTGTCGGACCGGTCGACCGCCGCGAGCACGTCGCGGGTGGCGGCGATGGACAGTCCGCCGAGCGTGGTCAGGGCCTTGATCAGCCGTAGCCGCTGGACGTGCTCCTCCCCGTACTCCGCAAGGGTCGCGGCGGTCGCCCGGCCCGCCGGCAGCAGGCCCTGGCGGCGGAAGTACTTGATGCTGGCGACCGGCACGCCGGTCGTGCGGCTGAGCTCCGAGATCTTCATGCGGCTTCCTCGACGACGGGGGACGCGGCCCGGCACCCCGGCTGCCCCGCTACGGCAATTGGACACCACCAACTCGATACTGTCACTATCCAGTACTGGATACTTCCGGTATCTAGTTACGTAGCGTCATCGCACTGGAGCGTTCATGCCATCCCCTCAGCCCTCCTCCGCGCTCCGCAGCCCCCGGCTGTGGATCGGTACGGGCATCATCGTCGCGGTGGTCTCCACCCTGTTCGCCCTGCTCTACGTGGGCGGCAACGTAAACCCCAAGGGAAACCTGCGCGACCTGCCCGTCGCGCTGGTCAACAACGACCGCGGCGCCGGCACGGGTGAACAGCGCGTCAACGTCGGCGACAAGGTCGTCTCCGGCATCAAGAAGGCCACCGCCCGCGACGACAGCATCGACTGGCAGGTCCTCAGCCAGGAGGAGGCCGACGAGCGGCTCGGCCAGGGCAAGCTCTACGGCGCGCTGGTCGTGGAGCGGGACTTCAGCGCCCGGGTCGGCGCGCTCACCGCGCCGCGGCAGCAGGACCCCGCCGCGGCCAAGGAGGCCCCCGCCGCGCCCGTCCTGAAGGTGCTGACCAACCAGGCGGCGGGCAGCTTCGGCTCCTCCATGGCCAGTCAGGCCACGCAGAAGGCGGCCCACGCGGCCTCGGCCGAGCTGGGCAAGGAACTGCTGGAGCGCGTACGGGCGCAGCAGGGCGGCAAGGGGCAGCAGGGCAAGGAGGCCGCGTCCGCGCAGGGGCGGACGGCCCCGCAGGACGCGAAGGCCGCTGACGGCGGGCAGGGCCGGAAGGCCGACGCGGGCCGTCAGGCGCCGCTGCCCGCCGCCGCCCAGCTCATGCTGGCCGACCCCGTGACCGTGCAGGTCGCCGACGGCCACCCGCTCGACACGCACAGCGCCATGGGCCTGAGCGCCTTCTACTACGCGTTGGTCCTGCTGGTCTCCGGCATGCTCGCCGCGAACGTGATCACCTCTCAGGTGGACACCGCGCTCGGCTATCTGCACACCGACTTCGGGCCCTTCCGGCAGCGCATGCCCGTGCGCCACACCAGCCGGACGCGCACCCTCGCGGTCAACACCGTCCTCATGCTGGCCCTCGCCGTGGTCATGGGCTCCCTCGTGGAGCTGGCGACGGTCGGCCTCCTCGGCATGGACGCGTCCCACCTGGGGCTGCTCTGGCTCTACTCCGTGGGCACCATCGCCGTCGTCGGGGTGAGCGCCCTGGCGCTGCTCGCCGTGTTCGGCACGCCCGGCATGCTGGTGTCGACCATCGTCTTCGTCGCCATGGCCGTGCCGTCCTCCGGCGCCACCGTGCCGCTGGAGGCGCTGCCCGGGTTCTTCCGTACGCTCGCCGAGTTCGAGCCGCTGCGCCAGCTCACCGGCGGGCTGCGGTCGATCCTGTACTTCGACGCCCAGGCCGACGCCGGTCTGTCCCGGGCGTGGACCGCCATGGGCGTCGCCCTGGTCGTCTCCGTGCTGTTCGGCTTCGGCATGACGCGCCTCTACGACCGCAAGGGCCTGCACCGCATCCCGCGCCCGGCGGAGTCCGCCGACTCCGTGCCGGAGCCCGCGGCGGTCTGACGCCCCACGCGCCGTGGCCGGTGCGGACCCGTCGCGACGGGTCCGCACCGGCCACTTCCGTTCCCGCTCCCGTGGCGGCCGTGCGGCCTGGCTCAGACGGTGCCGCGCCAGGCACCGGTCTCCGCGCCCCGGGACTCGATGAACTGCTTGAAGCGCTTGAGGTCACCGGTGACCTGGCGCTTGACGAAGCCGAGCTTGTCGCCGACCGTCTCGGCCAGCCCCTCCGGGTCGAACTCCATCCGCAGCGTCACCTTCGTGCGGGCGTCGTCCAGGCGGTGGAAGGTGACCACTCCCGCCTGCCGCGCCTCGCCCCCGACCGTGGTCCAGGCGACGCGGTTGTCCGGAATCTGCTCGGTGATCTGCGCGTCGAACTCCCGCTTGACCCCGCCGATGGACGTGGTCCAGTGGGTCAGGGTGTCCGACCGCTGCTCGACGCGGTCGACGCCGTCCATGAACTCCGGGAACGACTCGAACTGCGTCCACTGGTTGTACGCGGTGGTCACCGACACGTTGACCTCGATCGATTCCTCGACCTGCGACACGTGGGTCTCCTCTCCGGAACACGGGCCCGCGGTACGGCGGACCCGAAAGGTGCTGTGTCCAGACCCGCGAGTACCCGCGAAACGCCCCCTCATGGTCATGAGGGCCACATCGGCCGAAGAACCCGCCCCGCACCCCCGCTTCCCGGCCGTTCCCGCGGGCCGGGCCGCCCCTACCCGCCGGGGTGCGCCGAGGCGTGCGCGAGGGGCGCGGACGGTGCCGCGTCCCCTTGCCGTACGGGCAGCCGCAGCGGCCCCCGTACCAGCAGTCCGGGCCGGTGGGCGAGGGTGTCGGGGGGTGCGGCCAGGGTCAGGCCGGGCAGGGCGGCGAAGAGGCGGGGCAGGGCGATCGTGGCCTCCAGGCGGGCGAGGCGGGCGCCGAGGCAGAAGTGCGGGCCGTGGCCGAAGGCCGTGTGCGGCGCGGGTCGTTCGGCGGCCAGATAGCGGTCCGGCCGGAAGTCGTCCGGGGCGGGGAAGTGCGCGGGGTCGCGGTTGGCGGCGGCGAGGACGACGAGGACCGAGGCCCCGGCCGGTATGGCGGTGCCCCCGTCGAGGGCCACGGCCTGGGTGGTGCGCCGCCAGGTCGTGCCCTCCAGCGGGCTGGCGTGCCGCAGGGTCTCCTCCACGACGGCGGCCCACCGCCCGGCGCCGTCGCGGCGCGCGGCGGTGAGTTCGCCGGGGTGGGTGAGCAGCGCGAGCGCGGCCGACGCCAGGAGGTTCATCGTCGTCTCGTAGCCCGCGAAGAGCAGCAGGAACGCCATGGCGAGCAGCTCCTCGTCGTCGAGGCCGCCCTCGTCCGGGGCGGTCACGAGCGAGCTGAACAGGTCGTCGCCGGGGGCGCGCCGCTTGCGCGCGATGAGGGTGCCGAAGTACGCGTGCAGGCTGGACCAGGCCGCGTCGGCCGCGCCGGGCTCCAGGGCGTCGGCGGGCGAGCCCACGCGGTAGGTCCAGGCGCGCAGGTCCGCGCGGTCGGCCTCGGGCACGCCGAGGACCTCGCCGATCACCAGGACCGGCAGCGGGAACGCGAAGGCGTCCACCAGGTCGGCCACGCCGTCGCGGGCCAGGCGCCGGGAGACGTCGCCCGCGAGCTCCGCGGCGAGCCGCTCGACGCGCGGGCGCAGGGCGTCCACCCGCGCCGGGGTGAAGGCCGCCGTGGCCAGGCGGCGCAGCCTGCCGTGGTCGGGCGCGTCGGTGTTGAGCATGTGCCGGGCCAGGCACTGCCGGGCGCGCTCCGCCGCCGACGGGGGCTTGGGCCGCCCGGCCTGCCGCGCCGGCACGTTCGAGAACCGCGGGTCGGCGAGGACCCGCCGCGCCTCCTCGTACCCGGTCACCAGCCAGGCGTGGGTTCCGTTCGCCAGCTCCACCCGGGCGACGGGGTTCCGCTCGCGCAGGCGGGCGTAGTACGGGTACGGGTCGCGGGCGAACACGGGGTCCGCGGGATTCAGCAGTTCAGACACCCGCTCATCCTGATCGACCACGCCGCCCCGTGCCGGAGGCCGATGGTGCAGAGCTGACGGGTGTGAACTGTGGGGTTCGGACAAGGCAGGCCCGGCGGCGCGTGCGAAGGGGCGCCGGACCGGTGCGGTCCGGCGCCCCTCGGGCACTAGGGCCAGTGGGACTGGATGAAGGCCCAGACAGCCTTGGCGCCGAGCGCCGCGGCCATACGGGACAACACCTCCACAGCCCAGTTCCGATCGCGACTGCGCGTGGGTTCTCGCTGCTCCATCGCCATCCGTACCGCCTCTCGACCAGGTGAAGGACCGGACCGGTCCCCCTTGCCAGTCGCGTCTCACCGTCGAGGTGCGGCGACTTCCAGCATGCCCGAACTCGGGGCCCGGGGCGGCTGTTTCCGCCGATGTGCCGCCGAGCCCGCCTGCCCGCGCTGCCGTAGGCGTGCCGTGCCCGCTCCGGGGCCGGGCGCGATGGCTTGATGCGTGCCGTCGTCGGGTCGCCGCACGGCCCGCGCGGCGGGTGCGGCACACGCCTCTGGTCGGCGCTGTTCGCGTACCGTAACTGCCCCTGCGCGTACGGCTGTCGACGTCGCGGGCCTGGCTGGAACGTGGCGTCCCCTCGTACACCATCCCCGCGAAAGGTTGTACGCGACGCACGTGGCGATCACCACGGTGATGAAGGCGGGGTGAAGCGGGGTGAAGAACGTAAGGTCACCTCGTTCACATCTGTCGCTGGAGCATCGTCTGCTCCGGCACCATCTGTGGGGGGACATACCCAATGCGACACCGCACCCGTATGGCCGTAGTCGGCTCCGCCTTGGCCGTGGCCGCCGCGGGCTTCGCCGCGCCCGCCGCCACGGCCGCGCCGCAGGGCATCACGGTCGAGAAGGTCACGGTCAACGGCGGCAAGGCGGTCGTGCTCGGCACCACCGCGGCCAAAACCTTCAAGGTCTCGGTCACGGCCGCGACCGACTCCGCGATCACCGAGTCCAGCATCGACCTGTACGGCCCGGACGCGAACTCGGCGACCTCGCAGGGCAACGAGAGCTGCACGTTCGCCAACGGCAAGTCGACGTGCACGGCGACGTTCACGATCGACCCGGACACCGACTTCTACGACAACAGTGCGGCGGGCGGCTGGTACGTCAACGCCCTGCTCTCGTCCGACACCGACAGCGTGTACGCGGAGAAGACCGGCGCCTTCAAGGTCCAGCGCGAGTCGAAGCTCACGGTCAACGCCTCGCCCGAGCCGATCAAGAAGGGCAAGACGCTCACCGTCACCGGCGCGCTGACCCGCGCCAACTGGGAGACCCACAAGTTCTCCGGCTACACCAAGCAGTCGGTGACGCTGGAGTACAAGAAGAAGGGCGCCAGCGCCTACTCCGCCGTCAAGACGGTCAAGTCCGACACCAAGGGCAACCTGAAGACCACGGTGAAGGCCACGGCCGACGGCTCGTACCGCTGGAGCTTCGCGGGCAACTCCACCACCCCGGCCGTCAAGGCCGCCGGTGACGCCGTCGACGTGCGGTGATCACCGTGCCTTAGGCACGAGGTGAGCGGCGGGCGCGCGTCGATATGGCGCGCGCCCGCCGCGCCGCGTCACAGGGCCGGCCGCTCCACATCCCATGGAGCGGCCGCTTCCAGTTGGGCGGCGAGCGCGAGCAGCGTGCCCTCGCCGCCCAGCGGCCCGGTGAACTGCACGCCCAGGGGCAGGCCGTCGGGGGTGCGGTAGAGGGGCACGGACATCGCGGGGCGGCCGGTGATGTTGGCGAGCTGCGTGAAGGGGTTGGGGGCGAGGTTCGCCACGACGGCCTGCCGCCACAGCCGGGTCCTGCTGAGCCGGCCCGCCACGCCCGCCCTGAGCAGCGCCTTGCCGACCTGCCGCGTCAACCGGGGCGTGTCCAGCTCGCCGATCCGCACCGGCGGCCGGGCGAGCGTCGGCGTGAGCAGCAGGTCGTACGTCTCGTGGAACGCGGCCAGTTGCCGGGCGTAGAGGTTCCAGCGCCCCAGCCGGACGGTGTGCTCCACCGCGCCCAGCGCGCGGCCCGCCGCGGCGAGCAGCCGCGTGTCGAGTTCGAAGTCGGTGTCGTCCGCGCCGGTCCTGTGCTTGAGCTCCGCCATCGTCGCGGCGTTCTGGGTCGCGTACATGGCCATGAAGTCGTCGGCCATGCGCAGCCCGTCGACGGCGGGTTCGGCCTCCTCCACCTCGTGGCCGAGGCCGGTGAGGAGCTTGACGGCCGTCTCGACGGCCTCGACCGCCTCGCGCGCCACCGGGGTGCCGATCGGCGAGCGGGTGCTGACGCCGACGCGCAGCTTCGGCGGGGTGCGCCGGGCGAGCTCGGCGTAGGGCTCCTCGGGGCGGGCCGCGAGGAACGGGGCGCCCGGGTCGGGGCGGGCGGTGAGGGCGTCGAGGAGGGCGGCGCTGTCGCGCACGGTGCGGGAGACGACGCCGTCGCTCGCCGCGCCCGCGAGGAGCTCGCCGTGCGCGGGGCCCGCGGGCACCAGGCCCCGGCCCGGCTTGAGACCGAAGAGCCCGCAGCAGGCGGCGGGTATGCGGATCGAGCCGCCGCCGTCGTTCGCGCCCGCGGCGGGGACGATGCCCGCGGCGACCGCGGCCGCGGAGCCGCCGGAGGAGCCGCCCGGCGTGTGGGCGAGGTTCCACGGGTTGCGGGTCGCGCCGCCGGCCTCGGGCTCGGTCACGCTCTTGATGCCGAACTCCGGTGTGTTCGTCTGCCCGAAGACGACGAGCCCGGCGTCCAGCCACCGCCGGACCACCTCGCTGTGGCGCCCCGCGACGAGCCCCTGGGAGGCCCGCGAGCCGCGGCCCGTCGGCCGGCCCTCGTAGTCCTGGAGCAGGTCCTTGACGAGGAACGGCACGCCGGCGAAGGGCCCGGAGAGCGGGCCCGCGGCGCGCTCGCGGGCGATCACCGGCATGGGGCGGACGATCGCGTTGATCTTTCCGTTCACGGCCTCGGCCCGCGCGAGGGCCGCCTCCAGGAGCTCGGTCGGCGTCACCTCGCCGCGCGCCACGAGGTCGGCGAGTCCGACCGCGTCGTACGTCCTGTAGTCCCGGTAGTCCACCGCGCACCCCATTGACTCGGCGTCAAGAACGCACGCGAGCGTAGATCGTCGGCGTCACGGGCGGCAACGGCGGGAACCGGCCCGGGCCCCGCCCGGCCGGAACCGGTCCCGGCCTCCCCCGGCCGGGACCGGCCCGCCGTCCCTCACCGCCCGGCCAGGGGCGGGTAGCTGCGCCGGCCGCGGCGGTGGGCGATCTCGCCGAGCACGACGTCCACCGCGAGGAACGCCGCCAGCGGGATGCCGAGCAGCGGCACGAAGTAGCCGAGGACCGCCACCGCCGCCATCAGCGGGACGAGGACGTACGCCGGGACGTGCTGCCACGCGCCGCGCGGCAGCGGGCGGCCGAAGGCGCCGGTGCGGCCCCGCAGCCACCACATGCGGTAGCCCCACACGATCAGCAGGATCAGGGCGAGGGCGAGGACGGCCAGCGCGATCTGGTTCGCGAGGCCGAAGAGCGTGCCGGCGTGCGCGTCGATGCCCCAGCGGGTCAGCTTGGCGAGCACCGGGTAGTCGTCGAACCGCAGGACGTCGACGACCTGGCCGGTCCGCGCGTCGACCGCGGCCGAGTCCTGCTTCTCGGGCCAGCTCCGCTGGATCTGCTTGACGACGTACGCCGGCGACGGCGCGGCGGGGTCGGCGGGCGGCACGATCTCCACCGGGTCCGACAGCCCCTCGGCGCGGGCGGCCTTGAGGACCGCGTCCAGCCCGATGTCACCGGCGGTTCCGGCGCCGCCCGCCGTGCCCGCGCCCGTGTCCGCGCCGCCGCCGTGCCCGGCGTGCTCCCCGGCCCCGGCCCCCGCCGCGCTCGTGGCGACCGTCGGAGTCGTCTGGCCCAGGGCCTCCCGCAGGTCGCCGATGCTCTCCCCCGCGTACGCCGACCAGGTCAGGCCCGTGGCCGAGAGGAAGAACAGGCCCGCGGCGGCCCAGGCGCCCACCGTGCCGTGCAGCGAAAGGAGCCGGCGGCGGCCCGCCGTGCCCCGCAGCCCGCGCCGCGCCCGGCGCCGTCCGAACCACAGGACGAGGCCGCCGCCCGCGATCACCCACAGCCAGCTCGCGGCGAGCTCGCTGTACAGCCGCCCCGTCTCGCCCAGGTGCAGGTCCTTGTGCAGGCCGGAGATCCAGGTGCGCAGCGGAAGCGCGCCGCTGGAGCCGTACTGCTCCTCGGCGCCGCGCACCTCGCCGGTGTAGGGGTTCACGAACACGGCGAGGGTGCGGTCCTCGGCCACACCCGGCACGCCGGAGAGCAGGACCCGCGTCGTCGCGCCGTCCTCCGGCGATGGCCGCACGGCGGTCACCGTCCCCCGCGGGTGTGCCTCGCGGGCCGCGGCGACCTGCCGCTCGACGGGGAGTTCCCTGTCGCCCACGGGCACCCGCAGCTCGTCGGCGTACACGACGCGCTCGGCCGTGTACGAGGCGGCGTACAGCAGGCCCGTGACGGCGGCGACCAGCAGGAACGGGGCGATCAGCACGCCGGCGTAGAAGTGCAGGCGCAGCACGAGCGGGCGCAGCGAGGCCCAGGCGGACCGCGGCGGGGCGGGCCGTTCCGCGGGGGCGGAGGCGTTGTCGGGCGGTGCGGGGGCGGGAGGTGCGGTGGGCATGGCGTGCTCTCCTGGTGCCGGTCGGTGGTACAAGTGCTCCGGCGGTGACCGGACCGGTCCATGGGTCGAGCGGCGCGCGGGACGAGTTCCCCGCCCCCTATGTGATGTACATCACTGAAGTTGGTGCTGTAGTAGGACAACATCGCACGTCACCGGCACGGGCGGGTGACATCGCGCCCACCCCTCCTGGAGGGCCGGGCGCGCCTCGGACCCCCGTTGACCTCCGGCGGGGCCGGGTTACGGGGGCCGCGCGGGCAAGCGGCTTGTGAACAGGGGTGGTTCGCCGGGTGAAATCCGCGCGACGATGGGGCGCATGACGGCGGCGCAGCGTGCCATGACCCAGTTGGAGTCGTGGCCGGATCTCGTAAGTGGCCCTCCCCGGTGTGCGGTGGGCCGCTCGTACGGCACACCTGGCGCGCCCGGAGAGGCGCGCTATGAACTGGTGCACTTCCACTCCGACGACGCCGCGGACGTCTGTCTGACCCGGGCGGCGGTGGACCGGCTGCGGCCTCAGTTGGCGCACAACTCCGCGATCCGCGTGCGGCCCGGCGCGTCGTGGGTGACGGTCCTGCTGGACGGGGACATGGACATCGCGCTGCTGCTCACGCTGGTCAGCGTGGGCCTCAAGGCGCATGACGACGCGCTCGCGCTCCGCGGCGCGCAGGGGCCGCCCGGCAGGGCGGCGCCCCCGTGCGACTGGGAGGCCCGCGTCCAGGAGGCCCCGCTCGCGCCGGTGCCGACGCCGCCCACGCCCGCACCGGCCACGGCAGGACCCGCCGGTCTGCGCGGCCTGCGCGCGACCTGGAAGGCGGTCGGACGGCTGATGCCGCACGGGCACTGACCACCGCCGGGCGGGGCGCGGCTCCCGGGGCGCGGGTTCCTTCCCGGGGCGCCGGACGCCGTGCGGACAACCCGTTCGTATGACCGGCGGTGACTTCTGGGCCTCCGCGGGCGTTGCCACGGCGTGCGGATCGGAACGGCCGGTCCATGGGCCGGGCGCGTGACGCCCGCCGGACGAGTCAAGGAGCAGCCTGTGAACGGCAGTTGGGTGAGGAAGGCGTCGCGCTGGGCGCTGGTGGCCGCGGTGGCGACCGGGCCGGTCGCCCTGGCGTCCGGAACGGCCCACGCGGACGAGTCGCACCGCGACTCGCACAACGCGCCCGTGGTGGCGCTGATCAACACGGGTCAGATCGACGACCCGATGGAGGACGTCCTGGAGCACACCCTGAACTTCGGCGACGGCTACAAGTGGGACTGAACACGGGGGGCTGACGCGCCGGGCGGGGTGACGCGCCGCGCCGGGTGACGCGCTTCGGATCGTGAGGGCCGGACGGCTGCTGCCGTCCGGCCCTTCGGCTGCCCGGCGCCGGGGCGCGCCGTGTTCCGCCGCGTCCGGCGTCGCGGCCCGGCACCATGTCGGCACCGCGCCCCGCCGCCGGGGTCACCTCCAGCCGTACGCGTACGCGGCGACCCAGGTGATCTCCAACTGGGCGCTGCTGCCCGGCGCCGCCACCGGGCCCTCCAGGGCGCTCTCGTTCTGCAGCACCCAGGACAGCGGGCGGTCGGGCACGTCGCGGGTGTCGCGGCCCACCTGCCGGCCGTCGACGAAGAAGCGGACCTGGCCCGGCGTCCACTCGGTCGACACGGTGTGCCACCGCGTCCAGTCGTCGGCCCCGTGGAACGAGCCCTGCCGGCCCCCGCCGCAGGGGTGGTGGAAAGCGCTCAGGGAGGCCGTCCACTCGCCCTCCGGGTGGTCCATCTCGCAGCCGCCGCCGTAGTGCAGCCACGCCGACTTGTACCCGGCGGCGGGCTTGGTGACCTTGATGCGCGCGCTGTACTTGCCGTACTTCATCTGCATGACGGGCCGCGGTACCACCGCCGCGGCGTGCACGGGGCCGCCGTCGGCGGGCCGCCACATCCGGACGCGCATGCGGCCGTCGCCGTTCGCCGCAGGGCCGACGCTCACGGTGTCCTCGGGGTGGTAGACGCCCGCCACGCTCCGGCCGCGCTGCCGCTCGTTGGCCGTGTCGCGCCAACCCGTGGGGTACGCCCACCAGTTGTCGCGGTACTCGCCGCGCAGCCCGCGGCAGTACGCGGCCGAGGTGTCGGCCCGGTGGTCGCAGTCGCTGAAGGCGCCGAGCGGCACCCGGTCGCCGTTGAAGTCCTCGGCCAGGACCTGCCAGAACGGCCCGCAGTCGCCGCGCGGCAGCGTGGTCCCCGCGGTGCGGCAGGCGTCGGCGGACCGGGGCGCGCCGTCCGCGCGCGGCAGGCCGAGCAGGCCGGCGAGCAGGGTGACCGCCGCGGCGGCGAACAGCGCGGGCCTGCGGCGGCGTGGTGCGGCGTGTGTCCCCATGGCAGTGGCTCTTCCTCCCGTGCGCGGGGTGCGGCTCCGGCGCGGCGCGGACGCGTGTGGACCGTGGTGCGCCGGGGAGGAGAGCATCCTTGCCGGACGGGCGGGAGAGCGCCATCCCCTGGAGGGAGGCACGCCTGGAGTTGCCCGTTCCGGTTCGACCGGACCGTGGGACTCCCGTGCGGGCGGGCGCACGTACACGGGCTCGCGCCTACGTACGCGTGTCTGTGCCACGTACGCGCGCAGGGCGTGCACGTCCGCGCGCACGGGGCGGGTCCGTGTGCGCTCCGCCACGGCTTCCGGGACGGGGGCCGGGCTACGCTCCGCCACGGCTCTCGGAGCAGGGCCGGGCAGGGCCCGGGTGGAGGGCCCGGGGCGGGACCCGCGCCGTGGCCCGGTGCCGCTCTCGCCTATCGTGATCACATGGTCGATCTGCCCCTCTCCGCGCTCGAGGTCTCCGTCGTCGAGGACGGCGCCACCCCCGCCGACGCGCTGCGCAACTTCCGGACCGTCGCGGGGGAGTTGGACCGCCTCGGCTACGACCGGCTGTGGTTCGCCGAGCACCACCACTCCCCCGCCATCGGCGCCTTCCCGCCCGTGCTGCTGGCCGCGCACACCGCCGCGACCACCGCCCGGACGCGGGTGGGCTCGGGCGGCGTGCTCGCCCCGAACCACGCGCCGCTCACCGTGGCCGAGCAGTTCGCCACGCTGGCCGCCCTGCACCCCGGCCGGGTCGACCTCGGCATCGGCCGGGGGCCGGGCACCTTCCACGAGCCCACGGCGCGGGCGCTGCGCCGGGGCGCCGACCCCGCCACCGACGAGGAGTACCGCGGGGACGTCGCCGCGATCCTCGGCTTCCTGGACAAGGTCGGCCTCGGGGAGCTGCCCGAGCCGTGGCTGCTGGCCTCCAGTGACGCCGGGGCCGCGCTCGCCGCAGCCCTGGGCCTGCCGGTCGCGTTCGCGCACCACATCCGCCCCGACAACACCGTCACCGCCCTGGAGCGGTACCGGGACGCGTTCCGGCCGTCCCGGTGGTGCCCGGAGCCACGGGTCCTGGTGTGCGTCGAGACGGTGTGCGCGGACACCGAGGAGGAGGCGGCCGCACTCGCCGGGCCGATGGACGCCATCAAGGCGGGCCTGCTCAACGGCCGGGCGGAGACGCCCTTCCCGACCCCGGCCGCCGCGGCGGCGCACCCGCTCGGCGGACGCGACCGCGAGGCCGTGGCGGCGTTCGCCGCCCACCAGGCCCGGGGCACCCGGGAGGCGGTCGGCGCGCGCCTCGCGCGGATCGCCGAGGACACCGGCGCCGACGAACTGATGCTGGTCACCCCGGTCTTCGACCCGGCCGCCCGCGTCCGGTCCTTCGCCCTCGTGGCGGACCTGCGTACGAACGGCACGTGAGCGGGCGAACCGGGGTAGGCCTGACGCCATGGACACCATGGTGCGGGTCGACGGCGGCGAGGTCTGGGCGGACGACACGGGAGGCGAGGGGCCCCCGGTGGTCCTGCTGCACCCGGGGGTGGGCGACTCCCGGGTCTGGGACGGCGTCCTGCCCTTCCTGACCGGGCGGCACCGGGTGCTGCGCTACGACGCGCGCGGGTTCGGCCGCTCCCCCACACCGGACACCCGCTACTCCCAACTGCGGGACCTCACCACGGTCCTGGACCACTTCGGCGTCGGCCGCGCGGTCCTCGCGGGCTCCAGCATGGGGGGCGCCACGGCGCTGAGCCTCGCCCTGGCCGAGCCGGACCGGGTCGGGGGCCTCGCCCTGTTCGTGCCCGGCGCGACCGGCGTGCGGGGCCTGGAGTCGCCCGAGGTCAACGCGGAGATCGTGCGGCTGGCCGAGGCGCGGGACATGGACGGCCTGGTGGCGCTGTCGCTGCGGGTGTGGGCCGCGGCCGATCCCTCGCCCGACGGCGTGGCGGCCGCCGCGCTGCGCTCCGCGATCCCGGGGTGGTTCACCACGTACCCGTACGACGTCAAGGACGCGCCGGTGTACGACCGGCTGCACGAGGTCGCCGTGCCGTGCGTGCTGGCCCTGGGCGAGCGGGACCAGCGGGAGGTCATCGCCGTGAGCGAGGAGATGGCCGCGCGCATCCCCGGCTGCCGGCTGGTGCGGCTGGCCGCCAGTGACCACTTCCCGACACTGCGGGAGCCGCGCACGGCGGCGGAGCTGATCCTGGAGGTGTGCGGCCGGGCGGGCTGAGCGGTGCCGCCCGGCCGCGCCTCCCGACCCCCGCCGTCCCGGCCCGCGTGCCGGGAGAGGTGGTCGCGTGACCGGCGGCGGGGCCCGGGGCGGCGGGGCCGCGCCGCCGGAGCCGTTCGGGAGCGGAACCCCGCGCGCCTCCGGCCGGGGTCCGGGGAACGCCGGTGGCGCGGTGGCTGCCACGGCCGCCCCCAGGCAGACGGCCGTCCTCGCCATCCGTGACGGCCACCGCGCCGTCGCACCCGTACCGGGCAACCCGCCCCCTCCGCGCGTCCGCCGCGCCGGTCGGACCGGCGCGACGGACGAGGCGGTGCCGGCGGGCAGGAGCGGCGCTCCCGCGCGCCGCTCCACCCTGACGGGGGATCAGGGGCGTTCCCGCGGCGACCCGGGACGGTCGCCGACGCGCCGACGGTTACTGCGGCACGTTCAGGACGAAGTCGAACTCGGCCTCCTTGGCTCCGCCGACGTCCCGGACGTTCATCAGGAGCCGTGCGTCGAAGATGGGGTCGGTGTTGTTGCGCGGCTCGTTCGGGAAGTAGAGCTGCGTCGTCAGGATGGGCCGGCCCGGGGCCTGCAGCTTGACGTGCAGGTGGCGGGTGCGGCCCGGGTAGAGGCCGGGGAAGATCGTGGTCAGGGTGAAGGCGCCCTGCGCGTTGGTGAACTGGTGGCCGCGGTAGCGGTAGCCGACGTTGTCGTACGCGCCCCGGTTGTCGGCCTGCCAGAAGTCGAGGAGCACATTGCCCAGGGGCTTGCAGCGCAGGCCGAAGACGTAGCCGGTGACGGTCAGGCGGACGCCCTGCGCGCCGGGCTGGATGAGGTTGGTGCGCCGGGGGGAGTTCGGTTTGAAGTACGGACCCTCCATCTGCGGCGGCGTCGGGTCGTCGCCGTCGTCACAGCTCGGGGTCAGCTCCGGCACGGTGCCGGTGCCCGCCGAGGTGCGGGCCAGGGCGGGGGCGCCCATCATCGCGACCGGTACCGCCACGCCCGCGGCCAGGGCCGCCTTGAGCACGGTCTTGCGGCTGGGGCCCCGGCGGGAGCCGTCCGGCGCGGTGCCGAGGTCGTCGCCGTCCACGGGGACATCACCCGTGCCGTTCACGTGCGTCTCGCCGTCCATCGCTCCTCCTGTGTGGGGGGGGTGGGGATCGGCTACGAAGTTATGCGGAGGGCCGGTTCCGGGCGATGGACGGAAGGCGGTGGTCGTGGTGAATATCGCCACCGCCGCGGCGGAAGTCGCCGGGGCTCGTCCCGGTCTCGCGGCGGAAGAAGCGACAGAAGTAGGCAGGATCGGTGAAACCGACCCGGCCCGCGACCTGGCGGACCGTCAACTCCGTACGCAGCAACAGGCGTTTGGCCTCATGGACGCGCGCCTGGCGGAGCAGCTCCCCAGGGGTGCGGCCCATGGCGGTCTTCACCACCTCGTTCAGATGGCTCACGGAGACGCCGAGCCGGGCGGCGCACTCGCGGACCGACCACAGCGGCGTCCCGGCCGTGTCCATGAGGGCGAGGAAGTCGGCGGCGACGGCGGCGGGGCGGGCGGGCGCGGCGCCGCCGCGGGCGTCCCGCTCGGGGTCGAGCAGCCGGGCGGCCCGCACCACGAGGACGTGCAGCAGGGCCTGGAGCACCCCCTGGAACCCCTCGGCGCCGGTGCGGTACTCGTGGTCCAGGTCGGCCACCAGGCGGTGCACCCGGGCCGCCTCCTCCGCGGAGAGTTTCAGCCAGGAGCGGCGGCCGAGCCTGCGCAGGGTCTCCTGGTCCCGCGGGTTGTCCAGGAGGAAGTCGTCGGTGAAGAGGATCACGCAGCCCTCCAGGTCGCGGACCTGGTCCCAGTAGTGCACCTGGCCGGGTGCGAGGAAGCACAGGTGGGGCGGGCGCAGCGTGAACCGGGAGAGGTCGACGACGTGGCTGCCGGTGCCGCCGGTGACGTAGACGATCTCGTGGAAGGTGTGCCGGTGCGGGAAGGAGGCGCGCGACATCGGGCCGATGGTGTCGAAGCTGCCGATGGCGAAGGGCAGGGCGTTGGGCCGCGGTACCTCCAGCCGGTGGATCGGCAGCCCTCCCCTCTCGGGCTCGCTGCCGTTCGCTCTGCCGCCGGGCAGGACTGTGGTGCCGCGCATGCGTCCGCTCCTCACCCTGACGCGTCCGGGCGCGGTCGCGCCGATCTTGTCAGGTTCAGACCAATCGGTGCGTCCACGATGACACGCGGGGCGGAGCGTGTCCCACCGCAACTCTGGCCAAGTTGCGGCGGAACATGTTCGGCTGCCGCGGCCACGGCCGTACCCCCGTACCGGTCGTGGCCGCCGCAGCCGCCTGTACCCGCGCGGTCGGCGCGACGGTCACGATGCCGTCGCGCGGACCGCGCGGGGGTCTAGTGCCCCATGCCCGCGCCGCCGTCCACCGGGACAACGGCCCCGGTGATGTAGGCGGCCTCGGGCGAGGCGACGAACGCCACCGTGGCGGCGACCTCCTCGGGGCGCGCGAGGCGGCCGAGGGGGATCTGCCGGAGCAGGGCCTCGCGCTGCTCGTCGGTGAGCGCCTCGCTCATGGCGGTCTCGGTCAGGCCGGGCGCCACCACGTTCACGGTGATGCCGCGCGAGCCCAGCTCCCGGGCCAGCGAGCGGGCGAAGCCGACGAGGCCCGCCTTGGACGCCGCGTAGTTGGCCTGCCCCGCCTCGCCGCGCAGGCCCACCGCGGAGGAGATCACCACGATACGGCCGGAGCGGGCGCGGAGCATGCCGCGGGTGGCGCGCTTCGCGACGCGGTAGACGCCGGTGAGGTTGGTGTCCAGGACGGAGGTGAAGTCCTCCTCCGTCATCCGCATCAGGAGCTTGTCGTGGGCCACGCCCGCGCAGGCCACCAGGACCTCGACGGGCCCCTGCTCCTCCTCGACCTTCCGGAACGCGGCGTCGACCTGCTCGGCGTCCGTGACGTCGCAGCGTACGCCGAGCAGTCCCGCCGGGGCTTCGCCGCCGCGGTGGGTGACGGCGACGCGGTCGCCGGCGGCCCGCAGCGCGCGGGCGGTGGCCAGGCCGATGCCGCGGCTGCCGCCGGTGATCAGTACGGAGCGGGACACGAAGGACCTTTCGGAGTGGGGGGACGGTACGGGTGCGGCGGGCGTCCGCGCCGCGCGGGGCGGCCGCCGGGTCAGCCCACCCGCCGGACGCGGGTGCGGGTGAGCAGGCCGCTCATGGTGGCGGCGGTGTCCATCACGGCGTGCACGCAGCGGGTGCGGGCGGCCGCGCCGCGCAGCCGCTCCCGCGGGGCCAGCAGGGCCACCGCCCCCGCGAGGACGGAGCCCCGCCACACCGGGGCGGCCACCGACTCCCAGCCGGGCAGCGGCGAGGGGCCCACGGCGTGACCCTGCTCACGGACGCGGTCCAGCGCCACCCCCGGCGGCGGCACCCCGTCGAGACAGGCCAGCATGGCCAGGCCCGCGGCGTCCTCGTCCAGCGGCGCGCTCCACACCCGCCGCAGCGCCGGCCGCGGGGCCGCCTCCAGCTCCGCGGCGTGCGCGCCGACGGCCCGGTCGATGCAGAACCGCAGGGCAGCGCCCACCAATAACGGAGCGTACAGGAGCGATACTTGTCCGGTCCGTGACTGTAGAGTGACCAGCTCAGCACGCAACGCAGGCGAGGTCTGACCGACACCAGTATCCGTGACCTCAGCGACGAGGTGGGTGGATCGGTGCGACGTCTCCGTCAGCGCGTAGTGCCCTCGGGGGCCACGCTGCTCGGCGGCCCCTTCCCGGACGAGGGCCCGCACGTAGCGGTGCGCGGTGGGCGCGGGCAGCTCCGCCCGTGCCGCGACCACGGCCAGCGGGTGCGCCCCCGGGCCCAGTTCGCGCAGGGCCCGGAGCACGGCCAGCGTACGGGCCACCGCGCTGCCGGCGGGCTCTCGCACCGCCGTGGCGGCCACCGGTCGCAGCACCGTGTCCTCCTCACCGGCGTGGCCCGTGGCCCCGCCCCGCATGTCCGGTCCGGTCACCCATTCTCGCGGCCGGCCACGGACGATCACCAGGCCGTGTTTTTTCCGGTCCGCGTTTTTCAGGAAGTTCAACTTCCGATGAAAATGTTTCCTACGCATCGGTGACATCGCCCGGCACAGCGCGGGAGAAAGGTTGGAAATTGAACAACAAGGAGGCCCTGCAGCAATTGCTGCAGTTCAAGCGGAGCCAGATCAGCCCGACCGACCTCGGTTCGCCCCGGCGCACCGGGCGCGGACGGCGCTCACGCGGGCTCTCGCAGGCCAGGGTGGCGCAGGAGCTGTTCGTCTCCGAGCGCACCTACGCGCTGCTCGAGCGCGGCGAGATGGCGCAGCCGTCGGCCGAGTTCCTGGACAACGTGGCCACGGTGCTGCGCATGGAGGAGCCGGAGCGCACCGCGCTGTATGTCTATGCCCTTGGATATGAACCGCCCTTCCCGATGGACCCGCTGGCCGGAACGCAGGTGGGCCCCGCGTGGCTCACCGCCGTGAACCGGGTCAAAGGACAGCCGTGTTACATCAACGACGTGGCCTGGAATGTCCTGGCCTGTAATGACGATTTCATCCGGATGTTTCCGCAAGTACCGGACACGGTGCCGCAGTTGCCGGAGCGGAACCTCATGCGGTGGATGCTGCTGCGCGAGGAGGCGCGGGAGTGCCACCTGGTCGACTGGGAGCAGAACTGGGCCCTCAAGGTGACGGCGCAGTTGCGCACCGCGTTCGCCGCGCACCCGCACAACAAGGATCTCCAGCAGCTCGACGAGGAGGTCAACGACGACCCGGTCGCGGGTCCCATCTACCGCCGGCACGACGTGGCCTACGTCCACCCCGACGGCGACGCGCGCCTGATGCGGCACGCGGGGATCAGCACGGTCGGGCTCGATCCGGCGAGCCTCAGCCGCTGCTGCCCCCGGCACGAGCCGTCGGTCCTCGGCTCGGTGACGATGTGCACGGCGCAGCCGCTGGGGTCGCCCGGGTCGCGCTTCTTCTTCCTGGTCTTCGTCCCCACCCCGCCGGGTGAGAATGCATGACCATGAACACTGCTCCGACCCTCGTCCCCCTGGTCACCGGCGTCGCCGGTGCAGCCGGTGCCGCCGGTGTCTACGTGTGGTCCCCGGGCGCCGCGGGAAGCTGGGGGCTCGCCAACTGCGGCCTGCTCGTGGCCGGCCGGGAGGCGGCCCTGGTGGACACCCCGTACACCCTGGACCGCACCGACGACTTCCTCGCCGCCGCGCGCGGGGTGCTCGCACCGGGCACCGGGATCACCACCGTGCTCACCACGCACGGCAACGGCGACCACGGCTGGGGCAACCAGCGGGTGCGGGGCGCGGAGTTCGTGGCCACCCGCCGCACCCTGGAGCACCAGTGCGTCGAGCCGACGCCCGAGCAACTGCGCCACCTGGTCGAGGGCACCGACCCGGGGCAGCCGCTCGGCTGGTACTTCCGGCGCCACTTCGGCCGGTTCGACTTCCGGGGCATCACCGTGCAGCGGCCGACGCGGACCTTCGAGGGACGTCTCGACCTGCGCGTCGGGGACCTGCCGGTGGAGCTGCACGACGTCGGTCCCGCGCACACGGTGGGCGACATGGTGGTGCACCTGCCCACGGAGCGGATCGTCTTCGCCGGTGACGTGGTGTTCGCCGGGGACCACGTGTGCCACTGGGCGGGTCCGCTGGAAGGGGTGGCCCGCGCCGGCGAGCGCATCCTCGCCTGGAACCCGGACGTGGTGGTGCCGGGTCACGGTCCGCTGCTCGACCAGGACGGGCTGCGGGGCCACATCGCCTATCTGCGGGACCTGTCCGAGCAGGCCTCCTCCTTGCACGCGCGCGGCCTCACGCCGACCGAGGCCGCGCGCCACCTCGTCGAGGAGGACCGCTACCCGGACCTGCACCTGCCCGAGCGCCTGGTCATCACCCTGGCCTCGGAGTTCCGGCACCTGGACGGGTCCGACGCGGAGCCGGACATCCTGGCGCTGATGAGCGACTGCGCGGAGATCGCCTGGCAGCGCGAGACCCGGGGCGCCGTCCGGTAGCGCGTCCCGCGGCCGCCGTGCCGCGTGGGAGCCCTGGGATTCCGGCTGCCGGAATCCCAGGGCTCTGCGTTCCGCGAGGCGAAATACGAGGCGCTGCGGCGGCGCCCGCGCGTTGCGTGCGCCCCCTGCCCTGGGGTGAGGTGAACACGTCGGCGCACCGCACCGGTTCCGCGGGTGCCGACCGCCCCACCGAGCAACGGTTCTCCCCCACGTTCGGTGACACGCCGGGGACGACGGGACGCCGCCGCCCCGCACCCGGATGCCGCCGCCGATGCCCCGGCGGCGGCATTCGCGCGTCGCCCCGCGGCCGAGGCCGCCCACCCGCCGGCCCCGCACCGGTCCATGCCTTTCCGTGCCCCCGACGACGCGTGCCCCGTCCCCTTCCTGGCGAGGAAGGGGACGGGGCACGTCATGCCGTGCGGGGCGGTGGTGCCGTGCGGCACCGGGACGGCGTCCGGTCGGCTCGGGGCCCTCCCGGTCCCGCTCCGGGGCGCGCCGCCCGCTCAGCCGGCGCGTGCGGCGTGGCCGCTCACATCTCGACCTCGAGGCACACCAGGCGCTCCTCCTTGCGGGCGGTCAGGGCCGCCTCCCACATCGGGATGGCGAACGCCGGGATCAGCGAGCCGTCGATGAGGTCCGGCGGGGTGAAGCGGTACCGCACCGGTCCGTCCTCCCCCGCGCCGATGGCCCGCCGCTGCGCGGCGTCCACCTCGCCGCCGTCGAACACGTAGTACACCCGTGGCATACGGCCGCCGGAGTCCACCCAGGCGACCACCAGGAGGTCGCCCATCGTCACGTCGAGGCCCAGCTCGGTGCGGATCTCCCGGGCGCAGGCCGCGCTCGGGTCCTCCCCTCCCTCCATGTGCCCGCCCGGCAGGTTCCAGTACGCCGTGTGCAGCGGGTTCACCATGAGCACGTGGCCGTGCTCGTCGGTGATGATCGCCCCGGCCGAAGCGGCGAGGGACGTAGCAGTAGCATCCATGGCATCTTCCTGAATAAAGCCCCGTCTGATGAGAGCAACGGCCCATCAGGAACGGGCGGTCCAGCGAACGGAGTCCCCAACTCCGCCCAGCGGGCGCGCACACGAGCGTCGTACGCGCCACCGGCAGCGGTGTGGGCCCGCGCGCGGGGACGCCGACGCGCCCCCGGACCGGACCACGGACGCTGCCGCCTCGACGACCGCACCACCGAGGAGCGCACCGGTGGTACGCGATACCGCGACCTCACCATCGCCCCTCCCCAACCGCCGCGCACCGGCTCGGGCCGCGGCGGCCCTGGCATCACCTGACGAGCACACGGTTCCATCCGCAGGGGCCGGCCACTTCCCGGCAGTCGCACCGCAGTCGGGCGGGCGCCCGTCAGCACTGCGGAGCGGCACGACGCCGACCGGGAGGTGAGCAGGACCGTCGGCCGTACACCGGTACTCCCGCCCCCACGGGAGAGTCGACAACAAGCCGGACGGACGAATGGAACATGCGGGCAGGTTTCGTTCCCCGTCAGAGCCCACCTGCCCCCGGCTCTGGCGTAGACAGATCCTGATGCACTATCACAGGCGGTGTCAACGATTGAGAACGACGCATGTCATAGCGGTGCCGAGGGAGGTACGTCCCGGCGCGGCCGGCCGCGTGGCTCACCGGAGCCCGTACGGCCGCTTCCGCGCACGGCAACGCGCGTAGCGCGCCGTCTCAGGCCGGTTCGCCCGCGCGGCCGGAACCGCCGCCGGGCTCGCGCGCCCGCACCACCCTGACCAGTTCGTCCAGGGCGGGCAGCAGGTCGCGGAGCGTGTCGATCTGCGCGCCGTCCGCGGTGCTGCGCAGCGCCACCGACCGTGCCCCGAGCTCCTGGAGCACCGCGTGCGTGGCCAGTTTCGGCAGGTCCTCGTGGACCATGCGGCGCAGGTACGCGAGCAGCGCGGTGCCCTCCGTGCGGGAGCAGAAGCCCTCCGGCGCGCCGAAGAACAGCTCCAGGCGGGCCGCGTGGTCGTGGTTGGCCCCGCGCTCGCCGTTCAGGAGGTTGGAGACGTGCTGCGCGGAGATGCCCGTCGCGCGGGAGATCTCCCGCAGGCCGTACGGCTCCCTGCCCGCGGGCGTCTCCTTGAGCCGGGTGCGCTGGAGGAACCGCAGCCGCTGCTGGAACAGCGCCCTGCGGAACGTCTCCCGCGCGTACTTCTCCCGCGGCTCCTCCTCCGGCGGCTCGCCGTGCAACAGGGCGCGCACGCGCCCGGGTTCGATCCCGGTGGCGTGGGAGATGAGCGCGGGGTCCAGGAGCCGGCCACGTGTGGTCCCCAGGCGCGCGGCGTAGGCGTCGACGTCGTCGAGGAGACGGGCGATCTCGTGTCCAGGCGCCGGGGGGTGGTCGGCTGCGTTCACCTGAGGGTCTCCATGGGCCATGGAACTCGTGGGCGCCCTGAGAGTATCCGCCCGGACCCTCCCCGGCCAGGACCGTCCTCGATCGTTGACACGCCGGCCTCGGGGCCGGTGCGCCACTTCCGGGCAAAGGGGGCGAGTCGGTATGTTCCGCCCCGGCCGCCGCCCGGTGGATGTCCTGGCAGCCGTACAACGCGAGGCCCGCGAAAGCGTCCGCGAGTGCCACCGTACAGGCGTCCCGGCGTGCCCAACTGGGCACGTCACAGAGGCGGATGGCCACCGGTGCCGTATCCACGCATCCGACCGCGCCACCGCCGAATCCGGCCTGATAATGTCCCAGCGCAGGTCAGCGGGCACACGCCTGTCACGTGGACGGAACGGGAGCGTGAAGGGCCTTATGAAGACGGCCAGCACACGGGCTCAGGGCCCGTGTCCCGCCCGGAGCGGGCGAAGAACCGTGCCACCCCGGCGCGCCGGGCACGCGCGGCCGCCGCGGGAGAGCTGACCCGTGCTGTTCACCGGTGCCTCCGCGGCGTGGCGCCGCACCGGCGGGGCCCGCGTGAGCGCAGCCTCGGCCCGGATCCGCGGCGCCGTCCACAAGCGCCGCGCCTGGGCCCGCGCGCGGCGGCGGGCCGTCCGCATCCTCCACGACGACCTCGGGCTGCTGCCCGGCCAGCGGCTGCCGGACCTCGTGAACGCCGTGGCGCGGGTGCGCCGCAGGCCCGTCACGGTCCTGCGCGTGGCCCTGCCCCCGCACGTCAGCGGCTTCTGCGTGCGCGGCGAGTGCGAGGACACGATCGTCGTCACCACCAACACCAGTGAACGGCAAGGGCTGCACGTCCTGCTCCACGAGCTCTACCACCTGCTGTGCGGCGCACCGCCCGCCCCGGGCCCGGCCCCGGGCACCGTCGCCGCCCTCGTCGACCCGGGGGCGCTCAGCGCCCAGTTGCCCTCCCTGCCCCCCACCGTGGTGGCGGAGGTGCTCGCCCGGCCCGCGCGGCCGCGCGCCGCCGCCGCGGCCCCCGCCGCCACCGTCGGCCGCGCCGCGTACGGCGAGTACGGCGGGGACGGCGAGCACGAGGAGTGGGCCGCCGAGGTGTTCGCCACCGTGGGCCTGCTCATGCTGTCCCTGGACCCGGCCCGCCACACCGACCCCGTGCCCTGCCCCTTCGCCCACCGGCGCGCCGCCGTCTGATGTGGCACACCGCCCTGGCCTCGGTCAGTCTCGCCGTCGCCGCGACCACCCTGGCCCTCGGGGTCCTCAAGCTCCTCGCGGCCCGGCGCGCGCCGACCCTGGTGCTCACCCTCACCGCGTCGTCCCTCTTCCACGCGGGCGCGGTCTTCCTGCTCACCGCGCCGCCCGTCTACCGCGCCGTGGGCGACGCGACCGGCGTGCCCCATCTGGCCGCGCTGCTCGCGCACTTCGCGGCCCTGCTGTCCGTCGGCCACGCGCACCTCAAGGCGCACCTGTGGGCCGCGCCCGACCGCACCGGCGCGGTCCTGCGGCGCACGGTGACGGCCTGGGCCCCGCTGTACGCGGGCGTGCTCGCCGTCATGGCCGCCCTGTTCGCGCAGGCGGACCTCGGCGGCCCGGCCCGGCCGCTGCTGCTCCCCGTCGACCACGCGTGCGTGCCGCAGGTGGTGGCGCTGCACCTGCTGTACGCCGTCGCCCTGCTCGTGGTCGTCACGGCCACGGTGCGCCAGTGCCGTGCGCTGCGGGCCCTCGACGCCCCCTGGCTCACCCCGGCGCTCGACCGGTACCTGCGCGGTTTCGCCGCGGGCGTCACCCTGGACCTGGTGCACGCGGTGTGCCTGCTGGCCGCCGTGGCGGCCGCCGCGCACGGCAGGCGCCTCGACGCGCTCGCCGAGGGCGCCTGGCTGACCACGGCCGTGAGCTGGCTGGTCGCCCACTTCAGCTTCGTCCGCTCCTCGCTGCACGCGCGGCACCGGGACCGCGGCGACTACCTCACGCTGCGGCCGCTGTGGCAGACGGTGGTGCGCGCCGACCCCGGCCTGGTGCTCGCCCCGGGCCTGCTGTGGGGCGGCTGGGACACCCGGATCGCGCTGTCCCGCAGGCTCGTGGAGATCCGTGACGGCGCCCGCAGCCTGCGCCCGTGGATGTCCGGCGCGCCCGCCCACGTCGTGGCGCACCTGGCCCGCCGCGGCCGCCACCCGGGCGTCGACGTCGTCGCGGCCCAGGCCGCGGCCACCCTGCTGTACGCCGCCGAGCTGCGGGGCGCGGGCCGCCCGCCCTCGCCCTCGGACACCCGGCTCCCGGCCCTGCCGGGCGAGGACGTCCCCGCCGCCGGGGAACGCGCCCACCTCGTCCTGGTCGCCCGCTACCTCGACCATCCGCTGGTCCTCGAGGCGCTGGCGCTGGTCCGCCGGGACGCGCCGACGAAGTGCGGCACTCCGTAGGCGGTGCGTCCGCTTCCGCCCGGCGGCGTGTCGGCTGCTCACCGGGGGTGGGCGGCGCGTCCGCTTCTTCCGGGCGACGGGCGGCGGGCGCCCGGCGGCGGGTGGCGCGCGACCGGCGGCGGGCGGCGTGTCGGTCCTTCTCCGGCGCCGGGCGCGGCGCCGGTCACGTCCCTTCGGCGACCGCCGCGTCCAGCAGCGGGCCGAGCTCGGCGACCGCCGTGGTCAGGGCCCGTGGGTCCCGCTCGGCGCGGGCGATGAGGAGGGCACCCTCCAGCGTGCTGATCATGAGCGTGGCGAGCGGCTCGGCGCGCGCGGCGGGCACGCCCATGTCCGTGAGCGCCCGGGCCACCGGACGGGCCCACCGCGCGAAGGCGGCCGCGGCGGCCTCCCGGGTGGACTCCACGGACCCGGCGCGGTCCACGACGGCGGCGGCCACCGGGCAGCCGGTGGCGTCCGGGGCACTCGCCAGCTCGTCCGTCCACTGGCGCACCATCGCGGCGAACAGCGCGCCGGGCGAGGGCTCGGGCAGCTCGGCGAGGAACCGTCCGACGCGCTCGGCCGCGTAGCCGCCGCCCCACTCCACGGCCTCGTTGACCAACTGCTCCTTGCCGCCCGGGAAGTAGTGCTGGAGCGAGCCGCGCGGTGCCCCGGCGTGCGCGACGACCTCCCGCATCCCGGTGGCGGCGACACCGCCGCGGCGCAGCAGTTGGGCCGCGCTGAACACCATCCGCTCCCGCGGGCCTCGCCCGGACACCATCGCCGCCCTCCCTGTCGTACGCGCGCAGCAGGTCGGGCCACTGTATAGAGATCGCGCCGGGCCGCGCGCCGACGGCGGGCATCGGCGGCGGGCCCGCCCGGTGCCGCCGTACTACTATGACAGCGGTCATAATCGCGGAGTCGCGGGGGTGCGCGGATGGACGTGGGATTCATCGGGCTCGGTGTCATGGGGCGGCCCATGGCGCTCCGGCTGGCCGGCTCCGGCCGGAAGGTGACCGTCTGGAGCAGGACCGCCGCCAAGCGCGCGCCGCTGCGCGCCGCCGGGGCGCACGTCGCGGCCGGTCCCGACGAGGTGTTCCGCGAGGCCCCCGTCGTCCTGCTCATGCTCGCCGACGGCGACGCCGTCGACGCCGTCCTCGGGCGGGGCACGCCCGACTTCGCCGCGCGCGTCGCCGGCCGCACCGTCGTGCCCATGGGGACGACGTCACCCGCGTACTCCCAGGGGCTCGAAGCCGACGTCCGCGCGGCGGGCGGGCGGTACGTGGAGGCCCCGGTGTCCGGTTCGCGCGTGCCCGCCGAGGCCGGGCGGCTGGTGGCGATGGTGGCGGGCGAGGAGGAGGCCGTCACCCAGGTGCGCCCCCTGCTGGAGCCCATGTGCCACGAGACCTTCGTGTGCGGGCGGGTGCCGGACGCGCTGCTGATGAAGCTGGCGGTGAACCTGTTCCTCATCACCACGGTCACGGGCCTGGCGGAGTCCTTCCACTTCGCCGAGCGGCACGGCCTGGACACGCGCCGGTTCCTGGACGTCCTCGACGCCGGGCCGATGGCCAGCGGCGTCTCCCGGATGAAGGCGCCCAAGCTGCTCGCCCGCGACTTCGACGTCCAGGCCGCGGTCCGGGACGTCCTGATGAACAACCGGCTCATCGCCGACGCCGCCCGGGCCTCCGGGGTGGCCTCCCCGCTCCTGGACGTCTGCCACGCGCTGTTCGCGGACACGGTGGCCCTCGGGCACGGCGCCGCCGACATGGCGGCCGTCCTGCACGCGCTGGAGGCGCGCACCGAGGGCGTGGCGACGGACCGCCCCGCGCACGGGGGCTGACCGGTCCGAGCGGCGTCACCGGAGCAGGCGGCCCAGGAGCGCCACCCCCTCGGTGATGTCCGTCGGGGTGCTCGCCGCGTAGCCGAGGACCAGGCCCGGGGCCTGCGGGCGCTGGGCGTGCCAGGACAGGGGCTGCACCTTCACGCCCCGCTCCAGGGCCGCCGCGGCCAGGGCCGTGTCGTCGTACCGGTCCGGGAAGGTGACCATCAGGTGCAGGCCCGCGGCGGCGCCGTGCACGACGGCGCCCGGCAGATGGGTGCGCACGGCCTCGATCATCGTGTCGCGGCGGGCGCGGTGGCGCCTGCGCAGGAGGCGCAGGTGGCGCTCCAGGCCACCGGTCTCCATCAGGTGCGCCAGGACCAGTTGGGGCAGCGCCGCGTTGCCGAGGTCCGCGAAGCGCTTGGCCTCCACCAGGGCCGCGTGCAGCCCGCGGGGCGCGAGCAGCCAGCCCACGCGCAGCGCGGGGGCGAGGAGTTTGGACACGCTGCCGGCGTAGGCGACGTGCTCCGGGAGGGTGGAGCGCAGGGCGGGCACCGGCGGCCGGTCGTAGCGGTGCTCGGCGTCGTAGTCGTCCTCGACGATCAGCCCGCCCTCGCGGGCCCACACGGCCAGCTCGCGGCGCCGGGCGCCGTCGAGGACCACCCCGGTCGGGAACTGGTGCGCGGGCGTCAGGAGCACGGCGGGCGCGCCGGTGGCGCGCAGCGCGTCCACGCGTACGCCCCGCGCGTCCACGGGTACGGGCGGGGCCTGGAGGCCCGACACGTGCAGGTGCTGGCGCAGGCCGAGCGAGCTCGGGTCCTCGATGGCGACGCGGGTGGTCCCGGCGTCCTGGAGCACGGCGGCCAGCAGGCCGAGCGCCTGGGCGGTGCCCGCGACCACGAGCACCTCGTCGGGGTCGGCCGCGATGCCGCGGTTGCGGGCGAGCCAGCGGGCGACGGCACGCCGCAGCGCCGGGGTGCCGCGCGGGTCGCCGTAGCCGAAGTCCGCCGGGACGAGCCCGGCGAGCACGGACCGCTCCGCCCGCAGCCAGGCCGCGCGCGGGAACGCGGCGAGGTCGGGCAGGCCGGGTGACAGGTCGATGCGGGCGGGCGCGGCGCGCAGGGCGTCGAAGACGTCGGTGCCGGGCGGTGCCCGGAACAGGCGACGGCTCGCTGACCGGCCATCAGGTCGTGCCTCTGCGGGCCCTGTTGGTGTGGCCAGAGGCACCGCCACGACCACGGTGCCGCCCCTCCCCCGGCCGGCGACGTGCCCGTCCTCCGTCAGGCGCCGGTACGCCTCCGTGACGACGCCGCGTGAGACGCCGAGTTCGGCGGCGAGCACCCGCGTCGCGGGCAGCCTGCTGCCGACCGGCAGCAGGCCGTCGGCGACCGCGCGCCGGACCTGCCGGGCCAGCCAGTCGGCCAGGCCGCCCTGCGGGGCTTCGGCGGGGTTGAGCTGGAGGAAGTCCGAGGCGGAGGGGGTGGAGGGCGCGGTGGCGGGAGGCGGGGGGACGGGCGACGCGGGGGTCTCTGCCTCCGCCGGGGCCGCGGGCGTTATGGACCTGTCGGGTGGAGATCCTTTGGACCTGTTCACCGATCCATTGTGGCGGCAGAGTCGAGCCATGGAGTTCCTGCTGACCTCGCTCGTCATGACCGTGACCCCGGGCACCGGCGTCCTCTACACCGTGTCGGCGGGCCTCGCCCGCGGCAGCCGCGCCGCCTTCGTCGCCGCCGTCGGGTGCACGCTCGGCATCGTTCCGCACATGGTGGCCGCGATCACGGGCCTGGCCGCGCTGCTGCACACCAGCGCGCTCGCGTTCCAGACGCTCAAGTACCTCGGCGTCGCCTATCTGCTGTACATGGCGTGGAAGACGCTGCGGGACACCGGCGCGCTCACCGCGGGACAAAGCGGCGAGGCCCCGCGCCCGACGTCCGGGGTGATCGTCTCCGCCGTCCTGCTGAACCTCCTCAACCCCAAACTCACCCTGTTCTTCTTCGCGTTCCTGCCGCAGTTCGTGCCCGACGACCACCCGCACGCGGTGGCGCGCATGCTCGAACTCAGCGGTTACTTCATGCTCCTGACGCTCGTGGTGTTCGCCGCGTACGGGCGGTTCGCCGCGGCGATGCGGGACCACGTCATCGCCCGGCCCGCGGTGGTGACGTGGCTCCGGCGCGTCTTCGCGGGCGCCTTCGCCGCCCTGGGCGCCAAGCTCGCCCTCACCTGAGGGCCCCCTGCCCCCCATCGAGACGACCTCGGCCTCCCCGACCTCCCCGACCTCCCCGACCTCCCCGATAAGGAAAACCTGTGCGCTTCCAGCATGTGACCGCCCTCTGGCAGGACTTCCCCACCCTCGTCCCCGGTGTGCTCCACGTCCGCGGCATCCGTACCGGTGTCCCGGTCGACCGCCCCGTCGCCGCGTACGAGGCGGTGGCCGCCGAGCGCCTCGCCGAGGTCCCGGAGAGCGGGTTCCCGGAGGTGGCGGCCTGGCGGCGGGCGTTCTCCGCGATGGGGCTCAAGCCCACCCGGTACCGGTGCGCCTCCGAATCGCTGCTGCGGCGGCTCCGCCGGGAGGGCTCGCTGCCGCGCATCCACCCGCTCATCGACCTCTGCAACGCCGTCTCCGTCGCGTACGGCATCCCGGTCGGCGTCTTCGACCTCTCCCGCATCAGCGGGAACCTGCACGTCCGGTACGCCGACGGGGACGAGGCGTACGAGACCTTCGCCGGGGGGACCGAGCGGCCGGACGCCGGCGAGGTGGTCTTCGCAGACGACGGGCACCGGGCCCACTCCCGGCGCTGGACCAACCGGCAGAGCGGCTTGTCGGCCGTGCGGGACACCACCACCGACGTGCTGATCATCACGGAGGCGCTGCACGACTCGGCCCCGCAGGACGTGCCGAAGCTGGTGGCGGCGCTCGCCGACGAGCTGCGCGCGGCGTGGTCCGCCGAGCCGACGACGGCCGTACTGACCCGCGAGGCACCGGTGTTCACCTGCTGAGCGCGTGTGGCGTGAGCTTCTGGTACGGGCTCAGCCGCCGTACTCCACCAGCTCCGTCGCCAGCACCACCCGCCGCGCGTCCGCCCCGGCCGTGTCCGCCGTGCCCGCTGTGTCTGCCGTGTCCGCTGTGTCTGCCGTGTCCGCTGTGCCCGCCGTGTCCGCCGTGCCGCGCTCCCGGATCCGGTCCAGGAGCAGCCTCCCGGCCGCGCGGCCGAGTTCGTCGCTGTCGTACGTCACCAGGGTGAGCGGCAGGCCCAGGGCGTCGGCGAGCTCGAAGTCGTCGAAGCCCGCGAGGGCGACGTCGGCGCGGGCCGCCCGGACGGCGCGGAACGCCCCTATGGTGTTGCGGTTGTTGGAGCAGAACAGGGCCGTGGGCGGGTCGGGCAGCGCGAGCAGCTCGGCGGCGGCGCGCTCCGCCTCGTGCGGCTGGGTCTGGCCCTGGCGGATGTGGCGCGCGTCGGGGCACAGGGAGGCGGCGGACAGCGCGGCCCGGTAGCCGCGCAGGCGTTCGGTGCCGGTGTAGACGGCCGGGGGTGAGCCGAGGAAGCCGATGCGGCGGTGGCCGCGGGCGAGCAGGCGCGCGGTGGCGTCGCGGGCGCCGCCGTAGTCGTCGACCAGGACGCAGTCGGCGGCGAAGCCCCGGGGCGGGCGGCTGGCGAGGACCACCGGCACGCCGTCGGCGGCCGCCGCGGCCAGGTGGCACTGGTCGTCGCCCGCGGGGACGGCGACGATGCCGTCCACGCGGCGGCCCACCAGGTCGGCGACCAACTCCCGCTCGGCTTCCGGGTCCTGGCCGGTGTTGCCGATGACGGTCTTCAGACCGTCCGCGCCGAGCACGGAGTCGAGGCCGAGCGCGAGGCGGGAGTAGAAGGGGTTGGCCAGGTTGGTGACGACCAGGCCGACCAGGCCCGTGCCCCGGCCGAGGCGCAGACGGCGGGCCAGTTCGTTGGGCCGGTAGCCGAGCGCGGCGGCGGCCGCGCGCACCCGGTCGCGGGTGGCGGGCAGCACCCGGGGGTCGTCGCGCAGCACCCGGGAGGCGGTCATCGCGCTGACCTCGGCCTTCTCGGCGACGTCCCGGAGGGTGGGCCGGCCGCTCCTGGGCTCCCGCGGAGTTCCGGGCATGGCGTGCCCTTCCTGTGCGTACGTCGGGTGACCCCATGAGCATGACCCCTGGGCCCCCGCCGAGGCGCGGCACCCGCCGCCCGGCCGCCCCTCGCCTCCTTACGCGTCCCTGCCCGCCGCCCGCGCATCCGTGTCCGCCGCCCACGTGTCCCGATCCGCCGCCCGCGCGTCCGCGTACCGCGCCGCCCGCACCAGCGCCGCGTCGGCCACCCTGTGGACCAACGACCTGACGTCCGCGTACGTCCACGAGAACAGCGC
>NZ_BNBT01000003.1:0-135792 GCF_014656095.1 Streptomyces longispororuber
GTGAGCTTGGCGTGGGCGCCGGCGCCCACGCCAAGCTCACGCTCGTCGGGGACCGTTTCGGCGGAGTCGCTGCGTCTGGCCCCCTGTTTGGCCCCCATATGGGGTGGCTGACTGTTGTATCTGCCCTATCAGGTGAAGGGCTGGAGAGACCGGGGAGGTGCTTGAGGTCTGGCTCGGTCGGGCCCCGCCGTCGCGCTGTTAGACCGCGATGAACAGCTGCGGAAGATCTTTCAGTTGCCGCCACGAGGTGTTGTAGGCGAGGGCCGGGAGGGCGGTAGCAATGCTCTCCGACGTAGCTTCTGGGCCAGCTACATGCCGTACTCGGTGCCAGAGGTCCTCGCCCCCGTCGCGCCGGAGGTAGTGGTTGTGGAACACGGTGAGGAAGTCGGACCGGACTGGCCCGTGGAACTGCACGCCGTGATGCGTGAAGCGCGTGATGCCCACTCCGCCCTCTCGCCCAGCCTTGACCACCTGAATGCGATCGGCTCGGCCAGCGCTGCTAGCTCGGGGGTCCCGGTGGTCGAGCCCTTCGGCTATGAGGGCCTCGACGTACAGGCCGGCGGTCGGGTGCTTGTACGCGGCAACTGACGGTGCGTATACGGTGGCGCGGCGCAGCTCGTCGCCCTTCTGCCAGACGACGTGGATGTGCTCTTTCCCGTCAGCGCACTTGTCTGGGTGGTAGTTGACGCGCCCCCAGGGTTCGCCGGCCAAGCCAGCGTCGAGGGGCTTGATGATGGCTTCGTCTTCGAGCTGCCGGAAGACAGCGAGGGTGACCTGCTTCTTGCCGATGGTCAGGGCCTGTACCTGGATGGCTGCGGTGGTGATCGTCGCGTTCTGCGGTGTGAGCTGCTTGCCTGTCACTGCATCCTCCCGTTGGTGCTGGCGCCTTCGAGTCGATGCTGGTGGTATTCGCCGTCGGCATCGTCGGTGAATGCGTTGGTGGCGTTGTGGGTGAGCTGCTTGAGAAAGTCGCCGATGTCGTCCCACAGATCGATCCATCCGTCGCTCGCCGGGTAGCCGGCGTGAAGCATGGCCTCGACCTTGCGTCCGCACTCGCCTTTGTGGGCGACGTACAAGGGGGACTGGCTGTGGGTCCGACTGCGGCCGTCTCCGATGGTTGTGGCCCAGGTGACGATGCCTGCGCCGACGACCTGTTGGCGGCATGCGTCGCAGATGAAGGCCGGGCAGTTCATGGCTTCCGGGGGCCCGGATCGGGCGACGTATTCGATCACGCTCTCTCCTGGTCGTTTCGGGTGGGTCTGTGCTGTGACGGTACGACCAACGGGGCTTGAATGTCCGAGAGTTGGATCAGCACGACACGAGGGGACTGGCGGGCGCCGACGAAGACGCAGAGACCCCGGGTAGGCCGTAGGGCGCCCCACATCGCGGGGCGCCCCTGTGCGTTGCTCGTTACGGGAGCTCTGCGACGGTGCCGCTTCGCTTCGTGACGACATGTTCCCGAAGGCCATCAGGCACCTCGTGACCTTGGATCTGCGCCAGCAGTCCTGCTTGTTCGCCTCCGGACACTCCACTGCCGTCGGGGACCTTCAGGGTGCGGTCCACCTCATTTGACCCCCGACTGCCGCCCTCCGGGGCGCAGATTGCTAAGCGAAGGGTGCAGCTCACGGCGCTTTGCGGACGTGTGTTCGGCCATCCGGTCGTGATGCCCGCTCTGACACCTTCTCGCGGGAGCACAAGCCTGGCAGACTGTTACGGCTGCGAGGTGGGGGGTGTGGGACACAGACATGGGGATGTCGGAGTTAAAGGCCGCGCTGGCAGAAGCGTATGCCAATGGCAGCGAGCCGAAATTTATATCCGTTGCTGACAACGGTGACGAGCTCTGGGGTATGGGCAGCGCAATGTTCGTGTTGCCAGCCGTGCCGGCGGGCGCTCCTCCTGAGTTGGAGTACGCGCTTCGAGTTCGTAGAGACGCCGTTCTGTCCGGCACCTGCGAAGAATGTAATGCCTCGCTGGACGCGAACCCGTTTGGGCAGCTTGAAGGCGTTGAAGCTGTGGCCGCAATCATTGCTCACCGCCGCAACTGCCCTGCTTCGGATGAAAATCTCCTGCCGCAACTTCGAGGATTCCGTGAGCGGCGTGGATCCACTTCAGCCGATGACATCTACGCCGCTGCTAGTAAAGCCACGCGGTTGAGAGTGGAGGAGAAAGCGCCTTCACGGCGGATGATCCGCAACAGAAAGTTCGAGACGTGGGGCCGTCGGCTCCTGGATCAAAAGCTTGCGGAGTCGACAGCGAAGTGTGGCCACTTGCACGTGGATTCGGCTCAGACCTGGAACATCCTGCTCGGTGACACAAGATGGTGGTGTAACCAGTGCTGGGAATACCAGGGTCAGGAAATCGTTCGCGGAAATTCTCCTCTTAGCATTCAAGAGGATTTTACGTGCGACCATTGCCGCACTGTGAAAAATGAACTTGAGCCGTTGATTCTTCGCATCGGGACTTTTGTTCTGCATGGCGGATTGTGTCGAACCTGCTCAAAGCGTAGCATGGAGACCACCGAGAAGCCGCGGAGGAAGAGAAATGGGGCCAAGCGTAGAGGACGTCGATGAGTCGGCACTCAATGAGGCTCAACGGGTCCTCGGTACTACAAACCGTCGCGATACAGTAAATGCAGCACTCCGGGAAGTTGCGCGTCAAAAGCTCGTCGACGATTTCCTTGAGTTCATGTCTTCAAGAGATCCGGAAGAGCTTGAAAGGCTACGGAACGAGGCGTGGCACTAGATCCGTTGTACATGGTGGACAACAGTGCGATGAACCGGTATAAGCACGCCACTGTTGCCGCCCGGCTTGAGCCTTTGATTCGCGGTGGAGTTGTTGCCACTTGCGGAGCATTGGACATTGAGGCGCTTTATTCTGCGCAGAGTCCGGCTGAGTATGAGCGGATTCGTGCAATGCGTGGCGCCGCCTTCACGTACGTCGAAACAGAAGAAGACGACTGGCAACAAGCGCTCAGTGTTCAGCGTGAACTCGCCGCGAAATCACAGCACAGAGGCCCTAAGGTTCCGGACCTGGTGATCGCTGCCGTCGCTCAACGATATGGGCTCACGCTCCTCCACTACGACTCGGATTTCGATCGCATCGTAGAATTTACCGGCCAGAAAGGTGAGTGGGTGGTGCCGCGCGGTTCTGTTCCTTAACGTTGATCCGCTCAACGGAGCTTGTTTTGCCCCATCACTGCGGCAAGAATCCTGGTTTTTCTTGTCCAAGAGTGCTTAGTCGCGCGAGGTAGTCCTGTGCCGCAGGCTCGGAGCTGTACCGACGCCGCATCTCGGCGGCGAGTTCGCGGCTGGTCATGATCAGCGACGGCACGGACTGACGGTCCCCTTCGAGAGCCCGCTCACCCATGATGAGTGCCTGCTCCAAGTCCCCTTCACGCGCCGCCGTGACTCCCAGCGTGACCCGCGCTTCCGCGTTCCGCATCGGGGAACGCTCGGTGCCGTCGAAATCTGTTCCTGCCCTCAGCACCTCTTCGGCGAGCGTGCGTGCAAGCTTGTCTTCGCCGACAAGGCGGTAACAGTCCATTGCGTAGAAGTCGAACTTGGCTGGGTCCACCACGAAGTGGTTGTCCAGGTTCCCGGGGTACGGCATTCCTTCGAGCAACCGTCGCCCCTTGTCCAAGGCCACCTCGACTTGCCGGCGGTCGCCGATCCGCGCCCACGCCTTGGCCTCCTGCGCCGCGAGCTGCACAGCCACGCCATGGTGCTGCGCCGTCTCAGCGCCGGCCTGCGCCGCCGCGATGACGCCGCGATAGTCGCCGGTCGTCAGGGCGAACCATGCCCGCATCTCGTAGGCCCACCCCGCGACCTCCGCATGGTCGGCCTCGGTCGCCAGCGAGAGCGCCGCCTGTCGCGTCGACTCAGCCGCGTGGCGGTCGCCCGTGTCGTACTCGACGCAGCCGACCAGTAGCGCGAGCCACCCTGACAGCGCGAGAACCTCGCGGTGCTGCGCGAGCGTGAGGCTCTTCTTGTGGAGATCAACGACGCGACGGAGCCACTGTCGCCCCTCGATGAGGAGCTGCTCGCTCGGCATGAACGGGTACTCCGAGGCGAGCCGGTCTGCCGTAATCCGAAGGGCGTCAAGCGTGGCGTTGTCGACGTCGGACCGGTTGAGACGGCTCACGATCTCCAGCGTCTCCATGCCGGACGCTGCCAGGATCTCCCTGTCTCCGTCGCGCCGCGAGGGCGCCGGGAAGAGCGCGTGCGTCACGGTGCCGAAGAGGGCAGCGATGATCGGTTGGTAGAAGTCGTTCGGCATCTGGCCTGACTCCCAGCGCTTCCACTGCCGAATCATGCTGTCTTCCGCCGGCAGCTCCGTGGGAGCGTGCGCCCGCAGCGCTCTTACGGCGTCACGCTGCGACCAGTCACGGGCCGCTCGTTCGGCAGCAATGCGTCGCGCCCATGCGGGCCTGTCGTCGGTCATGCGCCCTCCTCCGAGTGCCTACTCCGAGTCTCACCCGCGGGCCAGGGGGACAGGGAAGGGGACACAGGGGTGTCACTGGACATGTCCCCACTCCCGCTTCGCCGTCCCCTGGCTGTCACTTACGTCACAACTCCCGTTCTCTGCATGCTGGTTGCAGATCACGCACCACTCGGGGCGGAGCGTTCTTCGAGCGCTGCGACCCGTTCAGCCAACGCCTGAATCTGGGAGCGGATTTCCTTGATGTCGTCGCGCACGTCGCTGCTGGGGGAAGCCCCGTCGCTGACGAAGTTGCCGAGGTTTCCGGCCGACACGATCAACCCTTCGGCCCGGAGCGCGGCCAAGCCGTTCTGGATGGTCTGGCTCGCGAATCCGAAGCGGTCGATCAACTCGCGCTGTGACGGGAGCTTGTCTCCCGGCTTCATTTTCTTGATGTCGTCGCGAAGTGCGTCCGCGACCTGCACCGCTTTCGGCTTCGGCCCTCCTGTGACAGTCATGCTCTGAGCGTACCCACCACAGCGAACTAGAGCGCATCACCTCACAGGGGTTGTGCACCACAGCAGACTAGTACAGGCTAGTCAGTGAGAGCCCGCCCGAGCTTCGGGAGAGCGGCTGCTTGACCTGCACGAATGGTTCGGGACTGCCCGTATGGCTGCCGCTTGCGGCGGTCGGAAGGCGGCTTAGGCCGCGCGCCGCGGGCCCCGGGCTGATCGCACCTTGAGAACTCAACAGTGGACTGAGGATCTACCGCCTGTCCTCAGCGACAAGAAGGCGGCCCGCGCGGAGCACGACCCGCGCCCCGTTCAACCTCGCCGGTTCTCTTCCGGCGCCGGTTGCCTCCTCCGTTCGTCCCGTACGAGCGGGGCCGAGGGGAGCCGGAGCATCCCTTCACTTCCTGGGAGTACTCATGTCTGAAGTTGAGATCACCTCGTTCGGATACCTGCATGACGAACCGCCGACCGCACACCTGACCGTCGACCTGCGCCACTTCCGTGACCCGCACGTGTCGCCGGAGCTGCGGTACATGACCGCCAACGACGAGCCGGTCCGTGCCGCGGTGCTGAGCACCCCGGGGGTCGCGGCCTTGGTTCTGGCGACCGCATCCGCGGTCGAAGCACTCGCATCCGGACCGTCGGCCGGAGTCATCGCAGTCGCCGACGGATGCGCAGGCGGCCGGCACCGTGCCCCGGTGTTCGCCCGCGCCCTTGCCGAGGTGCTGAGCGACGCCGGACACGACGTGACAGTCCACCACCGCGACCTGGACAAGCCCGTCGTCCAGCGTTGAGCCCCACCGCCCCGATGGTCGAAGGCCGGGTTCGACTCCCGACCGGGGCACTCACCCCTGCCGCGCTCGCGGCCGGGGCCCGGAGCAGCCGCCGTCTCACCAACACGCCTGCGGCTCTCCGGCTGCCTGTCCCTCCAACGAGGAGCCCTGACATGCGCACCTTCATTGGCCATCAGCAGGCCGTCTCCACCGATGAGTTCGTGGAACTTGCACTCGGCACTCCGGTCGAACTGTGGCTCGGAGTCGAGGGCGAGACCGAGGAGGAGCGTGCGGCCCGCCTGGATGCGGCCCGCGACATTCTCGCCGACAACCCCGGCCTCGCCGACGACGTGGCCCGGATCGCTGCCGAGGTCATCGATATGCACCCGGAGCTGTTCGACGTCGTTCCGCTGCCGCGCCCCGCCCGGCGCCGTGCGACGCGTAAGGCGGTGGCGGCATGACGACGCAGGCCATCGAGCGTTCGGCCGTGCCGCCGCTGACCCGCCCGGAAACGGGCCTCGCCGGACTGGGTGCGCTCGCCGCGGCTGGAGTCGGCGCGCTCGGTCTGATCTCTTCCTTCGACGCCGTGTCCGCTGCCGCGGCTCGTTGGGGCTTCGGCGAGCCGTGGATGCTGCCGGTCGGGATCGACGTGGCCATCCCCGTCTTCACCGTGGCCAACCTGCTGTTGATCCGCATGGATATGGCGCTGGCGTGGGTGCGGTTCGTGCCCTGGGCGCTCACGCTGATCACGTGCGGGCTGAACATCGCGGCCGGACACTCCCTGTCAGCCAAGGTCGCGCACGGCACGATGCCGCTGCTGTGGGTGGTGTTCTCCGAGATCGGCGCGCACATCTACGCCGTGCGGATCGGCGCCGTCACCGGTCGCCGCATGGAGAAGATCCGGTTTTCCCGCTGGCTGCTCGCCTTCCCCTCCACCTTCGCGCTGTGGCGCCGCATGACGCTGTGGGAGGTCACCTCCTACTCCGAGGCGCTGGCGCGGGAGAAGGAACGGCAGTTGGCCCGCGCGGACTTGCGCGAGCGCTACGGCCGTAAGTGGCGCTCGAAGACCCCGCGGCGCGAGCGGGTGATGCTGCGGATGGGAGAACTGGCCCCTGCCACCGATCAGGAGACGCCCGCACCGCCCCCGGCAGAGAATCCGCCGGCACCCCCGGTCGACGCCAAGCCGCGCCCGCGCCGCCGGGCCCCCGCCAAGGCCAGGGCGCAGCGCACCCTCGAGGAACTGCTGACCGAGGCGCGCACGGTAACCGCTGAGTGGACGGACGCGGAGCTGACCGCGGACCGTCTGCGCACCACGCTGCATGTGTCGCAGGCCAACGCCCGCACGCTGCGCGACGCCCTCAAGAGCGAACGGGCCGACGGCCGTGCGCTGCACTCCGTGGACGCTTGCGACGCAACGGCGTCCGGCGATGGCGCCGAGGGGGTGGCGGCGTGAACACCCTGGCCACGGTTCTGCTGTCCGCGCTGCCGCTCGCGGCCGGGTGGGCGGTGCATGTGTGGTGGCTGCGTGGCTGTCTGAGCACCGCCCGGCGCGACCCGCTCACCGGGTTACGCACCCGCGAGGGCTTCACTCGTCGCGCTCAGGTCCTGCTGAAGGACCCGCGCGCGGTCGTCGTCCTCGCCGACGTCGACAGGTTCAAGCACATCAACGACACCTTCGGGCACGCCGCTGGGGACGCGCTGCTGAAGGCGACCGCCGACCGGCTCGCTCACCACGTCGGTCGCTCCGGCGTTGCCGGGCGGCTCGGGGGCGATGAGTTCGCCGCCGTCTTCATCGACGACCAAGGCACCGCTGGGGACACGCTCGCTGTCCTGCACGGTGTGCTGGCCCGGCCGGTCGGCGGCCAGGACCCGGCCGCACGCACCACCGTCAGTCTCGGCTGGGTACGCGCCGCGGACTTCCCCGCAGACGACCTGTCCGCCCTGCTGCGGCGGGCGGATGAGGCCATGTACGCGGCCAAGCAGGCCCGCGCCGGAATGCGCCGGGCGGGGCTGGGGCGGCTGTTCGCCACCCTCGCCGGACGCCGCGCAGGCCGTACCGGCGTCCGCTCCGATGCTCCGGTCGTCGAGGTGGCTGCCTGATGTCCGCCTACGGCAAGTGCTTCGACCCGACCGGCGACCGATTCGGACTCCCCACCTACCCGTGGCGGTTCGCCCCGGACGGCTACGCCACCCGCCGCCAGCTGCGCGCGGCCGGACTGCGCCCCGGCGGACAGCCGGTCGCGGCTCAGGTGATGCGCCGCCACCGAGGCCGTAAGTCCGGGGTTCAGGTCGCCTACCTCTACCGCGTCGACCGCGCGAAGCCGGTGCGGCCGATGACCTCTCGAAAGTGGGGTGCGCTCGCCCTCGCGATGCTCGCCCGCCGTACCTGCCCGCAGTGCCGCACGGATGCCGGATACGTCATCCCCGTCTCGCTCGGCATGTGCGTGTCCTGCGCCTACCCCGAACCCTGCGAAATGCCGAGGAGTGCCTGAGAGATGGCCAAGCCCAACACGAGCAAGCTGGACCGCGAGATCAAGCTGACGACGCGCAAGCTGGAGGCTGTCCGCAAGGGCGAGATGTGGCCGCTGACCGGTGCCGAGCGGCGCAAGGTCGTGCGGAACCTGGCCGCCGGCGGCTACCGGGCCGCGCGGGGCCGGTCCACCGCCCGCGCCGAACACAACCTCGACTCCGTCGCGGTATCCGTCGTGACCCGACTGGAGTCGGAGCTGAAGGCGTTGCAGAAGGAGCGGGCGCGCGTCGTCGCGGAGGCCGCCACCGCGAAGGCCGCCAAGAAGTCGTCCAGTTGGTGGTGACCGGTGCCCCTAGCGCGCCGCTCGGCGGATACGTCACCGCCACCCTAGGCCGCTCTGCTGGCAACGCGGCTTGATCGCGTGGGGGGTAAGAACTGTACCCCCTCAACAAGGGGGCAGGAATCCTGCCCCTTACCGCCCGGTAGGGCGCGCACCATCACTGCACGGGCCCGGCCGCCCACCTCCTACAGCGTCGGCCGGGCCCTTTTTCCCGCCGTTTCCGGAAGGAAGTCTCAGTGAAGCACCCCGACGACGAGAACGAACTGTTCAACCGACTGGAAGCCGAGATGGCCGCCGACTCCGGCGGCGAGGTGGTCGACCTCGCCAAGGCACGGTCGGCTCGCGCCGAGTCGGCCGACTCCACCACCCGACCCGGCGCCGACAAGTCGCCCGACTCCGACACCGACCCGTCGGGTACCGGGTCGGCCGCCCCGAGTACGGCCGCGCTGGTCGACTCGCCGACCGCGCGGGCGGCCGGACCGGGCTACCTCGGTCGGCTCCAGGGCGCGCGGCGCCGTCCGGTCATCCCGGCGTGGCTGCGGTCGCTGTCGGAGCTGCGGACGGCGTCGGCGTGGGTGGCCCGCCACTACGCCCACACCGTCGGCTACCACGCCCTCCGGGCCCCGGTCTATGCCGCCCGCCTCACCCTCCAGGCCCCGACCGGCGCCGCCCGGTTCGTCGGCGGGACGATGCGGTGGGTGGCCGACCGTGAGGGCGAGCCGGTCCGCCTCGCCGCGGTGCGCCGTGAGGACGCGGCCGACTACCTGAAGCTGTCGCGGCAGCGCGACGGCCGGGTCCGACTGCGCACCCTCGTGACCGTGCTCGCCATGTTCGTCGGTCTCGGCGCGGCGCTGGCCATCTATGTCCTCGCCCCCGGCTGGCTCCAAACGCTGTCGGTCGCCGCGGTCGTCCTCGCCCTGGGCAACGCCGGCCGCCGCGCCGACGCGCCCGTCATCCACCGGGCGGTGGAGCTGCCCAAGGCGACCCGGCTCACGTCCGACATCGTCCTGCGCGCGCTCGGCGCGCTGGGCATCTCCGCGATCAATCAGGCGCAGGCCAAGGGGCGGGACGGGTTCACCTTCACCGCCCCGATCACCCGCGACGGCCCCGGCTGGCGCGCCGAGGGCGACCTGCCCTACGGCGTGACGGTCACCGACATCATCGAGCGGCGCGAACGCCTCGCCTCAGGTCTGCGCCGCCCGCTGAGCTGCGTATGGCCGGAAGCGGTGGCGGAGGAGCACACCGGGCGTCTGGTGCTGTGGGTCGGTGACCAGGACCTGACCAAGGCGAAGAAGCCCGCGTGGCCGCTGCTGAGGGCAGGCAAGGTGGACCTGTTCGCCCCGGTCGCCTACGGCACCGACCAGCGCGGACGCTGGGTGGAGATCACCCTGATGTACATCGCGGGGATCATCGGCGCGATCCCCCGCATGGGCAAGACGTTCCTGTTGCGCCTGCTGCTGCTCATCGCGGCCCTGGACCCGCGTGCGGAGATCCATTCGTACGACCTGAAGGGGACCGGTGACCTGGACCCGGTCGGCGAGCGCGTCGCCCACCGCCACCGCGCCGGGGACGATGACGAGGACATCGAATACGCAGTCAAGGATCTGCGCGCCCTGCGGGAGGAACTGCGCCGCCGGGCGAGGATGATCCGCTCCCTGCCGCGCGATATCTGCCCGGAGTCGAAGGTGACCTCCGACCTCGCCGACAAGAAGAGCCTGGCCCTGCACCCGATCGTGGTCGGGGTGGACGAGTGCCAGGTGTGGTTCGAGCACGACAAGTACGGCAAGGAACTCGAAGAGATCTGCACCGACCTGGTCAAGCGCGGCCCCGCCACCGGGATCGTGCTGTTGCTGGCCACGCAGCGCCCGGACAAGGACAGCATCCCGACCGCGATCAGCGCCAACGCCTCCGCCCGGTTCTGCCTGAAGGTCATGGGCCAGACCGAGAACGACATGGTGCTGGGCACCTCCGCCTACAAGCGCGGGGTGCGGGCCACGATGTTCAACTGGGCCGAGAAGGGCGTGCACTACTTCCTCGGCGAGGGCTCCGACGCCCGTATCGTCTGCTCCACCTACGTCGACGCCCCCACCGCCGAAGCCGTCGCCGACCGCGCCCGCGCCCTGCGCGAAAGCCTCGGTCTGCTGACCGGTCACGCGCTCGGCGAGGACCCCCCCGCCGAGGCAGGCGCGGGCTATGACCTGCTGCGTGACATCCTCGCCGTGGTCCCGGCAGAGGAGCCGAAGGTGTGGTCCGAAACGGTCGTGGCCCGGCTCGCGGAACTGCGCGAGGACGTCTACGACGGCTGGACGCCCGACGCGCTCGCCGCGGCCCTGAAGCCGCACGGTGTGTCCACCATCCAGGTGGGCCGGCGGGTGGACGGCAAGGTGGTCAACCGGCGCGGCATCGACCGCTCCCACATCGTCGCCGCGATTTCGGAGCGTGACGGAAACCGGGACGCGGGATGACTCGTCGGGGCCGCTAGCGCTAGCGGTACACCCCGCTAACGTTAGCGGCCCCGCTAGCGCCCCAAACCCGCTCTGATCAGTCCGCTAGCGGATAGCGGCCCACCTGCGGAAACCTCCGAAAACCCGCTGGGAGGGGCTTTCATGACCCCCGTCCTGCTCGCTATCGCTCTGCCCCTTGCGGTCACCCTCTGTTACGTCAGCGTGTGTGCGGTCTCGCCGTTCGGCAACTGCCGCAAGTGCCGCGGCATGGGCCACGAACTCACCACCGACCGCCAAGGGCGCCTCAAGCGCGGCCAGGACTGCCGCCGCTGCAAGGCGACCGGCAAACGCATCCGCGTCGGCCGCTGGCTCTACAACCGCTGGGCCCGCATCTACCGCGCTGGCACCGACACCCCCCGCCCGGAAGGCTCCCGATGATCCTCAACATCTCCGCCGTGCTGCTGTTCGGCGCCGCCTCCGCCCTCGCCGTCAGGACCAGGGCTGCCGGGGGTGCCGCCGCCACCGCGCTGTTCCTGTTCGGCTTCTTCACCGCCGGGACCGGCGCATACGAGCCCATCCACAACCTCGTCCAGGCCGCCGCCGACGCCCTCGCCGAATTCGGTGACTGACCAGGAAGGACACCCAACATGAACCAGTACCGCCACCCGGCCGCCCGCGACGCGGCGGCTGTGGAAGTCCACCACCCCACCCCGATCACCCCCGCCCACGCGGCACCGCTCATCCCGGCGCAGCCCGCCGCCATCCCGACGGTGACGAGCGTGGTCCTGCCGGACGGCCGGATCGTCACCGGCTACGCCGTCATCCCCACCCAGCCCGAACCGGTCAGGGTCAAGCCACCCGTCTCCCGCGCAGCGGTGAACATCGCCCTCGGGGGCATCGGGTTCAGCGCGGTGTGCGGCGGGCTGTTCCTGCTCACCGCGTTCATCACCGCCCTGACCGCGCTGATCACCCAGCTCGTCATCCTCGCCGCCGTCATCTTCGGCGGCTGGGTGGCCGTGCAGGTGCTCGGAGCGTCCCGCCCGAGCGGCGGGACCACGGTCCAGATCCGCAAGGCCGTCATCAAGCGCAACCACTTCCACGGCTAGCTACGCCCGAGGCGGGCGCCGTCTCACCACAAGCCTGCGCCCGCCCCGGTTCTCCAGTCCCTCCAAGAGAGCAGGAGACGTCCAGCATGACCCAACGAACGTTATTCGGCGAGGGCCGTCCGGCCCATGCCACCCCAACGAGGCGTGGTCGTCCCCGGCCGCGCCTGCTCGATCTGTTCTCGTGCGCCGGCGGCGCCGCCGTGGGCTATGCCCGCGCCGGTTTCGTCGTGGACGGTGTCGACATCGCCGACCGGCCGAACTACCCCTTCCCGTACCACCGGGGCGACGCGCTCGAACGGCTCGCCGCGCTGATCCTGTCCGGGGGCATTGAGCGGTACGCGTTCGTTCACGCCTCCCCGCCCTGCCAACACGGATGCGCCCTGACCGTGGGAACCAACGCCTCCCAGGGATGGGGCGGCACTCACGAAGACCTCGTGGCGCCCACTCGCGACCTGCTCGACAAGACGGGCCTGCCGTACGTCATCGAGCAGCCCAACGGCCGCGCCGAGATCCGGAAGGATCTGACCTTGTGCGGCGAGATGTTCGGGCTTGGGGTCATCCGCCACCGCAACTTCGAGTTGGGTGGCTGGAACATCGAGCGGCCCACTCACGTGCCGCACCGCGGGCGGGTGCGCGGCTACCGGCACGGCCGGTTCTATGACGGTCCGTACGTCGCCGCCTACGGCAGCGGCGGGGGCAAGCCGTCCGTCCCGGAGCTTCAGGCCGCGATGGGCATCACGTGGACCGACGTGCGCGAGGAACTGACTGAGGCCATCCCTCCCGCCTACGCGGAGTGGATCGGGCGTGCCTTCCTCGCCTTCAAGGCGCTGGAGGTGGTGGCATGAACCGTCACCTCCTGTACGCAGCACTGGACGCCGCGGAGCGGGGATGGGCCGTCCTCCCGCTCCGTCCCGGCGACAAGCGTCCGGCCCTTCACGGTGAAGACGTCTGTCCCGGCATCGGGGACTGCGCTGGCGGTCACCGCAAGTGGGAAGAGCGCGCCACCATCGATCCGGACCGCATCCACCGCGCGTGGGGCGACCTGCCGTTCAACGTCGGCATCGCGACCGGTCCGTCCGGGTTGGTCGTCGTCGACCTCGACATGCCCAAGCGGAAGAGCAGTACGGACACGCCTAACGGCGTGACGACCTTCACGGCGCTCTGCGAGCGCGCCGGGCAGGCCGTACCCGCCACCCGCACGGTGCGGACCGCGAGCGGCGGGGTCCACCTGTACTTCACCGCCCCGTCCGGCGTCCGGCTCTGCAACACGGCCGGCCGACTCGGCAAGCGCATCGACACCCGCGCATGGGGCGGCTACATCGTTGCCCCCGGCAGCCTCACCCCCATGGGCGCCTACGCGGTCGTCAACGACTTGCCGCCCGCCCCTCTGCCAGAATGGCTGAGCGCCCGCCTGACGGCTCGTCAGGCTTCGCGGGCACTGATGACTGCACCGTCGGCCGTACGAGCCTCTCGCTACGCGGCAGCGGGCTTGAACGCGGAAACCGCGTCCGTGCGGCATGCTCCGGAGGGCGAGCGCAACGCCACGTTGCTCCGGGCGGCGCGAGCCTTGGGGCGGTTCATCGCGTGGGGCGACCTTCCCAGGGAGCAGGTTGAGGAGGCTCTTCAGTGGGCGGGGGAGCAGGCTGGCCTTTCGCCGCGATCTTGTGAGGCGACCATTCGCAGCGGTCTGAACTGGTCGATTGCCCGCAACGGTCAGCGGAGGGTGGCATGAGCAGCGCGCCCCGCCCCTCACTGAAGAGCCTTCCCGCCACCCCGACCGGCCCGCGCGCTGCCACGCTCGCCGCGCATGGTCCGGCCGTGGGCGAACCGAAAGGCGCCGCCCGCAAGGGGGTCCCTTCTGCTCTTTGTTCTGACCCGCACCGTGGCGACGGACGCTTCCCGGTCGCGTGGCTGTGCATCTGCGCGCCGCGCGGCGCCATACCGACGGCCACCTCGAAGTGCCTGTGCGGGAGGGACCACAGCGCCGTCGGCCACACCAAGGTGCTTGCGCTGATCGAAGCCCACACCGCCCACCGCGACACATGCCCGCTCCGCAGCAACCAGGAAGGGGGGCAGGCGGCATGAACACCAATCCGCCGGCACCCGTCATGGACGGCTCCGCACTGCTCGATGAGGTCGAAGCCTTCCACCGCCGCTTCAACATCTTCCCCCTCGATGCCGCGTACGTCGCCGTGACGCTGTGGGACGCGCACGCGCACCTGCTCGACTGCTTCGACTCCACACCGCGGCTCGCGTTCCTGTCGCCGGAGCCGGGTTCGGGTAAGTCCCGTGCGCTGGAGATCGTGGAAACCCTCGTGCCGCAACCGATGGTCGCGGTCAACGCCTCCGCCTCCGCGCTCTTCCGCGCGGTCTCGGGCATGGAGGGACGGCCCACGATCCTGTTCGACGAGATCGACACCGTCTTCGGGCCCAAGGCCGGAGAGAACGAACAGCTCCGCGGTTTCCTGAACGCCGGTCACCGGCGCTCCGGCGTCATGTGGCGCTGCGTGGGGGACGGCTCCAATCAGCAGGTACAGGAGTTCCCGTCGTTCTGCGGGGTCGCGGTCGCCGGTCTCGGCTCGCTGCCGGACACGATCCTGACCCGCTCCGTCATCGTGCGCATGCGCCGCCGCGCGCCGAACGAGCATGTGGAGCCGTTCCGGCAGCGCATCCACGAGAAGGAGGGGCACGCGCTGCGCGACCGGCTCGCCGCGTGGGCGCAGTCCGTCCGCCACGTGGTCGACGGGGTGTTCCCGGAACTCCCGGAGGGCATCAGCGACCGGCCCGCGGACGTGTGGGAACCCCTCCTGGCCGTTGCCGACGCGGCTGGCGGCGCCTGGCCGGAGCGGGCCCGCGCCGCCTGCATCGAGCTGGTGAACGCGGCGAAGAGCAGCGACAAGGGCAGCATCGGCATCCGCCTCCTCACGGACCTGCGCGACTACGTGTTCAACGGCATCGACCGCCTGCCCACCGTCGCCATCCTCGACAGGCTGCACAGCCTCGAAGAGGCGCCGTGGGCGGACATGAGCGGCAAGCCGCTCGATGCGCGCGGGCTCTCAAGGATGCTGCGGGAGTACATGACCGCGGACAACACCCCCATCGCGGCCCGCAACATCAAGGCAGGCGGAAGCGTCATGAAGGGCTACTACGCGAGCGACCTGCACGACGCATGGCAGCGGTACTGCCCACCCCCCGCGGGAAGTGCGCTACTTCCGCTACCTCCGCTACCGGGCACGTCAGAGCCCTAAAAGCGGTAGCGGATCGCCCTTCCGTATCTGCTACCGCGCCGCCCCATCCGCTACCCGTCCCGCGGCCACGAACCCGGGGCGTTAGCGGCTCCATCCGCTACCCGCACCCCTATCCGCTACCTCGATCATGCCCCTGACCAGGGCGGTAGCGGAGGTAGCGGAAGTAGCGGACCTGACAGGGAGGGGGCCCCGCCCGCCTTCCTGCCTGTCGACTCCAAGAAGAGGAGCCATGAACTCGGGTCAGAAGAATCACGCCCTTCCCCCGACGTACTCACCTGCCCAAATCGCTGAGGCGCTCGACTGCTCGGAGTGGTGGGTGAAGGAACAGGCGCGCCGCCGTCGTATCCCGTTCATCCGGAGCGGCAGCGGCTACCGCTTCACGAAGAGTCATGTGGAGGAAATCTTCCACATTCTTGAGGAGCGGCCCGACCACGTGAACGTCTCGGAGGAACAGGGGACTTTACCTCGGCGACGCTCGCAGGCTCGATCGGGCGTGCCCGTGGTGCACCTCCGGGCGCGTCGCCCACGGCGCGCGCGAAACGCCGCCTGACAAACGAACAGTTCGCAGTGGGTGGGAGTCGGTACGACGACTCCCACCCACTGCTTTGCATTGAGAGGGAGCATGGGGTTCGCGGAGAACCGCGGCACGTACTGGCGTGGCCGCTACAAGATATCGCCGGGCAAGTACGGCACCGTGGCGGACGAGGATGGCAACACCATCCGTTTCCGAACGAAGCGCGAGGCCAAGCAAGCTGGCGACGCTGAAGAAGCGAAGGTGCGGGGCGGCACATGGAAGGACCCGGCGGTTGGACAGATCACCTTTGGTGAGTACGCCTCACGCTGGTACGCGGCCCAGGATCTCGCTGCCTCCACTATGCAGAACTACCGCCGTCACCTCGAAGAGCATTTACTCCCCGAGTTCGAGGACCGGTCACTCGCGTCTATCCAACGCACGGACGTCGACAAGTGGGAGAAGAAGGAGAAGGCGCTCTACGCCGTATCGAGCGTGAAGACGTGGCGGGGCACCCTCCACCTGGTGCTCGAAGACGCCGTCGACGACGGGCTCATAGACGCCAACCCCGCCACGAAGCGTCGCGGCAGGGGAAAGCGCGCTGGGCGTTCGCGTAACCGTGGGCCGGAGAAGGTCGTCACCGATCCGCTCGGCATGCTGCTCTGTGCCGAGCGAGCCTCCCTCCTCTCCGGGCGTGACGATGAATTCGTGGCCCTTGTCACCAAGGGCTACACGGGCATGCGGTGGGCCGAAATCGTGGGCTTGGAGACCGAGTTCATCCGCCCCAAGGCTGTACGCGTGGAATGGCAGCTCTACGAACTCGACTCCGGAGTGTTCGAGCACTGCCCGCCCAAGGACGACAGCTACCGCACCATCGACGCTCCGCCATGGCTCGTTCGTCTGTGGGCCAGCCATATAGCCCGTACGCAGCCGAAGCCCTGCGCCTGCCACGGCAGGACGTACCTGTTCCGAGGACAGGGTGTGTCCCGCACAGGGGAGACCGGCGCGAAGGTTGTGGACGTGGCGAGACGCGCCGGCGTCTCCACCGGCACTGTGTCCAACGTTCTCAATCGGCCGGACGTCGTAGCCGAAGCCACCCGGGCGCGCGTACGGGAGGCCATCGAAGCTCTCGGCTTCACCCGCGGAGGAGGCGCCGTGGACCAGGCCGAGCACTGGCGCCGGAACGGTTTCGCCACGTGGCTCTTCACCCCAGCCGCTTCCGGCTGGTACCCGAAGAAGGCACCCCAGGAAGCGCGGCCCGTACCTGTACTCGCCCAACCTTGGCCCGGTGTCCCTGCGCGGGGGAGAGGCGCCCAAGCCCGCGCTGACTCCTGCTGGGTGCCGATCGCGAAGGGGCTCACCCCCCACGGGCTGCGCCACACGCACAAGACGCGCATGGAGGGGTTCCGTACCCCGCCCAAGCTCATGGATGAGCGCATGGGGCACATCGACGGATCGGTACAGGCGCGCTACACCCACATCACCCGAGAGATGCGCGAGGAGCTGATGGCGAACCTCACCGTTGAGTGGAAGGCGTCCCTGGACGCCCGGTTGGCCATGTGCCCCACGTCGCCGGTCGCGGTGCTCAACGACCTGTTGCATCAGCGTCTTGTGGAGCATCGATAGGTTGACATGGGTCGTACAGAGTGGGGGGGTACCTACCCGAACGGGTAGGTACCCCCCCACTCTGGCGTTGTCTGAGGTTCCTTACGAGTCGGCGCGACGCCCGAAGAGCCCGCCGCCCTGGGTCAGGATTCGTTGCTCGACGTTGACGAGTCCCAGCAGCGCGGCGGACAGGGCAGCTGGCTCAAGTAGCTGTCGGACGTCCTCCTCGCCGATGCGAATCGGTTCATCGTTTTCCGTCTTGCCCACGAGAGTTCCGTTAAGCCGTTGGGCATGCACTACATGTGCGACAGCCTCTTCGCCGTAGACCCGCTGCACCAACTCCTGCACCTTGGTCGGATCGGCCTTCGGCCAGATCTGGTCGGCCCAGTGATTGAACTCCTGTACGAAAACAGGGTGAGCGGAGTTGAGGTACACGACGCCCCGGTACACCGTCTGGTCGATGGTGTGCACATCGTTGGGTACGTACTGCCCCAAGTGCCTGCACTCGTCGGGGTCGAAGCGCTTCCAGATGAACGCAGGGTATCCGCCCCGTACTCGCGAAGGAGACCCCTGCATCGAACCGGCCGTCGCAGGTACCAACACGTGCCGAGGCCCCGACGTTCCGCCCGTGCCTCCAGGCCGCCCGGTACCCCCGGCGGGCCGCGGGCCGCGGGAGCCTGGACTGCCGGCGAACGAGCCAGTCGGATTACCAAGTACCTTGCCGAGAGATGAGCTGAGAACCCGGGATGCCTTGAAGCGAGGGTTCAGCCGGTCGAGGATCCGTGCAAGGTTCTTGGCCATCGACGGGTCCGTCTGGGTGGTGTCACGAGCCCGGGCGGCCTCCCGCGCCTTGGCCAACTCCTCTGGGAAGTTGTCAAAGAAGGCGTCCCCCCACTCTTCCCACGGCAACTCCAGGCCGCCCTTGCCGAAAAGCATGTGGCGGGATGCCTGAGTGATCACACCCCACTGGGTGGGCCGGCTGTCGCTGTAGATCGGCGGGCGGACGATCAGCCAGGTACGTCCCATGATTTCGTCGGTGATGCCGAACAAGCGGTATCGGCTTTTGCTCCGGTCCGCGTGGTAGGCCTCGCCCTGATAGTCCACAACCACGTTGGGGCGCTGGACGATGTAGTCGGAGGTACCGCCGACGGGGTCCTCCGGCTCCGGAACATAGAACCAGTCCACCTCGGTCCCGTGCTCGTCGACGGTGACTGTGCCTGTCACGGCAGCATCAGGGATGTAGTGCCGCAGACCATAGACGCGCCGAGGGCGCCACACCATGGCCCTGCCGTCGGGCAGGGCAACAGTCTTGTCTCGGGTATCCCGACGGTCGCTGCTCCGCTTGGCGTACAGGTCGACGACCGTGGTCTCGATCGGCGTGCCGTCCCTCTTCGGTACTTCGATCAATCGGCTGTTGAGGTACCGAATGAGGTCGTCGACCGTTTCCTTACGGGAGGGCTCCTGATCTCCCATCCACGTGTCGCTGTCGGGGCCCGACCCCAGCAGCACCATGATTGTTCCCGTCGTCATCCACGGGGGACGGATGCGACTCCAGTCGCAGCCGTGTTCATCGTCTATGAACGGCTGCACGACGTCAGTGAGACTGACGAACTCACCGTTCTCGTCCTCGGCGGACCACTCCCTGAGGGCGTAGTTGCCGTCGCCGTCACGGTAGATCCACAGCATGGCGCCGTCCGGAGCTTCGGCTGTGTAGCTGATGACGACGACGCCGTACGGGTTCCATGGCAAGACTGATGACTTGAAACCCTGACCGAAGTTGCCGTCAACACCGATGGGCTTACCGCCGCCGCCGAAGGTCGTGAGGAAGACCTTGAGGTCCTCCGGACGCATCCCGGTGCCGTTGTCCATGATCGTGCGGCGGAGAACGCCCTGTCGTTCTGCGGCCTGCTCCTCGATCCCGAAATGGATGATCGACGCGCCGCTCTCCTCGGAGTTCTTCCACGCCTCTCGCGCCCACTGGTAGGGCCCGCCGGCTTCGTACGCCTGGCGGATGAGATGGGGTGTGGCCTCTGTGGGCACATGTACGTACCTGGGCATGTCTGCCCCCTTCTCTCCTAGAACCGCAGCCCTAGAAGTCCCGACAAGAGCGGTAGCCCTTGTCGGGATCACCCTACTCGTCCCCCTATGGGCGGCGCGACTGAATTAGAGAACGGGTGAGGGAGAGGTGCTTGGTGACGTCTCGATCGGCGGCCCTGGCAAGGATGTGTTCAAGATCTTCTCCCAGATTTCTCCCGAGAGGCTTCGGAAACCACTCAGGGGCCCGACCCGCGATGCGGATCAGGCCCCTGATCTGGTACTTCACTGTCGGGGTGGCGGGATTTGAACCCACGACCTCTTCGTCCCGAACGAAGCGCGCTGCCAAGCTGCGCCACACCCCGATGTCGATGCTCCGCTGCCTGTCAGCTCTGCTGTGCAGGTCGCGGCGACATCGATTACTTTAGCGGACCGGCGGCCGGAGACGAAATCCGGTTTCCCGGCGGGGCCGGGTCAGGTCCACTCGGAGCGCTCCGTGAGGGTCAGGAGTGTGGCCTCGGGCGGGCAGGCGAAGCGCAGCGGGGTGTAGCGGCTGGCGCCGCAGCCCGCCGAGACGTGCAGGTACGAGGTGTGGCCCCCGGCCTGGTGCGTGGAGAGGCCCTTCACGCGGTCCGTGTCCAGGTCGCAGTTGGTGACCAGGGCCCCGTAGAAGGGGACGCAGAGCTGGCCGCCGTGGGTGTGGCCGGCCAGGACCAGCGGGTAGCCGTCCGCGGTGAAGGCGTCCAGGGAGCGGATGTACGGGGCGTGCACGACGCCCAGGGAGAAGTCGGCGGCCTCGTCGGGGCCGCCCGCCACCCGCTCGTACCGGTCCCGCTTGATGTGCGGGTCGTCCAGGCCCGTGAACGCGATCTCGTAGCCGTCGATCTTGAGGCTGCCCCGGGTGTTCGTGAGGTTCACCCAGCCCGCCGCGTCGAAGCCGTCGCGCAGGTCCTCCCACGGGTTGTGGATCACGCCCACGGCGGGCGGGTTGCCGTTCAGGCCGTGGCGCCCCTGCACCTTCTCGAGCAGGTACCGGGCCGGGTTGCGGAGCTTCGGGCCGTAGTAGTCGTTCGAGCCGAAGACGTACACCCCGGGGAAGGCCATGAGCGGCCCCAGCGCGTCCAGGACCTCGGGGACGCCCTCCGGGTCCGACAGGTTGTCGCCCGTGTTGATCACGAAGTCGGGGCGCAGGCCCGCAAGCGAGCGCAGCCAGCGCTGCTTCCTGCGCTGGCCCGACACCATGTGGATGTCCGAGACCTGGAGGACGCGCAGGGGGCGCATCCCCGGCGGCAGCACGGGGACGGTCACTCGCCGGAGGCGGAAGAGGCGGGTCTCGATGCCCGCCGAGTAGGCGATCCCGGCCGCGGCCGTCGCCGTGATTCCCAGAGGTACTGCGTATCGCGCGCGCATACCTCCATCGTGTCAGACCCCGTACGCCCTCCGGACGGCGAGCCCCGGGAGACCAACCCGGTACGAACCCGCGCCCGGCGCCCGGCCCCGGCCCGGAAATGAAGGGGCCAACCGCCCTGCCCACCTGCCACAATTGCCGCATGACCACGCTCAAGTCGAAGCTCAAGGACGACCTCAACGCCGCGATCAAGGAGCGCGATGAGCTGCGCTCCTCGACGCTCCGGCTGACCCTCGCCGCCGTGACGAAGGAGGAGGTCGCCGGCAAGGAGAAGCGCGAGCTCTCCGACGACGAGGTGCAGAAGGTGATCACCCGCGAGGCGAAGAAGCGCCGCGAGGCGGCCGAGGCCTTCGCGCAGGGCGGCCGCCCCGAGCAGGCCGAGCGCGAGCGCGCCGAGGGCGAGGTCCTCGCCGCGTACCTGCCCAAGCAGCTCTCCGACGACGAGCTCGAGCAGATCGTCGCCGCCGCCGTCGCGGAGGCGAAGGGCGCGGGCGCGGAGGGCCCCAAGGCCATGGGCCAGGTCATGAAGATCGTGAACCCGAAGGTGGCCGGTCAGGCGGAAGGCGGCCGCGTCGCCGCCACGGTGAAGCGCCTGCTCGCCGGCGGCTGATCCGCGTTCCCTTCCCCGTCCGCTTCCCTTTCCCTCTACTCGTACGAGTTCCCTCTACTCGTACGAGTTCCCTCTACTCGTACGTGAACGGGGGCGGCCCCGAGCCCAAGAGCTCGGGGCCGCCCCCGTAGACGTAACGGAAGCCGTATCAGCGGGGTCAGTCGCCCCGGCCGCCGAAGCCGTCCCCGCCGCCGATCACGCCCGGCCACGGGCTGCCGTTGCCATCTCCGTTGCCATCTCCGTCGCCGTCGCCGTCGCCGTTGCCGTCGCCGTTGCCGTCGCCCGGCTTGTCGTCGTCCCCGTCGCCGCCCCGGCCGCCGTCATGGCCGTCGCCGCCGTCGCGGCCGTCGTCGCCGTCGCCCGGCAGGTGCACCCGCTCGAAGCCCGGTGCGGGCTTGCCCTCCAGGGCGCCGCTCATCGCGTCGCGCCAGATCGGGCCGGGGACCTCGCCGCCGAAGACGCGGGCGTAGGGGCGGCCGCCGATGGAGATGTCGATCATCTTGCGCTCGTGGGCGGGGTCGCCGACCCAGACCGCGCCGGACATGTTCGGGGTGTAGCCCGCGAACCAGGCGGCGTACCGGAAGTCCGTCGTACCGGTCTTGCCCGCGCTCGCGCGCGAGCCGAGGCCCGCCTGGCGGCCGGTGCCGTCCTCGACGACGCCCCGCAGCAGCGTGTTCACCGTGTCGGCGGTCCGCTCCGACATCGCCCGCGAGCACTTCGACTTCGGCACCGGCAGGGACTTCCCGCCGATCGTCCTGATCGACTCGATGGCGATCGGCGTGCAGTACACACCGCGCGCGGCGAACGTCGCGTACGCGCTCGCCATCGTCAGCGGCGACACCTCCTGGGTGCCGAGCGCGATCGACGGGGCCTGGTCCATCGGCTTGCCGTCGGCCCGCTCGACGCCCATCTTGCCGGCCAGCTCCGTGACCGGGCAGATGCCGATGTCGTCGATCATCTGCACGAAGTACGTGTTCACGGACTTCGCGGTGGCCTCCCGCAGGCGGTAGGGGCCGACCTCGGACTCGTTCTCGTTGGTGAGCTTCTGCCCGCCGGTGTTCACCCAGGTCTTGCCGTCGCAGGCCGAGATCCGCTCCGGGTACGGCATCTCGTACGGGGCGGAGTAGCGCTTGCCCGCGGACATGCCGCGCTCCAGGGCGGCGGCCGCCACGATCGGCTTGAAGGTGGAGCCCGGCTGGTAGCCCGCGCCGCCGCCCATCGCGCGGTCGACGGACAGGTTGATCTCGGTCTCGTTCTTGCCGTAGCCGAAGGGGCGGGACTGGCCCATGCCGAGGATCTTGCCGCTGCCCGGCTCGACGATGGTCGCGGCGGTGGCCACGTCGTCGGTCTGGTAGACGTGGTCCTTGATCGAGTCCTGTACGGAGCGCTGGGTCTGCGGGTCCAGGGTGGTCCTGATCCTGAGGCCGCCACGGTTCCAGAGCTTGGCGCGGGCTTCCCTGGTCTTGCCGAAGACCGGGTCGTTGAGGAAGACCTTCTCCACGTACTTGCAGAAGAACCCGGCGCCCTTCACGGCGGTGATGCAGCCGTTCTTCGGGCGGCTCACGTTCAGCTTGAGCGGGCTGCGCTTCGCGCGGTCGGCCTCGGCCTGCGAGATGTCGCGGGTCTCGGCCATGCGCTGCAGGACGACGTTGCGCCGCTGCTTGGCCTCCGTGGCGTCGTTCACCGGGTCGTAGCGGCTCGGCGACTGCACGATGCCCGCGAGGAGCGCGGCCTCCTGCAGCTTCAGGTCCTTGGCGTGCTTGGAGAAGTACCGCTGGGACGCCGCCTCGACGCCGTACGCCTGCTGGCCGAAGTACGTGATGTTCAGGTAGTTCTTGAGGATCTTCTTCTTGCCGAGCTCCTCCTCGACCTGGATCGCGTACTTCAGCTCGCGGATCTTGCGGCCGAGCGTCTGCTGCGTGGCCTCGGCGACCTTCGCGGCGTCGTCGCCGGCCTCCTCCACGAAGACGTTCTTCACGTACTGCTGGGTGAGCGTCGAGGCGCCCTGGGAGACGCCGCCGCTCTGCGCGTTCTGGTTCAGGGCGCGCAGGATGCCCTTGAGGTCGACCGCGCCGTGCTCGTAGAAGCGCGAGTCCTCGATCGCGACGATCGCCTTCTGCATGTACGGGGAGATGCGGTTCAGCGGGACCACCGTGCGGTCCCGCGAGTAGACCGTGGCGATGGGGCCGCCCGCGGCGTCCAGGATGGTGGTGCGCTGGCTCAGCGGCGGCTGCTTCAGATTGGCCGGGAGCTCGTCGAAGCCCTCGACCGAACCCTTGGCCGCGAGGCCGATCACCCCCACGGCGGGCAGCGCGATCCCGGCGAGCACCGCGCCCGCGAGCACGCTGACGCCGAGGAACTTGGCGGCCTGCTGCGCTGGGGAGAGGCCGCCCCCCGATCGCTTGTTTCCCATGGGTGCAGCCTAATCCGTAGATAAGGGCGTTCCGAGGGAGCAAGTGGATCTCGGGATGTTCGAGTGCCGGATCGTGACATCCGGGGAGGGGCGGGGGGCGGGGCTGGTGGGGCCGGGCCGCTGCCGCTGCCGTGGCCGTGTCTCGCGTACGCCACTGCCGTGGTCGCGTCCCGCGTACACCGCTGCCGTGGTCACTTCTCGCGTACGCCGCTGCCGTGGCCGCGACTCGCGTACGCCCGCGGGTCTCGCCCACGCCCGCCGGTCCCAGGTGCACCCGCCGGTCCCGCGTGCGCCCGCGGTCCCAGGTGCGCCCGCCGGTCCCGCCTGCGCCCGCGGGCTGCGAAAGCGGCCGCTGCCCGAAGAACACCTCCGCGGGCCGTCTTGACGGCAGGGCGACGGGCGGTGCCTACGTATCGATTCGCCGGACAGGCGGAGATGCATTGGCCTAAGCTGCTCTCAACTGTCACGGCAGTATGGCTCCGTACCCTTTCCTACGTCGTTCCCTCGCTGTTCGTTCAGCTTCGTGCGGCTCCTCCGGAAGCCCGCATGGTCCGGCCGGGCCGGCGGGGGGTCGGTCCCGGGAGCGGGTGTGGTCCGGCCGGGGGGTGGTGCGCGGTTCGTCCGTGCGTCGTCCCTGGCGGCCTTTGGCGCATCCGTGTCGGGTCTCTGGCGGATCCGTGACCGAATCCGCCCCAACCGGCGCGTGTGTCCGCCGCGCCGCAGCTCAACTGCCCGCATTTGCCGGGTAGGTCGTGCATGTCGCCAGCTCACTCCGTCGGGTGATCTGCCGCTTACGCATAGTCCGTTCGGGCCATCCAAGATTGGGCCCGAAGGGGGTGTTGCGCTGTGCCCACCTTCCGTAACGTCCTCAACTGGCGGCGGTGAATATGCCGCTGCCGCCGTGGGGGAGCCTCGATTCGGGAGAGGACGGCGCCGGTATGGGCTGGGTAACCGACTGGAGTGCGCAGGCCGCCTGCCGCACTACCGATCCGGACGAACTGTTCGTACAAGGAGCAGCGCAGAACAGGGCCAAGGCGGTGTGCACCGGCTGCCCGGTGCGGACCGAGTGCCTGGCCGACGCGCTGGACAACCGCGTCGAGTTCGGCGTGTGGGGTGGCATGACGGAGCGGGAGCGGCGCGCACTGCTGCGCAGGCGCCCCACGGTCACCTCATGGCGCAGGCTCCTTGAGACCGCGCGCTCCGAGTACGAGCGTGGCGCGGGCCTGCTGCCCGTGGACTTGGACAACGAGGAGACGTACGAGAGCTACGCCGCCGTGGGCTGACCCCACGTCAAAGCTTCAGCAGTACGGGCTGACCGCCTGACCGCCTGACCGGTTCAGCGGGCCACCGGCTCTCCGGGGTGCCGCCGCGCTCACGGGCGGCCCCGGAGCCGGGTCACGGGCGGCCCCCGGAAGCCGGGTCGGGCCGCCCCGGCACCCCGGCGGGTCGCGGGCTCCCACCGTGGCGGGTCACGGGCTCCCACCGTGCGCCATCGGTACGCCGCACAGTGCAGCGCTTCGTCCGGCGGGCATGCCGGGCACCGCTGCGGCCCGCCGGCCCGGTGGTGCCGCACGCGGCCGTACCGGGCGCCCGTTTCCGGTGGCCGGGTGCCCCGGGTTCAGCGGGCCGGGTCGCCGGTGGCCGCCGCGAGCTGGTCGCCGATGGCGCGCAGGCCCGCGAGGTCGTGGACGTCTCCCGGCAGCGCGGCCACCTCGGCCACCGCCACCTCGGGGTGCAGCGCGGTGAAGCGGTCGCGCGTGTGCCGCTCGCGGGCGATCAGGCGCATCCGCTCCGCGTGCAGCCGCAGCAGGCCCGCGGTCAGCCGCTCGACGGACGAATCCGCGGGCGGCTCCGCGGGCGGGGCTATGGACGTGTCCGGTTCCGGTACGGGCGCGGGCTCGGTTCCTTCGGACGGGGTGCCGGTGGACGGTGAACCACCGGGCGTCCCGGGGGAGTCGGGAGCCTGCGTGGCGGGAGCCCCGGAGGAGGGAGCCTCGAAGGAGCTACGCACTCCAATCTTCCCGCCCTCCTGATCCACAATGCGGCGCTCCTCAAGATTTTCCGCCGCCGCGAGCGCCCGCTCGGCGGACAGCTCCGCCGCCCCGCTGCCGTGCACCCGGTTCAGTACGAGGCCGGCGAGCGGCATGGCGTCCGCGGCGAGCCGCTCCACGAAGTACGCCGCCTCCCGCAGCGCGTCCCGCTCCGGCGACGCCACCACCAGGAACGCCGTGCCCGGTGCCTGGAGCAGCCGGTAGGTGGCGTCGGCCCGCTTGCGGAAGCCGCCGAACATCGTGTCCATGGCCGCCACGAACGTCTGCACGTCCCGCAGGAGCTGCCCGCCGAGCAGCTTGCCGAGGGCGCCCGTCATCATCGACATGCCGACGTTCAGGAACTTCATCCCGGCCCGGCCGCCCACCTTCGCCGGGGCCATGAGCAGCCGGATCAGCTTGCCGTCCAGGAACGACCCGAGCCGCTTGGGCGCGTCCAGGAAGTCCAGCGCCGAACGCGAGGGCGGCGTGTCGACGACGATCAGGTCCCACTCGTCCCGGGCCCGCAACTGCCCGAGCTTCTCCATCGCCATGTACTCCTGCGTGCCCGCGAAGCCCGCCGAGAGCGACTGGTAGAAGGGGTTGGTCAGGATCGCCTTCGCGCGCTCCCGGTCCGCGTGCGCCTCGACGATCTCGTCGAAGGTGCGCTTCATGTCGAGCATCATGGCGCACAGCTCGCCCTCGCCCTTGATGCCCTCCACCCGCCGCGGCACGTTGTCCAGCGAGTCGATGCCCATGGACTGCGCGAGGCGGCGCGCCGGGTCGATGGTCAACACCACGACGGACCGCCCCCGTTCGGCGGCGCGCAGGCCGAGCGCGGCGGCCGTGGTGGTCTTGCCCACGCCGCCCGAGCCGCAGCACACCACGATGCGCGTCGAGCGGTCGTCGAGCAGGGCGTCGACGTCGAGCGGGTCACGTGCCGGGTCGAGGCTCATGAGTTCCTAGGCTTCCGGGTGTCGGGGGGTTCCGCGGTCACGAGACCCCCTGCTGCCGCAGCTCCGCGGCGAGCTCGTACAGGCCCGCCAGGTCCACTCCCTCGCTCAGCAGCGGGAGTTCGTGCAGGGGCAGGTCCAGATCGGCGAGGAGCGAGCGCTGGGAGGCCTCCAGGGCGTGCCGCTCGGCGTACTCGGCGGCCTGGTCCAGGAGCGGGTCGACGAGGCGGGCGGCGGCCCCGCGGGAGCCGCCGAGGCCCGCGGCCGACAGGGACGCGGCGATGGCGGTGCGCGGCGCGCCCCCCAGGCCCAGGTCGAGGGCGGCCTCGTCGAGCAGCGCCGGGCGCACCATGTTCACGATCACGCGGCCCACCGGCAGTCCGGCGGCGCGCAGCTCGGCGATGCCGTCGGTGGTCTCCTGGACGGGCATCTCCTCCAGGAGGGTCACCAAGTGCACCTGGGTCTCGGGGGACTTGAGGACGCGCATCACGGCCTGCGCCTGGTTGTGTATCGGGCCGATCTTGGCGAGCCCCGCGACCTCGTCGTTCACGTTCAGGAACCGCGTGACGCGGCCCGTGGGCGGCGCGTCCATGATCACGCAGTCGTACGCGAACCGCCCGCTCCGGTCCTTGCGGCGTACGGCCTCGCAGGCCTTGCCGGTGAGCAGGACGTCCCGCAGGCCCGGCGCGATCGTGGTCGCGAAGTCGACGGCGCCGAGCTTCTTCAGGGCGCGGCCGGCGCCGCCGAGCTTGTAGAACATCTGGAGGTAGTCGAGGAGTGCCAGTTCGGCGTCGATGGCCAGGGCGTACACCTCCCCGCCGCCCGGGGCCACGGCGATCTTCCGCTCCTCGTACGGAAGCGCCTCCGTCTCGAAGAGTTGTGCGATGCCCTGTCTGCCCTCGACCTCCACGAGGAGGGTGCGCTTTCCCTCGGTCGCGAGGGCGAGCGCGAGGGCCGCGGCGACCGTGGTCTTGCCGGTACCGCCCTTGCCGCTGACGACCTGGAGCCTGCTCACGTCTTCGAGCCTAACCAGTCCGCCCGCGGGCTACGCATGAGGCTGTCCGTAGGGGGCCGGTCCCAGGCATTACAGTCGCCGTATGACCAAGTGGGAATACGCAACGGTGCCGCTGCTCGTCCATGCCACGAAGCAGATCCTGGACACCTGGGGAGAGGACGGCTGGGAGCTCGTCCAGGTCGTCCCGGGCCCGAACAACCCCGAGCAGCTCGTGGCCTACCTGAAGCGCGAGAAGCAGGCATGAGCGCTGTCGAGGCGAAGCTGGCGGAGCTCGGGCACACGCTGCCCGAGGTCGTCCCGCCGCTCGCGGCGTACCAGCCCGCCGTGCGGTCCGGCGTGTACGTGTACACGGCCGGCCAGCTCCCCATGGTGGACGGCAAGCTGCCCGTCACCGGCAAGGTGGGCGGGGAGGTCACGCCCGAGGAGGCCAAGGACCTGGCCCGGCTGTGCGCGCTCAACGCCCTCGCGGCCGTGAAGTCCGTCGCGGGCGACCTGGACCGGATCGTGCGCGTGGTGAAAGTGACCGGTTTCGTCGCCTCCGCGCCCGACTTCACGGGCCAGCCCGCCGTCCTCAACGGCGCCAGCGAGCTGCTGGGCGCTGCGCTGGGCGACGCGGGGGTGCATGCGCGGAGCGCGGTGGGGGTGGCGGTGCTGCCGCTGGACGCGCCGGTGGAGGTCGAGATCCAGGTCGAACTGGAGGCGTAGCCCTGGCGGGCGGCCGGGGCGGGGGTGAGGCCTGCTGCCGCCGGGCCGGGGCCTTTCTCCCACCCGCCCACCCGTGCTGCCCGGCTCTGCCCGCCCGGCCCGGGCGCGGAGCGCTTTCCCGCCGTTGCCTGGCGGGGCCGTTTCCCGCCCGCCCACCCGTGCTGCCCGGCTCTGCCTGCCCGGCCCCGACGCGGAGCGCTTTCCCGCCGTCGTCAGCTTCCCGCTGTGGGCAATCGTCCCGCTGGGCGGGACGGGTGGGCACAGCGCCCAGGTGCCGAGCAACCGTTCGGCCAGCCCCCGGCCGGCCCAGGTGGCTCTCGAACATCCGCTCCACACCAGATAGCCTCCGCCCATGGCGAATGGGCAGTGGTACCCCCCGGAATGGCCCGACCGCGTCCGCGCACTCGCGAGCGGCGAGCTCACCCCGGCACCGCCACGCCCCGCCGCCACGGTGCTGCTCCTGCGGGACACCCCGCGCGGGCCGGAGGTCCACATGCTGCGGCGGCGTACGTCGATGCCGTTCGCGGCGGGCGCGTACGCCTACCCGGGTGGTGGCGTCGACCCCCGCGACCACGAGCGCGCCGTCCGCTGGACGGGCCCCTCCCGTGCCGCCTGGGCCGCCCGCCTCGGCCTCGACGAGTCCGCCGCCCAGGCCACCGTCTGCGCGGCCGTCCGCGAGACGTACGAGGAAGCGGGCGTCCTGCTCGCGGGCCCCACCCCGGACACCGTCGTCGGCGACACCACGGGCGACGACTGGGAGGCGGACCGCGAGGCCCTGGTGGCCCGCGACCTGTCCTTCGCCGAGTTCCTCGACCGGCGCGGCCTCGTGCTGCGCAGCGACCTCCTGGGGGCGTGGGCCCGCTGGATCACTCCGGAGTTCGAGCCCCGGCGCTACGACACCTTCTTCTTCGTGGCCGCGCTCCCCGAGGGCCAGCGCACCCGCAACGCCTCCACGGAGGCGGACCGCACGGTGTGGATCAGCCCCGATGCGGCGGCCGACGGCTACGACCGCGGCGAGCTCGTCATGATGCCGCCCACCATCGCGACCCTGCGCCAGCTCGGCCCGTACCGGACCGCCGCCGACGCCGTGGCCGCCGCCTCCGGGCGCGACCTCACGCCGATCCTGGCCCGGGCCCGGATCGAGGACGGCGAGCTGGTGCTGACCTGGCCCGGCCACGACGAGTTCACCAAGCACATCCCCTCCGGCGGCGCGGCGTGAGCGACCCGCGCGCGTCCGCCGCCCCCCAGCCCGACGGGAGCCACCCCCGCATGACCGAAGCAGCGGCCCTGCCGGGCCGGCCCAGGGGCGGGGTGATCGGCGGCCCCGCCACCGACCGCGCCGTCAACGTCCTCGCCCCCAACCCGTCCGCCATGACCCTGGACGGCACCAACACCTGGATCGTCGCCGAACCGGACTCCGGCCTCGCCGTCGTCATCGACCCGGGGCCGCTGGACGAGACCCACCTCGCCCGCGTCGTCGAGACCGCCGCCCAGGCCGGAAAGCGCGTCGCGCTCACCCTCCTCACGCACGGGCACCCCGACCACGCCGAGGGCGCCGCCCGCTTCGCCGAGCTGACCGGCACCAAGGTCCGGGCGCTCGACCCGGCGCTGCGCCTCGGCGACGAGGGGCTCGCCCCCGGTGACGTGATCACCACCGGCGGCCTTGAGCTGCGCGTCGTGCCCACCCCGGGCCACACCGCCGACTCGCTCTGCTTCCACCTGCCCGCCGACCGGGCCGTCCTGACGGGCGACACCGTCCTGGGCCGCGGCACCACCGTCGTCGCCCACCCCGACGGCCGCCTCGGCGACTACCTGGACTCGCTGCGCCGGCTGCGCTCGCTGACCGTCGACGACGGCGTCCGTACGGTCCTGCCGGGCCACGGCCCGGTCCTGGACGACGCCCAGGGCGCGGTCGAGTTCTACCTGGCCCACCGCGCCAGCCGCCTCGCCCAGGTGGAGACGGCCGTCGAGGACGGCTACACGACGCCCTCCGAGGTCGTGGCGCACGTGTACGCGGACGTGGACCGGTCCCTGTGGCCCGCGGCCGAGCTGTCGGTACGGGCGCAGCTCGACTACCTGGAGGAGCACGGCCTGATCTGGTGACCGGCCCCCGCGCCGCCGGGCCGGGGCGCGTGGTCCCGGGCGTGGGTGACGGTCAGGCCCCGGTGGACCGGGGTGCCTTCTCGCCGTGCACGGCGGTGTACTCCGCGGCCAGCCACGGGCCCAGGTCGTCCACGAGCCCGCGCAGCACCTCCGCGTCGGCCACGGGCTCGTCCGCGACGGCGGCGGCCGCCCGCATCCGCGCGGCCCGCCCGGGGTAGTACCGGCCGAAGACCTCCGCCATCGTGGCCAGGTCGCTGGTCCAGCCGCCCCAGCGGGGCATGACCAGGGTGAAGCCGGTGCGGACGAGGTGCCGGGAGAACCGGCGGCACAGCGCGCGCAGCTCGTCCGCGCCGCCGGGGTCCGCCACGGCCCGGTCGACGGCCGCGCGCCAGCGGGGCAGCAGCAGGGCCAGGTCGCCGTTGGTCTCCCGGGCGAGCAGGCCGCTGGGCCGGTAGCGGGGCAGGAACTCCGCGAGGTCCTCGCCGAGCAGCGGCGTACAGAGGCAGGCCAGGAACCAGCCGTGGTCGTACGTCTCCTGCTCGCTCAGGACGCGGGCGCGGCCGAGCAGCAGCACGCCGACCCCGTCGACCTCCGGGAACTCCCGGTCCACGGCGGCGGCGACGGCGTCCGCGTCGGCGCGGTCGGCCGCGGTCGGCTCCTCGCGCAGGACGAGCAGCAGGTCCAGGTCGGAGCGGCGGACGCGGGCGGTGCCGCGCGGCACGGAGCCGTACAGGTACGCGCTGTCGAGCCGCTTGCCGAAGACGTCCGCGACCCGGTCGCGCGCGGCGGCGACGACGGGCCGGAAGGCGTCCTGGATCCGCCCGAGCGACCCCTCGCGCGCGATGTACCCCTGGCTGTCGAGGCCACGGCTGTCGAGCCCCTGGCTGTCGAGTCCACGGCGTTCGAGCCCACGGCTGTCGAGTCCACGGCTGTCGTTGGTCATGGGGTCACTGTGCAGGCGGGGGGCACGGGGGGCGAGCAGGTCCGGGGGTGTGTTCCGCGGCGGCGCGGGGCCGGGCGGGCCGGATGCCCCGGGTACGCGGAACCGGGGCCGCCCCGGCAGGGGGCGACCCCGGCTCCGTACGCACGAGGTGGCGGGTCAGCGCGAGCGCTTGGCGAGCCGCTCGACGTCCAGGAGGATCACCGCGCGGGCCTCCAGGCGCAGCCAGCCGCGGCCCGCGAAGTCCGCGAGGGCCTTGTTGACCGTCTCGCGGGAGGCGCCGACGAGCTGGGCGAGCTCCTCCTGCGTGAGGTCGTGCACCACGTGGATGCCTTCCTCGGACTGCACGCCGAAGCGGCGCGACAGGTCGAGCAGGGCGCGCGCCACACGGCCCGGGACGTCCGAGAAGACCAGGTCGGACATCTGGTCGTTGGTCTTGCGCAGGCGCCGGGCCACGGCGCGCAGCAGGGCGGCGGCCACCTCGGGCCGCGCGTTCAGCCACGGCTGGAGGTCGCCGTGGCCGAGGCCGAGGAGCTTGACCTCGGTGAGCGCGGTGGCGGTGGCGGTGCGGGGGCCCGGGTCGAAGAGCGACAGCTCGCCGATGAGCTCACCGGGGCCCAGGACGGCCAGCATGTTCTCGCGGCCGTCGGGGGAGGTGCGGTGGAGCTTCACCTTGCCTTCGGTGACCACGTACAGGCGGTCTCCGGGGTCGCCCTCATGAAAGAGCGCGTCTCCGCGGGCGAGGGTCACCTCACTCATGGAGGCGCGGAGCTCCGCGGCCTGCTCGTCATCGAGCGCCGCGAAGAGCGGGGCGCGCCGCAGAACGTCGTCCACGAGTTCTCTCCTTGTCGACCTGCATCAGGGGACCGTGCCCCCAGTTTGCCGGACGGTTCAAACAGTGTGATCAGTCACTCAAGTCTGCCGCACTTGCGTCGGAGGCAATGCGGAAGGGGGCCAATTGGGGGCTGATCCGGGGCATCGGCTCCGCATACCGCTACCCGCGCACGGCCCGGACATCCGCCCCAGGGCCCGTGAGAGCACAGGCCGGGGCGGCGCGGGACGGGGTTGCCCCGGATAATTCTGCTGTGGGCGAACACGCTTCCGCCACCCCGGTGAACCGGACAAACCGGGCGGATGTCGTGGTCCGCGAGGTGCCCGACGCACCGCGCACGGGGGCGGAACGGGGGCTCGGGGAGTGAGCGGAAGGAGGCGTGCCCCGGCGTGCGCCCCGCGCCGGGCTTCGTCGCGGTGACAAGTGCGTATCTCCGCCATCGGTGTCAGTGGGGGCCCGTACGCTGGCCGCATGGCGAATGAAGGCGCTTCACGGGCCGCTCGGCCCCCTGCGGAGCCGGCCGCCGCCGAGGGCCCGGGGGAGTCCCCCGCCGCCCCCGCGAAGCGGAGCGGGACGTCCCGGACGGCGGATACGGAACGAGCGGCCGGTCCGGTGACGAAGAGGACGGCGGCGAAGAAGACGGCCGCGAACAAGACGGCGGCCAAGGCAGCCGTGAAGGCGCCCGCGAAGAAGGCGCCCGCGAAGAGAGCCCCGGCAGGGAAGGCCTCCGGCGGGAGGGCGGTGTCCGCCAAGGCGCCCGCCGCCCCCAGGACGCGTACGGGCCTCGTGCGGCAGGCCCGGCGGATCAACCGCGAGCTCGCCGACGTGTATCCGTACGCCCACCCGGAGCTGGACTTCGAGAACCCCTTCCAGCTCCTGGTCGCCACGGTCCTGTCGGCCCAGACCACGGACCTGCGGGTGAACCAGACCACGCCCGCCCTGTTCGCCGCGTACCCGACCCCGGAGGACCTGGCCGCCGCCAACCCCGAGGAGGTCGAGGAGCTGATCCGGCCGACCGGCTTCTTCCGGGCCAAGACCAAGTCGATCATGGGCCTGTCGGCCGCGCTGCGGGACGAGTTCGACGGGGAGGTGCCGGGGCGCCTGGAGGACCTGGTGAAGCTGCCCGGCGTGGGCCGCAAGACGGCCTTCGTGGTCCTCGGCAACGCCTTCGGGGTCCCCGGCATCACCGTGGACACCCACTTCGGCCGTCTCGTCCGCCGCTGGAAGTGGACGGAGGAGACGGACCCGGACAAGGTCGAGGCCGCCGTCGGCGCGCTCTTCCCCAAGAGCGAGTGGACGATGCTCTCGCACCGGGTGATCTTCCACGGCCGCCGCATCTGCCACTCCCGCAGGCCCGCCTGCGGCGCCTGCCCCATCGCCCCGCTCTGCCCGTCGTACGGGGAGGGCGAGACGGACCCCGAGAAGGCGAGCAAGCTCCTGAAGTACGAGAAGGGCGGCATGCCCGGACAGCGCCTCAAGCCCCCGCCGGACTACCCCGGCAAGGCCGCGCCGCCGCTCGGCGCCGCCGGGTGAGGGAGGAACCATCCACGGGGGCCGGGGCGTTGTGCAGGAACGGATGAGTGCATGGGGACCGACGGGGGACCAGGGACCAAGGGCCGGGGGCCGATGACGCACGCGAGCGACACGCACACAGGGCACACAGGCGGCAGGGACATGACCGAGAACGGCGAGCCACACGACCGGCCCCCTGTCCCCGCCTCCGAGGAGCCTCCTGTCGCTGCCCCCGCCCCCGCCTCGGGCCCTGCCCCCGCCCCCGCCTCGGGCCCTGCCCCCGCCCCCGCCTCGGGCCCTGCCCCCGCCCCCGCCTCGGGCCCTTCCTCGGACGAGCCTGCCGCGCCCGCCCGGGGTGCCCTCCGGAACGGCCACGGTCCCGCCCCCGCCCCCGTCCCGGTCACCACCGAGGGGCTGCCCGCCTGGCTGACCCCCGTGGCCCGGGCGGCGGCCACCGTCCGGCCCGACCAGCTCAGCCGCTTCCTCCCGCCGGAGGGCGGCGGCGGGCGCCAGTCCGCGGTGCTCGTCCTCTTCGGCGAGGGCGAGCGGGGCCCCGAGCTGCTGCTGATGGAGCGCGCGGGATCGCTGCGCTCGCACGCGGGCCAGCCGTCGTTCCCCGGCGGCGCCCTGGACCCGGAGGACGGCGACCCGCGCGGCGAGGGCCCGCTGCGCGCCGCGCTGAGGGAGGCCGAGGAGGAGACCGGCCTCGACCCCGCCGGCGTCCAGCTCTTCGGTGTCCTGCCGAGCCTGTTCATCCCCGTGAGCGACTTCGTCGTGACGCCCGTGCTCGGCTGGTGGCGGGTGCCCAGCCCCGTCGGCGTCGTCGACCCGGCCGAGACCGCCCGGGTGTTCACGGTGCCCGTGGCCGACCTCACGGACCCGGCGAACCGCGCGATGGCGGTGCACCCCGCCGGTCACCAGGGCCCCGCCTTCCTCGTGCAGCGCGCGCTGGTCTGGGGCTTCACCGCCGGGGTCATCGACCGGATCCTGCACTTCGCCGGCTGGGAGCGCCCGTGGGACAGGGACCGCCGCGTCCCGCTCGACTGGGGCTCATGACAAGGTTGCGGGGACCGAGGCCACCGGGGCCGAGGACGGCGCGGGCCGCGTGCGGCGCGGCGCGCGGCGGCGACCGTGACGCGAGGCGGGGAATCATGCGAGGCGAGGACTGAATCGGTGAACGTGCTGGACATCCTGCTGCTGCTCGCCGCGGTGTGGTTCGCGATCGTCGGCTACCGCCAGGGCTTCGTCGTCGGCATCCTCTCGGTGATCGGCTTCCTCGGCGGCGGCCTGGTGGCGGTGTACCTGCTGCCCGTGGTCTGGGACGCCATGACCGACGAGGGCGCGAAGGTCACCACGACCGCGGCGGTGATCGCCGTCGTCGTCGTGATCGTCTGCGCCTCCGTCGGCCAGGCCTTCACCACGCACCTGGGCAACAAGCTGCGCCGGTACATCACCTGGCAGCCCGCCAGGGCCCTGGACGCCACCGGCGGCGCGCTCGTCAACGTCGTCGCGATGCTCCTCGTCGCCTGGCTGATCGGCTCCCTGCTGGCGGGCACGACGCTGCCGACGCTCGGCAAGGAGGTCCGCAACTCCAAGGTGCTGCTCGGCGTCGACCGGGCCCTGCCGGGCCAGGCGGACACCTGGTTCACGGACTTCTCCTCGGTCCTCGCGCGCAACGGCTTCCCGCAGGTCTTCAGCCCGTTCTCGAACGAGCCGATCAAGGAGGTCTCGCCCCCCGACCCCAAGCTCGCCCGCAGCCAGGTCGCCGTCACCGCCAAGCGCTCCATCGTGAAGGTCAGCGGCGACGCGCACCGGTGCGGCAAGGCCCTCGAAGGCACCGGCTTCGTGTTCGCGCCGCGCCGCGTCATGACGAACGCGCACGTCGTCGGCGGTGTGGACGAGCCCCGGGTGCAGATAGGCGGCGAGGCCGAGAAGTACGACGCCAAGGTCGTGCTCTACGACTGGAAGCGCGACATCGCCGTGCTCGACGTGCCGACGCTGCCCGCGCCCGCGCTGAAGTTCGCCTCCGAGGACGCGGTGAGCGGCAAGAGCGCCATCGTGGCGGGCTTCCCTGAGGACGGCCCGTACGACGTGCGCCCCGCGCGCGTGCGCGGCCGCATCACGGCCAACGGCCCGGACATCTACCACCGGGGCACGGTCCGCCGCGATGTGTACTCGCTGTACGCGACCGTCCGCCAGGGCAACTCCGGCGGCCCGCTGCTGACCCCCGACGGACGGGTCTACGGCGTCGTGTTCGCCAAGTCGCTCGACGACCCGGACACGGGCTACGCCCTGACGGTGGACGAGGTCCGCGAGGACATCGAGCGCGGCCGCACCGCCAACCAGGAGGTCGACAGCCAGGGCTGCGCGCTCTGATCCGGGCGCGGGGCGTGCGTCCCGGCCGGCGGCCGGGACGCCGGCCCCGGTCACGGGCGGGCGGCCGTCACCGCTCGGGGTGCGGGGCGGGAAGGCGCGGGCGTACGCGGGTCAGGCGCGGGTGTGCCGCAGCCGCGCGGAGACCCAGCGGGCCCGGCGGCGAAGGATGCGCGGGATGCCGATCACTTCCCGAGCGGGTCCCGCGTACCCCGCGTCCTGCGGGGCGCCTCGCTCGTGGCCGTTCACCACGGTGGCTGCCCGGCGCTTGCGTGCTACGTCACTGTAGTCGTGCGTCCAGCCCATACCCGGACGTGTGCCCGTGCCTCAAGGTCGGTAACCGCGCACAGGGGCCCCAATTGGCCTATGCGCCGGGCAAGTGGCGTTCGTACGACTGATGTTCCCGCTTGTGGGTGACGGCAGGGCGCGCCAGGGCCCTGCGGCGGCCCGGTTGCGGGCCCCCGGCCGCCCGGCGCGGGGCCTCAGCGGTCCGGCTCGGGGTCCTTGAGCCAGCTCACCAGCTCGTGGGAGAAGGCCACCGGGTCCTCCTCGTGGGGGAAGTGCCCGAGCCCGTCGAACAGCCGCCAGCGGTACGGCGCTTCGACGTACTCGCCGGACCCGGCCGCGCTGCGGGTGCGCATCACCGGATCGAGCGAGCCGTGCAGATGCAGCGTCGGCACCCGGACCGGTCGCTTCATGCGGCGGTTGAACTGGATGCCGTCGGGCCGGGCGAGGGAGCGCACCATCCAGCGGTACGGCTCGATCGAGCAGTGCGCCGTCGACGGGATGCACATCGCCCTGCGGTACGTCTCCACGGCCTCGTCGTCCGGCAGCCGCGGCCCCGACCAGTCCCGCACCAGGCGCGCCACCAAGGCCCCGTCGTCCGCGACGAGCTGACGCTCCGGCACCCAGGGCCGCTGGAAGCCCCACACGTACGACCCGGCGGCCGTCTGCTTCCTGTCGCGCAGCATCGCCGAGCGCCAGCGCCGCGGGTGCGGCATGGAGGAGACGGCGAGGCGGCGCACCAGCTTGGGCCGCATCACGGCGGCCGTCCAGGCGAGGTAGCCGCCCAGGTCGTGGCCGACGAGCGCGGCGTCCGGCTCGCCGAGGGAGCGCACCACGCCAGTGATGTCGAGGGCCAGGTTGGCCGGGTCGTAGCCGCGTGGGGTGCGGTCGCTGCCGCCGACGCCCCGCAGGTCCATCGCCACCGCGCGGAAGCCCGCGTCGGCGAGCGCGACGAGCTGGTGCCGCCAGGTCCACCAGAACTGCGGGAAGCCGTGCAGGAGCAGCACCAGCGGGCCGTCACCGAGCTCCGCGATGTGGAAGCGGGCGCCGTTGGCGGCGACGTCCCGGTGCGTCCAGGGGCCGTCGATGCGCACGGCCGACGAGGTCGCGGACGCGTGCTGGGGGGTGGTGCCGGGGTCCGTCATGAAGTCGAGCGTGCCACAGCGTCGGCCCGCTCACCGGCCTCGAGCTCAGGAGCGCCGGTCGTCGGGCGCAGCCGGCGCGGGTGCGGCTTGGCGTGCTGGAGCACGGCGGCCGTCTCCTTGGCCGCGGCGGCGGCCTTCTGCGGGCCCTTGCCCTTGGCGGCCTTCTTCGCGAAGACCACGCCGATCAGAGCGAGCAGCCCGGCCACCAGGACGTTGGCGGCGAAGGACAGCAGGAAGCAGACCGCCAGGTTCCAGTCGCTCCAGGTGTGGATGCCGTAGGCCAGGGCGAAGCTCAGCATCGGCAGCGAGAAGAGGAGCACGGCGAGGGCCGCGACGAACGCGCCGCTGCCGATCGCGCCGCGCTTGACGTCCTGCGTCAGTTGCGCCTTGACCAGTGCGATCTCGTCGTGCACCAGCTCCGACATCTCTTTGCTCGCCGCGGAGACGAGCTGGCCGAGGCTGCGTTCGGTGCCGACGGGACCGTCGGGTGCGCTCATCGCGTGCTCCTCATTTCTCTGTCTGCCGGTCCGCGCGGGCGCCGGGGTGCGCCCGGCGGGGTGCGGCTCGGCGGGCGCACCCCGGCGCCCTGCGGAAGGTTCCTGGTCAGATCATGCCGGACCGTGGTCCGGTTCGCCCGATCCGGCCGCTGTTTCCGCCCGCCTGCGGTGTTCGGCAGCCTTCTTCTCGTAGATCTCGGCCATCCGCAAGTGGTACTCGGGGTTGTCCTGTTCGTAGATGTCCGGTATGCCGTCGAGGTCCTCGTCGCGCTCCTCCTCCTCGTACATCGCGCGGTACTTGGCGTTGCGTATCTTCAGCAGGACGCCGGAGAGCACGGCCGCCGTGAGGGAGCCGACGAGGACCGCCGCCTTGACCTCGTCGGTGAGGGCCGGGTCGTCGCCGAAGGCGAGCTCCCCGATGAGCAGCGAGACGGTGAAGCCGATGCCGGCGAGCGAGGCGACGGCGAAGACGTCGGCCCAGGCCAGGTCATCGTTCAGCTCGGCCCGGGTGAAGCGGGCGGCGAGCCAGGTGCCGCCGAAGATGCCGACCGCCTTGCCGACGACGAGGCCGAGGACCACGCCGAGCGTCTCGGGCCGCGTGAAGACGTCGCCGAGCGCCCCGCCGGAGATCGCGACCCCGGCGCTGAACAGGGCGAACAGCGGCACCGCGAGGCCCGCCGAGAGGGGGCGTACGAGGTGCTCGATGTGTTCCCCGGGGGAGTGGCCCTCGCCCTCCCTGCGGTGGCAGCGCAGCATCAGGCCCATGGCGACACCGGCGATGGTGGCGTGGACGCCGCTGTTGTACATCAGCCCCCAGACGACGACGGCCAGCGGTACGTAGACGTACCAGCCGCGCACCCCCTTGCGCAGCAGCAGCCAGAAGACGGCGAGGCCGATGACGGCGCCGCCCAGCGCGGCGAAGTTCAGGTCGCTGGTGAAGAAGACCGCGATGATCAGGATCGCGAAGAGGTCGTCGACGACGGCGAGCGTCAGCAGGAAGGCGCGCAGCGCGGAGGGCAGCGCGGTGCCGATGACCGCGAGGACCGCGAGCGCGAAGGCGATGTCGGTGGCGGTGGGCACCGCCCAGCCGCCCAGGGAGCCGCCCCCCGCCGTGTTGACCAGCGTGTAGACCAGGGCCGGTACGGCCATGCCGCAGAGCGCGGCGATGACGGGCAGCGCGGCCGCCTTGGGGTCGCGCAGGTCGCCCGCGACGAGCTCGCGCTTGAGCTCGATGCCGGCGACGAAGAAGAAGACCGCGAGCAGCCCGTCGGCGGCCCAGTGCTGCACGGACAGGTCGAGCCCCAGCGAGCCGGGGCCCAGGTGGAAGTCCCGTACGGTCGCGTAGCTCTCCTTGAGCGGGGTGTTCGCCCAGATCAGGGCCGCGATGGCGGCGACGAGCAGCAGGACGCCGCCGACGGTCTCGGCGCGCAGCGCGTTCGCCACGAAGGTGCGCTCGGGCAGGGAGAGGCGTCCGAGGAACGTGTGCTTGCGGGGGGTGGACGCGGCCACGGGAGTCGACCTCCGGTCGGGTAGGCAGGGCTGAACACATGCCGACCAGACTTCCCGGCGCACCTATGGGTGATGTCGCGCGCTGTCCGCCGCGGATCTCGCCACGGTTCTTGTCGCGTTGTTGACGTTGATCCTTAGCCTACCTAATCGCTTGGACGGGCGTGCGGCGGGAGGACCCGGTGAAAGCCACTTTAGGGGCGAATCCGGCACTCGGCAGGCGCGCGCCGGTGCCCGCGCACATGAGAAGGCACCCGGCGCGCGGGGCGCCGGGTGCCTGGAGGGGGCTCGGGGGCGGCTGCGGGAGCAGGCCCGGAGCGGCCCGGGGAGCGGGCCCCGGTGGGGCCTTCGCCAAGGCCTCGCAGAGGCGTGGCGGCGCGTGCTAGTCCTCGCTGCCCGCCGTCGGGAGCTTGGTCTGGATGAGGTCCATCACGGAGGAGTCCGTGAGGGTGGTGACGTCGCCCAGCTCGCGGTTCTCCGCGACGTCCCGCAGGAGCCGCCGCATGATCTTCCCGGAGCGGGTCTTGGGCAGCTCGGCGACCGGCAGGATCCGCTTGGGCTTGGCGATCGGGCCGAGCGTCGTGCCCACGTGGTTGCGCAGTTCGGTGACCAGGTCCGCCGTCTCCGACGCGGTGCCGCGCAGGATCACGAAGGCCACGATGGCCTGGCCCGTGGTCTCGTCGGCGGCGCCCACGACGGCCGCCTCGGCGACGGACGGGTGCGAGACGAGCGCGGACTCCACCTCGGTGGTGGAGATGTTGTGCCCGGACACGAGCATCACGTCGTCGACCCGGCCCAGCAGCCAGATGTCGCCGTCCTCGTCCTTCTTGGCGCCGTCCCCGGCGAAGTACCGGTTCTCGAAGCGCGACCAGTAGGTGTCGAGGAACCGCTGGTCATCGCCCCAGATGGTGCGCAGCATCGACGGCCACGGCTCGGTCAGGACCAGGTAGCCGCCCCCGCCGTCGGGCACCTCGTTGGCCTCGTCGTCGACGACGGTGGCCGCGATGCCGGGCAGCGGGCGCTGGGCCGAGCCCGGCTTGGTCTCGGTCACGCCCGGCAGCGGCGAGATCATCATCGCGCCGGTCTCGGTCTGCCACCAGGTGTCCACGATGGGGCACCGGTCGCCGCCGATGTGCTTGCGGTACCACATCCACGCCTCGGGGTTGATCGGCTCACCGACCGAGCCGAGCACGCGCAGCGAGGACAGGTCGTACTTCGCGGGGATGTCGTCGCCCCACTTCATGAACGTACGGATCGCCGTGGGAGCGGTGTACAGGATCGTCACCCCGTACTTCTGCACGATCTCCCAGAAGCGGCCCTGGTGCGGGGTGTCGGGGGTGCCCTCGTAGATCACCTGCGTCGCGCCGTTGGCCAGCGGCCCGTACGTGATGTACGAGTGGCCCGTCACCCAGCCGATGTCGGCCGTGCACCAGTAGACGTCGCTCTCCGGCTTCAGGTCGAAGACGGCGTGGTGGGTGTAGGCCGCCTGCGTCAGATAGCCGCCGGAGGTGTGCAGGATGCCCTTCGGCTTGCCCGTCGTACCGGACGTGTACAGGATGAACAGCGGCTGCTCGGCCTCGAACGCCTCCGGGGTGTGCTCGGCCGGCTGGCGCCCCACCACCTCGTGCCACCACAGGTCGCGGCCCTCGGTCCAGGCCACCTCCTGCTCGGTGCGCCGGACGACCAGCACCTGCTGGACGCCCTCGACGCCCTCGCGGCCCAGCGCCTCGTCGACGGCGGGCTTCAGCGCGGACGGCTTGCCCCTGCGGTAGCCGCCGTCGGCGGTGATGACGAGCTTGGCGTCGGCGTCCTTGATGCGCGCGGCGATCGCGTCGGCGGAGAAGCCGCCGAAGACCACCGAGTGCGCGGCGCCGATGCGGGCGCAGGCCAGCATCGCCACGACCGCCTCGGGGATCATCGGCAGATAGACGGCGACGCGGTCGCCCTTGCCGATCCCCAGCTCCGTCAGGGCGTTGGCCGCGCGGCTGACCTCGTCCTTGAGCTCGGCGTAGGTGAGGGCCCTGCTGTCGCCGGGCTCGCCCTCGAAGTGGATGGCCACCCGGTCGCCGTGGCCCGCCTCGACGTGGCGGTCGACGCAGTTGTAGGCGACGTTCAGCCTGCCGTCCGCGAACCACTTCGCGAACGGCGGGTTCGACCAGTCCAGCGTCTCGGTCGGCTCGGTGGCCCAGGTCAGCCGACGGGCCTGCTCGGCCCAGAAGCCGAGCCTGTCAGCCTTGGCCTGCTCGTACGCCTCCGCGGTGACATTGGCGTGCTCGGCCAGGGCGGCCGGCGGCGCGAAGCGACGCTCCTCCTTGAGAAGGTTGGAGAGGGAAGAACTTTCGCTCACTTGCCCATCCCTTCCCATAGAAGATTGGCCAGGCTTTCGTTGCTCACGACATCTCCCTTTCCCAGGGTGTCCGTTGTGTCCCAGGCCACAGCTCATCAGACACCCGGCCATGGTGACAAGGGTTTCCGGACAATTGGTTTAGACCTCTAGGGGTGCTGGTGGGAAGGGCGGGGTGCCGGGTGGCCGGGGACAAGGCGGCGCGCGGGCCGAGCCGCCGGGAGGATGCCGTTCCGGTTTCGGCGGCGGGGCCCGCGCGCTCGGCCGCGGCGCTCAGCCGGCGCGTGTGACCTCCGCCGGGGGTGTCGGGCTGACCTGGCTGAACACCTCGTGCGGCAGGGAGGGGCCGACCGCGCCGGAGGCGTCCCCGGGGCCCTCGGACAGCAGGTACGCCTGGGCCTCGCCCACGTGGAAGTACATCCCGTGCAGCTCCAGGGTGCCCTCGGCGAGCCGCCGGGCGACGGCCTCGTGGGCCCGCAGGTGCTCCAACTGCTGCACCACGTTGGTCAGGCAGAGCTGCTCGACCGCGTCCGCGGGCGCCCGCCCGGCGAGGCGCGGCGCGAGCTTGTCGGACGGCCGCCCGGCGGCCGACGCGGCCATCCGCTCCAGGCTCGGCAGGCCGTGCCGCAGCCACCGCTTGAGCGGGGTCTGCGCCCCGGCGGGCGGGGAGCTGAGCAGCGCCTGCATCGCGCCGCAGCCCGAGTGCCCGCACACGGTGATGGACTTGACCTCCAGGACGTCCACCGCGTACTCGATGGCCGCGGCGACCGAGTCGTCGCCGCTCTCGGCGCCGGGCAGCGGCACCAGGTTGCCCACGTTCCGTACGACGAAGAGGTCGCCCGGCCCGCTCGACGTGATCATCGAGGTGACGACCCGGGAGTCGGCACATGTCAGGAAGAGCTGTACGGGACGCTGCCCTTCGCGCGCGAGCCGGGCCAGCTCGCCGCGCACGCGCGGGGCCGTGTGCTGCTGGAAGGCGCTGATGCCCTTGGCGAGGGGGTGCTGGTGGTGGGCCTGGGGGTCCGGCGCCGCCCGGTCGTCGGTAGTGGCCTGCGGGGGCGCCTCGCAGTGGTGGTTGCGCCACGGTGTCCAGGGGCGGCAACTGCACTGGGCGACGCCCGCGGGCTCGGCGATGCGCTGCCCGCCGCGGCCGGTGATCTCCGCCGTACCGCCGTGCGCGGCGTGCGTGTCCTGCCAGCTCTGCAGCGTCTCGTACGCCGCGTGGTCCATGAACGAGCCGTCCAGCTCCACGACGGCGTGCGCCCCGCGGGGCACGTGGTGCAGGCAGCGGCTGAGCCGGGGCACCGCGAGGAAGGTCAACTGGCCCCGGACGTGGATGTGGTGGACGCCCTCCGCGTCCTCCTCGCAGATGATGCGCGTACGGGCGAGGCGGTGCAGCGCGACCGCCACGGCCGCGGCGATGCCGAGCGCCACGCCTTCGAGGACGCCGAGCACGACCACACCGAGGGTGGTGACGGCGTAGACGACGATCTCACGGTGGCGGGTGACGGTGCGGATGTGGTTGAGGCTGACCATCTGGATGCCGACGGCCATGACGAGCGCGGCGAGGGCGGCGAGCGGGATCAGCTCCAGGACGGGCACGAGCAGCAGGGAGGCTCCGACCACCCAGAAGCCGTGCAGGATCGTGGAGTTCCGGCTCACGGCGCCGGCGCGGACGTTCGCCACGCTGCGCACCGCGACCCCGGCGATGGGCAGGCCGCCGAGCGCGCCCGAGACGATGTTCGCCGCGCCCTGGCCGCGCAGCTCCCGGTCGAGGTCGGAACGGCCCACGCCGTCGGCCGGGTCCGTGCGGCCTGAGGTGAGCTTGTCGATGGCGACCGCGCCGAGCAGCGACTGCACGCTGCACACCAGCGTCACCGTGAGGACGGCCGCGACGAGGCCGAGCGCGGGCCCCTCCGGCAGCCCCGCGAGCGCGTGGCTGCGCCAGGACGGCAGCTCGACCTTGGCCAGGGGCAGGGCGGTGAGCCCCGCGATGGCCGTGGCCACGGCGACGGCCACCAGGGGCGCGGGCAGCACGCGGGCGGCCCGTCCGGCACGGCCGGGGATGCGGGGCCAGAGCAGCAGGAGCACCAGGGTCAGGACGCTGATCGACAGGGCGGCCGGATGCAGGTCCGACAACTGGGCGGGCAGCGCGCGGAGGTTGTCGACGACCGAGCTCTGCGGGGTGCCGCCGAGCACGATGTGCAACTGGGCGACGGCGATGGTCACGCCGATCCCGCCGAGCATGCCGTGCACGACGGCCGGGCTGACGGCGAGGGCGGTACGCGCCACGCGCAGGCAGGCCAGGCCGAGTTGGGCGAGGCCGACGAGGACGGTGATGGCGCAGGTGGTGCGCCACCCGTAGCGCTGGATGACGTCGGCGGTGACGACCGTGAGACCGGCGGCGGGGCCGCTGACCTGGAGCGGTGAGCCGCCGAGACGTCCGGCGACGACGCCGCCGACGGCCGCGGCGACGAGGCCCGCCTGGAGGGGCGCGCCGGTGGCGAGGGCGATGCCGAGCGACAGCGGCAGGGCGATCAGGAAGACGGCGACGGACGCCGAGATGTCGGCGCCCGCGAGGGAGAGCCGACGGCGCGGCGGGGGCGCGTGGGGCTGCTGTACGGAGCCCGATGCGTGGGCCGAGTCGGTGACGCGTGGCGGGACGCTGGCAGACATTTCCCGTCTCCTCCGGGGCGGCGCGGTCGCGGAACAGGGGGTCCTCCGACGCGATGCCGGAGGGCGGGTCGCGGCCGTGGGTCACGGCGTAACAGCGGCGGGATAAATCAACTCTCGGTAAACGGATCGTAATGCAGAGTAAAGGTCGCGGCAGGATTTTTGGTGCAAATGGGGCAAGCGTCCACTCCGACGAGTGAATAAATCTTTTCATCGGCTTGTCGTTACGCGGCCGTTCGGTACCCGTGCGAGGTTTCAGGCGGTATGTCCCGAATTGAAGGGTTCGCGGGGTCCGCAGGTGTCGCTGAGGTTCGCAGAGCTCGCAGGGCTCCCGGAGCTCACAGGGCACTCCGAGCTCAGTGGACTCACTGGGCTCAGTGGGCTCGCAGAACTCGCTGACCTCGCTGACCTCGCGGGACTCGCACGGATGAACGGAAGAAGGTGAGCGGGAGATGGCTGCCCACCACAGGACTGCCGCCGCGCCCGGGACGGTGGCCGGGCCACCGGGCGGAACCGGAGGGCGGCGGGCCACCGCGGGCCTGGCCGCCCTCGTCGTCTGCGTCACGGCCCTGGCCGGATGCGGCGGCGAGTCCGACACCGAGAAGGGCGAGCGTGAGGGCGCTCACGGGGCGAAGAAGCCGCGGGGCGCCGCGGCACCCAAGACCACGGTGCGCCTGATCGGCGACGGCTCCACCGCGTTCACGGGCAAGCAACCGCTGCTGCCGCGGCCGGAGCGGCTCCGTCCGGGCCAGCGGCCGCCGCAGTTCGTGGTCTTCTCCTGGGACGGCGCGGGCGAGGACAGTCAGCGGCTGTTCTCGCACTTCCGCAAGGTCGCCAAGCGCAACAACGCCACCATGACGTACTTCCTCAGCGGCGTGTACCTGCTCCCGGAGGAGAAGCGTGCCCTCTACAAGCCCCCGCAGCACGCGCCGGGCAGCTCGGACATCGGCTTCAACGACCGCGAGGGCATCCGCGACACCGTGAAGCAGCTCCGTGCCGCCTGGCTCGAGGGCAACGAGATCGGGACGCACTTCAACGGCCACTTCTGCGGCCCCGGCCGCGGTGTCGGCGAGTGGTCCGTCGCCGAGTGGAAGAGCGAGATCCGCCAGGCCAAGTCGTTCGTGAAGGCCTGGAAGACCAACGCGCGACTCACCGGCGCCCAGCCGCTGCCCTTCGACTACGACAAGGAGCTCATCGGCGCCCGCACGCCCTGCCTGGAGGGGCGCACCAACTTCCTGCGCGCGGCGCGCGACCTCGGCTTCCGCTACGACACCAGCGGGGTGAACGACCAGAAGTGGCCCAAGAAGAAGAAAGGGCTGTGGGACCTGTCGATGCAGCTCGTCCCCGTCCCGGGCCGCGGCTTCGAGACGCTCACCATGGACTACAACTTCATGGTCAACCAGTCCGGTTCGACCTCCCAGGGTGATCCGTCCCAGCACGAGTACTGGGGCGACCAGATGCGCGACGGCCTGCTGCGGGGCTTCAAGCGGGCCTACTACGGCAATCGCGCACCTCTGATCATCGGCAACCACTTCGAGTCCTGGAACGGCGGCACGTACATGCGCGCCATCGAGGAGACCATCGAGCGGGTGTGCACCAAGCGCGAGGTGCGGTGCGTCTCCTTCCGGCAGCTCGTGGACTGGCTGGACGCGCAGGACCCGCAGGTCCTCGCCAGGCTTGCGAAGCTCGGGGTTGGCGAGGCGCCCGAGCGGGGCTGGCCGGCCTTCCTGTCGCCCCGCCCGGCCCCGGCGCCCAAGGGAGTGCCGGGGGCCGAGCCGGCGAAGGAGTAGCCCTCGCGGGGGCGCGGTCGGTCGTGGGGGCTCGGTCGGGCTCAGGGCGTGCCTGGCCGGAGGCGGCTGTCAGCCCGTCCCGGCTGGGGCGGCGCCGATGCGTCAGGCCGTGGCGACCGCTTCCTCGCGCAGGACGAAGTCGGGGTCGACCTGGGAGGAGAGGTCGACCCCGGTCCTGGCGTCGCCCCAGCTCTGTGCGTTCTTCAGGTGGAAGTGCACCATCTGGCGCGTGTACCGCTCCCAGTCGCGGTGCTCGTACGTGGCGTCGACGGCGTCCTGAAGGGCTTTCAGGGCACGGCGGTTGGCGTCCTCCAGGAGGGAGAACCGGGGCGGACGGCCCTTCTCCATGGAGCGCACCCAGTCCGAGTGCCCGACGGTGACCAGGAGGTCGTCGCCCACCTGCTCGCGCAGGAAGTCGATGTCGTCCTGGCCCTGCACTTTGTTGCCCACGACCTTCAGGCAGACCCCGAAGTCCCGTGCGTAGTCGCGGTACTGGCGGTAGACGGAGACCCCCTTCCGGGTCGGCTCGGCGACGAGGAACGTCATGTCGAAGCGGGTGAACATCCCGGAGGCGAAGGAGTCCGAGCCCGCGGTCATGTCGACGACGGCGTACTCGTCACGGCCGTCGACCAGGTGGTTCAGGCACAGCTCCACCGCTCCGGTCTTGGAGTGGTAGCAGGCGACACCGAGGTCGGCTTCGGTGAACGGCCCGGTGACCATCAAACGCACGGCGCCGCCGTCGAGTTCCACCGGCCGGGCACAGGCTTCGTACACCGGGTTGTCCTCGCGGATCCGCAGCAGGCGGGAGCCCTCGCCCGGTGGCGTCGTCTTGATCATCGTCTCGGCGGAGGCGATCCGCGGGTTGGCGCCCCGCAGGTGGTCCTTGATCAGCGGCAGCCGCGCGCCCATCGCGGGCAGCTCCGCGGCCTGCTCGTCGTCGAGGCCGAGCGCGGGACCGAGGTGCTGGTTGATGTCGGCGTCCACGGCGAGGACGGGCGCGCCGGTGGCGACGAGGTGTCGGATGAAGAGCGAGGACAGCGTGGTCTTGCCGCTGCCACCCTTCCCCACGAAAGCGATTTTCATAGTCGTCTAGCGTAGTGGCGGCCCCCGTGGCGGACTGGCCCTTGAGTGAAGAAGACCACTCCTTCGTGGGGCGGTGGCGTCGAGTGCGTAGGGTCGTACTCATGAGTACGACACCCGATCCGCTGGTCGCCCTGGCCTCGCTGCCCGGCGTCCCGGAAGCCGTGGACTCCGTGCGCAAGGCCGTGGACCGCGTCTACGGGCACCGGATCATGCGCCGCCGCAGCAACGCGATCACCGCGGAGGCCGCCCTCCGTGGCGCCCGCGGGTCGGCCGCGCTGTCCGGCGCCGAGTGGGCGCTCGAGGAGGTGCGGCGGCGCAGCGACTTCGGCACCGACGACGAGGCGCGCGTCATGGGCGCAGCCCTGCGGCTGACGGCCGAGGCAGGACAGTTGCTGTCCGTCTGGCGGCAGTCGCCGCTGCGGGTCCTGGCGCGGCTGCACCTGGTCGCCGCGGCGGACTCCGACGAGGCGGCGGGGCGCCCGCGCCTGGCGGGCGAGCCGGTGGACGAGCCGCTGGTGGAGCTGGACCTGCCGGACGCCGAGGAGGTGGCGGGGCGCCTGGACGGGCTGTCCCGGCTGGTCCTCACGGGCAGCTCGGCGCCCGCTCTGGTCCTCGCGGCCGTCGTGCACGGCGAGCTGGCCGTGCTGCGGCCGTTCGGCTCGCACAACGGCCTGGTGGCGCGCGCGGCCGAGCGCGTCGTCCTGGTGGGCAGCGGGCTCGACCCGAAGTCGGTCTGCCCGGCCGAGGCGGGCCACGCCGAACTGGGGCGCGCGGCCTACGTGGCCGCCCTCTCCGACTACGCCTCCGGCACGCCGGAGGGCATGGCCGCCTGGATCGCGCACTGCGGCAGGGCTGTTGAGCTGGGCGTCAGGGAGTCGACGGCGGTGTGCGAGGCGTTGCAGCGGGGCGCGGCCTAGGGGCGGTCCCGGCGCTGCGGCGGTACGGCACGGAAGTGCGGCGGTAGGGCGCAGAAGTGCGGCGGTACGAGCGATGCGTACCGCCGCTGGCATGTCCGCCGAGTTACCAAGCGTCCTCGATGTATGCCCATCAGGTCGGGAACTTTGCCCGTCACCTGGTGCGGCTGGCCCGTAATCGACGGGTCGACGTCGCGTGGGTGCTCGGCGTGCATGCTCGGTCCGTGGGGCCAGTTCGTGCGGTTGAAGGTAATCCTCTCGGATGTCCTTGGTCTCGCGGGCCGTTGACTCCTTTGTACTCCTGTCGCCCGGCGAGCGAAACCCCTGACCGCACTTCTTTACTTTTAGGTTCAAAAAAGGGTGAATCGGGCGCGGCTTTCCGGTCGCGGCCGGAGGTGTGTGGTGGCGGGGGCGCCACCAGGGCACTGGGCGCTCGGGATCAACTGGCCGCCGCCGCCGCTGCGGCGCGGCGCCGGCTCGCGAGCCAGACGAGGCCCGCGGTGGCCGCGGCCACCACCACGGCCGCCGCCGCGACGAGCGCCGGGCGGGGTGGTGCGGGCAGCCGCTGCTTGAGCCGTACGGGACGGTGGAAGTCCAGGATCGGCCACTCGCGTGCCAGTGCCTCCCGGCGCAGTGCCCGGTCCGGGTTGACGGCGTGGGGGTGGCCCACGGCCTCCAGCATCGGCATGTCGGTGAACGAGTCGCTGTAGGCGTAGCAGCGCTCCAGGTCGTAGCCCTCGGACTCGGCCAGCTCCTTGACCGCCTCCGCCTTCGTCGGCCCGTACGCGTAGTACTCCACCTCCCCGGTGAAGCAGCCGTCGGGGCCGACGACCATCCGGGTGGCCACGACCCGGTCCGCGCCGAGCAGCTCGCCGATCGGCTCGACGACCTCCGCGCCCGAGGTGGAGACGATGACCACGTCCCGGCCTGCGGTGTGGTGCTGCTCGATGAGTGAGGCCGCCTCGTCGTAGATGATCGGGTCGATTAGGTCGTGCAGGGTCTCGGCGACGATCTCCTTGACCTGCTGGACGTTCCACCCGCGGCACAGGGCGGACAGGTAGGCGCGCATCCGCTCCATCTGGTCGTGGTCGGCGCCGCCGGCGAGGAACACGAACTGGGCGTACGCGGTGCGCAGTACCGCCCGGCGGTTGATCAGGCCGCCTTGGTAGAACGACTTGCTGAACGTGAGGGTGCTCGACTTCGCAATGACCGTCTTGTCCAGGTCAAAGAAGGCGGCTGTGCGAGGCAAGGAGTGGTTTTCCACGAGCCAGAGCATAGGCGCCCACCATTCGGCGTAAGCTGAGGCGCGTGGGTTTGCCTGAGAAGGCTCTCGGGTACACCATGGAAGTCACGGATCGTTCGCGACCGTGCTAACCCGGTCTGGCTCCTCCCCCCCCGAGTCGGACCGTGGGGACGACCCCCGCTCTCCCCCCCGGCGGGGGTCGTCGCATGTCCGGGTGGGTTTTTCTCCCCTCTTTTCGATCTCCGGTGATCGCCGGGCGCCGTTGTGCGCCGTCGCGGCGCCGATGAGCCATGCCCACGGTTGGTCACTCTGTGTAGGTGTAGCGCTGCGCTGCGGAAGTCGTTCGGGTCCTCACCGGTATGGGTGACGGAGATATTCACAGCTACCGCCTTCTCCACAGTTATTGACCAAGATCCACACGATTTCCCGGTTCGCCGCACGCTGATTCCGCTCGTGCAGTTCATGGCCGGATTCCATTGACCGGGCTTCACGGGCGCGGATCCGGATGCGCACGGGGCGTATTCGGAGGACTCGCAGCGAGAGGGGGCTGGAGATCGTGACCGGAGTCATTGCGGGGGACGTGTCGCCGCCGTCCGACGGGCGGCCGGGGGCACCGCTGATCGTCACCGAGGACGCGGACCTGCTGGATGACCTGCTGCGGCTGTGCGCCGCGGCGGGCGCACGGCCGGAGGTGCACCACGGGGTGCCGGAGCGCGGAGGCGGCTGGGAGGCGGCACCGCTCGTCCTGGTCGGGGACGACGCGGCGGACCGGGTGCGCGGGGCCGCACGGCGGCGCGGAGTCGTGCTGGTTGGGCGGGATCAGGACGATTCAGACGTCTGGCGGCGGGCGGTGGAGATCGGCGCGGAGCAGGTGCTCCTCCTGCCGGACGGCGAGCAGTGGCTGGTCGACCGCATCGCCGACGTCACCGAGGGCGTGGGACGGCCCGCCGTCACCATCGGCGTGATCGGCGGCCGCGGCGGTGCCGGGGCCTCCACACTGGCGTGCGCCCTCGCGGTCACGGCCGCGCGTGAGCGGCGGCGCACCATGCTCGTCGACGCCGACCCGCTGGGCGGCGGGCTCGACGTCCTGCTCGGCGGGGAGGCGGCGGACGGTCTGCGCTGGCCCGCCTTCGCCCAGTCGCGCGGCCGGGTCGGCGGCAGCGCCCTGGAGGAGTCCCTGCCCGAGCTGCACGACCTGCGGGTGCTGAGCTGGGACCGCGGGGACACCGTGGCCGTGGCCCCGCCCGCCATGCGCGCGGTCCTCGCCGCGGCCCGCAGGCGTGGCGGTGTGGTCGTCGTGGACCTGCCCCGCCGCGTGGACGAGACGGTGGGCGAAGCGCTGGCCCAGCTCGACCTGGGCCTGCTGGTGGTGCCGCGCGAGCTGCGCGCCGTGGCCGGGGCGCGGCGCGTCGCGTCCGCGATGGGCATGGTGCTGCGGGACCTGCGGGTCGTGGCCGCCGCCGGGCGGGGACGTGGCGGTCTCGACGCGGACGGCCTCGACGCGGACGAGGTCGCGCGCCTCCTGGAACTGCCCCTCGTCGGTGAGCTGCCGTGGGAGCACGGCCTGGTGGCGGCCCAGGACGGCGGGCGGCCGCCGGGAGGACTGGCGCGCGGGCCGCTCGCCCGGTTCTGCTCCGCCTTCTGGCAGCAGCTTCCCGCGGACGCCACGGGAGGGCGCGTATGAGCGCGGTCGTGGGCGCCCGCATGCTCGACGGCGTACGAGAGTGGCTCGCCGCGAGCGGCACGGAGCCGACTCCGGCAAGGGTTGCCGAAGCCCTGCGGGCGCAGGCGCGGGTCCTCGGGGACGCCGAGGTCCTCGGCGCGGCCGAGCAACTGCGCTCCGAGCTCGTGGGCGCGGGCCCGCTGGAGCCCCTGCTCACCGACCCGTCGGTGACCGACGTCCTGGTGTCCGCGCCCGACCGCGTCTGGGTGGACCGGGGCGGCGGCCTGGAGCTGACGGACGTGTCCTTCGGGGACGCGGCGGCGGTGCGGCGGCTCGCCCAGCGCCTCGCGGCCGTCGCGGGACGGCGCCTGGACGACGCCCGTCCCTGGGTGGACGCCCGCCTGCCCGACGGCACCCGGCTGCACGCGGTCCTGCCCCCGGTCGCCGTCGGCTCGGCGTGCCTGTCGCTGCGCGTCGTACGGCCACGGGCCTTCACCCTCGCGGAGCTGACCGAGGCGGGCACGGTGCCGCCCGGCGGCGAGCCGTTCCTGCGGGCGCTGCTCGACGCCCGCCTGTCGTACGTGATCAGTGGCGGCACCGGCAGCGGCAAGACGACCCTCCTGAGCACGCTGCTCGGCCTGGTCGGGCCGGGGGAGCGGATCGTGCTGGCCGAGGACTCCGCGGAGCTGCGCCCCGAGCATCCGCACGTGGTGCGCCTGGAGACCCGGCCGGCGAACCAGGAGGGCGTGGGCTTCGTCGGCCTCGACGACCTGGTGCGCCAGGCCCTGCGGATGCGGCCGGACCGGCTCGTCGTGGGCGAGGTGCGGGGCGCGGAGGTGGTTCACCTGCTCGCCGCGCTGAACACCGGGCACGAGGGCGGCTGCGGCACAGTGCATGCGAACGCCGCGGCGGACGTACCGGCCCGCCTGGAGGCCCTGGGCACGGCCGCGGGCCTCGACCGCGCGGCCCTGCACAGCCAGGTGGCGGCCGCGCTCTCGGTGGTGATTCATCTCGTACGGGACCGCTCCGGGCGCCGCCGTGTCGCCGAGGTACACGTCCTGGAGCGGGACGCGTCCGGCCTGGTGGCGACGGTGCCCGCGCTGCGGTGGGGTGAGCACGGGTTCGTCCGGCAGAGCGGCTGGCGCCGGCTGAGCACCCTGCTCGGAAGCCGGGGTGAGGGCACATGAGCGCGGTGGCGGTGTGGGGCGCCGCTCTGTGCGCGGGCGGCTCGGTGTGGCTCCTGGGCGGTCGCGCCCGGGGCAGGGCCGTGAAGCGGGCGAGGTCGGCGCTCGCCATCGACGGCACGGCACCACCGGAGCCCGCATGGCGCCAGGCGGTCGTCCGGGCCCGAGGGCGGCTCGGCCCCCGGGCCGGACACGAGGTGTGGGTGCTGGTGGCGGCTGCGGCGGTGTCCGTCCTGGGCGGTTCGGTGCTGCCGCTCGTCGCGGGGGCGGTGGGCGTACCCCTGGCAGGCCGGGTGCGCAGGGCCCGGGACGCGCGTCGGGAGCGCGAGCGGCGGGCGGACGCGGTGATCGCCGTGTGCGGGGCGCTCGCGGGTGAGGTGCGCGCCGGGAGCCAGCCCGGAGGGGCCCTGCGGGCGGCTACGGAGGCTCTGGACCAGTCGGCGCATGCGGCGGGCGCGGTGGGTGCGGGCAGAGCCACGGGGCCCGCGGAGGTCGCTGGAAGAGGTCTTGGTGAGGCGTGGGCCGGTGTGCTGGCGGCGGCGCGGTTCGGCGGGGATGTGCCGGGGGCCCTGCGGGAGGCGGCCCGGGAGCCGGGCGCGGAAGGGCTCCTGGGGCTCGCGGCGTGCTGGCGGGTGGCCGTCGACCGGGGCGCCGGGCTCGCGACCGGGCTCGAACGCCTTGAGGGCGCCCTGCGGGCGGAGCGGGACCAGCGGGCCGATCTGCGGGCCCAGTTGGCCGGCGCCCGGGCCACGGCGGTGCTGCTCGCCGGGCTCCCCGCGCTGGGCCTGCTGATGGGCGCGGCGCTGGGCGCACGGCCGCTGTGGGTGCTGCTGCACACGGCGGCGGGGTTCGGGTGCCTGCTCGTGGGCGGGGCTCTGGAGGGCCTGGGCGCCTGGTGGGCGCTGCGGATCGTGCGAAGGGCGGAGGCGTGATGGGCGAGGCGGAGGTTGTCCACAGGCTGGGGGTGGCCGCGTGGTCGGCGGCGGCCGTGCTGTGGCTGGTGCTCATGGCGGCGACGGCACGGCGTGAGCGGACCGCGGGCCGCCGGGTGGCGGCGGTTCTGGGCACCGAGAGCAGACCGGGGCGGCTGCGGGAGCGGCTGCGCGGGCCGGACCGGCTCGGGCAGGGACGCGGTGCGCCGTCCGGTCGCCGGGAGGCGGTCCGCAGAGGCCTCGCCGTCGTCGGGGCGGTCGGAGCCGGCTGGGCGCTGATCGGCGGGGTGCCCGGGCTCGTGGTCGGCGTGGGCGTGGGATGCGCCGTGGCGCGGATACGGCGGGGCGGCGGGCCGGTGGCGGAGTTCGACGAGGCGGAGGCCGCGCGGCAACTGCCGCTGGCGGCCGACCTGGTCGTGGCCTGCGTGGCCGCCGGTGCCGGGCCCGTGGTGGCGGCCCAGGCGGTGGGGGAGACCTTGCGAGGGCCGATCGGCGAACGGCTCGCCTGGGGCGCCGCCCAGGTGCGCCTGGGCGGCGAGCCCGCGGAGGCCTGGCGGCAGCTAGGCGCCCTGCCAGGTGCCGCGGCGCTGGCCCGCCTCCTCGAACGGGCCGGTGAGTCCGGGGCTCCCGCGGCCGGCCCCGTGGCACGGCTCGCCGCCGACTGCCGGGCGGCGAGAGCACGCGAGGCCACCGCCCGGGCCCGGCACGCGGCCGTCCTGATGACGGCGCCGGTGGGGTTGTGCTTCCTGCCCGCCTTCATCGCGCTCGGAGTGGTGCCGGTGATCACGGGGTTGGCCGGAGCACTGCTGGCCACCCGCTGAGGCGCCGCCGGGGCGCCCAGGCGAACGGCCCGGCCGCGCCGTGCCGAACAGCCACCCCGGACCCGACTGAACGACATCTCGTACGGCCGCCAGGACAGGGAGGCGGCTGGCAGCAAAGGAGGAGCACGTCATGGGAGTTGTCATGTGGAACCACGGACACGGACCGGCACAGAAGCACGGACGGGAATCGGCACTGGACCGGGTACCGGCACCAGCATCGGCACCGGCACTGGGGCCTGGAGCGGAACTGGCACACGCGTCAGGGGGCGTAGGTGTCCGGAGGCGGAGGCGACGGTTCGCCTGGGTGGTGCCGCGGGTCCGGCGGCTGCGCCGTGGCGCCGGGGATGCCGGTATGGCGACGTCGGAGTACGCCATGGGGCTGCTCGCGGCAGTGGGGTTCGCCGGGCTGCTCTACAAGGTGGTGACGAGCGGGCCGGTCCGGGCGGGGCTCCAGGCACTGGTGGAGAGGGCGCTCCATGTGCGGTTCTGACGGGGGCGCGGCGAGCGGTGTCGAGTGCACCGGTGAAGGAGGTGCGGCCGACGGGGGCGCCGTCGGCCGCGGCCGGACCGACCCGGGGAGGCGGCGCGACGCCTACCGAGGCCGGGCCGGTCCGGGCAGGTGGCGTGACGCCGGGTTCGTGACGGCGGAGGCGGCGGTGGTCCTGCCGACCCTGGTGCTGTTCACGATGGCCCTCCTGTGGATCCTGATGGCCGCGTCCGCGCAGATCCAGTGCGTGGACGCGGCTCGGGCCGGGGCGCGGGCGATGGCCCGCCAGGACCCACCGGGCACGGCCGTGGCGGCGGCGCGCCAGGCGGCGCCACCCGGTACGCGTGTCGCGGTGCGCAGGGACGGAGACCTGGTGCGCGTCGAGGTGGTGGCGCCTGCTCCGGGGCCGCGGGTGCTCGGACTGGGCGTGCGGCTGCGGGCGGAGGCCGTGGCGTTGGCGGAGGACACGGTAGGGGCGGGGCGGCAGGGCGACGCGGCAGCCGGCCCGGATGTGCCAGGGGTGGACTCATGACCAGGGACGGGCCGGGTGGGCCGGGCGGGGACCGGGGCGCCGCCACGGTGTGGGTCGTGGTCGTCATGACCGTGCTCGGTGTGGTCACCGGGGCCGTTCTGGCGATGGGGCAGGTGATGGTGGCCCGGCACCGGGCGGGCGGCGCGGCAGACCTGGCGGCGCTGGCCGCCGCGGACCACTGGACGCAAGGCCCCAAGGGCGCCTGCGCCCGGGCGGAACGGGTGGCTCGGGCCCAGAACACACGGGTCGTGCGGTGTGAGGTCGAGGGCCAGGTGTCGGACGTCACGGCTGTGGCGGAGTTCGGGCCGTTCGCGACGGAGGTGAGGTCACGGGCGGGGCCTGCGAGCGCGGTGGGGCGTACGGCGGTGACGGGTTCTGTGCGGCAGGTGGGACGCCAGGGACGGGCAAGAGTTACGCGGTCGGTGAGATCCGGTCAGCCCATGGCACGTCGGGGACGTGAGGGAAGTGAGGGGCCCCTGGCGTCATTCGGAGGGGGCGTCCCGCAGGAGCGTGGTGAGGAGCCGGACCGCGCCGCGCTTGTGCAGGGGGTCGTTGCCGTTGCCGCACTTGGGGGACTGGATGCAGGAAGGGCACCCGGCCTCGCACTCGCAGGCGGCGATGGCCTCGCGGGTGGCGGTGAGCCACTCGCGGGCGGTGTGGAAGGCGCGCTCGGCGAATCCGGCGCCTCCGGGGTGGCCGTCGTAGACGAACACCGTGGGCAGCAGCGTGTCGGGGTGCAGCGGTACGGAGACGCCGCCGATGTCCCAGCGGTCACACGTGGCGAACAGCGGCAGCATGCCGATGGAGGCGTGCTCGGCGGCGTGCAGCGCGCCGCCGAGGATCTCCGGGTTGACGCGGGCCGCGTCGAGCTGGTCCTCGGTGACCGTCCACCACACCGCGCGGGTGCGCAGGGTGCGCGGCGGCAGGTCCAGTTTGGTCTCGCCGAGCACCTCGCCGGTGATCAGCTTGCGGCGCAGGAAGGAGACGACCTGGTTGGTGACCTCGACGGAGCCGTAGCAGAGGCGGCCGGGGCCCCAGGGGATCTCGGTGTCGGTGTCGAGGATGGAGATCGCGGTGGTGTCGCGGGCGGTCGTCGAGTAGGGCGGGACGGCCTCTTCGACGAGCGCCACGGAGTCCTCCAGGTCCAGGCGCCGCACGAGATACGTACGGCCCTGGTGGAGGTGGACCGCGCCCTCGTGGACGGTCGTGTGCGCGGCCGAGGCGTCGACGGTGCCGAGCAGCCGGCCCGTGCCCTCCTCGACCACCTGGACGGGGCGGCCGCCCTCGCCGCGGATGTCCGTGAGGTCGGCGGCGCGCTCGCGGCGGGTCCAGTGCCAGGCCTTCGTGCGGCGGCGCAACAGCTTCGCGGCCTCCAACTGCGGCAGCAGTTCCTCGGCGGCCGGGCCGAAGAGAGCGAAGTCGTCCTCGGTGAGCGGAAGTTCCGCGGCGGCCGCGCACAGGTGGGGCGCGAGGACGTACGGGTTGTCGGGGTCGAGGACCGTGGACTCGACGGGCTGCTGGAACAGCGCCTCTGGGTGGTGGACGAGATAGGTGTCCAGCGGATCGTCACGGGCGACGAGCACGGCGAGCGCGCCCTGGCCGGAGCGCCCGGCGCGGCCCGCCTGCTGCCACAGCGAGGCACGGGTCCCTGGATAGCCCGCGATGAGGACGGCGTCCAGGCCGGAGACGTCCACGCCGAGTTCGAGGGCGGTGGTGGCGGCGAGCCCGAGGAGTTCGCCGGAGTGCAGGGCCTGTTCCAGGGCGCGGCGCTCCTCGGGGAGGTAGCCGCCCCGGTAGGCGGCGACGCGGCGCGCCAGGGAGCGGTCGACTTCGGCGAGGCGTTCCTGGGCGATGACGGAGATCAGCTCGGCGCCGCGCCGGGAGCGGACGAAGGCGACGGACCGGACACCCTGCACGGTGAGGTCGGTGAGCAGCTCGGCCGTCTCGGCGGTGGCGGTGCGGCGGACCGGCGCGCCCTTCTCGCCGTGCAGCTCGGTGAGCGGCGGCTCCCAGAGGGCGAAGACGACCTCGCCCCGGGGTGAGGCGTCGTCGGCGACCTCGGTGACGGGCAGGCCGGTCAGGCGCTGCGCGGCCATGGCGGGGTCGGCGGCCGTCGCGGAGGCGAGGAGGAAGACCGGGTCGGAGCCGTAGCGGGCGCACAAGCGGCGCAGACGCCGCAGGACTTGCGCGACGTGGGAGCCGAAGACGCCGCGGTAGGTGTGGCACTCGTCGATGACGACGTAGCGCAGGGCGCGCAGGAAGGAGGACCAGCGGGGGTGGGACGGCAGGATGCCCCGGTGCAGCATGTCGGGGTTGGTCAGGACGTAGTTGGCGTACTGGCGTACCCATTCGCGCTCTTCGACGGGCGTGTCGCCGTCGTACACGGCCGGTCGGACGGCGGTGCCGAGGGGTTCGGCCAGGGCGCGCACGGCGCGACGCTGGTCGGCGGCGAGGGCCTTGGTGGGGGCCAGGTAGAGGGCGGTGGTGCCGCGCCCGTTCGGGGCCTCGGAGCCGTCGAGCAGGGCGGAGAGCACGGGTGTGAGATAGGCCAGGGACTTGCCGGAGGCGGTGCCGGTGGCGACGACGACGGACTCGCCGTCAAGCGCGTGTTCGGCGGCGCGGGCCTGGTGGGCCCAGGGGTGCTCGATTCCCGCCTTGCGGACGGCGGCGACGATCTCGGCGCGGATGCGATCGGGCCAGACTGCATAGCGGGCGGCACGCGGGGGCAGGTGCTCCGTATGAGTGACGCGCGCAGCCCGGCTCGGCCCCGTGGTCAGCCGGTCCAGGACCGCCCGCGGGGAGACGTGGGCCGGGGTGCCCGCCGAGGGTCCTCCGGTAGGGGAAAAGTTGGCCATCGGCATCGAGTGTGTCACTGGCTGGATGGACAATGGTCCGAAGGCGTCGTGCACGCCTGCCCGTAAGTGATTGAATGCCATCGCGGCTGGCGATCCGTCCCGGGGGCGTGGGCCGAGGTGTCCCGAGGGGCGACCGCTCGATAGCAAGGTGCTGGAGGATCCGTGGACCTGTCTCTGTCGACCCGTACCGTCGGCGATCGTACGGTCGTCGAGGTCGGTGGCGAAATCGATGTGTATACCGCGCCCAAGCTGCGCGAGCAGTTGGTCGAGTTGGTGAACGACGGCAGTTTCCACCTGGTCGTCGACATGGAGCGAGTGGACTTCCTCGACTCCACCGGACTCGGCGTACTGGTCGGTGGCCTGAAGCGTGTGCGGGCCCATGAGGGCTCGCTGCGACTGGTGTGCAACCAGGAGCGCATTCTCAAGATCTTCCGTATCACCGGTTTGACCAAGGTGTTCCCGATCCACACCTCGGTCGAGGAAGCGGTCGCGGCCACCGACTGAGCCGGTGCCCCGGCTCGGTCCGGGGTTCCGGGCTCAGTCCCGGAGTGGCAGTACGGCGGGGGGCCGGGCCGGCGGCCCGGCCCCCCGAAAGCACGCGTGTATGTCCGAGGGGGATGCATGGCCACCGTTGAACTCCGCTTCAGCGCGCTGCCCGAGCACGTCAGGACCGCCCGACTGGTGGCGGCCGCGGTGGCACGACGGGCCGGAGTGGACGAGGCCGTCCTCGACGAGGTCAGGCTCGCGGTCGGCGAGGCCTGCACCCGTGCCGTGGGGCTGCACCAGGCCGCGGGGATCACCGCGCCTGTGCGGGTGGCCCTGGTCGAGGAGGAGAAACAGTTCTCCATCGAGGTCGGCGACGAGGCACCGCGGACCGTGCCGACTGCCGCCGACGGACAGCCCCTGCCGGAGGACCCCGAGGCCGAGGGCGAGGACGAGATGGGCCTCGCGGTGATCAGCGGCCTCGTGGACGACGTGGAGGTCTCGTCCAGCGAGAGCGGCGGGCTGATCCGCATGAGCTGGCCGACGACTTCTTAGTCCCTGGTGGGTCGCCCCCTGTAGGTGGGCTCAGCCCTTGCGCGGGCTTGGCGGCACCGCCTGCCCCGGCGGGCGCGAGGCCTTCCAACCTTCTGCGCGGGCAGACGGCTGTGCGCTGTCATGGATTCGCCTCTCCCGCGAGGCTCGCGGGTCTCCCGCCCTTCGCCAGACCTGCGCTGCGCCCGTTGATAGGGCTCCGCGCCCACCCATGCCGAGCCCGCACCGATGTGGAACGAGCGTTCTATCCACGGCTCAGTAGATGGTGCCCCCCCGCAGAGTCGCTGCCGGTCGCTGCCGGGAGAGGCGCCGTGATGGGAGCGGACGCCGGGGCGGTCGACCACTCCGATGGGCCAAAGGTCGCCATCGGGCTGGATGCCCTCTTCCCCCACGCTCCACATCCTGCTCCCGTCCACCGGCGGTCCGGGGCCCGTCCCCGAGTGCCCGGCCCGTGCGTACACAGCGCTCCCCGCGGTGGTCGGCGACGGCGCGTACCCCCAGAGACAACGTGACAAAAAAGCCCCCGCCGTAAAACCCGCCAGGGATTCTGCTTATGTGACAAGCGGGAAAGGTGGTGCGGCCGAAGTCGTCTGTTTCGGCGGGTGGGAGCGGGGAAGTGAGGGGGTGGCCTCGGCGTCAATGGTTTTGGGGCGTTACCGCTTTCGGGGCCAATCCGTGCGCACGATCTTTTGCGGACACGCACTTGCGCGCCAATTCGGTTTGCGGCGCTCTGTTTTGATCAGGTCCGGCTCCCTACAATCCGTCCACATCTTGAGCTCAGCCCAAGCGTCAAGGAGGACGAATGGCGGGGCTTTCTACCCCTCATCAGCTTGACCACCCCTCAATCCTCGCGGGTGCTTCACTGACGGACGACAACCGTCTCATCGTGATGGTCATCGCAGCCGTCGCGATCGCGGCCCTGGCGGTCGCCTGGGTCCTCGTGCGCCAGGTGCTCGCGGCCGGCGAGGGCACCGACAGCATGAAGAAGATCGCGGCGGCGGTGCAGGAAGGCGCGAATGCCTATCTGTGGCGGCAGTTGCGCACGCTCGGCGTTTTCGCCGTCGTGGTGTTCTTCCTGCTCATGCTGCTGCCTGCGGACAACTGGAATCAGCGCATCGGCCGCTCGGTCTTCTTCCTGATCGGCGCGGCCTTCTCGGCGACCACCGGCTATATCGGTATGTGGCTCGCCGTGCGCAGCAATGTCCGCGTGGCCGCCGCCGCGCGGGAGGCGACACCGGCGGAAGGCGAGCCGGAAAAGGATCTCACCGCCGTCTCGCACAAGGCGATGAAGATCGCTTTTCGTACGGGCGGCGTCGTCGGCATGTTCACGGTGGGGCTCGGTCTGCTCGGTGCCTCCTGTGTGGTGCTCGTATACGCGGCCAACGCACCGAAGGTGCTCGAAGGCTTCGGCCTCGGAGCCGCGCTCATCGCGATGTTCATGCGTGTCGGAGGCGGCATCTTCACCAAGGCCGCCGACGTCGGCGCCGACCTGGTCGGCAAGGTCGAACAGGGCATTCCGGAGGACGATCCGCGCAATGCCGCGACCATCGCCGACAACGTGGGCGACAACGTCGGCGACTGTGCGGGCATGGCCGCCGACCTCTTCGAGTCGTACGCCGTCACGCTGGTGGCCGCGCTGATCCTCGGCAAGGCCGCGTTCGGTGACGCCGGGCTCGCCTTCCCGTTGATCGTCCCGGCGATCGGCGTGGTGACCGCGATGATCGGCATCTTCGCGGTGGCCCCGCGGCGCGCCGACCGCAGCGGCATGACGGCCATCAACCGAGGCTTCTTCATCTCGGCGCTGATCTCGCTGGCCCTCGTGGCCGCGGCGGTCTTCGTCTACCTCCCGTCCTCGTACGCCAAGTTGGACGGGGTGACGGACGCGGAGATCCTGGCGAAGTCCGGCGACCCGCGGATCCTCGCGGTCGTGGCCGTCGCCATCGGCATCGTCCTGGCCGCCCTGATCCAGCAGCTCACCGGCTACTTCACGGAGACCAACCGGCGGCCGGTCAGGGACATCGGCAAGACCTCGCTGACGGGGCCCGCGACCGTGGTGCTCGCGGGGATCTCCGTGGGGCTCGAATCCGCGGTGTACACGGCGCTGTTGATCGGGCTCGGGGTGTACGGCGCGTTCCTGCTGGGCGGCGCGTCGATCATGCTCGCGCTGTTCGCGGTGGCGCTGGCGGGTACCGGCCTGCTCACCACGGTCGGCGTGATCGTCGCCATGGACACCTTCGGCCCGGTCTCGGACAACGCGCAGGGCATCGCCGAGATGTCCGGCGACGTCGAGGGCGCCGGCGCGCAGGTGCTCACCGACCTGGACGCCGTGGGCAACACGACCAAGGCCATCACCAAGGGCATCGCCATCGCCACGGCCGTGCTCGCGGCCTCGGCGCTCTTCGGGTCGTACCGGGACGCCATCGCGGAGGCCGCCGACGAGGTCGGCCAGAAGCTCGGCGACGGCGCGCCCATGAACCTGGTGATGGACATCTCACAGCCCAACAACCTGGTCGGGCTCGTCCTCGGCGCGGCGGTCGTCTTCCTCTTCTCGGGGCTGGCGATCAACGCGGTGTCGCGGTCCGCGGGGGCCGTGGTGTACGAGGTGCGGCGGCAGTTCCGCGAGCACCCCGGGATCATGAACTACACGGAGAAGCCGGAGTACGGCCGTGTGGTCGACATCTGCACCAAGGACGCCCTGCGCGAGCTGGCCACGCCCGGCCTGATCGCCGTGCTCACGCCCATCGCGGTCGGCTTCACGTTCGGCGTCGGCGCGCTCGGGGCGTTCCTGGCGGGCGCGATCGGCACGGGCACCCTGATGGCCGTCTTCCTCGCCAACTCCGGTGGCGCGTGGGACAACGCCAAGAAGCTGGTCGAGGACGGCCACCACGGCGGCAAGGGCAGCGAGGCCCACGCCGCGACCGTCATCGGCGACACGGTCGGCGACCCGTTCAAGGACACCGCGGGACCGGCGATCAACCCGCTCCTCAAGGTGATGAACCTGGTGGCGCTGCTCATCGCGCCCGCCGTCGTCAAGTTCAGCTACGGCGAGGACAAGAGCGTCGCGATGCGCGTCCTGATCGCGGTGCTGTCCATCGCGGTCATCGTCGGCGCGGTGTACGTCTCCAAGCGCCGCGGCATCGCCGTCGGCGACGGGGACAACCCGGGGAAGGTGGCCAGTTCACCGGACCCGGCGGTGGTGTCGTAGCACCTGCGGTTCCAACCCTCGGACGGGCGGCGCCTCTTGGGGCGCCGCCCGTTCGCCTTTCCCCGGATCGGCCCGGGCGTGTCGTGAGGCTTCTCTCGCCCCACGGCCCTTGGTGCAAATGGCTGCAATAGCGGGGCTACCGGACGCCCGGCGTGCGGTCGCCACCCGGTCGGCGTGTAAGTTCCGGGGCCGAGAGCCATGGAAGGGACCAATCCGGTGAACAAGAAGCTCGCGGCCGCACTGTCCGGCGGTGCGGTACTGGTACTGGCGCTGACGGGGTGCTCGGACGACGACGGTGACAAGAAGCTGGACGACTGGGCCAAGAAGGTCTGCGACACGGCCGTCGGCCCGCAGTCCAAGAAGCTCAAGGACGCCAACGCGGCGATCAAGAGGCAGGCCGCACAGGACAGCTCGCCGGAGGAAGTGAAGGAGACCGACGCGCAGGCGTTCCAGGACATCTCCGACGCCTACAAGGAGCGCAGCACCGCCCTGAAGGAGGCGGGCGCGCCGCCGGTCGACGACGGCGAGAAGAAGCTGAACGACGCGGTGAAGGAACTCGACGGCCTCTCCAAGTCGTACGCGGACCTCAAGACGCAGACCGACAAGCTCGACACCAAGAACCAGTCGGCCTTCGCGGACGACCTCGCGAAGATCGCCGAGGAGCTGGGCAAGCTCAGCAAGAGCGAGAACACCGCCCAGAAGAAGCTGGAGGCCGGCGACGTCGGCAAGGCCATGCGCGAGCAGGAGAGCTGCAAGTCCGACAGCACGCCCACGGCGTCCTGACGACGGACCCGCAGCAGCCCTGGTGGGGCGCCTCCCAGAAGGGGGCGCCCCTTTTCCCATCCGCGCGCCCCCCGGTGCCTGACCCGTACGCCCGCACTCGCACGCTCCGGTACCGGTACGGACGTCCGCCCCCGCGTGCGCGCTCTGTACGCCTCTGTGCGGGCGCGCGGCGTGCGTACGGGTCCTACGGGCGCGTGGAACGCGCCGCCGTGACCGCCACGGTGGTGTACCGCATCGTGAAGCCGCCCCCGGCCGCGTCGACGGCCGCCCCGACCCCGGCGAGGACCTCCTGCAGGCGGGCCGCCGGGAGGAGGGTGTGGCCGCCGGTGGTGGGGAGCTGGTCCAGCCACTCGTCGCGCGTGTAGTGCCGCTCCCAGTCGAACCGCCACAGCTCCGGCTCGCGGAAGGCGCCCGCCGCCCGCATCCCGTCGGCGGCCCTGGCGCTCAACGCTCCGTACGCGTCCACCTCCGGCGCCGCCCACTGGCGCGCGGCGAGCGAGTCCGGCAGGAGGCGGCGGTAGACCTCGGCGAAGGACTCCACGAGGGGCGCCGGGGGTCGGCCCGCGTTCCAGAACACCGCGAGGCGGCCGCCGGGCCGCAGGGCCCGTGCCGCCCGCACGGCACCCGCGTCCGGGTCCACCCAGTGCCAGGTCTGGCCGGAGACGACCGCGTCGAAGGACCGGCCCGCGGGGTCCCAGTCCTCGAACCTCGCCACCTCCACCGCCAGGCCGCGCCGCCGCGCCCACGCGGCCATGCGCGCGTCCGCCTCCACGCCGAGCACCCGGCAGCCGGCCGCCTCGAACTGCCGGGCGGCGATACCCGTCCCCGTACCGACGTCCAGGACGGCACGCCCCGGGCTCGCCGCGAGGACGCGGTCCACCAGGGCCTGCGGGTAGCGGGGGCGGGACCGGTCGTATCGGGCGGCGTCGGCGCCGAACGACTCGGCGAGCTCGCGGTGTTGGTGCGGCGCGGACGCGGATGACGGCCCGTGCTCGGAGGGGTGTGAGGCGTGAGTGGGCATGTGCCCACTATGAGTGGGCGCTCGCCCACTGGTCAAGGGGCCGGTACGTGGCCGACACCGTCGGAAGGGGGTTCGGCGGACCGGAGGAAGATGGGGGCAGGCGCGGCCACGCCGCTGCCGAAGGCCGCGGAGCGCCCAGGGCCGCAGCGGTAGCCGACACGGCCGACACCGCGCCCATGGCCGTGGCGGCAGCCGATACAGCCGGCACGTCCGGCACGCCCGGCACGCCCGGCACGCCCGGCACGCCCGGCACGCCCGGCACGTCCGGCACGTCCGGCACGGCACAGAGAACGCAGATGAACGCAGGCGAACGCAGTGAACGCAGAGAACAAGGAGGGGCACGGTGCCCACAGGAGTAGCCATCCGTGACGTGCGCGGGCAGCTCTTCGACGCCGCCGAGCGGGTGCTGCTGCGGGACGGTCCGAGCGCGCTGACCAGCCGCGCGGTCACGACGGAGGCGGGCTGCGCCAAGGGGGTGCTGCACCGGCACTTCACCGACTTCGACGCCTTCCTGGCCGACCTGGTCCTCGACCGCGTCGCCCGGGTGGAACGCCAGGCGGCGGAGTTGCGCGAGTCCGCGGGTACCGGCACCGTCGTGGGCAACCTCGGCGGCGCCCTGGCGGAGGTGTTCGGGTCGGTGGCCGTGGCGGTCGTGTCCCTCGTGACCTCCCGGGACGAGGTGCGGGCCCGGTTGCGGCAGGCGCGGCCGACGGGCGTCCCGGTGCTGGCCGAGGCGACCGCCATGGTCGCCTCGTACCTGACCGCCGAGCGCGACCGCGGCCGGATCGCGGCCGACGCCGACATCGACGCCCTCGCGCCCACGCTGATCGGGGCCGGGCACCTGCTGTTCGCCGACCGGAAGGGCGTACCCCCCGAGGCCGCGGCCGTCGAGAAGGTCGTACGTACGGTGGTCGCGGGCGTCGTGCGCGGACCGCGGGCCTGAAAGCGGGTCACAATGTGGACGTGAGTAACCGTCTGCCTTTGCCTGAACGTTCCGATGTCACCGCGCGCCTGAGGGAGGCCCTGCTCGGGGCCGACTTCACCGCCGACGGGCTGCTCGAACTCCTCGGGGCGCCCGCGTACGCCGCGCTCGCGCGCAGCGAGACCGTGCCCGCGCTGCGGGCCACGCGGGGCGACGGCGGCCTGGAGACGCTCGTGCGGCTCTTTCTGTTGCAGCGTTCCGTGCCCCGCGCGCGCGTGGAGCGGGTGCTGCCTGTCGAGCCTCTTCTGCAGAGCGGTTGGCTGGTGGAGGGCACGGACGGGCTCCCCGGGGAGGGCGGTGACGCGGGTGTGGCCGCGGGGCTCAGGGCGACCGTCGACGTACGGCCGTACGGCGGGCCCGACGGCGAGGACTGGTTCATCGTGTCCGACCTCGGGTGCGCTGTCGGTGGGGCCGGGGGTATCGGGAGCCGTGACGAGGGGGTGGTGCTCGGTGTCGGCGGCGCCTCCACGACGCTCGCCGGGATCACGGTGCGTACCCCCGTGGCCAGCGCCCTTGATGTGGGTACGGGGTCCGGCATCCAGGCGCTGCACGCCGCCCAGCACGCGACGCGGGTCACGGCGACGGACCTCAACCCGCGCGCCCTGCACTGCACCCGGCTCACGCTCGCGCTCTCCGGCGCGCCGGAGGCGGACCTGCGGGAGGGCTCGCTGTACGAGCCCGTGGCCGGGGAGACGTACGACCTCATCGTGTCCAACCCGCCGTTCGTGATCTCGCCGGGCGCGCGGCTGACGTACCGGGACGGCGGGATGGGCGGGGACGATCTGTGCCGCTCGATCGTTCAGCAGGCGGGGGACAGACTGAACGAAGGGGGGTACGCGCAGTTCCTGGCCAACTGGCAGCACGTGGAGGGCGAGGAGTGGACCGAGCGCGTCCGCTCCTGGGTGCCGCGCGGCTGTGACGCCTGGATCGTCCAGCGCGAGGTGCAGGACATCACGCAGTACGCGGAGTTGTGGCTGCGCGACGCCGGGGACCACCGCACCGACCCGGCGGAGTACGCGGCGCGGTACGACGCGTGGCTCGACGAGTTCGAGGCCCGCAAGACCAAGGGCGTCGGCTTCGGCTGGATCACGCTGCGCAGGTCCGGCTCGGCGGAGCCGTCCGTGACGATCGAGGAGTGGCCGCACCCCGTCGAGCAGCCCCTCGGCGAGACGGTACGGGCCCACTTCGCCCGCCAGGACTACCTGCGCACGCACGACGACGCCGCGCTGCTCGCCGACCACTTCACCCTCGCCGCCGAAGTGGTGCAGGAGCAGGTCGGCCTGCCCGGCGCGGAGGACCCGGAGCACGTGGTGCTGCGCCAGCACCGCGGGATGCGGCGCGCGACGAAGGTGGACACGGTGGGCGCGGGCTTCGCGGGCGTGTGTGACGGCACGCTCAGCGCCGGCCGCATCCTGGACGCCATCGCCCAGCTCACGGGCGAGGAACCGGTCACGCTCCGGGACCGCACCCCGGCACAGATCCGGCTCCTGGTGGAGCAGGGGTTCCTGGAGCCGGTGGGGCGGTAGGCCTGCCGGCCGGGGGCGGGAGGGTTCGGGTGCCCCCTGGCCCGGTGCCCCTCGGCTCGGGTGCGACAGGTACGGGGCCGCCCCCGGCCCGGGTGCGCGAGCGCGGCTCGTGCTCTCCTTGGCCGCCGGGCAGGAAGGCCTCCAACTGGGGCGGGGAGGGCCGGGGGCCTCCGGCGGGGCGTGTGGCTCCGGGCGTGGCCGCCCACAGGGCACCTCCCCGGGCGCACCCGCCGCCCCCGGAGCGTGCCTGCCCGCAGGGGCACCCACCCCCGAGTCGCGGCCGCCCGCCCCGGGCCCACCTCGCGCCCACCCAGCAGCGCCCCCACCCACCCCCGAGCGCACCCGCCGCCCCCAGTCCCGTGTCACCGGCCCCGTGTCCCGGTTAGCCCGCCGCGGGCCGGCCGCGCCGCCCGAGCGCGCCGAAGACTCAGCCCGGCCCCCACCTCGCCGACACCCCGGCCCCCGGCCCCCAGCCATCCACCTCCTCACACCCCGTAACCCTCACACCCCGTACGTACTCGACGTACACACCGTGACCTTCACCCGTAGCCACACCCCAACCGATCTCCGTACCCACCCGGAGCCAGCCCTTCCGGGGCGGGAACCAGCCATTGTCGATGCGTGCCGCAGCCCGCCGTTCACTCGGATTTCCCGCTTCCGCCGCCTGGGCGTGCCAGCGTCCGCAGCCGGGGCACCCGCGAGGGGGCACGTGCCGGAGGGCTCGGGAGGCCAGGTCATGGAGAGCGGACCAGCGATCTTCGCCGGGACGGTGTTCGCGCTGTTCGGAGCCGCGCTGCTGGTGTGGACCGGCACCCGGGTCGCCCACCGCGCGCCGGTGGCGCACGGAGTGCACCAGACCGCCGCCGCGACCCTGGCCACCCTGGCGGGCTGCGCCGCGCTGGTCCTGGCGGTGTGGTCCTTCACACGCGTGTGAGACTCGGTGAGGGGCCGCGACGCCGGTCCCGGTACCCGGCGGGGGCGCCACGGACCGGCCCGTTCCCGGGACGGGGACCCCGCACCGGACCGTGGAACTGACTCATCGGCCCCGGCCCCGAAACGCCGGGCCACCTCGGTTCCGGCCGCTCCGGCGAGGGCGGACGGGAGCGCGCCGCGACGAACGGCCGTCCGGGTGACGGGCACCGCGTGAGCACGGGCCCGGAGCCCCGCTCAGGGCCGGGGGCCAGCCCAGGCGGCAGGAATGACGGTAGTCGGGTTACCGTTCGAGTGGCCGTTGCGGGCTTTTCCCGTTTGACACGGGGGCGGGATGTACCGTCACACTCCGCAGCGACAGCGCAACCACACGCGCCGTCAGCGACAGCGTGACCGCGAGCGCCGTCACGGCACCCCTCTGGGGGCGCCGGCACCGCACTGCCAACCGAGCGTCGACCGGAGAGAAGAGCGAAGTTGTCCCCGACCAGCGAGACCGCACAGGGCGGCCGCCGACTCGTCATCGTCGAGTCGCCTGCCAAGGCGAAGACGATCAAGGGCTACCTCGGCCCCGGCTACACCGTCGAGGCGAGCGTCGGGCACATCCGTGACCTTCCCAACGGCGCCGCGGAGGTCCCCGAGAAGTACACCGGCGAGGTACGCCGCCTCGGCGTGGACGTCGAGCACGACTTCCAGCCCATCTATGTCGTCAACGCCGACAAGAAGGCCCAGGTCAAGAAGCTCAAGGACCTGCTCAAGGAGTCCGACGAGCTCTTCCTCGCCACCGATGAGGACCGCGAGGGCGAGGCCATCGCCTGGCACCTGTTGGAGGTGCTCAAGCCGAAGGTCCCCGTCAAGCGCATGGTGTTCCACGAGATCACCAAGGACGCCATCCAGGGCGCCGTGCGCAACCCGCGCGAGCTCAACAAGCGCATGGTCGACGCCCAGGAGACCCGCCGCATCCTCGACCGCCTGTACGGCTACGAGGTCTCGCCGGTGCTGTGGAAGAAGGTCATGCCGCGGCTCTCGGCCGGGCGCGTGCAGTCCGTCGCCACCCGGCTCGTCGTCGAGCGCGAGCGCGAGCGCATCGCCTTCCGCTCCGCCGAGTACTGGGACCTCACGGGCACCTTCGGCACCGGCCGCGCCGGCGACCCGAGCGACCCCTCCCAGCTCGTGGCCCGCCTCACCACGGTCGACGGCAGGCGCGTCGCCCAGGGCCGCGACTTCGACTCGCTCGGGCAGCTCAAGAGCGCGAACACGCTGCACCTGGACGAGGCCGGCGCCCGCGCGCTCGCCGCCGCCCTGGAGCACACGGACTTCGCGGTCCGCTCCGTCGAGTCCAAGCCGTACCGCCGCTCGCCGTACGCGCCGTTCCGTACGACGACGTTGCAGCAGGAGGCCTCGCGCAAGCTCGGCTTCGGTGCGAAGGCCACCATGCAGGTCGCGCAGAAGCTGTACGAGAACGGCTTCATCACCTATATGCGTACGGACTCCACGACGCTGTCCGACACGGCGGTCGCCGCGGCCCGCGCGCAGGTCACGCAGCTCTACGGCGGCGACTACCTGCCGGACAAGCCGCGTACGTACGCCGGGAAGGTCAAGAACGCGCAGGAGGCGCACGAGGCGATCCGCCCGTCGGGCGACCGCTTCCGCACGCCCGCCGAGACCGGCCTCACCGGTGACCAGTTCCGCCTCTACGAGCTGATCTGGAAGCGGACCGTCGCCTCCCAGATGAAGGACGCGACGGGCAACTCCGTCACCGTGAAGATCGCCGGCCGGGCCGCCGACGGCCGCGACGCCGAGTTCAGCGCGTCCGGCAAGACCATCACCTTCCACGGCTTCCTCAAGGCGTACGTCGAGGGCGCCGACGACCCGAACGCCGAGCTGGACGACCGCGAGCGCCGCCTGCCGCAGGTCGCCGAGGGCGACGCGCTGTCCGCCGACGACATGTCCGTCGACGGCCACGCCACCAAGCCCCCGGCCCGCTACACCGAGGCCTCCCTGGTCAAGGAGCTGGAGGAGCGCGAGATCGGCCGTCCGTCGACGTACGCGTCGATCATCGGCACGATCCTGGACCGCGGCTACGTCTTCAAGAAGGGCACGGCCCTGGTGCCGTCCTTCCTGTCCTTCGCCGTGGTCAACCTCCTGGAGAAGCACTTCGGGCGGCTCGTCGACTACGACTTCACCGCCAGGATGGAGGACGACCTCGACCGCATCGCGCGCGGCGAGGCGCAGGCCGTGCCGTGGCTGCGTCGCTTCTACTTCGGTGAGGGCGAGGCCGCCGGCGGCGCCGCGGACGCCGGGAACGGCGACGGCGACCACCTCGGGGGCCTGAAGGAGCTCGTCACCGACCTCGGCGCCATCGACGCCCGCGAGGTGTCGTCCTTCCCCGTCGGCAACGACATCGTGCTGCGCGTCGGCCGCTACGGCCCGTACATCGAGCGCGGCGAGAAGGACTCCGAGAACCACCAGCGCGCCGACATCCCCGACGACCTGGCTCCCGACGAGCTGTCCGTCGAGTACGCGGAGGAGCTGCTCGCCAAGCCGAGCGGCGACTTCCAGCTCGGCACGGACCCGGAGACGGGCCGCGAGATCATCGCCAGGGACGGCCGCTACGGCCCGTACGTCACCGAGGTGCTCCCCGAGGGCACCCCGAAGACCGGCAAGAACGCGGTCAAGCCGCGCACGGCCTCGCTCTTCAAGTCGATGTCCCTGGACACCGTCACCCTGGCGGACGCCCTCAAGCTGATGTCGCTCCCGCGTGTCGTGGGCACCGACGCCGAGGGCGTGGAGATCACCGCGCAGAACGGCCGCTACGGCCCGTACCTGAAGAAGGGCACGGACTCGCGCTCCCTGGAGAGCGAGGACCAGATCTTCAACATCACCCTCGACGAGGCCCTGGAGATCTACTCCAAGCCGAAGCAGCGCGGGCGCGCGGCCGCCAAGCCGCCGCTCAAGGAGCTCGGCGAGGACCCGGTCAGCGGGAAGCCGGTCGTCGTCAAGGACGGTCGCTTCGGCCCGTACGTGACCGACGGCGAGACCAACGCGACGCTGCGGGCGGCCGATTCCGTGGAGGAGATCACCCCCGAGCGCGGCTTCGAGCTCCTCGCGGAGAAGCGGGCCAAGGGCCCCGCGAAGAAGACCGCCAAGAAGGCGGTGAAGAAGGCGCCCGCGAAGAAGGCGGCGGCCAAGAAGACCACCGCCAAGAAGACGGCCGCGAAGAAGACCACGGCCAAGAAGACGGCTGCGAAGAAGACGACGGCGGCGAGCGCGTCCGCCACCGCCACTGCGACCGCGACCGCGCCTGCGAAGAAGGCCGCCGCCAAGAAGACGGCGGCCGCGGAGACGGCCGACTGATCGAGGGCGCGCCCGGACGCGCGTGACCAGGGGGCACCAGGGGTGACCCCTGGCCGCGCGGGTCCGGGGTGCTCGGTTCGGTGCCCACCGGTGCACGGAGTGCCGCGCCGGTGCACGGCTCGCGGCCGGGGCTCGCGTGTGGCCGGTCGTGCCGGGCCGCGTGCGTGGCCGGTCGTGACCGGGGCGCGCGGGCGGCCTGTCGCGTATCGCGTATCGCGCCCCCGGCCCGTCCCCGCACCTGCCACGTCGGGCGTGTCGCTCCGGTTCCGACGCCCGCCGCCACTCCGGGCGCCCGCCACGCGGGTACCGGCGGACCCCCGCTCGGCCCGGGGCGCGCTCCGCCCCGCTCCGGGGACACGCCCATCCGGTCCCGGGACACGCCGGGGCGCGCGCGTCCACGGGCGGGGCGCGTGGCCGGAGTGGGCCGCTGCCGGGCCTTCCGCGGGCGGTGTCCGTATGTTCGGGCGCTACGGCTGGGAGGGGCGGCGTCCGGATAGGCTGGACGGATGACGCGTGCCGAGCAGCCACCCGCCATGACCACGGCTCCCGACGACTCGCTGGTCGCGGACTCCCGCGAACGCGCCGTGCGTGCCCTGCTACGCGTACCGCAGCTCAGGCGGCTGTGGACCGCGCACCTCACCGGAAGCGTCGGTGACGCCCTGGCCCTGCTCGTTCTCGTCGTCCTGGGGCTCCAGGCCGCCATCGCGGAAGGGGCCTTCGGCGGGGGGTACCGCGGGGTCGCCGTCGCCGTCACCACGGTCTTCGGGGCACGCGTCCTGGCCACCCTGCTCTTCGGGGCGGTGCTGCTCGGCCCGCTGACGACGCTCACCTCGCCCGACGGGCCGCTCGACCGGCGCTGGACCATGATCGGGGCCGACGGCGTACGCGCCGCGCTCCTCGTCTGCGCCCCCCTGTGGATCGACTGGACGGCGGGCAACGCGCTCGCGGCGCTCCTGGTCACCTCCTTCGTCGTCGGCGTCAGCGAGCGCTTCTGGACGGTCGCCCGCGAGAGCGCCGCGCCCGCGCTGCTGCCCACGCCCCCGCCGGAGGGCGCCGCCGTACGCCCGCTGCCGGACCACCTGGACGCCCTGCGGCGCCTGACGCTGCGTACGGGATTCCTCGCGCTGCCCGTGGCCGCCGTGGCGCTCGTCGCCGTCACGCTGGTGAGCAACCTGCTGGGCGCGGGCGTCGACTGGTTCGACGCCCACCAGGTGGCCCTCGCCGCGTTCGCCGCGGCCGGCCTCTTCGCCGCGTCCGCGGCCGTCGTGTACGGCCTCGCGCTGCCCGGCGCCCACACGCCCCGCCCGCGCAGCCCCCTGGAGGGCCTGCGCAGGCCCCGTACCGGGAACGGGCCCGACAAGGGCCGCACCGGCGCGATCCCGCTGCTCGTCGCGGCCTGCACGGCCGTCGCCGGGGCGGTCGCCGCGGCCGTCGCGGTCGCCGTGCTGCACGCCAAGGACCTCCAGGGCGGGCCCGTCACGTACGGCCTGTTCGTCTGCGCGCTGACCGGGGGCACCGCCGCCGGGATCCGTCTGGCGCCGTCCCTGCTGCCGTCCCTGTCGCGCCGCCGGCTGCTCGCCCTCGCCCTCGCCATGACCGGTGTCGCGCTGCTCGCGGCCGGCCTCGTACCGGACCTGACGAGCGTGCTGCTGCTCCTGCTGCTCGCTGGCGTCGCGGCGGGCGTCGCAGCGAACACCGGGCACGCGCTGCTCGACCAGGAGGTCGAGGACTACCGCAGGGGCCGCACCACCGAGCACCTCCAGGCGAGCGCCCGCCTCTTCGTGGCGCTCGCCGTCCTGGTGGCGCCCCTGCTGGCCGCCGTCATCGGGCCGCACCGCATGGTCAACGGCAAATTCGTGTTCGACCACGGGGGTGCCGCCTTCACGCTGATGCTGGTCGGCGCGCTGCTCCTGCCGGTGGCTGCCCTGGTTCTGGCCAAGGCCGACGACCGCCAGGGCGTGCCGCTCCGCCACGACCTGCGGGACGCGCTGCGCGGCGGCGACGACCCGGTGCCCGTGCCCGCGGGGTCCGGCTTCTTCATCGCCCTGGAGGGCGGCGACGGCGCCGGGAAGTCCACCCAGGCCGAGGCGCTCGCCGAGTGGATCCGCGCCAAGGGCCACGAGGTCGTCGTGACGCGCGAGCCGGGCGCCACGCCCGTGGGCAAGCGGCTGCGCTCCATCTTGCTCGACGTCTCCTCCGCGGGCCTGTCGCACCGCGCCGAGGCGCTGCTGTACGCCGCCGACCGCGCGGAGCACGTCGACACCGTCGTACGGCCCGCCCTCGCGCGCGGGGCCGTCGTCATCTCCGACCGGTACATCGACTCGTCCGTGGCCTACCAGGGCGCGGGCCGCGACCTGTCGCCCACGGAGGTGGCCCGCATCAACCGGTGGGCCACCGGTGGCCTCGTACCGCACCTGACCGTCCTGCTCGACGTGTCGCCCGAGGCCGCGCGGGAGCGCTTCACGGAGGCGCCCGACCGGCTGGAGTCCGAGCCAGCCGAGTTCCACGCGCGCGTGCGGTCCGGTTTCCTCACGCTGGCCGCCGCCGATCCGGGGCGCTACCTGGTCGTCGACGCCGCCCAGGAGCCCGAGGCCGTCACGACCGTCATCCGGCACCGCCTCGACGTCGTCCTGCCGCTCTCCGAGGCCGAGATCAGGGCCCAGGAGGAGGCGCGCCGCAAGGCCGAGGAGGAGGCCCGGCGCCGCGCCGAGGAGGAGGCGGCGCGCAAGGCCGAGGAGGAGCGCAAGGAGCGCGAACGCCAGGAGCAGCTCGCCAAGCTGCGCGCCGAGGAGGAGGAGCGCAAGCGGCGCGAGCTGCAGGAGGCCCAGCGCCGCGAGGCCGAACGCCAGGCGGAGGAGGCCCGGCGGCGCGCCGAGGAGGCCCGCCGCAAGGCCGAGGAGGAAGCGCGGCGGCGCGCCGAGGAGGACGCCCGGCGCAAGGCCGAGGAAGAGGCGCGGCGGCGCGCCGAGGAAGAGGCCCGGCGCAAGGCTGAGGAGGAGGCCCGGCTGCGGGCCGAGGCGGAGGCACGGCGCCTGGAGAAGCAGCGCAAGGCCGAGGAGGCCCTGCGGCGGGCCGAGGAGGCGCGGCGGCTCGCCGAGGCGGCGGCCTCGTCCGCGGCCGCGTCGGCCGTGACGCCGCCTCCGGCGCCGCCGGCGAAGGCGCCTTCGGCTGGGGCTGCGGCTCCGGCTTCGGCTTCGGCTGCGGCTTCGGGGAAGGCCGCTCCGGCTCCCCAGAAGGCTCCCGCGGCCCCGGCCCCGGCCCCGACCGCCCCCGCTCCTGTCGAGGAGCAGGCGCCGACCGCGCCCGACAACGAGACGACCGTGCAGACGCCGGTCGTGGACCCGAACGCGCTGCGCGCCGCCGACGAGACCGCGAAGCTGCCCCGCGCCACGGAGCCCGGAGCGTCCGCTTCCGCCGAGGAGACCGCCGTACTCCCGCGGGTGCCGGAGCCGGGCGCCGCGGACGAGACGGCCGTGCTGCCGCGGGTGCCGGAGCCCGGCGCCGCCGACGAGACGGCGGTGCTGCCGCCGGTGCGGGACGGGGCCGCCCCGCCGCCGGTACGGGGCGAGGCACCGGCCGCCCGCGGTGAGGCCCCGGCCGTCCGCGACGTGTCGGACAAGGTGCCGCCGGGGTTCTTCCGCGACGAGCGGCCCGTACGGAACGACGTGGGCCCGGACGACCGTACGCGCGAGCTGCCGCAGGTCGACGAGAACGGCACTCCGCGCGGCGGCGACCGCCCCGCCTGGGCGGAGGGGACGCCGGCGGACGACGAGCCGTCCCTGGCGGACGAGCTGCTCGGGTCGCGCGACGACGAGCCGGAGGACAAGGGCAGGCGCCGGCGCTGAGCCCGAGCGGGGGCGCGGCTGTCGGTCGCCCGAGCTGGGGCACGACTCCGGAGGCGAGGGCGAAACCGCAGGTCAGGCCGACCGTGGGCGGCGTTGTCAGTGCCGTGCTCCACAATGATTTCCGACGGACGACGTGACTGACGGCGGTGTGACTGACGACGGTGCGGCGTGGCGGACGCGAGCAGCGCCCGCCCCGGCGGCCGTGGCCCGGTGGCGGTGCCGGGCCGACCGTGGCCCGGCGCGCTCCCGGCGGCGCGGCACCCGTCACGACGGCACGGCGCCAACAGCAGCAACAGCGGCAGCATCAACAGCGGTAGCAGGAGCAGCGACAGCAGCATCAACAGCGGTAGCGGCAACAACAGCAAGCGGCAAAAACAGCAGCAACGGCAACAGCGGCAAAAACAGCAACAACGGCAAGGCAAAGGCGGTGACCCATGCCGGTATGGGACGACCTGGTGGGCCAGGAGAAGGTGAGCGCGCAGCTCGCGGCCGCCGCGCGTGACGCCGACGCCCTGGTCACCGCGGCCGACGCCGCGGCCCCGCCGCCCGAGTCGTCGAAGATGACGCACGCCTGGCTGTTCACGGGCCCGCCCGGTTCCGGCCGGGCCGAGGCCGCCCGGGCGTTCGCCGCCGCCCTGCAGTGCGTGAGCCCCGACCGCGCGCTCGGCGGTGAGCCCGGCTGCGGCTTCTGCGACGGCTGCCACACGAGCCTGATCGGTACGCACGCGGACGTGGAGGTGGTCCGTACCGACCTGCTCTCCATCGGCGTCAAGGAGACCCGTGAGCTGGTCCGCCGGGCCCAGCTCTCGCCCGCCGGCGGCCGGTGGCAGGTCATCGTCCTGGAGGACGCCGACCGCCTGACCGAGGGCGCGGGGAACGTGCTCCTGAAGGCCGTGGAGGAGCCCGCCCCGCGCACGGTGTGGCTGCTCTGCGCGCCCTCCCTGGAGGACGTGCTGCCCACGATCCGCTCCCGCTGCCGCCACCTGACGCTGCGCACGCCGTCGGTGGAGGCGGTCGCCGACATGCTCGTACGCCGTGACGGCATCGAGCCGGACGCCGCCGCGGCCGCCGCCCGCGCCACCCAGGGGCACATCGGCCGCGCCCGTCAGCTCGCCACCGACGAGCGTGCGCGGCAGCGCCGTGCCGCCGTACTGAAGCTGCCGCTGCGGGTCGAGGAGATCGGCGGCTGCCTGAAGGCCGCGCAGGAGCTGATCGACACGGCGGCCGAGGAGGCCAAGCAGGTCGCCGAGGACGTCGACGTCAAGGAGACCGAGGACCTGAAGACGGCGCTCGGCGCGGCGCAGGGCGGTCGCATGCCGCGCGGCACCGCGGGGGTGATGAAGGAGCTGGAGGACAGACAGAAGCGCCGCAGGACCCGCACCCAGCGCGACAGCCTCGACCTGGCCCTCATCGACCTGACCGGGGTCTACCGCGACGTCCTCGCCCTCCAGCTCGGCTCCCGGGTGCCCCTCGCCAACACGGAGGTGCGGGACATGCTGGAGCGCATGGCGCGCGGTACGAGCCCCGAGTCGACGCTGCGCCGCATCGAGGCCATCAGCGCCTGCCGCACGGCGCTGGACCGCAACGTGGCGCCGCTGCTCGCGGTGGAGGCCATGACGGTGGCACTGCGGGCGGGCTGAGCGGGCCGCGCGGCACGGGGCCCCGGAATCAGTCGCCCGCAAGGGAGCTCCGTCACCCACACGAGAACGCGGAGTGACCGTTCAACCCCGCACGGTTACTCTCGCCGGATGGGAACCACCAGCCGCGCCGTTCGCCCCGGCCAGCCCAGTCGCCCCGCCCGCCCCCGTCCGCCGCGCCGCAGAGCCGCCCTGTCGCTGCTGACCGCCGGCCTGCTGCTCGCCGCCACACCCGGCGTCACCGCCTGCTCGTCGGGTGGTGCGGGCGGTGGCGCGTCGACGGACGTGGCCCTGGCCGCGCTGCCGCGGGCCACGCCCAAGGGGCTGACGTCGTACTACGGCCAGAAGCTGAGCTGGCGCGAGTGCGGCGTGCCGGGCTTCGAGTGCGCGACGCTGCGGGCGCCGCGGGACTACGCGAAGCCGACCGCGGGCGACGTACGCCTCGCGGTGTCGCGCAAGCGGGCGACGGGCAAGAAGGACGCGCGCCTGGGCTCGCTCCTGGTCAACCCGGGGGGCCCGGGCGGCTCGGCGATCGGCTACCTCCAGTCGTTCGCGGCGCTCGGCTATCCCGAGAAGGTCCGCGCCCGGTACGACATGGTGGCGGTCGACCCGCGCGGCGTGGCCCGCAGCGAGCCGGTCACCTGCCTGAACGACCGCGAGATGGACCGGTACACGCAGACGGACGTGACACCGGACACGCCCAAGGAGACGGAGGACCTCGCCGCCGCCTACAAGGACTTCACGGCGGGCTGCGCGAAGCGCTCCGGGAACATCCTCGGCCACGTGTCCACGGTGGAGGCGGCCCGGGACATGGACATCCTGCGCGCGGTGCTCGGCGACGGGCGGCTGGCGTACGTCGGGGCGTCGTACGGCACGTTCCTCGGCGCGACCTACGCGGGGCTCTTCCCCGACCGGGTGGGGCGGCTGGTCCTGGACGGCGCGATGGACCCGTCGATCCCGGCCCGGCGCATGAACGAGGAGCAGACGGCGGGCTTCGAGACGGCCTTCCGGTCCTTCGCGAAGGACTGCGTGCGGCGGCGGGACTGCCCCCTCGGCACGAAGGGCCCCGCGGACGCCGCCCACCGCCTGAAGGGCTTCTTCCGCACTCTGGACCGCGCCCCGATCGCGGCGGGCGACCCGGGCCCGGCCGGTGGCCGCGAGCTCGGCGAGGCGCTCGCGACGACGGGCGTGATCGCGGCGATGTACGACGAGTCGGCGTGGCCCCAGCTCCGCGACGCCCTCGCGGCGGCCATGCGCGACCGCGACGGCTCGGCCCTGCTGTCCCTCTCCGACAGCTATTACGAGCGGAACGGCGACGGCGCGTACTCGAACCTCATGTACGCCAACGCGGCCGTGAACTGCCTCGACCTCCCGCCCGCCTTCACCTCGCCCAAGGACGTGGAGTCCGCCCTCCCCGCCTTCGAGAAGATCTCCCCCGTCTTCGGCGAGGGCCTCGCCTGGGCCTCCCTGAACTGCGCGTACTGGCCCGTCAAGGCCACGGGCAGGCCCCACCGCATCGAGGCGAAGGGCGCCGCCCCGATCATCGTCACCGGCACGACCCGCGACCCGGCCACCCCCTATCGCTGGGCCAAGGCCCTCGCCTCCCAGCTCTCCTCGGGCCGCCTGCTGACCTACGAGGGCGACGGGCACACGGCGTACGGCCGCGGCAGCCGCTGCGTGGACGACACGATCAACGCCTACCTCCTGCACGGCCACGCCCCCCGCACCGCCAAGCGCTGCACGTAACCCCAGCTCAGGCCCTCCCACCCCGCTCCGCACGCCCCTCGAGGAGGGGTGTGCGGAGCACCCCCGGAAACTGTGTAGACTTGCTGACGTTGCTGATCGCACCATAGGTGCGGGACGCGCGCCGCCTTAGCTCAGATGGCCAGAGCAACGCACTCGTAATGCGTAGGTCTCGGGTTCGAATCCCGAAGGCGGCTCCACTGGGACCCCAGGTCAGACCTCGTCTGGCCTGGGGTTTCGTGTTGGCTGTGTTGCCCCTGGGGTGGGAGCGCGCCGCGCGGGCCTCGTCCTCGCGGTCCTGCGTCCTACATCCACACCCCGCTGAGGAAGGGATAGGCGTCGGCGAGTTTCGTCGCGTCCTGGATGAGGCGGCCCTCGCTGACGACCACGAACTCGTCGCCCTTGACGAGGAAGTAGTGCATCTCGTCGTCCACGGCGGTGGAGGTCGCGGTGTCCAGGCCGGAGCGGAACGCCTCGGGTGTGTGCTTCAGGGGGAAGTCGCGGACGCGGCTGAAGTCGTCGGCCGGGGCGCGTACGACCTGGTCGCCCAGGAACAGCACGACGGTCTCGCCCTGGGCGTCGCCGATGGTCGCGGCGTCGATGTGCGTCTTCTCGCGCGGGGCGAGGGTCGCGTCCAGGCGGCGCGGGGCCGTGCTGGCCGACCGCTCCGAGAACTCCCAGATCGTGTCGGTCAGGATGGCCGCGTGCGTGTGGCCGCTGCCCCTGCGGGCCGTCATGACGTCGTCGTAGTGCTCGGGGAAGCCCCGCGGCGGGCGCGTGAACTGTTCCGTGATCTTCTTCGGGCCCGACTCGATGCCGTGCCGCTGCGAGAAGCGGATGAACTCGTCCCCGCGGAAGCCGTCGAACCGCAGGTACGGCGCCTTGGGGTCCGTCACCACCTTCGCCATCGTCTCGAAGACGCCGCCGCCCGCGTCGAGGACGCCCTTCGCCGCCCCGGTCAGGCCGCTGACGACCGTGCCGAGGACGCCGCCGCCGGTGCCGGAGACCACGGACGCCGTCAGCGCGTCGAAGCCCTTCGTCTGGCCGAGCGCCGGGACGCGCTCCAGGCGCCACACCTGGGTGCCCCGGTCCACGCCCGTCCTCGGTTCCGCCTGCTCCAGTTCGGCGTTGACCTCGCGGCGCCCGCCGCGCACCGCGAGGTGCTTGCCGCTGTTCACGTTGACGATCGCGTACGTGTCCTCGTCGGCCCCGGCCGTCTCCTGCGGCCGCCAGAGCTGCGAGGCCAGCAGGTCGTCCCGCGACTCCGCCGGGCACTGCTGCACCGCGGCGCCCGCGCGGCCGCGGTTCGCCATGATGTCCATCCGGAACGTGCTCAGGACGTTCTGGATCGTCCACGCGCCGTCGCGCGCGCTGTGCGGCCGCAGGTGCCACAACTGGCCGTGCCGTGCCGGGCCTTCGCCGCGCAGCTCCTCCAGCACGACCTTCGCGCCCTGCTTCTCCCCGGCCCCGGGCTGCACGGTCGCGTACAGCCCGCTCGCTTCGTTCTTGAAGAGGTAGATGCCCTCGGACAGTGCTGTCACGTCAGCCTCCCGGAAGTGGGGCATGGGAACGCACCGGTGGTGCGTCGCGGCCTCAGCCTAGAAGCGGGTGCCGTGATCCCGATACGGCCTGATTTCAGACGTTATTAACCCCTCAACCACGAGGCACCCTTCCGCTTCCGCGCAGGTGGGAGCCGTGCCCCGGGCGGGCGGCGCGTCCCTCAGGGCGCGCCACCGCGGCGGCGGTCCGAGCTGACCTGGCCATCTGTTCGCATGTCGCCCCGGGCGGCTGGAAGCGGACGGCCTCCGGCCCTCGGGCAGGCCCCGGCGTGCGCGGCGGCGGGGGGCGCGCGGGCCCCGGCCCCGCTCCCCGTCTACCAGTCGCCCCCGTACCGCTCCGCCTTCGCCCGCAGCCAGGCCGTCAGCTCCGCGCGCTCCTGGTGGTCGGCGGGGCGCAGGTCGTCGGCCCGTACCGTCGCCACGAAGTGGACGAACCGCACGCGGCGGTACTCGCCGTCGACGCCGAGCACCTTGCCGGGGCCGTAGATGTCCGTAGTGGCGTGCGCGACCAAGGCGTCGCGGTCGTGGGGAGTTACCGCTTCCATGACGAGGGCCTTTCGCTCTGTGTGGTGTCCCGGTTACAGAGTGCGGTCGACATCGCCGTGCTCGCTAGTAGGCGATGGCTGACAACCCCTACGCCAGGGAGGGGACCCCCGACACGGCGTTCGAAACCGACCCGGCCCCCACCGGCGCCACGGCGCTCCCCCCCGGTACGCCCACCGCGCCCCGCCCCCTGGTCAGCGGCGCAGCAGCTCCCGCAGCGCGGCCGTGACCGTCTCCGGGGACTCCTCCGCCATGAAGTGCCCGCACGACACGGTCCTGTGGACCAGGTCCGGGGCCCACGCGCGCCACAGGGCCGCCGCGTCGAAGCCGAGGGCCGCGCCCCAGTCCTGCTGGAGGACGGTCACCGGCATCCGCAGGACGTTGCCCGCGCGGCGGTCGGCCGTGTCGTGCTCGACGTCCGCGAAGGCCGAGGCGCGGTAGTCCGCGACGATCGACGGCACGGCGTCCCGGCAGGCCGCCAGGTAGGCCGCCCTGACGTCGGCGGGGATCGCGTCCCGGTCCCGCGTCCACAGGTCCAGGAAGTGGCCGAAGAAGCCGTCCGGGTCCGCCGCGATCATCCGCTCCGGGAGGCCGGGCGGCTGCGCCATCAGGTACAGGTGGAAGCCGACGGCGGCCGACGTGCCGCGCATCACCTCCCACATGTCGAGGGTCGGGAGCACGTCGAGCGAGGCGAGGTGCGTGACCGCGTCCGGGTGGTCGAGGCCCGCCCTGATCGCCACCAGCGCGCCCCGGTCGTGGCCCGCGAGCGCGAACCGCTCGTGCCCGAGCGCCCGGGCCAGCGCCACGACGTCGGCCGCCATGGTCCGCTTCGCGTACGTCAGCCCGTCCGGCGCCTCGGCCGGTTTGTCGCTGGCGCCGTAGCCGCGCAGGTCGGGGCAGATGACGGTGTGGTCGGCGGCGAGGTCCCGCGCCACGTGGCGCCACATGAGGCGGGTCTGGGGAAAGCCGTGCAGCAGGACGACCGGGCTGCCGTCCGGGTCGCCGCCGACGGCCGCGCTCAGCTCGACGCCGTCGGCGACGGGGACGCGGTGGTGGGTGAAGTCTGCGAAGGAGGTCATGGGGCCAGCGTGCGGGGCGCGGATCAGCAGTGGATCAGCAGTGGAACAGTGGCAGGTCAGTGGTGGATCAGTGGTACGTCCCACCCGTAGGTACGTTGAAGGGGTGCGGGAGGAGGAAGAGGCGACGTCGGCGGCGGTGCCGCGCCGGGCGGCGACGGCCCGGTCGGTGACGCCCCGGACGACGCCACGGGCGGTGGCGGCGGGCGGCGGGGCGCGGTCCGGCGGTGGGGTGGCGCCCGGTCCGGTGACGTTCCACGTGCTCGGGCCGCTCGCCGCCCGCGACGCGCACGGGCACGACCTCGGCCTGAAGGGGCCGCGGCACCGCGCCGTCCTCGCCCGGCTGCTCGTCGCCCGCCGCCGCGCCGTGCCGGTGTCCTGGCTCGTCGACGACCTCTGGGACGAGCCGCCGCCGACGGCCGTCGGCACCATCCGTACGTTCGTCGCGGACCTGCGCAAGGCCCTCGAACCCGGCCGGGCCCGGCGCGCGCCCGCCCGGCTCCTGGTCACGGCCGGGCCCGGGTACGCGCTGTCGGCCGCGCCGGACGCGGTGGACGCGTGGCGGTTCGAGACGGCCGTACGGGAGGCCGGGCGGCTCCTCGACGGCGGCAGCCCGGCGCCGGAGGCCGCGCTCGCCGCCCTCACCGGGCTCGACGAGGCGCTCGGCCTGTGGCGCGGCCCCGCGTACGCCGAATGGGCCGACGCCGACTGGGCCCGCGCGGAGGTCGCGCGCCTCGACGGGCTCCGCCTCCTCGCCGTGGAACGCCGCGCCCGCCTCGCCCTGGCCCTCGGCCGCGCCGCCGACGCGGTCCTCGACCTGGAGTCCCACGCCCGGGCCCACCCCTGGCGCGAGGAGGCGTGGGAGCTGCTCGCGCTGGCCCTGTACCGGTCGGGCCGGCAGGGGGACGCGCTGGCCGTGCTCCGCCGGGCGCGGGACACGCTGGCGGGGGAGCTGGGGGTGGACCCGGGGGAGGGTTTGCGGCGGCTCGAAGGGGAGATCCTGGCGCAGGCGGTGCGGGGGGACGCGGGTGCCGAGGCCGGCGTCGGTCCGTTGGCCGGAGCTGGGGCTGGGGCTGGGGCCGGGGCTGGGGCCGGGGCCGGTGGCGGGTCGCGTCGGCGGCCGATCGCCGTACGAGGCCGGTCGGCGACGTGCCTGGTGGGGCGCGACGCGGAGGTCGCCGTGCTCGAAGCCGCCGCCGGGGAGGCGGTGCGCGACGGCCGGTTCGTCCTCGCCCTGCTCCCGGGCGAGGCGGGCGCGGGCAAGACCGCGCTGGCCCGGGAGCTGGCGGGACGCCTGGGCGCGGAGGGCTGGGTGACGGCCTGGGGCCGGGGGCTGGAGGGCGCGGCGGGTTCGGTGGGTTCGGTGGGTTCGGCGGGTCCTGTGAGTGGTCCGGCGGGTGGTTCGGTGCGTGGTTCGGCGGGTGGACCGGTGGGTGGGGTGGTGGGGCGGCTGTGGGAGGAGGTGTTCGCAGAGCTGGAGGGGCCGGGGGTGGCGGGGGTGGCGGGGGTGACCCGGGCTTCGTCTTCGGCCGCGGCTCCGGCTCCTGCATCGGCCGCGGCTTCGTCTTCGGCCGCGGCTCCTGAATCGGCCACGGCCGCGGCTGAGGCAGCGGTGTCGTCCGCGGATGAGGCCCTGGATGTGCCCTCGTCCGTACTCGTACCCGTACCTGTACCCGTACGGCAATCTCCGGCTTCGTCCTCGTCAGCGGCGGCACGCCCGGACGCGGAGTGGACCGAGCGCGGGTGGGGCGCCGTCGGCCGTGGTGGTCGGGCGGCGGTGCGCCGGGTGGCTGACCGGCTCGGTGCCCTCGTCCCGCCCGGCCGCCCCCTCCTGCTCGTCCTGGACGACCTGCACGGCGCCGACGAGGAGTCCCTCGACGTGCTCGCCGCGCTGGCGACGGCGGGCCCCGCCCGGCCCGTGCTGCTCGTGGGGGCGTACCGCGACACCGAAGTGCCGCCGCAGCTCGCCGAGTTCCTGGCCCGCGCGGCACGGGCCGAACCGGTGCGGGTCCCGGTACGGGGGCTGGCGGAGGGTGCGGTCGCGGAGCTGCTCGCGGCCGTCGCGGGGCGGGGCGCCGACCCCGCGACCGCACGCGCCGTGTGCCGCCGCAGCGGCGGCAACCCCTTCTTCGTACGGGAACTCGCCCGGCTCCACGCGGAGGGCGGCACCGCCGCGCTCTCCCGTGTGCCCACCGGGGTACGCGACCTCGTCTGCGCCCGGCTCGGCGCGCTCGGGCAGGAGACGCGCACGGTGCTGCGCCTCGCCGCCGTGGTCGGGGAGGAGGCCGACCTGGACGTGCTCGGCGCGGTCACCGGGGACGAGGAGACCGTCCTGGACGCGGTGGACGCGGCGACGGCGGCCGGGTTCCTGGTCGAGCCGGAGGAGGGGGAACGCGCCGCCGAGCGCGTGCGGTTCGCGCACGCGCTGGTCCACGAGACGGTGTACGAGGACCTGTCGCGGCCACGCCGCGCCCGCCTGCACACGGCCGTCGCCGAGGCCCTGGAACAACTGCGGCCCGACGCCGTCGAGGCCGTCGCCCACCACTACGTCCGGGCCGCGACGCGCGCCACGGCCGCCCGCGCCCTCGCGTACGCGACCCGCGCCGCCGGCCGGGCCGAGGCGTCGGGCGCGCCGCACCGGGCGGGCCGGTGGTGGCGCGCGGCCCTCACGGCGTACGACCGGCAGGCCCCCGGGACCGCCGGGGAGGGGGCCGCCTTCGGGACCGAGGCGGCGGCCGCCCCGGACCCGGCGACCGTGCCCGCCGCCCGCGGGCGGCTGCTCCTGCTCATGGGCCTCGTCCGCAGTCTCGCCGTCACCGGCGGGCTGGCCGAGGCCCGGCGCCACCGGGGCGACGCGCTCGCCGTCGCCCGGGCCTGCGGCGACCCGGAGCTCGTCGCCCGCGTCCTCGGCGCCTTCGACGTCCCCGGCATCTGGGCCCGTAACGACGACGAGGACCTGTCCCGGCGCGTCGTGGCCGCCGCCCGGTGGGCCCTGGCCGCCCTGCCCGACGACGGGACGCGCGCCCGCCGCGTCACCCGGTGCCGCCTGCTGACCGGCATCGCCATGGAGAGCCGGGGCGACACGACGGGCTCGGGCCTCGTGGCGGCCCGCGAGGCGGAGGCCCTGGCGCGCGGGCTCGGCGAACTCGGCCGATCTGACGGACCAAGCGGAGAGGGCGAAGACGGCGCGGAAGGAGAACGGGGCCGCGCGAAGGAGCGAGCCGCGCTGTTGGCGTTCGCGCTCAACGGGCGCTACCTGCACACCTTCCACCGCCCCGGCCTCGCCCCCGAGCGCGCCCGCATCGGCACGGAACTGGTCGAACTCGCCGCCCGCCACGGGCTCGTCACCTTCGAGGTCCTCGGCCACCTCATGCTGCTCCAGGCCCACAGCGCGCTCGCCGACCTCACCCGCGCCGACGCCCACGCCACCGCCGCCGACCGGCTCGCGGAGCGGTACGGGCTGCCGCTCGTGGCGGTGTTCACCTCCTGGTACGCCGCGCTGCGCGCCGCCGTCGCCGGGCGCGCGGACGAGGCCGCGGCCGCCTGCCGGGCCGCCGCGGCACGACTGCCCGGCAGCGGCATGACCGGCATGGAGCGGGAGGACCTGCTGCCTCTCGCCCTGATGTGCCTGGGCCTCGCGCCGGAGCCCGCGGCGGACGGCGTACCCGCGGCGGGGCAGCTTCTCGACCTCCGGCTGTGTCTGCGCGCCCGCGCCGCCGTCCGCGCCGGGGACACCGCCCGTATGGAGGCCTCGTACCAGGAGCTCCTCCCGGGCCGGGACGAGGTGGCGGGCGCGGGGAGCGGGCTCCTCGCCCTCGGGCCCGTGGCGCGGGAGCTGGGCGACCTGGCCGCCGCCCTGGGACGGCGCGCGGACGCCGCCGCGCACTACCGCCACGCGCTCGCCGTGGCCGACCGCGCCGGGGCCCCGCACTGGGCGGCCGCCGCGCGGGCCGCGCTCACGGCGGCGGTGCGAGGATGCGGTGATGACCACCGAGACGGTCCCCGAGGCGACCCCCGAGACGGTCCCCGAGGCGACCCCCGAGACGGTCCCTGAGACGGCCCCCGAGACGATCCCTGAGGCGGCCCTTGCGACGGCCCCCGAGGCGAACCCCGAGACGGCCCCTGAGGCGGCCTCCGGGGCGACCGCCGCGGGCACGCCCGCGCCCGCGTTCGTACGCTTCCAGTCACCCCTGCGCCACGGACGCGGCCACTTCCCCGGCGTCTTCGCCCTGGTCAACGGCCTGGCAAGGGAGGGCAAGCTGACCGCCGAACAGGAGCGCTTCCGGCGCGCGAACAACGACTGGTACGACGCCGCCTACCCGACGCCCGACGCGTCCGTCTACGACCCGGAGCGGAACCCCGGCGCCGTCGCCTGGTTCAGGACCACCGCCACGCACCTCGTCGAGCGGGTCCCCGGGTACCTGGAGATCCTCGCCGCGCACGGTGTGGAGTGCCAGGAGGTGCGGTCCGCCGATCCGGGGCGGGTGGTCTACGAGGACGACGTCCAGGTCGTCGTCGTACCGCACCCTTGAGACCACCCCTGAGACCACCCCCGAGCCCGCACCCGCGATCACCCCGAGCCCACCCCCGCATCCCCCCGAGACCGCGACCGCGCCGCCTGCTCGCCGACGCCTGAGGTTATGAGGATCCTGTCAGGGCGGAGGCTGACAGTCCGGTGGGCGGGTGGCCGCGGCCTATGCTCAGGCGCATGTGCGCATTTGTCCTGGTCGCGGAGGACGACGAGAAGCAGGCCGACCTCATCCGCCGCTATCTGGAGCGCGAGGGGCACACCGTCGGCGTCGCCCACGACGGGCGCACCGCGCTGGAGCAGGTCCGGACGCACGACCCCGACCTGCTCATCCTCGACGTGATGATGCCGGAGATCGACGGGCTCGGGGTGACCCGCGTGCTGCGCTCGGCCCCGCCGCCCGGTGCCCCGGCGACCGGGCGGGACACCGGTACGCTGCCCATCCTCATGCTCACCGCCCGCTCCACCGAGGACGACCTGCTGCTCGGCCTCGACCTGGGCGCCGACGACTACCTCACCAAGCCGTACAGCCCCCGCGAACTCATGGCCCGCGTCCGCACCCTGCTGCGCCGCGCCAGCGGAGCCGCGCACCGGCCGCCGCCGGACCCCGAGGCGCGGGTGCTGCGCGCGGGGGGCCTGGTCGTGGACGAGCTGCGCCACGAGGTGACCGTGGACGGGCGTCGCGTGGAGTGCACACCGGGCGAGTTCGAACTGCTCTCCGCGATGGCGGCGGAGCCGGAACGGGTCTTCACCCGGCCCCAGTTGCTGGACCGCATCCACGGGTCGTCGGGGTACATATCCGCGCGCACGGTGGACGTGCACGTCCTGAACCTCCGCAAGAAGATCGAGGCGAACCCGCGGGCGCCGCGACGGCTCGTGACGGTGTTCGGGGTCGGGTACAAGCTGGTCGCCCACCGGGGCCCGGGCCCGGGGCCGGGGCCGGAGCCGGGAGCGGGACCGGGGCCGAGGACCAGGACGAGAGGCCGGGCGGCGAAGCCGACGGGGGAGACGGCGGGGCGTCGTGGGGCGTGAGCGCGGCCGGTCGGACGGCACGGCTGAGGCGGACTCGTCCACCGCGCGGGACTCATCCACCGTGACGAACCCGTCCACCGTGACGGACCCGTCCGGCATGCCTGATGTGTCCGGCGCATCCAGTACATCCGGCGCACCCGACACGTCCCTTGAGCCCGGCGCACCCGACACGTCCCCCGAACCCGACGCACCCCCAGCCCGACCCGCCCGACCCACCAGACCCACCAGACCCGCCAGACTCACCAAGCCCACCCGCCCAGTCCGCCCCACCCGCCCCCGCGTCCCCAAGCGCAAGAGCCGCCCGACGCGTGTCCCCGTACGCAAGAGCCTCCTGTCGCGGCTGCTCGTCGTGTCGGTGCTCGTGTCCGTGCTGTCCATCGCCGCCACCGCCTGGCTCGCCGCGCAGACCACGTCCGGGGCGATCCGGCAGGAGCAGGGGCAGGTGCTCGCGGACGACGCGCGGATCTACGACCGGCTCCTGGGCCTCGCCGCGACCACCCCGAACTGGCGCGGCGCCGACCGCACCGTGCGGGAGCTGTCCGCCGACACCGGGCGGCGCATCGCCCTGACCACGCAGGACCGCAAGGTGATCGCCGACTCGGCCGAGGGCGAAGGGGAGCGCGGGGCCCGGTTGCCCGCCCGGGCCTCGGCCGTCGTCGACCCGCTGGCCGTCGACTCGACACTGGCCGCGGGGCGGGACGACGACACGGCGGAGGGCCTCGGCGCGACGTCGGGCGTCGGCACCGGCACGGGCGCGGTGGACCGCATCGACCCGCGGGCGGTGGGGCCGTTCCGACTGCCCGCGAAGGAGCGGGAGGAGCTGCGCTCGATGGCGGAGAAGTACGTCGGCTGCGTACGGGACACCGGGGTCACGGTGAAGACCGTCGAGGGCCCGAGCGGACGCCCGTACCTGGAGACGACCGACGGGCGCGGCGAGCAGTTCACCGACCCGCAGTGCGGGGCCATGCACCTGAACGTGCCCACGCGGACCGAGCGCAGGGCGCTCGACAAGATCACCAGGCTGGCCGAGGCGTGCATGCGCCGCAAGGGCACCGAGCCCTCCGTGCTGCGCCTGACCATGTCGCGCGGCGGCGTCCCGCGCCTCGCCGCGCTGGGGTTCGACGGACCGGCGGCGGTGCCGTATCCGAAGGAGACCGCGCCGGGGCAGCCCGGTGCGCCCGGTGAGCCGGGCGCGCCCAAGAAGCCGTCCCTCGTCCCTCCGACCGCCGAGCCCGCCCCCGCGGACCCGAGCGAGCCGCCCGCCGAGGCCACGCCCGACCCCGTCGAGGCCCTCGCCACGAGCTGCGTGGACAGCGCGCGCCGCGAACAGCTCGGGCAGTACGTCTCGTCGCCCGCGCTGCTCTTCATCACCAGCCAGGACGGCAGCCGTCCCTCCGAGAGCGGCTTCCAGCTCTCCGGGGCCAACACCGCCCGGCTCGTCGGGCTCGCCGCGGCGATCCTCGCGGTGACGGTGGCGGTCACCGCGTTCGCCGCGACCCGCCTCACCCGGCCGCTGCGGGCCCTGACCACCGCCACGCAGCGGATGAAGACCGGGGAGGCCACCGAGCCGGTGCCCGCCCGGTCGGCCGGGGAGATCAGCCAGCTCGCCGCCGCCTTCAACGACATGGCCGCGCACCGCAGGGCCCTGGAGGAGCAGCGCAAGGCGATGGTCAGCGACGTGGCGCACGAGCTGCGTACGCCGCTGTCGAACATCCGGGGGTGGCTGGAGGCCGCCGAGGACGGTGTCGTCGCCACCGATCCTGAGCTGGTCACCTCACTCCTGGAGGAGGCGCTGCTGCTCCAGCACATCGTCGACGACCTCCAAGACCTGGCCGCCGCCGACGCCGGGACGCTGCGGCTGCACCGGGAGCCCGCCTGCGCCGGGGAGCTCGCCGAGCAGGTGGTGGCCGCGCACCAGGCGCGCGCGGACGCGGCGGGCGTACGGCTCACCGCCCGCGCGGAGGGCGACCCGTGGCTGACCGCGGATCCGCTGCGGCTGCGGCAGGCCGTCGGGAACCTCGTCTCCAACGCGATCCGGCACACCCCGGCGGGCGGCAGCGTGACCGTCACGTGCCGGGCCGCCGGGGAGGGCTGGGTGACGATCGAGGTGGCCGACACGGGCACGGGCATCGCCGCCGGGGACCTGCCGCACGTGTTCGACCGGTTCTGGCGGGCGGACAAGTCGCGGACGCGGGCCACCGGGGGGAGCGGGCTCGGGCTCGCGATCGTACGGAACCTCGCGCGGGCGCACGGTGGTGAGGTGGAGGTGGAGAGCGAGGTCGGCCGGGGCACGCGGTTCACGCTCCGGCTGCCGGTGACGTGAGGCAGCCTCGCGCGGCCTCGCCGGGGGCTCCCCGACCCCGCCCCTTCCCGAAACCATGGGGCTCCGCCCCCTGGACCCCCTTTCCGGCGTTTGAGGACGAGCGCGCAGCGCGATGAGACCCGGGCGGCGGCCGCGTCAGGCGTCTCACTTGGCCTCCGCATAACACCGCACAACCCCCGTGGTGAACGGAAACCGCACCGGCGTCTCGCCGAACGCGATCCGCCCCGCCACGTCCCCCGCCTCGCGCACCGCCGCCGCGACCTCGTCGGCCTCCTCGGCAGGGCAGTGCACGATCACCTCGTCGTGCTGGAAGAAGACCAGCTCGGCGCGGAGGTGCGCGGTCGCCCGGCGCAGCGCGGCGAGCATGAGCAGCGCCCAGTCGGCGGCGCTGCCCTGGACCACGAAGTTCCGCGTGAAGCGGCCGCGGGCGCGGGCGTCGGTGGAGGCGTAGCCGGGGGTGAACTCGGCCTCGCTGCCCTCCGCGTCGGCCGCGGCCTCCTGCGGGATCCCGGCCTCCCCGTACGCGTCGTCGCCGGTGCGGGCGGCGGGCGGGCTGGTCCGGCCCAGCCAGGTCCGTACGAGGCGGCCCTCCTCGCCCGCGCGGGCCGCGTCGTCGACGTACGCGACGGCCTGCGGGAAGCGGCGGCGCAGGGCCGCCAGGTTCTTCAGGCCGTCGCCGGAGGTCTGGCCGTAGATCGCGCCGAGCAGTGCCAGCTTGGCGTGCTCGCGGTCGCCGGAGAAGGCGCGGTCCGACAGGCGCGTGTACAGGTCCTCCGCGCTGCCCGCCACCTCCATCAGGCCCCGGTCGCGGGAGATCGCGGCGAGGACGCGCGGTTCGAGCTGGTTCGCGTCCGCCACGACCAGGCGCCAGCCGGGGTCGGCGACCACGGCGCGGCGGATGACCTTGGGGATCTGCAGGGCGCCGCCGCCGTTGGTCGTCCAGCGGCCGGAGACGGAGCCGCCCGGGGTGTACCCGGGCCGGAAGCGGCCGTCGCGCACCCAGTCCTGGAGCCAGGACCAGCCGTGGGCGGTCCACACGCGGTACAGCGACTTGTACTCCAGGAGGGGGCGGACGGCGGGGTGGTCGACCTCCGCCAGCTCCCACCGCCGGGTCGAGCGGAGCTTGACGCCCGCCCGCGCGAAGGCCTTCACGACCTCGGCGGGCAGGTCGGGACGCACCCGGTGCCCGAAGGCCGCCGAGACCTCCTCGGCCAGCTCGGCCAGGCGGCGGGGCTCGCCGCTGCCGCCGTACCGCTCGCCGAGCAGCTCGGTGAGGACGTCGCGGTGGACGTCGGCGCGCCACGGCAGCCCCGCCGCGTCCATCTCGGCGGCCACGAGCGTGCCCGCCGACTCCGCGGCGGTGAGCAGCCGCATCCGCCCCGGGTGCTCGGCCGCCCCGTGCCGCCTCAGTTGCTCGGCGTAGACCGCGAGGAGCGCCTCGAAGGGCAGTGGGGCCGCAGGGGCCGGGTCGAACAGCGAGTCCTGCGCGCCGGGCTCGGCCGCGCGCGGCGGCGGGTCCGGCGGCACGGGTCTTCGCTCCAGGCGGGCCCAGGCGGCCGCCGCCGAACGGGGCTCGCCGTGCCGGCCCTCGTGCGCGAGGAGCAGGGCCTCGGCGGCCTCCACGTCGTAGCACCGCTCCACGCGGAGGCCGGCCGCGAGCAGCCGCGGATACGCGTCGGCGGTGGACCGCCACACCCACCGCCCCACGCCGGGGCGCCGCCGCACCGCCTCGACGAGCCCGGGCTCCCGCTCCACGGGACCGACGGGCACGCCGTCGTCGCCCACCGCCGTGACCAGGACACCTCCGTCCCCGCCGTCGCCGACCACCCACCGTTCCGCGTCCATGTCTACGACGATCGCATCCACCACTGACACTGGCTCTGGCCCCTGGGCCTTCAGCGCGACCCCCGCCCGGGCCTCGATCGGCCTCCGGCCTCGTCCTCAAACGCCGGACGGGCTGGGACTGCCCGCCTCCCGCCGCCGTCGCCTGCCGGTGATCCACCGCTGCGCGGCGGATGTTCCCCACCCACCCGCCCTTCCATCGGCCTGGCGGCCTCGTCCTCAATCGCCGGACGGGCTGAGACTGTCCGCCGGGCGCCGTCGTCGGCTGCCGGACACCCGACGACGGCGAGTCGAGGACACCCCAGCCGGTTCGGCCGACGACGGCGAGTCGAGGACACCCCAGCCCCTCCGGCCGATGACGGCGAGTCGAGGGGGACTTTCAGCCCGTCCGGCGTTTGAGGACGAGGCGCGGAGCGCCAACAAAGGGGGAGAGGGGCGGAGCCCCAGATGAGATGGGCGGGGGGTCGGGGGCGGCAGCCTCCGGGTTCGGGAAGGGGTGGGGTTGGGGCGCCCCGCGAGGGCCCCGGCTCACGCCCGTCCCACCCGAGCCCCCACCACCGCCACCCCCACAGCCACCACCCCGCACACCCCCACGCACACCCCCACGACATCCCACGGCACCACAAGCACCCCAACCCCCACCGGCACCGAGAGCCGCGCCAGCCCCGCCGCCAGGCCCCCGAGCCCGACCGCCGTCACCGCGAGGCCCAGGACCGCGCCCACCGCCACCGCGAGCAGCGCCTCCCCGGCCGCGACGAGCCGTAGCTGCGCGGGGGTCGCCCCCACCAGGCGCAGGGAGCGCAGCTCGGGGGCGCGTACCGGAGCGGTCATCAGGAGCGTGGCGGCCAGGGAGATCACCGCGTACGCGAGGCAGATCGCGAGCAGCATCAGCAGCCCCAGACGGGTCTGCTCCTTCATGCCGGGGTACGCGGCGGCGAGCCAGTCCGCGACCGGCCGCACCTCGCCGCCGCTCGCGCACAGCGCCCGCGCCACGGCGGCGCGCCCGGCTCCGGGGCGCAGCCGTACGTCGAGCCGGTCCACGGGGGCGGCCGCGTTGCGCGCGGTCACGTACGCGCCGTTGTCGCCGGTGCCGCGCGCGAGGACCGCCGCGATCCGCAGTCGGGCCCGGCGCCCGTCGCCGAGCCACACGGTCACGCGCTCGCCGACGCGGTGCCGCTGCCACTCCTCGTTGACGACGATCGAACGGTCGTCGAGGTCGCGGACGTCGCCCGCGACCACCGGGAGCCGGGTCACCGCCGCGAACGCCGCCGGGTCGGCGACCGCCCGCGCCTCGGAGCGGACAAGGGCGGCACCGTCGTCCTCCCGGACGAAGACGGCCGTGGCGGCGGAGGCCGACACGGTCGCGCCCGGCACCGAGCCGACGGGGCGCAGCGCGTCCCCGGTGACGACGAGGTCGGCGGCGGTCTGCCGCCGCGCCTCGGCCGCCCCGGCCGCGCCGACGGTCGCGGCCGAGCCGAACAAGCAGCCCGCGAGTGCCACGGTGACCAGGACGGGCGCGGCCACGGCGGCCGTACGGCGCACCCCGGCACCGCAGTTGGCGCGCGCCACCCGGACGAGGGCGACCGCAGGGCGGGTCCGCCCCGGCCGCAGCGCGGCGGGCCGCCGGAAGAGCGCCACGACCCGGCGTACGAGGAGCGGCGCGAGGGCGGCGACGGCCGTCGCGAGGATCATCGGCTGCGTCGTGTACGTCTTGCGCTTGAGCAGGTCCGCGGGGTCCGACCACAGCGTCCACGCGAGCAGCCCGAGCGCCCCGGCGAGCAGCGCGGCCCCGACGGCGCGGCGCCCGCGCGGCATGACGCCGGTGTCGAGCGAGGCCTCCCGGAGCGCCTCCACGGGGCTCACGCGCCCCGCGCGCCAGGCCGCGCTCCCGGCCCCGGCGAGGGCGACGAGCAGCCCGGACCAGAAGGCGAGCTGGTACGGCCACCAGGTCCACCGCAGCCCCTCGGCCACCCGGAACCAGGGCGGCGCCACCTCCACCGCGACCAGCGCCCGCGCGCAGCGGGGCGCCGCCCACGCCCCGAGCGCGCACCCCTCCGCCGACGCCGCCGCGCCCACCGCGAGCGCCTCCCCGAGCAGCCACCGCCGCACCTGGCCCCGGCTCGCCCCGGCCGCCCGCAGCAGCCCCAGCTCCCGGCGGCGCAGCGCCACGACGAACGCGAACGTGGACGCGGTCACGAACGCCGACACGAACACGGCGACACCGCCCGCGGTACCGAGGAACGCGGTGACGGCCACCAGCGCCCGCCCGTCCTCCTCGGCCTCCGGGTCGGCCCGGCGCCGGTCCGCGCCGGTGAGCACCCGGGCGCCGGTGCCGGAGGCGGCGACCGCCGCCCGCACCGCGCGCTCCGGCGCGTCCACGCCGACGGCGTCCAGCGGTTCCCGGACGCGTACGGTCCCGAGTTCCCGCAGGTCGTCGAGGAGCGCGCTGTCCACAGGGTGTGGATGGGCGAGCCGCTTCGTGACGCGGTCGCCCTCGGGCCCGCGCCGCACCGGCACGCTGAGCGTGTCCCGCCCCGCCACGACGACGGCCGCGTCCGCGAACCGCTGCGGGGCCCGGTCCGCCCCGCCCGCGGCGGCCGCGAGCCCCACGGCCGCCGCGGCGGTGAGCGCCACCCCGAGGGCGACGGCGACGAAGGCCCCGAGGAACCCGGCCCAACGAGAACGCAGCGAAGCGAGAATCATGCTCCCAGCGAACCCTCCGCCGCTGTCCGCCTCACGCCCCCTGGCGGGCGGATCGAGGGTAGGGCCAGACCTACCCTTAGGGGTATGGACTCGGTGATCGACAAGGCGTTCGCGACAGCGCTGTACGAGGGCGCGGCGCCCGCCGGAGAGGATCACGAGGACAGCCCGGACGGGGCGTCCCGTAAGGGCAGTCAGGGCAGGAGGGGCGGCCGGAGCAGCCGGGGCCGGGAGGGGCGCGCGGGTCGTGGCGGGCGCGGCGGCCGCGGCGGGCGCGGGGGGCGCGGGGGTGGTGGCGGGCGCGGGGGGTACGCCGCCCACGCCCCCGACCACGCCCTGGACACCGCGGCCTCCCTGATCGCCGCCGACCCGGCCGCCGACGCCGAAGTCGCCCGCCGGGGCGAGGAGTTCGTCCGCCGCGCCTGGGAGCGCGGCTGGCTCCCCGCGGACGTGCTGCGGCTGGTGCGGCGCGACCTCGACGAGGAGCACGTACGCCTCGCCGCCGAGCTGATCCGCGCCGAGACCCGCCGCTACGGCCCCGACGACCTGCCCGCCCGCTGGCCCGCCCAGCTCGCCGCCCTCGACGGGTACGAGCCCTGGCGGGCCCCGGACCGCTTCTCGCGGGCCACCGCCCTGCTCACCCTCTACCGCTACCTGCTGCGCCTGCCCCCGATCGAGCCGGTGGGGCCGCCGCCGGGCAGCGCGCGCACCCGGCTCACCGCGGCGCCCGCGCACGACGAGCCGCGCGCCCTCACCCGCGTCCGCGCGCTGCTCGCCAAGGCCGAGGCGACCGCGTACCCGCCGGAGGCGGAGGCGCTGACCGCGAAGGCGCAGGAGCTGATGGCCCGCTACAGCGTCGACGAGGCCCTGCTCGCCGCGCGCACGCACGCGGCGGACGCGCCCGGCGCCTGCCGCGTCGGCGTCGACGCCCCGTACGAGACGGCCAAGGCGATCCTCCTCGACGCCGTGGCCACGGCGAACCGCTGCCGCGCCGTGTGGAACGAGCCCTTCGCCTTCTCCACCCTCGTCGGCTTCGAACCGGACCTGGAGGTGGCCGAGTTGCTGTACACCTCCCTGCTCGTCCAGGGCGCCGCCGCGCTGGCCACGGCCGAGGCGGAGCAGCGCGCGGGCGGCCGCCGGCGTACGAAGACGTTCCGCCAGGCCTTCTGGCTGGCGTACGCCCACCGCGTCGGGGCCCGCCTGGAGGCGGCGGCCGCGCCCGTCACGCACGAGGGCGGCCACGGCGCGCTGCTCCCGGTCCTCGCCGCGCGGGACGTCGCCGTCACCGACCGCGCGGAGCGCATGTTCCCCGAGACCACCACGACCCGCGTGCGCGGCGCCCACGACGGCGCGGGCTGGGCCGAGGGCGCCGCGGCCGCGTCGGGCGCTAACCTTCACGCTCGTGTGAGGCTTCCGCACACCCACCCGGACCGGAGGGAGTGACATGCGCATCGGAGAGCTGTCGGAACGCACCGGAACGTCCCGCAGACTGCTGCGCTACTACGAGGAACAGGGCCTGATCGTCGCCGACCGGGCCCCGAACGGCTACCGCGACTACGACGAGTCCAACGTCGACCGCGTGCTCCAGATCCGCGGCCTCCTGGACGCGGGGCTCCCCACCCGCCTCATCAAGCAGATCCTGCCCTGCCTCAACAAGCCCCGCGCCATCCACTTCGAGGACGCCACCCCGGAGATGCTCGCCACCCTGGAACGCGAACGGGACCGCATGACCCAGCGCGTCGCCTGCCTGACCCGCAACCGCGACGCCATAGCGGAGTACCTGAACGAGGTCCGCGCGACCCGCGCACGACAACCCGCGTAACCCCGGCGGCACACCCCACCCCCACTCGTCACCACGGGCACCACCCCCACCCGTCACCACGGGCACCGCCCCCGCCCGTCACCGCGGGCACCGCCCCTGGCCGCCTTCGCCACGGGTGCCGCCCGCGCCGTCCCCCGGCCGCCCGTGCTGTGGCGCCGCCCCTGGCCGTCCTGGCTGTGGGTGCCGCCCCGTCGCCCTCTTCGCGGGTGCCGTCCCTTGGCTGTCCTCGCTGTGGGCGCCGCCCCCACTGTCCTCTCGTGCCGTCCCCTGGCCGCCCCCGCTGTGGGCAGCGGGTCCGCCGTCCTCTCCGCGGGTGCCGTCCCCCGGCCGCCCTCGCTGTGGGCAGCGGGTCCGCCCAGAGGGCGGAACGGGTGGGCACAGCCCCAGGTGCCGAGCAACCGTCCACCAGGGCCCCGACCAGGAACACCCTCACCAGGGCCTCATCGAAGAAATGCCCCAAATCCCCGCGTACCATCACGGAGTGACCTGGTGGCGAGCCCTGCGACAGACGACCCGCACGGGCCTGACCGTGGAGCGCCGCCGCCTCGAACCCCTGGTGGCCCTCCGCGGCGCCGCCGGTCTGGCCGTGGTGATCACCGCGGCCCTCGCCCTCTTCGGCCCCGCCGTCGCCGCCAGCTCCGCGTTCGGCGCGTACCAGGCGGCCATCGCCACGTTCCAGCGGAGCTGGCGCCCCCGCCCGGAGCTCGCCGTCGCCTCCGGCACCAGCCTCGCCGTGTCGACCTTCCTCGGCTACGTGACCGGCGCCCACGAGCCCCTGTTCCTGGCGCTGCTCGCCGTGTGGACCTTCCTCGCGGGCCTGAGCTGGGCGGCGGGCCCCACGATCGGCCTCATCGCCACGTCCAACGTGGCCATCATGCTAGTCACGATCACGCTCCCCGGCTCGCTCGCGGAGGCCGCGGGCCACGCCGCGATGATGGTGGCGGGCGGCCTGGTCCAGGCGGCCCTGGTGATTTTGTTCCCGGTACGCCGCTGGGGCCCCCACCGCGACGCCCTCGCCGACGCGCTGGCCGCCGAGGCCGACTACGCGCGCCGCCTGCGCCACGACCCGGTCGCGCCCTTCGACCCGGTCCCGCTGATGGCGGCCCGCGACGCCGCGACCATCACACCCCGCCAGGCGCGCACCCGCCCGGCCGCCCTGCACGGCACCCGCGGCCTCGCCGAACGCGTCCGCCCGGTGCTCGCCTCGCTCGCGGACCCGGCGATGGGCGTCCCCGCCGAGGGCCCGGAGCGCGACCGCGTCCGGGAGCTGCTGGACGCGGCGGCCGACGTCGTCGACGCCGCCGCCCGGGCCGTCCGCCACGGCACGCCCGTCCCGCGCCTGCCCGCGGCGGCCGCCACGTTCGACTCGGCCGACGCGGAGGACCTGCTCACGGGCCCGCCCCACCGAGCGGCGACCCGCCTCGGAGCCCTCCTGCGCGACGTCGTCGAGGTCGCGGGCGTCCCCGCCCCGGGCAAGCGCCCCGCGGGGCCACAGGAGTCCCCGCTGTCCGGGCGAAGCGGAGAGGACGGGGACGGGGACGGGGACGGGGACGGGAACAGGGACGGGAACACGGGCGGGGACGGAAGCGAGGACGAGGGCAGGGACGGGAGGGACAAGGACAGGGGCGGCCACAAGGACGGAAGCGGGCGCGAGCCCGAGGACGGTAACGGGAACGGACCTGAGGACGGGCAAGGACCCGAGGAGGGACGCGGGAACAGGCACGGACCCGAGGACGGGCACGGGCACGGACCCGAGGACGGACGCGGGAACAGGCCCGGACCCGAGGACGGCCACAGGCCCGAGGACGGTCACGGACCCGAGGACGGCCACGGGCCCGAGGGCGGGCGCAGGCCCGAGGGCGGGCAAGCGCACCCCGAGACGCCGGGCGACCGCGCCACCGCCCCGCCCCCACCCGCGACCCCCCGCGAAAGCAGCCCCGCCCACCTCGTCCGCCCCAGCCTGCTGGCCCTGATCCCCGCCGCCTGCAAGGCCATGCGCACCGAACTGCGCAAGCGGAACTCCGCCGTCACCCGGCACGCCCTGCGTGTCACCGCGGTCACCGTCACCGGCTACCTCCTGGCCACGCGCCTGCCCCTCGGGCACGCCTACTGGGCGCCCATGGCCGCGGTCATGGTGATGCGCCCCGACTTCTCGCAGACCTACTCCCGCGCGGTGGCCCGCTTCGCCGGCACCCTGGTCGGCGTGGCGCTGGCCACCGGCCTGGTCCAGCTCGTGCACCCCGGCACGCACCTTTCCGCGGCCCTCGCCGTCGTCTGCGCCGGGCTCATGTACCTGCTGATGCGCACCGGCCAGGTCGCCGCCCAGGCCTGCGTCGCCGCGTACGTCGTGTTCCTGCTCGGGATGGGTGGCGAGGAGTGGACGCAGACGGTGCCCGAGCGCGCCGTCCTGACCCTGCTCGGCGGGGCTCTCGCGATGCTCGCGTACGCCCTCTTCCCGGCCTGGGAGACCCCGCGGCTGCGCACCCGGCTCGCGGACTGGCTGGCCGCGGACGGCCGGTACGCCGCCGCCGTCGTCCGGCACTACGCCGACCCCGCGGGCAAGGCCTGCCCCGACGTGCGCGAGGCCCTGCTCGCCGCCCGCGACGCGCGGATCGCCTGGCAGGAGGCCGCCGCTCGGGCCCAGCGCGAGCCCGTGCGCCACCGCGGCCTGTCCCACGCGGCCGCGCAGGACGCCGAGCGCGCCCTGGTGCAGATCGGCCGCGTCGCCATGCTGATGGAGGCCCATCTGCCCGAGCGCGGGGCGCCCCCGGTCCCGGCCGCCGCCCGCTTCGCGGACGCCCTGAGCGCCGCCACCGACCGGGCCGCGAGGGCCGTACGCGAGCGCCGCGTGCCCACCTGGGAACCGGTCCGCGAGGCGCTGGCGGCCTGGGACGACGAGGGCGCCCCGGACCGCGTCGTCCGCCGCGGCGCGGGCCTCCTCCTGGGCGCGCTCGGTGAGCTCTCCGACGCCCTGGACGTCACGCCCCCGCCGATGCTGGTGGACGGCACCGACAGCGGCGGGCCGCGGCCCCCCGGGGGGTCCACGGCCCGCTGACGGCGCCCGCCGGGTACGTCAGCCCTGCGGCAGGTCCGCCGTCGGCAGCCCCTTGGGCAGGCGACCGCCCTCGGCCTTGCTGAACTCGTCCGTGCCGAAACCCTCCCAGGCGACCTTCAGCTTCGTGCCGTCCACGGACTCGACGCGGCCCTCGGAGCGGTCCGCGGAGCCGTCGCTGCACTTCAGCCTGATCATCCGCGTGCCGCTCTCCTCCTTGGCGGTGCCGCTGCACACCTGCCCGGCGGAGGCCAGCGAGGCGTTCCCGCCCCGGATGACGAGGGCGACCGGCTTGCCCTTGGACTGGGTCATCCAACTGCCTTCGAGGCTGCCGCCCTTGGCGTCCGACTCCCCGGAGCCGCCGGAGCCGGGCCCCTTGGACGCGCTGTCCGAAGCCGCCCCCTTGTCGCCGCCCTCGTCCCCCTTGTCGCCGTCGTCGCTGCCGCAACCGGTCAGAACGAGCACGGCGGCGAGCCCCGCCACCGTCGCACCGATCGTCGTCCCGCGGACGTGCCTGCGCACGAAGTCCCCCTCGTCAGAGCTGTTGTCGAGCATCGTCCCAGGCCACCGGCCCGGAATCGCGCGCAAAGCTACCAGGAGGACTTCCGCACGCCGGGCAGGAATCCGGCGTGCGCCTGCTCGCGCAGCCGCACCCGGGAGAGCCCGAACGTCCGCAGATAGCCGCGCGGCCGCCCGTCCACACTGTCGCGATGGCGTACGCGCGTGGCGCTGGCGTCACGTGGCTGGCGCGCCAACTCCTGCCGTGCCGCCAGGCGTTCGGCCTCCGGCGTGGACGGACGGCGGATGATCTCCTTCAGCTCGGCCCGCCGTGCTGCGTACCGCGCGACCGTCGCGCGCCGCTGCTCGTTCTTCGCGATCTTGCTCTTCTTGGCCATCAGATTTTCACCCCGCGCGCACGAATCCGGGCCACGGCCGCCTCGACGCCGATCACGTCGACGGTCTTGATGCCCCTGGCGCTCAGCCGCAGGCGCACGTACCGGCCCTCGCTCGGCAGCCAGTAGCGCTTGCTCTGGACATTGGGGTCGAAACGGCGCGAGGTGCGCCGGTGGGAGTGGGAGATCTTCTTGCCGAAGCCCGGCTTCGCGCCGGTGAGCTGGCAGTGGGCGGACACGGTGACGCACCTCTCGGTCGGAATCGCTCCCGTCCATTTGGAAACGGGATTCATTTTCATATACTAGCCGTCATGGCTCGCAACGAACTCCGCCCGGTCATCAAGCTCCGGTCCACCGCCGGCACGGGCTACACCTACGTCACCCGCAAGAACCGCAGGAACGACCCCGACCGCCTCACCCTGCGCAAGTACGACCCGGTGGCCGGCCGCCACGTCGACTTCCGAGAGGAGCGCTGATCCCGATGCGACCCGGCATCCACCCGCCCTACGGCCCCGTCGTCTTCCGCGACAAGGCCGCGGGCTTCGCCTTCCTCACCCGCTCGACGGCGACCAGCGACAAGACGATCGACTGGGAGGACGGCCGTACGTACCCCGTCATCGACGTCGAGGTCTCCTCCGCGAGCCACCCCTTCTACACGGGGCAGCAGCGCGTCCTCGACACGGCGGGCCGCGTGGAGCGCTTCGAGCGCCGCTACGGCTCCCGCGCCGCCGAGGGCGGGTCGCGCTGATGGGCGCCCCCCTCGACGTGGTCGTCGTGGCCGGGCTGCACGCCGAGGCCCGCGCGGCGGCCGTGGACCGGCTGCTGGCCACCGTCCCCGACAGCGTCGCCCTGCACCACGACCTCTCGGCCGCGCCCGGCGGCGGCGTCACCCGGACCGTGCGCGACGCGAACGGCCCCCTGTCCGAGGGCGAAGCGCCGCTCGTCAACGACTGCGCCTGCTGCGCCCTGCGCGAGGACCTCGTACCGGAGCTGGAGCGGCTCGCCGCCGGCGGCCTCACCCGGCTCGCGGTGGTCGAGCTGTGGGACTCCGTCGAGCCCCAGGCCATGGCCGAGGTCATCGCCGGGCACGGCTCGCGCGCGCTGCGCCTGAGCGGCGTGCTCACGGCCGTCGACCCGAGCCTGCTGCTGCCCTACCTCGCCAACGGCGACGACCTGGCGGAGGCGGGGCTCGCCGCGGCCGCCGCCGACCGGCGCACCGTCGCCGACACCTGGGCGCGGCAGCTCGAGTACCCGCCGGTGCTCGCGGTCCTCGACACCGGGACCGCCGCGGCCGTGGACGACGCCGACCGCGCGCTGCTCGCCCAGCTCCACCCGACGGCCCGCCAGGTCCCGATCGGCCACGGTGACCTGGCGGGCGCCGCGCGCGCCGGCTTCGACGTGGAGGCGGCCGCCGCCGCGCAGCACCCGGCGTGCGCGCTGCTGCCCGCCGAGGCCGACGACAGCGGCGTCACCACGCTGGTCTGGCGCCGCGAGCGGCCCTTCCACCCGGAGCGGCTGTACGCGGCCCTGGAGGACCTGACCTGCGCCGCCGCGCGCAGCAGGGGCCGCTTCTGGCTCGCCGACCGGCCCGACACGCTGCTCGCCTGGGACGCGGCGGGCGGCGCCCTGTGCGTGGAGAGCGCCGGGCCGTGGCTGGCGTCCCTGCCGGACGCCGCCTGGGAGCTGGTGCCGCCGGTACGCCGCGCCGCCGCCGCGCTCGACTGGCACCCGGAGCACGGCGACCGCTGCCAGCACCTCGTGTTCACCTCGCCCGGCCTCGACCGCGACGCGCTCGCCGGGGTCCTGGAGTCCTGCCTCCTCACGGACGAGGAGTACGCCGCCGGGCGCGACGCCTGGAAGAACCTGCCGCCCGCCTTCGACTCCCTCCTGGAGGTCTGACCCGTGTCCCCCCGCCGCGCCGACCGCAAGCCCCTGAAGCCCCGCCCCAACCCCCTGGATCAGGCGGGCATCACGTACATCGACTACAAGGACGTCGGACTCCTGCGGACGTTCCTCTCCGACCGGGGCAAGATCCGCTCCCGTCGCGTGACCCGTGTGACGGTGCGGCAGCAGCGGCAGCTCGCCCGTGCCGTCAAGAACGCCCGGGAGATGGCGCTGCTGCCGTACGCGCCCCGCTGACACGGCCGCCGCCCCCGGTGCCGGGGCAAGCGCTTGCCGTCGTCGTGAACTCCTCCCGGTACGCCTGCCACCAGATGGCCCCCGAACGCGTCTGTACCTAGTGCACGAGGTAATCGGATCCGGACGACCCGGCGCGGGAACACCGCGGGAAGATCATGGACGGGGGCTGGCGTTCGCATGTCATGCGGGGTTCGACGCGGTGGCCGGAGGAGCTGTAACCAGCTCACCACACCGCGTGCACGTGCATCTGCCCATGCATCGGCACATGAACACAGCTATGATCCGGGACAGTTGACGGCTACAACAACAGCCACGGCACCACCGGGGAGCGACCTGTGCACCACGTGTTCAACGGCATGGCGGCCACGGATCTTCACGGGGTGGTCTGGCGGAAGAGCAGGCACAGCAATTCCCAGGGTGCCTGCGTGGAGTTCGCGAAGCTGCCGGGCGGCGACGTCGCCGTGCGCAACTCGCGCTTCCCTGACGGTCCCGCGCTCGTCTACACGCGCGCCGAGATAGAGGCGATGCTGCTCGGCATGAAGGACGGCGAGTTCGACGACCTGCTCAGCGGCTGATCACGCGCGTGCGCCCCGGAGGGTGACCGCGTCCGTCCGTACGCTTCGCGGCCGAGCGCGTGTGGACGTCGCGTGGCTGATCACATACGTGTGCCCCGTCGGCTCCTCGTGTCGGTGAGGGCCCGGGGGTATGCGGTGGCCGGCCGGAGCCGCCTCAGGCGAGCTGGAACAGCGCCCACACCACTTTGCCGCTCAGCGCGCCCGCGAGCGGGTGCCAGCCCCAGCCGTCGCTGAACGAGTCCACCAGGAAGAGGCCCCGCCCGGACTCCGCCGAGAAGTCGTCGAAGGCGTCCTCGGGCGCCCGCGTCACCGGGCTCTCGTCGCTGGGGTCCCGTACCGCGCACACCAGGCGCGAGGACCAGCGCATCATGTGCAGCCGCACGGGCGCGTCCTCGCCGACCACGCAGTGCACCTCGGCGTGCGCGCCGTGGGCGGGCAGGGCGTGCCGCAGCGCGTTGGTGACGAGTTCGGAGACCACGAGCGCGACGTCGTCGAAGCGGTCGTCGAGCTCCCAGGAGGAAAGCGTCTTCCGGGTGAACTGCCGTGCGCTGCCGACCGCTTCGTACCGGGGCGGGAGGGAGCAGGAGGCCGCGCTGGAGACCCCTGAGGGGTCGAGCGGAGGAAGCCCCTGCCGCAAGGGCTCGAGCATGGTTGATCCATTCGTCCCCATGCGAGGCACTCCCCGGTTTTCGCGGTTCGCGGTACAAAGCGAGCGAGCGGTGGCGCGGTCGGTACAGCGGTCGGTACAGCAAGGGCACAACAAGTGACGCGCCGACCATGGTTCCGAATGCGTACAGCAGATGCAAGGGCAGATGCACGTGCACGCGCCGGACTTGACCGTTCCTAGGGCGCTTCTTGCCCATTTCTTCCTACGGCCTCTTGTGGAGACTGTCCTTACGCTTTCCCTTTCCGTAACCGAACGAGCACCGCCCGAAGCGTTTAATGGCACACTGCGAGTCTCAAGACCTTGGGGAGGACTGAGCGAAGTGACCGCTGGGGAGTCGAGCGGCTCGGTGGTACGGCGCATTCTGCTGGGCTCGCAACTGAGGCGCCTGAGGGAAGCACGCGGCATCACCCGTGAAGCGGCCGGATACTCGATCCGCGCGTCCGAATCGAAGATCAGCCGCATGGAGTTGGGCAGGGTGAGCTTCAAGTCGAGGGACGTGGAAGACCTTCTCACGCTCTACGGAGTCACGGACGAGGCCGAGCGCGCCGCGCTCCTCTCGCTCGCCAAGGAGGCCAACCTCACCGGCTGGTGGCACAGTTACTCCGACGTGCTGCCGGGCTGGTTCCAGACATACATCGGCCTGGAGGGCGCCGCCTCGCTCATCCGGGTCTACGAAGTCCAGTTCATCAACGGCCTGTTGCAGACGGAGGCCTACGCGCACGCCGTCGTCGAGCGCGGCCTGAAGGCCGCCGCAGGCCGGGGCGGGGGCGGCAAGGTCAGCCAGGCCGACATCGACCGCCGCGTCGCGCTGCGCCTGGAGCGCCAGAAGCTGCTCGTGTCGGAGCGCGCGCCGCAGTTCCGGTGCGTCCTCGACGAGGCGGCGCTGCGGCGGCCGTACGGCGACCGGGAGGTGATGCGCGGGCAGATCCAGCACCTCATCGAGATCTCCGAGCGGCCGAACGTGACGCTGCAGGTCATGCCCTTCACCTTCGGCGGCCACGCGGGCGAGAGCGGGGCGTTCACGATGCTGAGCTTCCCCGAGTCCGACCTGTCGGACGTCGTCTACCTGGAGCAGCTCACCGGCGCCCTGTACCTGGACAAGCGGGAGGAAGTGGCCCAGTACGAGCGGGCGATGGCGGAGCTCCAGGACGACTGTCCGGATCCGGCCGACAGCCGTGACCTTCTGCGTGGTCTACTCCAACTGACCTGAATCGTCAGTAGGATGACGGAAATTCAGGTGTCTGCTGTCGTGCGGCAAGGGGTCCCGTCATGTCCTTCTTCACCGATCTCGCTCACCAGTACATCGACGGTGAGTGGAAGGCCGGCTCCGGCTCCTGGGACATCATCGACTTCAACCCGTACGACGGGGAGAAGCTGGCGTCGATCACGGTCGCCACGGCCGACGAGGTGGACCAGGCCTACCGCGCCGCCCAGCGCGCCCAGGAGTCCTGGGGCGCGACCAACCCGTACAAGCGCCGGGAGGTCTTCGAGCGCGCCCTGCGCATCATCGAGGACCGCGAGGCGGAGATCACCGAGGCGATCGTCGCGGAGCTCGGCGGCACGCTCGTCAAGGCCGCCTTCGAGCTGCACCTGACCAAGGAGTTCCTGCGCGAGGCGGTGCACCTGGCACTCGCCCCGCAGGGCCACCTCATCCCGTCGCCCGACGACACCAAGGAGAACCGCCTCTACCGCGTCCCGGTCGGGGTCGTCGGCGTCATCAGCCCCTTCAACTTCCCGTTCCTGCTGTCGGTGAAGTCGGTCGCCCCGGCCATCGCGCTGGGCAACGCGGTCGTCCTCAAGCCGCACCAGAACGCGCCGGTCCTCGGCGGCAGCCTGGTGGCGAAGATATTCGAGGACGCGGGGCTGCCGCCCGGTGTCCTCAACGTCGTCATCACCGACATCGCCGAGATCGGCGACGCCCTGCTGGAACACCCGGTGCCCGGCGTCATCTCGTTCACCGGCTCCGACGCCGTGGGCCGCCACGTGGCCACCGTCTGCGCCCAGCACTTCAAGCGCTGCGTCCTCGAACTGGGCGGCAACAGCGCGCTGATCGTCCTGGACGACGCGGACGTCGACTACGCCGTGGACGCCGCCGTCTTCAGCCGCTTCGTGCACCAGGGCCAGGTGTGCATGGCGGCCAACCGCATCCTGGTGGACCGCGCCGTGGAGGCCGAGTTCACCGAGAAGTTCGTCGCCAAGGCCAAGACCCTGAAGGTCGGCGACCCGGCGTCCCCGGAGACGCACATCGGCCCGCTCATCAACTCCTCGCAGGCCGACGGCGTGACCTCGCTCGTCACCCAGACCGTCCAGGCGGGCGCCAAGGCGCTGCTGCACGGCCGCACCGAGGGCAACCTCGTCTTCCCGTCCGTCCTGACCGACCTGCCCGACGACGCCCCGGTGCTGCGCCAGGAGATCTTCGGCCCGGTGGCGCTCATCCTGCCCTTCGACGGCGAGGAGGAGGCCGTGCGCCTCGCCAACGACACGCCGTACGGCCTCAGCGGCGCCGTCCACACCGCCGACACCGAGCGCGGCGTGCGCCTCGCCCGGCGCATCCGCACCGGCATGATCCACATCAACGACGGCACCGTCCACGACGAGCCGATCGTGCCCTTCGGCGGCGAGAAGCACTCGGGCGTCGGCCGGCTGAACGGCGACTCGACCGTGGACGCCTTCACCACGCCGAAGTGGATCTCGGTGCAGCACGGGCGCTCCCGCTTCCCGTTCTGAGGCCCGCCGCCGGACACCGGGCCCGGCACCCATCCCCTGGACCCTTGAGGACCGTAGCTGTCCTCAAGGGTCCGTAACGTCTGTGGTGTCGGAAAGCCCGGCGCACCCCTGGAGAGGCGGACCTCATGCCCACTCACGTGAACGCGGAAGCCCACGGCGACGAGCGCGGGGCGCTGATCGCCTTCGTCGAGGCGCAGCGCGGCGGCGTCCGCCGCTCCGTGCTCGGCCTGAGCGACGAGCAGGCGACGAGCCGCCCGAGCGCCAGCGAGCTGACCCTCGCCGGCCTCGTCAAGCACGTCGCCGAGGTGGAGCTGAACTGGCTGCGCCTCGCCCAGCAGAAGCCGAACGAGCGGCAGCGCACCGAGGAGACCTGGGGCGACGGCTTCCGGCTCGTCGAGGGCGAGACGCTCGCCGGCGTGCTGGCCTTCTGGGCGGAGGTGGCCGCCGAGACCGAGGCCTTCATCCGGTCCGTGCCGAGCCTGGACGACACCTTCCCGCTGCCCGAGGCGCCCTGGTTCCCCAAGGGCTCGGTGTCGATGCGCTGGCTGATGCTGCACCTCGTCGAGGAGATCGCCCGGCACGCGGGCCACGCCGACATCATCCGCGAGTCCCTGGACGGCAAGACGGCGTTCGAGCTGGTGGCGCAGGAGTCGGGCCAGTCCTGGGGGTGAGCCGCCGGGACGCGGGGGCCGCCCGGGCCGTACCCTAGTCAAAGTTGATGAATGGTACGGAACAGCAGGCTGAAGGGTGCGGTGAATGTCGGCGATCCGGATGCTGGTCCTCGGGGCCGTCCGTATGCACGGGCGGGCGCACGGCTACCAGGTGCGCAACGACCTCGAGTACTGGGGCGCCCACGAGTGGTCCAACGCCAAGCCGGGCTCGATCTACCACGCGCTGCGGCAGATGACGAAGCAGGGCCTGCTGCACGAGCACGAGACCGCCCCCTCCACGGCGGGCGGTCCGCCGCGCACGGAGTACGAGATCACGGAGAAGGGCACCGAGGAGTACTTCGCCCTTCTCCGTGCAGGCCTGACCGCCGTGGCCCACGACCAGAAGCCGGACGTGCTCTCGGCGGCCGTCGGCTTCATGGTGGACCTGCCGCGCGAGGAGGTCGTCTCGCTCCTCAAGCAGCGGCTGCGCGCCATCGACGACTGGCGCCACTCCGTCACCGAGTACTACATCCCCGAGGACGGCCCCGGGCAGCTCGGCCACATCGGCGAGATCATGAACCTGTGGGTGCACTCCGCCGACGCGGGCGAGGAGTGGACCAAGAGCCTCGTCGAGCGGATCGAGAACGGCGCGTACACCTTCTCCGGTGAGGGCGAACCGTTCGTCGGGGTGCTCGCCGAGGACGCGGAGAACCCCTACGCGACCGGGGAGAAGCACCCCGGGGATCAGCGCTAGCCGACCGTCCCCCCACCTCCAGGACCGAAGGTCCCCTCCGCACGTCGCATTAATCAAGTTTGACTAACCGCCCCGAAGGGCAGTACCTTCCTCCAGCTAGTCAACATTGACTAGCGGACGGCTGGGGGCACGGAGGGAGACGCATGACGGACGCGATCGTCCTCGAAGGCGTACGGAAGCGGTACGGCGAGAAGCGGGCCCTGGACGGGCTCGACCTGGTGGCCGCGCGCGGCACGGTGCACGGCGTGCTCGGCCCGAACGGCGCGGGCAAGACCACGGCGGTGCGGATCATGGCCACGCTCCTCACGGCGGACGAGGGCCGGGTGGAGATCGCCGGCTGCGACGCGCGGCGCCAGGCGGGGGAGGTGCGCCGCCGCATCGGCCTGCTCGGCCAGCACGCGGCGCTCGACGAGGAGCTGAGCGGCCGGCAGAACCTGGAGATGTTCGGGCGGCTCTACCACCTGGGCGCGCGCCACGCGCGCGTGCGGGCCGACGAGCTCCTGGAGCGCTTCGGCCTCGCCGACACGGGCCGCAAGGCCGTCAAGCGGTACAGCGGTGGCATGCGGCGCCGCCTGGACCTCGCGGCGTCCCTCATCACGGAGCCGCGGGTGCTGTTCCTGGACGAGCCGACGACGGGGCTCGACCCGCGCGGCCGCGCGGAGGTGTGGGAGGCGGTGCGCTCCCTGGTGGGCGGCGGCACGACGGTGCTGCTCACCACGCAGTACCTGGAGGAGGCCGACCAGCTCGCCGACCGCATCTCGCTGATCGACAGCGGCCGGGTGATCGCCGAGGGCACGGCGGACGAGCTGAAGGCGCGGCTGGGCGGCGACCGCATCGACGTCGTCGTCCGCGACGGCGCCCACCTGGTGCGGGCGGCCCGGCTGCTCCCCGGGCACGCCGGCGACGTCACGGTCGACGCGGACCGCCGCCTGGCCAGCGCCCCCGTCAGCGACCGCATGGAGGCCCTCACCCGGGTCGTACGGGCGCTCCAGGAGGAGGGCATCGAGGCGGAGGACATCGCGGTGCGCAGGCCGACGCTGGACGAGGTCTTCCTGCGCCTGACGGGGCGTACGGAACACACCGGAGCCGACGAGCACGTGAAGGAGACCGTATGAGCGTGACCACGAGCGCAGGCGTGGACCCGGGGACGGGCGTGGGGGCGGGCACGGCCGCGGGCTGGGCGGTCGCCGACTCCTGGACCATGACCCGGCGCGAGCTCGCCCACTGGGCGCGCCAGCCCGTGCAGGTCTTCGTGGGGTTGGCCTTCCCCGTGATGATGCTGCTGATGTTCAACTACCTGATCGGCGGCGGCAAGGGCATCGCCGGGAACTACGTGGAGTTCCTCGTCCCGGGCATGTTCGCGCTGACCATGGTGTTCGGCCTGGACGCCACGATGGTCGCGGTCACCGGCGACCTCAACAAGGGCGTGGTGGACCGCTTCCGCTCCATGCCGATGACCAACGGCGCGGTCCTCGTCGGCCGGTCGGTCGCGGACATGCTCCAGTCCTTCGCCTCGCTGCTCGTCATGATGGGCGTGGGCCTCGCGATCGGCTGGCGCTGGCACGGCTCGCTCGCGGCGGTGGCCGGGGCGGTCGGCCTCCTGATGCTGCTGCGCTTCGCGATGCTGTGGCTCGGCATCTACCTGGCGATGGTCGCGGGCAAGCCCGAGCTGGTGATGGCGGTGCAGATCCTGGTGTGGCCGGTGGGCTTCCTCTCCAACGCGTTCACCGTGCCGCAGACCATGCCGGACTGGCTGGGGGCCGTGGTGGAGTGGAACCCGATGTCGGCGACGGCCGCGGCGGTGCGCGACCTGTTCGGCAACGACCCCGGGGTCCCGGCCACCTCCTGGGCCGCGGACCACGCCGCCCTCCTGGCGGTCCTCTGGCCCCTGGCCCTGGCGGCGCTCTTCGCCCCGCTGGCGATCCGGAGGTTCACGGCCCTGAGCAAGTAGCGGCCCCTGACCGGCTTGCACCTCACGCGACGTGAGGACCCAGGGTGGTCGGTGTCGCAACGGAAGGAGACAGCGGTGAGCTATTCCGTCGGACAGGTGGCGGCCCTCGCCAAGGTCACGGTGCGCACCCTGCACCACTACGACGAGATCGGCCTCCTGGTGCCCGGTGAGCGCAGCCGCGCGGGCCACCGGCGCTACGGCGACGCCGACCTCGACCGGCTCCAGCGCATCCGGTTCTACCGCGAACTGGGCTTCCCGCTGGACGAGGTCGCCGTCCTGCTCGACGACCCCGGGGCCGACCCCCAGGAGCACCTGCGGCGCCAGCACGGGCTGCTGACCGGGCGCATCGCCAGGCTCCAGGAGATGGCAGCCGCTGTCGAGACCGCCATGGAGGCGAGACGCATGGGCATCAACCTCACGCCCGAGGAGAAGTTCGAGGTCTTCGGAGACGCCGATCCGGACCGGTACGAGGAGGAGGCACAGCGCCGCTGGGGCGGCACGGAGGCGTACGCCGCGTCGCGCCGCCGCACGGCCGCGTACACGAAGGAGGACTGGAAGCGGCTGCGCGACGCCTTCGACGCCATCCACGCGCGCATGGCCGACCTGCTCGCGGCCGGCGTCCCGGCCGACTCCCCGCGCGCGGCGGACGTCGCCGAGGAGCACCGCCGCTTCCTCTCCGACCACTACTACACCTGCACGTACGAGATCCACACGGGCCTCGGCGAGATGTACGTGACGGACCCCCGCTTCACGGCGACGTACGAGTCGATCAAGCCGGGCCTGGCGACCTACATGCGCGACGCCATGAAGGCCAACGCCGCCCGAGCAACGGCTTAACCGCTGTCGGCTTCCCCTGTGGGCAGACGTCCCGCAGGGCGGGACGGGTGGGCACAGCCCAGGTGCCGCCCAGCCGTGCAACAGGGGGCTTTAGGGGCAGGGTCCGGGGCCCGGGCCGGAGGGGGCCAGGCACTATGGAGGGGGCCGGGCCCGGCGGCCCGGGGTTCCACCCGGTGGAACCCCTGCCTCCCGCCCCACGTTGATAGCTTGGGACGGCGACGCCGAAGCCCATCACCACGCCCGGCCCGCCCCGCCCTCCGCCGTACGCCTCACACCCACAGGAGCCCGGAACCGTGCAGACGCTTGCGCTCGGACCAAGCTGGTTGGATCCGGACTACCTCCTGAACCAGTTCGGGCTCTGGGGCCTGCTCCTGATCGTGTTCGCCGAGTCCGGCCTGCTCATCGGCTTCTTCCTGCCGGGTGACTCGCTCCTGTTCACGACGGGCCTGCTGATCACGACGGACAAGCTGGACGTCCCGCTGTGGCTGGCCTGCGTGCTGATCTCGATCTCCGCGATCCTCGGCGACCAGGCGGGCTACCTGTTCGGCAAGAAGGTCGGCCCGGCGCTGTTCAGGCGGCCAGACTCGCGCCTCTTCAAGCAGGAGAACGTCACCAAGGCGCACGAGTTCTTCGAGAAGCACGGCCCGAAGTCCCTGGTCCTGGCCCGCTTCGTGCCGATCGTGCGGACGTTCACGCCGATCATCGCGGGCGTCAGCGGCATGCGCTACCGCTCGTTCATCACGTTCAACATCCTCGGTGGCGTCCTGTGGGGCGCGGGCGTCACGCTGCTCGGCGCCTGGCTCGGCAAGCACGAGTTCGTGCACAAGAACATCGAGGCGATCCTGATCCTGATCGTCCTCATCTCGGTGGTCCCGATCATCATCGAGCTCCTCAGGGCCCGCGCGCAGAAGAAGAAGGCGCCCGCCGCCGCCCCGGAGACCCAGCAGCCCGCCCCCGAGACCGCCCACCGGTACCAGCCGCAGCAGAACCACCAGAACCACCAGCAGCACCAGTACCCGGGCCAGGGACAGGGCCGGCAGCACCAGCAGTACCCCGACCAGTCCGCGTACCAGGCCCAGCAGCCCCAGTACCCCGGCCACCAGCAGCAGTACCCGTACCCCGGTCAGCAGACCCCGCAGCCCCAGTACGACGCCCAGGCGTACCGGGACCCGTCCCGGACCGCGTACCCGTACGAGGGCCAGAACCAGTACGACGGCCAGAACCAGTACGAGGGCCAGTACGACGGCCGGAACCAGTACGACGGCCGGCACCGGTACGAGGGTCAGCACCACTACGACGCCCGGAACCAGTACGGCGCCCCCGCGGACGACCAGCAGTACGCCGACGACCAGCAGTACCAGGCCCAGCAGCCCTACCCGCACCAGCAGGGCCAGCAGGGTCACCACCAGCAGGGTCACCACCCGCAGCCCCCGCACCAGCAGGGCCGGTACCAGGACCAGCAGCCGCAGCACCCCGACGAGCCCCGGCACGGCCACCCCCGGTACTAGCACCGGGGTCGGGACCGGCGCCGCGCCAGGACGTCCTAGAAGCCGCGCGTCCGCTTGGCCGCGCGGCGTCCCTGTGCCGTCTCGGTGCTCGGCGCCTTGAGGAAGAGCCGCGACAGCTCCCCGCCCAGGTTCACGCCGATCGCGATGGCGAGCGCCAGGGCGGCCGCCTTGGACAGCGAGGCGAGCCCGGGGTTCAGATGGTTGCGGGCGATCTCCAGGAGCCCGAAGTACGTCGCGCTGCCGGGCAGCAGCGGGCCGATCGCCGCCGTCACGTACGGCAGCGCGGACGCGAACCGGTAGCGCGACAGGAGCTGTCCGAAGAGCCCCACGAGCCCCGCCGCCACGGCGGTGGCCGCGACCGGCGAGATGTCCCCGGCGCGGGCGAGGGCGCCGAACACGACCCAGGCGACGCCGCCGTTGAGGGTCACGAGCAGCACGGTGGAACGTTCCTGCTGGAGCAGCACCGCGAAGGCGCAGCTCAGCGCCATCGACGCGAGGGTCTGGATCACCGGCCGGTCGGAGGAGTGGATCGACGTCTCCGGGTTGAGGCCCGCGTCGAGCTGGACGCCCAGGTACAGCACGATCAGCACGCCGCAGACGATCCCGACGATCAGGTACCCGACCTCCAGGAGCCGGGCCGCGGCGGTGATGTAGTAGCCGGTCAGGCCGTCCTGCACGCCCGCGACCAGCGCCCGCCCCGGGATCAGCGCGAACAGGCCACCGGTGATCACCGCCGAGGCCCGGACGTCCGGCAGGTCGAGCAGGCTGATCGCCACGCCCATCGCGGCGGGCGGCATCGCCGCGACCACGAACTGGTAGAACTCCGGCAGCCCCCGCCCGGCGCACAGCCACGCGAACCGGTCGCCGAGCATCGCGCCCACGGCCGCCGCGAGGAACACCAGCAGGTCACCGCCGACGAGCACGGAGGCGGAGCCCGCGAGCAGCCCGCCCGCGGCCGTCAGGGCCCAGCCCGGGTAGGGGTGGCGGTTGCGGCGGATCTCCGCGAGCCGCCGGTAGGCCTCCTCCAGGGTGACGTCGACCTCTTCGGAGCTGATGTCGTCCACGAGCCGGTAGACGGCCTGGAGGCGCGTGTAGTCGGTGCCCCGGCGGCGCACCGTCCGCGAGGCCGTCACGGGGTCGTCGACGAGCGAGGGCTGGTACGAGATGGAGATCAGCGTGAAGGTGACGTTCGGCTCGCAGCGGTCCAGACCGTACGAGTGGGTGACGGCGAACATCGCCGCCTCCACGTCCTCGGCGCCCTCCCCGCCCGCGAGCAGCAGCTCGCCGATGCGCAGCGTCATGTCGAGCACGCGCGGCACGGCGGGCCCTGCGTCGTCCTCGGACCGCTGCGTGGCCTCGGGGGCGGGCCGCTCGGCGACCGGCGTGCGCAGCATCGTGCGCATGCGGTCCTGCCAGGGCGCCTCCTTGGTGAGGCGGACCACCGGCACCCCGCCGGGCGGGGTGAACGCGGGCGGCGGCTGGTGGGCGTCGTAGGTGTGCGGCGCCGTGAAGGCCGAGGTCTCCTTCTCCTCGGGCGCCGGGGGGATCCGCAGGCCCGTCGGGATGGTGAACTCCGAGGACGGGTGGTCCTCCTCGGGCGCGGCCGCCTGCTCGACGCCGCCCACCGGAGCGAACGCGCTGCGCGCCTCGTCCGACTGCGGCTTGCGGTCGTCCTCCTCCGGGTCAGCCACCGGTTCGCCTCGCTCCTCTTACGTACGGTCCCGTGCGCACCTTACGTAGGTCGGTGTGCGCACGCACCCGGCCGTATACCCGGTCCGGGCGTCTTCGCTCCTGGTCCGCGACCGGGCCGCGTGCCCCGGGGCACGCGAACGGGCCGCGTGACCCGGAAGGGGGTCACGCGGCCCGTTCGCGTGTGCGCGGGGGCCGCCACGGGCCCCCGGGGGTGGCTCAGTGGCCGCCGTTGGCCTGGAAGCGCTTGTACGAGGCCTCGATCTCGGCCTCGGCGTCGGCGCGGCCGACCCAGTCGGCGCCCTCGACGGACTTGCCGGGCTCCAGGTCCTTGTAGACCTCGAAGAAGTGCTGGATCTCCAGGCGGTCGAACTCGGACACGTGGTGGATGTCGCGCAGGTGCTCGACGCGCGGGTCCGAGGCCGGCACGCAGAGCAGCTTGTCGTCGCCGCCCGCCTCGTCGGTCATCCGGAACATGCCGATCGCCCGGCACTTGATGAGGCAGCCGGGGAAGGTCGGCTCGTCCAGGATCACCAGGGCGTCCAGCGGGTCGCCGTCCTCGCCCAGGGTGTTCTCGACGAAGCCGTAGTCCGCCGGGTAGCTGGTGGACGTGAAGAGTCGACGGTCCAGGCGGATGCGGCCGGTCTCGTGGTCGACCTCGTACTTGTTCCGCGAACCCTTCGGGATCTCGATGGTGACGTCGAACTCCACGGGTGGCTCCTCCATGATCAGCACATACTTCGGGTGATTAAGTGTCCCTCACGCAGATGTGTGATCGCGAAAGGGGCAGGTCGTCGTGGACGAGCGCACGCCTTGGCAGTGGCTTCGACGGCCGCTGCCGCTCCTGCGGCGGCTTGCCGTCGAGGCCTCCGGACGATTCCGGACAGCCAGGACGTGGCAGGTCACGACGGGCTCCGCCGCCGTGGGCCTCGCCGTCGCGGCCGTGGCGGTCACCGCGGCCGGGCCCTGGGACTCCTCCGGTCAGCGTACGGCGGAGCGTCACCTCGCGGCCTCCCGGGAAGCCGGGGGTGGCGCAGATCACGCGGGCGGCGCCCCCGGTGAGCGGGCGCCCGGGGACGCACCGAGCGCCCCCGCCGTGCTGGCCGGGCTCCGCGCCCCCGCCCGCGGCGGACCGGGCGGCAAGGCGCTCGCCGACGTCCTCGACCCGGTCCTGAAGGACCGCGCGCTCGGCCCCGAGCGCGCCGCGGTCGTCGTCGACGTCGCCACCGGCAAGCGGCTGTACGGCAAGCGCGCGGACGACGCGCTCACGCCCGCGTCCACCACGAAGATCGCCACGGCGGTGGCCGCGCTCTCCGCCGCCGGCCCCGACCACCGGCTCACCACGAGCACCGTCCTGCAGCCGGACTCCCGCGAGGTCGTCCTGGTCGGCGGCGGCGACCCGACGCTCACCGCCCGCGAGGACGGCCGGTACGTCGAGGGCTACGCGAGCCTGCGCGACCTCGCCGACGACACGGCCCGTGCCCTGAAGAAGCGCGGCAAGGACCGGGTGCGCCTCTCCTACGACGACACCCGTTACACCGGGCCGCCCCGCCACCCCATCGGGCCGAACGAGAACATCACCCCGGTCAGCGCCCTCATGGCCGACGAGGGCCGCCTCGACGACTCCACATCGGGCCCGGCCCCGCGCACCGAGGACCCGGCGGGGGACGCCACGCGGAAGTTCGCCGACCTGCTGCGCGCCCGGGGCGTGGACGTACGGGCCGACGTCGGCCCCGCCAAGGCCTCGCCCCGCGCCGCGAAGTTGGCCCGGACCTCCTCGCCCGCCCTCTCCGTCCTGGTCGAGCGCATGCTCACCCACAGCGACAACGACATCGCCGAGGCCCTCGCCCGCGAGACGGCCCGGGCGAGCGGGGAGCCGCTGAGCTTCGCCGGCGGCTCCCGGGCGATCCGCGACCGCCTGGAGAGGCTCGGCCTGCCGCTGGCCGGGGCCGAGTTCGCCGACGGCAGCGGGCTCGACCGCGAGGACCGGCTCACCGCCGAGCTCCTGGCCGCGCTGCTGGCCCGCGCCGCCGACCGGGACCACCCCGAGCTGCGCTCCGCGGTCACCGGCCTGCCCGTCGCGGGCTTCACCGGCACCCTCGTCAACCGCTATCCGAAGGGGTCGCCCGGAACGGGGCTCGTCCGCGCCAAGACCGGCACCCTCACGGGCGTCAACACCCTGGCCGGCACGGTCGTCACCGCCGACGGGCGACTGCTCGCCTTCGCGTTCATGACGACCGGTACGACGGACCCGTCCGGTGCCCAGGCCGCCCTGGACGCCATGGCCTCCGCGGCGGCCGCCTGCGGCTGCTCCGCCTAGCGGCCGCGGCCCCGCGGGCCCGGCCGAAGGGCGGCCCAACCCGGGACGTCCGCGCGGCCGACCACGTACCGTTGACGCATGACGAGCCTCGGTGGTGCGGAGATGGTCGACTGGAATCTCGCGGTGGCGACCGCGACCCGGCTCGTGCGGCCGGGCCCGGAGGTGAGCCGTGACGAGGCGCGCGCGGTCGTGGCGGAGCTGCGCCGGCACGCCAAGTCCTCGGAGGAGCACGTCCGTTCGTTCACCGGGATGGGCACGGAGGAGACCCACGACACGCCGGTGCTCGTGGTCGACCGGGCGGGCTGGATCCGGGCGAACGTCGCCGGCTTCCGCGAGGTCCTCAAGCCCTTGTTGGAGAAGATGAAGGACCGCCGTGCGGGCGGCCCCGGCGGTGCCGTCCTCGGCGCGGTCGGCGGCAAGGTGACGGGCGTGGAGCTCGGCATGCTCCTGTCCTTCCTCGCCTCGCGCGTCCTCGGCCAGTACGAGACCTTCGCCCCCGCCACCCGCGACCTCCCGGCGGGGGAGAACGGCGGCGGCAGGCTCCTCCTCGTGGCGCCCAACATCGTGCACGTGGAGCGCGAGCTGGACGTCGACCCGCACGACTTCCGGCTGTGGGTGTGCCTGCACGAGGAGACGCACCGTACGCAGTTCTCCTCCGTGCCGTGGCTGCGCGACCACCTGGAGAGCGAGATCCAGGGGTTCCTCGGCGAGACGGACGTCGACCCGATGACCGTCCTCGAGCGCATCAGGGAGGCCGCCCAGAGCCTCGCCGGCGGGCGCCCGGACGCCGAGGAGGACGACGGCGGCCGCTCCTTCGTGGACCTCGTGCAGACCCCGGCGCAGCGGGAGATCCTGGCCCGCCTGACGGCCGTCATGTCGCTCCTGGAGGGCCACGCGGACTACGTGATGGACGGCGTGGGCCCCGGCGTCGTCCCGTCCGTCGGGGAGATCCGGGAGAAGTTCAAGGAGCGCCGCCAGCGCGGCGCGAGCCGCCTCGACCAGGCACTGCGCAAGCTGCTCGGCCTGGACGCCAAGCTGCGTCAGTACCGCGACGGGGAGCGGTTCGTGCGGGCCGTCGTCGACGAGGTCGGCATGGACGGCTTCAACCGCGTGTGGACCTCACCGAACACGCTTCCCACCAAGGCGGAGATCGCCAAACCAGCGGACTGGGTCGCGCGGGTGCACCGTAGGGCAGAGTGAGCGAACAGATGCGGCCGACGGCAGGAGAACGCCCCCGTAATCACCCGTCCGAGGGACCGTGAGGCATGGGTAGGCGTGCAATGCTCGGGTAACGGCTCGGTTCTGTCACCATCGACGCACTCTCGGTGACCGACAGTGCGGGGATCATGAGATCCGCACCCTCGCGCCCCCACGCGAGGCCGCTGCGTGACGGCCCGAGGCTCACCCCCCGAACTTCATGAAGGGAACCAACCGGAATGGGTCCCCATCCTGCGGTCGCGGCGATACGCCTGGCGGTCCGCCGCGTCCTCCACGACGTCCTGAACGACGTCACCGCCCACCGCGCGACCGACACCTCGCGCGCCCCCCACCTCGACCCGGGCGCCCCCTGTCCCGACCCGGGCGCCCCCCACCCCGACCCGGGCGCCCCGACCGCCCCGCGTGCCCCGCACGAGCAGGCTCCTTCGCCGCTCGTGCTCGTGGCGTGCTCGGGCGGTGCCGACTCCATGGCGCTCGCCTCCGCCCTCGCCTTCGAAGCCCCCAAGCTCGGCATCCGCGCCGGCGCCGTCACCGTCGACCACGGTCTGCAGCCCGGCTCGGACGCGCGGGCCGCCGAAGTCGTCAGCCGGATGACCGCCCTCGGCCTCGACCCGGTCGAGTCGCTCGCCGTGTCCGTGGGCCCCGCCTCGGGCCGCGCCGCGCACGGCGCGGCGTACACCGGGGGCGGCGAGCGGCGGGTGGGCCCCGAGGCCGCCGCCCGCGACGCGCGGTACGCGGCCCTCGACGACGCCGCCGAGCGCCACGGGGCCGCCGCCGTGCTGCTCGGCCACACCCGCGACGACCAGGCCGAGACGGTCCTGCTCGGCCTCGCGCGCGGCTCCGGCATCCGCTCGCTGTCCGGCATGGCCGCCGTCTCCGGCGTCCGCGGCCGCTACCGCCGCCCGTTCCTCCAGCTCGACCGGCAGACCGCCCGCAAGGCGTGCATGGTCCAGTCCCTGCCGGTCTGGGACGACCCGCACAACGCGGATCCGGCCTACACCCGCTCCCGCCTGCGCCACGAGGGCCTGCCCGCCCTGGAGAAGGCGCTCGGCAAGGGCGTCGTGGAGGCCCTCGCGCGCACCGCCCAGCTCTCCCGGGACGACGCCGACGCGCTCGACGCCTGGGCCGCCGAGGCCGAGGCGACCGTCCGGGACGAGGCCGGGCGCCTGGAGTGCGCGAAGCTGTTCGCGCTGCCGCCCGCGGTGCGCCGCCGCATCGTGCGCCGCGCGGCCATCGAGGCCGGGGCTCCGGCGGGCGCCCTGTTCGCCCGGCACATCGAGGAGGTCGACCGGCTCATCACCGGCTGGCGCGGCCAGGGGGCCATCAATCTCCCGGGCAAAGTCGTCGCCCGGCGGCAGGGTGGCAGACTGGTGATCCGGCAAGGCTGACGCGGCAGACCGTCCCCAGCTCATGCGAGCTGGTTCTCCGACAGTTTTCCGCGGGCCGGTGGGACGACCGAAAGTGATGCGGGTGGACGCGAAAGACATGAGCACCGACCTCCAGTCGGTGCTCATCACCAAGGAAGAGATCGACGCGAAGCTGGCCGAGCTGGCCGCGAAGATCGACGCGGAGTACGCGGGCAAGGACCTGCTCATCGTCGGCGTGCTCAAGGGCGCCGTCATGGTCATGGCGGACCTGGCGCGAGCCCTGTCCACCCCGGTCACCATGGACTGGATGGCGGTGTCGTCGTACGGCGCGGGCACCCAGTCCTCCGGCGTGGTCCGCATCCTCAAGGACCTCGACACGGACATCAAGGGCAAGCACGTCCTGATCGTCGAGGACATCATCGACTCCGGCCTGACCCTGTCCTGGCTGCTGTCCAACCTCGGCTCGCGCGAGCCCGCCTCCCTGAAGGTGTGCACGCTGCTGCGCAAGCCGGAGGCCGCCAAGGTCGCGATCGACGTCGAGTGGGTGGGCTTCGACATCCCGAACGAGTTCGTCGTCGGGTACGGCCTGGACTACGCCGAGAAGTACCGCAACCTCCCGTTCGTGGGCACCCTCGCCCCGCACGTCTACGGGGGCTGAGCGGGCCGGCGGCGGCCGCCGGTCGCCCGGGGCGGCGCGGGCCCCGGGAACCCCGAGGGCTTTCCCGCCGTTGGAGCATGCGAAGGCGGGATTGCCAGCCGTCCCGTGCGGCTTCGGGTGACAATGCTGGGGTACCGTCCGAAGAACAGTCTTTATCAAACTCACTATGGCAGGAGGTACGGAGCGGCATCGCTCCGTGTGGATGGACGTGAAGCGATACTTCCGTGGGCCAGTCATGTGGATCGTGCTGGCCGTCCTTGCCGTGGTCGTGTTGATGCAGGTCGTCGGTTCGGGCGGCGGCTACAAGACGGTGGACACCGGCCAGGTCGTGCAGGCCATCGCCCAGAACAAGGTCGAGTCGGCCAAGCTCACGACCGGTGACGATCACACCATCAAGGTCGAGCTCAAGGACGGCCAGAAGGTCAAGGGCAGCAGCAAGATCCAGGCGAGCTACATCGGCGACCAGGGCGTCGAGATCGCCAAGATGCTGCAGGCCAAGTACGAGGACAAGCAGATCCCGGACGGTTACACCGTCTCGCCGTCGAAGCAGAACCCGTTCGTCGGCATCCTGCTGTCCCTCCTCCCCTTCGTCCTGATCGTCGTCGTCTTCCTGTTCCTGATGAATCAGATGCAGGGCGGCGGCAGCCGGGTCATGAACTTCGGCAAGTCCAAGGCGAAGCTCATCACCAAGGACACCCCCAAGACGACGTTCGCCGACGTCGCCGGCTCCGACGAGGCGGTCGAGGAGCTCCACGAGATCAAGGAGTTCCTCCAGGAGCCCGCCAAGTTCCAGGCCGTCGGCGCCAAGATCCCCAAGGGTGTGCTGCTGTACGGCCCGCCCGGTACGGGCAAGACGCTGCTCGCGCGCGCCGTCGCGGGCGAGGCGGGCGTCCCGTTCTACTCGATCTCCGGTTCCGACTTCGTCGAGATGTTCGTCGGTGTCGGTGCCTCCCGTGTCCGTGACCTGTTCGAGCAGGCGAAGGCGAACGCCCCGGCGATCGTCTTCGTCGACGAGATCGACGCCGTCGGCCGCCACCGCGGCGCCGGCCTCGGCGGCGGTCACGACGAGCGTGAGCAGACGCTCAACCAGCTCCTCGTCGAGATGGACGGCTTCGACGTGAAGGGCGGCGTCATCCTGATCGCCGCCACGAACCGCCCGGACATCCTCGACCCGGCGCTCCTGCGCCCCGGCCGCTTCGACCGGCAGATCGCCGTCGACCGCCCGGACATGCAGGGCCGTCTGGAGATCCTCAAGGTCCACCAGAAGGGCAAGCCGGTCGCTCCGGACGTCGACCTCGCGGCGGTCGCCCGCCGCACCCCGGGCTTCACGGGCGCCGACCTGAGCAACGTGCTGAACGAGGCGGCCCTGCTCACCGCCCGCAGCGACAAGAAGCTCATCGACAACCACATGCTGGACGAGGCCATCGACCGCGTCGTCGCGGGCCCGCAGAAGCGCACCCGGATCATGTCCGACAAGGAGAAGAAGATCACCGCGTACCACGAGGGCGGACACGCCCTGGTCGCGGCGGCCTCCCCGAACTCCGACCCGGTACACAAGATCACGATCCTGTCGCGCGGCCGTGCCCTCGGCTACACGATGGTCCTGCCGGACGAGGACAAGTACTCCACGACGCGTAACGAGATGCTCGACCAGCTCGCGTACATGCTGGGCGGGCGCGCGGCCGAGGAGCTCGTCTTCCACGACCCGACCACGGGTGCCGCGAACGACATCGAGAAGGCCACGGCCACGGCCCGCGCGATGGTCACCCAGTACGGCATGACCGAGCGGCTCGGCGCGATCAAGTTCGGCGGCGACAACACCGAGCCGTTCCTCGGGCGCGAGATGGCGCACCAGCGGGACTACTCGGAAGAGGTCGCGGCGCTGGTCGACGAAGAGGTCAAGAAGCTCATCGAGACCGCGCACAACGAGGCCTGGGAGATCCTGGTCGAGAACCGCGACGTCCTGGACAACCTGGTCCTCGCGCTGCTCGAGAAGGAGACCCTCGGCAAGGAGGAGATCGCGGAGATCTTCGCCCCGATCGTCAAGCGCCCGGCCCGCCCGGCCTGGACGGGTTCCACGCGGCGTACGCCGTCGACCCGCCCGCCGGTGCTCTCGCCCAAGGAGCTGTCCCTGACGAACGGCGCGAACGGCGCCACCCCCGCGGTGTCCGCCTCCGGCGGCTCCACCCCGTCCACCGCCTCCAGCGGTGAGACGCAGCCCCGCGAGGTGGCTCCGGAGGACCGTCCCGAGAGCTGATCCACCGAGCCCCACCCGGCCCGGAATGGATGCCGTGCCCCCCTGGTTCTAGCCTGGGGGGCACGGCTTTTTTCGGCCGTTCGCACGTATCAGAACCAGGAACGAGGCATAGATGACCGACCCCGTGACGCTGGCCGGCGAGGGCTCGATCGGTGAGTTCGACGAGAAGCGGGCCGAGAACGCCGTACGGGAGCTGCTGATCGCGGTCGGCGAGGACCCGGACCGGGAGGGCCTGCGGGAGACCCCCGCGCGCGTGGCGCGGGCGTACCGGGAGATATTCGCGGGCCTGCGGCAGAAGCCCGAGGACGTGCTGACGACCACGTTCGACCTCGGGCACGACGAGATGGTCCTGGTGAAGGACATCGAGGTGATGAGCTCCTGCGAGCACCACCTGGTGCCGTTCGTGGGCGTCGCCCACGTCGGGTACATCCCCTCCCACGACGGCAAGATCACCGGGCTGTCGAAGCTCGCCCGGCTCGTCGACGTCTACGCGCGCCGACCGCAGGTCCAGGAGCGGCTCACCACGCAGATCGCGGACTCCCTGATGGAGATACTGGAGCCGCGCGGGGTGATCGTCGTCGTCGAGTGCGAGCACATGTGCATGACAATGCGCGGGGTGCGCAAGCCCGGCGCGAAGACCATCACGTCGGCGGTGCGCGGCCAGCTCCGCGACCCCGCCACGCGCAACGAGGCGATGAGCCTCATCATGGCGCGCTAGCGGACAAAGTTCCCTGCTGGGCGCGGTGGGCGCTCGGGGCGGGGGCGCTCCGGCCCCCTCCTGGCCGCCCGCCGCCGCGCCCGCTCGCGCAGTACAGCGCCGGGTGCTCCGTACGGCCGTGAGCGCCCCGCGTGGCCGCGGGTGGCGGGAAACGGTCGGTCGGGCCGGTCAGGCCGCGGCCGCGCCCGGGGGGTCGTCGTCGCCGTTCTCCGGGAGCTTGCAGACGCGCTCGAGGAAGAACGCCGCCGCTATCACGCCGATGCCCGCGATGACCGAGAAGCCCGCGTAGTACGCCTGGTCGCGGCGCTCGGGCAGGTCGAGGAACTCCAGCAGGAAGGCGCCCACGCCCCCGTACATCCCGCTGACGAGGGCCGCGACCAGGGCGCTTGCCTGGCCGAAGACGACCGCGCGGGCCGCCATCAGCGGCTCGACGCCCTTCGCCCCGGGGCGGCGCTCCCGCTGGGCCCGCAGCCGGGCGCGCAGCGAGATCGCCGTGGCGAGCAGCACCACGGCGATCACCGCCAGGACGATGGGCGCGGCGAGGGGCACGCGCGGCAGCGTGCCCACCGAGTTCCACAGCCGGGCGGCCGCCCAGGAGAGCAACCCGGCGACGACGAAGAGGCCGGCCAGCGTCCTCACACGCAGTTGCTTCATTCCGGAGGTCGCCCCTTTTGCCTCTGTCCCGCTCGCCGCCTTCTCGGTAGACCCTAACGACTACTCGGGCAGCCGGAGTTCCAGGTCGGCGCGCGGCGCGACGCCCTCGCGGGTGACGCCGGCCAGCAGGTCCGCGACCGCGCCGCGGCCGGCGAGCCGCGCCTCGGGGTCCACGTCGTGCCACGGCGCGAGCACGAAGGCCCGCTCGTGCGCCCGCGGGTGCGGGAGGGTGAGGGCGGGCTCGTCGGAGACCACGTCCGCGTACGCGACGATGTCGACGTCGAGCGTGCGCGGGCCCCAGCGCTCGTCCCGCACGCGGTGGAAGGCCTCCTCGACGGCCTGCGCGCGCTCCAGGAGCGAGTCAGGGGGCAGTGTCGTCTTCACGACCACGACCGCGTTGAAGTACGAGGGCTGCGAGCCCGGCTCGACGCCCCAGGGCTCCGTCTCGTACACGGGAGAGACGGCCTTGACCCGCAGGCCCGGGGTGTCCTCGAGGGCGTCCACGGCGCCCTGGAGGGTCTCCAGGCGGTTGCCCAGGTTCGACCCGAGGGAGAGCACGGCGCGGCGCGGGTTGGACAGCGTGGTGTCGGCGGCGTCCACCTGCGCGACGACGGAGGCGGGCACCGGCTGGACGGTGGGGTCGCTCTGGGGGGTCATACGCGGCTCCGGGTGATGGTGACGGTCACGTCGTCGAACGGGACGGTGATCGGGGCGTCCGGCTTGTGCACCGTGACCTCGACCTCCAGGACGCCGTCGTGCTTCAGGCAGGCCCGGGCGATGCGCTCGGCGAGCGTCTCGATGAGGTTCACCGGCTCGCCCTCCACGACGGCCACGACCTCCTCCGCCACGATGCCGTAGTGCACGGTCTTCGCCAGGTCGTCGTCGGCCGCGGCCGCACGGGTGTCCAAGCCCAGGACCAGGTCCACGAGGAAGGTCTGGCCCTCCTCGCGCTCCCGCGGGAACACACCGTGGTGCCCGCGGGCCTTCAGGCCACGCAGCGCGACACGATCCACGCGAATCACTCCTGACAGTCGTCGGTACGGCCGGTTGCTGCCGAGTGCGGTGGGCACACCGGCCACGATCGAATCTACCTGCGGGCACCGACAGCGTGGGCGAGCGGGGCCGCCGGGGGTCGGCCGTCGGGCGTCCGCCGGTGCCCCTACCCACTCACGGGCGGGCCGCCACCCGTCAGGACGGGGTCTCGTCGTCCTCGTCGTCGCCGGACTCGGCGAGCACGGGCGAGGCGTGGTGCGACCACAGCTTCCACCCGTCGGGCGTGCGCCGGAACACGTTCGTGGCGACCACGAGCTGTCCGACGAGCGGCCCGAGCTCGTCGCCGCCCCGCGGCGCCGGGCCGCCGCTGAGGATGTTCTCCGTGCAGGTCACCAGGGCGGTGTCCCCGGCCACGCTGACCCGTACGTCGGTGAGGAAGAACTGGATGTACTCGGTGTTGGCCATGATCAGCGCGTACGACCGCAGGACCTCGCCGCGGCCGGTGAGCACCGGCCAGCCCGGGTGGACGCAGGAGATCGCGGCGCTCCGGTCACCGGAGTCGCGGTCGGCGTCCTCACTGCCGTCGCTGTCGCCGTCGCTGTCGCCGTCGCTGTCGCCGTCGGCGGCCTCCTCGCTGTCGCGGTCGGAGGCGGAGCGCGGGACGGCCCCGGCATCGGCGAGGTCCGTGATGTCCGAGAGATCTGAAAGGTCCGAGAAATCCGAGAGGCCCCTGAGGTCTGTGATCTCCGTGATCTCCGTGATCCCACTGACCTCGGTGACGTCCCGGACGTCCGCGATGTCCTCGGGGCCCTCGGGGTCCTCGACGAGGCGCGGGATGGCCGTGGTCAGGGTCGACGGGCCGCCGCTGCCGGTGCCGTCCGCGAGGTCCGCCGGGTCCAGCCACAGGTCGGACACCGTGTCGAAGTCGCCGCGCTCCAGCGCTTCGTAGAAGGCGGTGTTGGCTTCCTGGACCTGCTCGACGTCCGTCCTGGCGCGTGTCACCGAGCGCCCGCCGCTCCGGCGGCGTCCCCGCCGCCCGCCGCCGTGCCCGGGGTGCTGCCGGGGCGGTGGTCCGCCGCGTCCGTCACCGCCTGGGCCACCCGTACCGCGTCCGCCGTCGCCCGTACCTCGTGCACCCGGACCGCCCAGGCGCCCTGGTGCGCGGCGATGGCCGAGACGGCGGCCGTGGCGGCGTCCCGCTCGCGGGCGGGTGGCGGCGAGCCCCCGGGACCGGCCAGGACCCGGCCGAGGAAGCGCTTGCGGGACGCGGCGACGAGCACCGGCCGGCCGAGTTCGCGCAGCCGGTCCAGGCGGGCGAGCAGCGCCAGGTCGTGCTCGGCGTCCTTGGAGAAGCCGAGGCCGGGGTCGACGACGATCCGCTCGGGGGCGATGCCGCCCGCGATCGCGGCCTCCACGCGCGCGTGGATCTCCTCGACCACTTCGGAGACGACGTCCTCGTACACGGGCTTGGCGCGCAGGTCCGACAGGAAGCCGCGCCAGTGCATGACCACGAACGGCGCTCCCGCGGCGGCCACCACGGGCACCATGTCCGGGTCGGCGAGGCCGCCGGAGACGTCGTTGACGAGCACCGCGCCCGCGGCGAGCGCCTGCCGGGCCACGGAGGCGCGCATGGTGTCCACGGAGACCGTGACGCCCTCGCGGGCCAGGCCCCGCACCACGGGCACCACCCGGCGCAGCTCCTCGTCCTCGTCCACGCGCGTGGCACCGGGCCGGGTCGACTCGCCGCCGACGTCGACCAGGTCGGCGCCCTGGGCGACCAGGTCGATGCCATGCTTGACGGCGGCCGTGGTGTCGAACCAGCGGCCGCCGTCGGAGAAGGAGTCGGGCGTCACGTTCACGACCCCCATGACCGCACAGCGGTCCCACCGGGGAAGCCCCTCGACCCGTCCCCGCCCGCGCAACGTACTCATGCCTCCAGCCTAGGCCCGCGCGCGTGGGTGCTACGCCGCGCGGACCTCGTGCTGCTCGGCGGAGCGCACCGACTGGTGCGGGCAGGGGCGGCGGCCCGCGGCGCGGCCGCGCAGGAAACGCGGCAGGCCGAGGGTCACGAACCCCTCCGCCTGCATGGCCGCGAAGCCGATCCGCGGGAGGTCGCGGCTGGTGCGGTAGACCACGAAGCGCGGCTCCCAGCGCGGCTGGAACTTGGCGTTGAACTTGTACAGCGACTCGATCTGGAACCAGCGCGACAGGAAGACCAGCAGCCCCCTCCAGGCGCGCAGCACCGGGCCGGCGCCCAGCTTCTCGCCGCGGGCGAGGGCGGCGCGGAACATCGCGAAGTTCAGCGACACGCGCGCGATGCCGAGCTTCGGCGCGGCCTGTAGCGCGGCCACGATGAGCAGCTCGTTCATGCCCGGGTCGGCGGAGCGGTCGCGGCGCATCAGGTCGAGCGAGACGCCGTCCTTGCCCCACGGCACGAAGTGCAGGACGGCCTTCAGGTCGCCGTACGGGCCGGGCTGCTCGTCCGCCTTGTGGGCGGTGGCGATCAGGCAGTCGCCGTCGTCGGGGTCGCCGATGCGGCCGAGGGCCATGGAGAAGCCCCGCTCGGTGTCGGTGCCGCGCCAGGCGTCGGCGGCCCGCTGGATGCGCTCCAGCTCCTGTTCGCCGAGGTCACGGATGCGCCGTACGCGCGTCTCGTAGCCATTGCGCTCGATCCGCTTGACCATCTGGCGCACGTTGCGCATCGCGCGCCCGGACAGGGAGAAATCCGCGACATCCACCACCGCCTCGTCCCCGAGCTCCAGGGCGTCGAGGCCGGTCTCGCGCGTCCACACCTGGCCGCCGGTCTCGGAGCAGCCCATGACGGCGGGGGTCCAGGAGTGCGCCTTGGCCTCGTCCATGAAGCGCTCGATGGCGCCCGGCCAGGCCTCGACGTCGCCGATGGGGTCACCGGAGGCCAGCATCACGCCGGACACGACGCGGTACGTGACCGCCGCCTTGCCGCTCGGCGAGAACACCACGCCCTTGTCGCGGCGCAGCGCGAAGTGGCCGAGCGAGTCGCGGGCGCCGTGCTTGGCGAGCAGCTCCCGCAGCCGGGCCTCGTCGTCCTGGGTCAGGCGCGCGGCCGGGTGCTCGGGGCGGAAGGCCAGGTAGATGGTGGTGAGGGCGGTGAGCAGACCCAGGGCGCCGAGCGAGAAGCCGACGGTCCAGGGGGTGCGGCCGGTGTAGTCCACGGGGCCCTCGACGCCGAACAGGCCGTACAGGACGTGCATCAGGCGCTCGGAGATGCTGGGGTCGCCGACCACCTTGTCCGGGTGCACGCTGACGATCACCAGGCCGAGGGCGAGGGAGCCGGCCCCGAGGACGACGAAGTTCGCCAGCGCCCGCCAGCGGCTGCGCGGGTCGGGCAGGGCGGCGAACTCGGCGCGGTGCCGGATCAGCAGCACGAGCAGCGCGATCGAGATCAGCACGCCGATGAACGAGTGCCGGTACGTGAACTGCGCCACGGCCCCCACGGGCAGCAGCACCACGGCGGCGCGCCACGCCCGCCGCTTGTGGCGGCGCAGGCCGTGCGCGAGCAGCAGCAGGAGCACGCCGCAGCTCAGCGCGAGCGCGGCGGCGAACGGCCCGAACAGGCCCGGGAGGACCTCGGCGACCATGTGCAGGCGGCTGTGGCGGAAGCGGGGGAACACACCCGCCGCCACGTTCAGGAGTCCTACGAGCGTGCAGGCTCTGGCGACCCAGGTGGGGACGGCTTCGGGGCGGGGCCCACGGAGGATGCGGCGCAGCCCACCCTTACCCTCTGGACCCTCTGGAACCACACCCGACATTTCCCCATCTATCCTGACAGACATCGCATCCCGTAGTTCTGCGAGAGAGCTTCGATCCGGTGCCGAAGGCGGCATCCGGCGATATTGCGCCCTCTAGGACGGTCCTTCAGGGACACCGGTTCACTCCGAACCGGAAAACCGGCCCAAAGGTGACGGAAAAGGCACGCCAAGGCCGAGGAAAGCCCAGGCCAAACCCGGACCCAGGGCTCTGCCCCCGACCGGAGCTCGCCCTTCCGGCCCCCCGGGGAGCGAACAGGCAGAAAGCGCAGGCAGGATCTTCCCATGGGTCTCACGAGCAACAAAGTGCTGGCACTCGCGATCGCGCTGGCCGTGCTGCTGTTCATCGGCACGGTCTGGCTGTGGCCGCGGCTGGCACGGCAGAACTGGCGCGCCGTCACGGGGCGCGTCGGCCTGCTGCTGGCCACCCAGGTCGCGGTCTTCGCGTCGGTCGGCCTCTTCGCCAACCAGACGTTCGGGTTCTACGCGAGCTGGGCGGACCTGTTCGGGCAGGAGACCGAGAAGGGGGTCGTCGTCGACCACGACGTGCTGAACGGCGAGAAGGGCCCGGTCAAGGTCACCGACACGCAGTCCGTGGACGTGCCCGGCGGGAACACCCCCCGCATCGGCGGCCAGATCCAGAAGGTCCAGGTCCAGGGCCGGCACTCGAAGATCGCGAGCCCCGCCTACGTGTACCTGCCCCCGGAGTACTTCCAGCCGCAGTACCGCCACCGCACCTTCCCGGCCGCCGTGGTCCTGACCGGCTACCCCGGCACCGCGGAGGCCCTCATCAAGGGCCTGCACTACCCGCAGACCGCCCACAAGCAGGCCAGGGACGGCAAGATGCAGCCGATGATCCTGGTCATGATGCGGCCGACGGTGGCCCCGCCGCGCGACACCGAGTGCGTGGACATCCCCGGCGGCCCGCAGTCGGAGACCTTCTTCGCCAAGGACCTGCCCGACGCGATCACCCAGCACTTCCGCGCCGGCAAGAAGCCCGACTCCTGGGGCATCATCGGCGACTCCACGGGCGGCTACTGCGCCCTGAAGCTCGCGATGCACCACCCGCGCGTGTACGGCGCGGCGGTGAGCCTGTCGGGCTACTACAAGGCCGCGGAGGACGTCACCACGGGCAACCTCTTCCACGGCGACAAGAGCCTGCGCGACCGCGCCAACCTGATGTGGTACCTGGAGCACATGCCGCCCCCGAAGACCTCCCTGCTGGTGAGCAGCAGCAAGAAGGGCGAGGGCAACTACAAGGACACCCTGAAGTTCATCGACAAGGTCAAGCCGCCGACGCGGGTCTCGTCGATCATCCTCGACAGCGGGGGCCACAACTTCAACACCTGGCGCCGTGAGATCCCGGCGTCGCTGGTGTGGATGAGTGGCCGCCTGACGGGCGGCTCGGACGTGCGGTAGGCCGTACGGAACCTCTCGCCTGCCCGGCCGCGCCCACCCGTCCCTCAGGGGCGGGTGGGCGCATCTGTCGGGCGTACCCCTCCGGGGTCGCGGGATCGCGGGGGCCGTCAGGCGCCGCCGACCGAGGCCACCGTCTCCAGCTCGACGTCCGCGCGCGCGACGGCGCGCGCGTCGGCCGCGGTGGACCGCCGCAGGGCCTCGTGCAGCCGCGCGGGCGTCAGCACCCCGAGGAACCGCCCCTCACTGTGCTCGTCGATGACCGCGATCCATCCCGCGTCGTGCTGGAGCATCGTCGAGAACGCCTGCTTGAGGCTGGCCCCCACCGGCAGCCAGGCCTCCATGCGCCGCGCGTGCTCGCGCACCGTGCCGCCGCCCGCGCGCGCGTGCTCGGCGGAGATCCAGCCGTGCAGGTTGTTCTCGCCGTCCAGGACGACGGCCCAGGGGGCGTCGAGCTCGGCGGGCAGCGGGTCGTCGAGGTGCACCACCGGCGGCTGCTCCAGGTCGCCCTCCTCGATGGGCGTCACCGACAGGCGCTTGAGCCCCCGGTCGGCGCCGACGAAGTCCGCCACGTACTCCGTCGCGGGCGAGCCGAGGACGGTGGAGGGCGTGTCGAACTGCTCGACGCGGCCGTGTCCGTAGACGGCGATGCGGTCCCCGAGGCGGACCGCCTCCTCGATGTCGTGCGTGACGAACAGCACGGTCTTCCGTACGGCCTGCTGCAACCGGAGGAACTCGTTCTGCAGATGCTCGCGGACCACCGGGTCGACCGCGCCGAACGGCTCGTCCATCAGCAGCACCGGCGGGTCGGCCGCCAAGGCCCGCGCCACGCCCACGCGTTGGCGCTGGCCGCCGGAGAGCTGCTCGGGGTAGCGGCCGCCGTACACGGCCGGGTCGAGGCCGACCAGGTCGAGGAGTTCGGCGGCGCGCTCACGGGCCTTGGCGCGCTTGACGCCGAGGAGGTGCGGCACGGTGGCCGTGTTGTCCAGGACCGTCTTGTGCGGGAACAGGCCGACTTGCTGGATGACGTACCCGATGCGGCGCCGCAACCGCACCGGGTCGATGCCGGATATGTCCTCGCCGTCGAGGAATATCCGCCCGCTGGTGGGCTCGATGAGCCGGTTCACCATCTTCATCGTCGTGGTCTTGCCGCAGCCCGACGGGCCGACGAGCGTGACCAGTTCACCCTCGCCGACCTCGAAGGACAGGTCGTCGACGGCGGTCGTGCCGTCCGCGTACCGCTTGGTCACGTGTTCGAACCGGATCATGGGTCCCCATTGTGGCGCGTGTGATGTGAAGGCCGTGTTGCGCCCGTCGTACGAGTCTCGGCGATTGTCAGTGCCCGGCGTTAGGGTCGCGGGACAAAGGGCAGTGTGCGCGCGGTCGTGTACGGGCGGGCGCACGCGGCCACTCGCGGGCGGGCGTGTGTGGTCGACAGGACACGCGGCACGTGTGCGATGAAGCACAGGTCCGGCCGGCATGGCTTACGGGGAATCGGGGGAGGCGGGGCGGGTGAGCAAGCGGAACTGTCTCGTGACGAACGACTGGATCTGCGGCGAGTACGTCCGCTCACGCAGCCAGGAGTTGACCGACGCGACGGTGCAGCACATCGGCATCACGGCCGCGTCCGTGGCGATAGGCGTCGCGGTGGCGCTGCCGCTCGCGCTGCTCGCCCGCCGCTGGCGGTTCCTCGCCGCGCCGATCCTCGGCGTGACGACGGTGCTGTACTCGATCCCGTCGCTGGCGATGTTCTCGCTGCTGCTGCCGCTCTTCGGCCTCTCCGTGTCCCTGGTGATCACCGGCCTGGTCCTGTACTCGCTGACGATCCTGGTCCGGAACATCCTCGCGGGCCTGCGCGCCGTCCCCGAGGAGGCGAGAGAGGCCGCCAGGGGCATGGGCTACGGCCCGGTGCGGCTGCTGTGGGAGGTCGAACTGCCGCTGGCGCTGCCCGCGCTGCTCGCCGGCGTACGGATCACCACGGTCTCCACGGTGGCGCTCACCACGGTCGGCGCGATCGTGGACTACGGCGGCCTCGGCACGCTGATCCTCGACGGCCTCGACACCCAGTTCAAGGCCCAGGTCCTCACGGCGTCGGTGCTGTGCGTGCTGCTCGCGCTCGCCGCCGACCTGCTGCTGCTCGCCCTCCAGTACTGGCTGACGCCCTGGACGCGGGCGCGTCGCATACGTACGGGCCGCTCCGCGCGCACGGCGGACGCGGCCCCCGGGGTGGGCAAGGTGGCTGAGCCCGTATGAACGCGATATCCGGTGCCTACGACTGGCTGACCACGTCCGCCAACTGGCAGGGCGAGAAGGGGGTGTGGCACCGCCTCGCCGAGCACCTCTACTTCAGCGGGGTGTGCCTCGCCGTGGCGTGCGTCGTCGCGCTGCCCGTCGCGCTCCTCCTCGGGCACATCGGCAAGGGCGGCGCGCTCGCCGTCAACATCTCGAACGTGGGCCGCGCGGTGCCGACCCTCGCCGTGCTCATCCTCCTCACGCTCACCCCGCTCGGTGAGCACGGGGACGTGCCGACGCTGATCGCCCTGGTGCTCTTCGCCGTGCCACCGCTCCTGACGAACGCGTACGTGGGCATGCGCGAGGTGGACCGCGCGGTGGTGGAGGCCGCGCGCGGCATGGGCATGAGCGGCCGCCAGGTGTTCGCCCGGGTCGAGCTGCCGCTGGCGTACCCGCTGGTCATGACGGGCGTACGGTCGGCCGCCGTCCAGGTGGTGGCCACGGCGACGCTCGCCGCGATGGCGGGGGAGGGGGGCCTGGGCCGGATCATCACCGCCGGGTTCAACCTCCAGAACACCCCGCAGGTGGTCGCGGGCGCCTTCCTGGTGGCGGTGCTGGCGCTGGTCGTGGAGGGCGTGCTCGTCCTGCTGGGGCGGGTCTTCGACCCGATGCGGGGAAGGTCGCGCGTGAGCGGCTGACGACCCGGTCGCCCGATCCCTCCGACCCTGCGGCCCTTTCGGCCCTTTCGGTCTTTCCGATCCCTACGACCCCGGGGCCCGGCCCCGGACCTCGTCACTCTCGAATGGTGGTTCACCGATGAACAGCAGGACGCGCCGCGCGCGGCGGATGACAGGGACGGCCGCGATCGTCGTGGCGCTGGGCGCGGGGCTCACCGCGTGCGGCGGCGACAGCCTGGAGGATGACGGCAAGGGCTCGGGCGGCGGCAAGGGCGAGATCGTGGTGGGTTCGGCGCGGTTCACCGAGCAGAAGGTGCTCGCCGAGCTGTACGCGGGCGTCCTGCGGGACGCCGGTTACGACGCTTCGGTGAAGACCGTGCAGAACCGCGAGGTGTACGAGCCCGAGCTGAAGAAGGGCTCCATCGACGTCGCGCCCGAATACGCGGCCACCCTCGCGGAATTCCTCAACCTGAAGAAGAACGGCGCCGACGCGAAGCCCGTCGCCTCCAGTGATCTTGATACGACGGTCCGCGCGCTGACGAAGCTGGCCGAGCCGCACGGCCTCAAGGTGCTCCCCGCGGGCCGGGCGGTGGACCAGAACGCGTTCGCCGTCACCGCGGAATACGCCAAGGAACACAAGCTCAAGACGCTTTCCGACCTCGGCAGGTCGGGCGAGAAGGTCAGGATCGCGGCCGGCGACGAATGCGAGACGCGGCCGTTCTGCGCGCCGGGCCTGAAGAAGAAGTACGGCATCGACGTCGCCGGAATCGACCCCAAGGGCGTCGGCACCACGCAGTCCAAGCAGGCCGTGAAGAACGGCACGGACCAGCTCGTCCTGACCACCACCACGGACGCGACGCTGAAGAACTTCGGCCTGGTGATCCTGGAGGACGACAAGAAGCTCCAGAACGCCGACAACATCCTCCCCGTCGTGAACGAGAAGTCGGCGGGGGACAAGGAGGTGGCGGCCGCGCTCGGCAAGCTCACCAAGACACTGACGACCGAGGACCTCATCGAACTGAACCGCAAGGTCGACGAGGAGCGGCAGAAGGAGGGCGACGTCGCCGAGGACTATCTGAAGTCCAAGGGCCTGATCGACAAGTAAACGGGAAGGAGCGGCGGCGTAGGGGCGAAGCGGGCACGCGGTGCGCGCGCCGGGTTGCGGAATCCAGCCGGAGGAGATGGAGTGACCGGTCGGAGAAGAAGAAGCGCGGCAGGGCGGGGAGTTGCGGTGGGGGCACCGGGATTTTGGCGGGCGAGGCACCAGACTTCGCCTACGCGCGGTAAGTTTCTGGCCATGCCACGTGGACGTCACCGCCATTCCCCGCCACTGCACCGGCTGCTTCCACCCTCGGCGGTCGCAGGCTTCTCCCTGGTCTGCGCCGGCGGCGCCTGGCTGTTCGCGGAACCCGTCGTCCTGCGCGGTCTCGCCGCCGCCGCGGCCGCGAGCGCCGTCGTCGGCTCGGTCGTGATGCGCCGCTGGGACCGGGCCGCGGGCAAGCGGGTCGCCGAGCTCGGCCGGGTGCGGGCGAGCGAGGAGTGGCGGTACGAGGAGCGGATAGCGGAGTGCGAGTCCGACCTCGACGAGGCACGCGCCCTGCGGGCCAGGCTGGAGAACAAGCTGCGCGCCAAGCGGGCGGAGCTGGCCGCGCTGCGCAACGAGCACGCGGCGCTGCTGCGCCGGTACGCGACGGCGGAGACCGAGCGGGCCAGCGCCCTCGAAGGGCAGCGGCTGCTCGCGATGGAGACCTCGTCGCCGCTCGAACTCACCGGCGGCACCCCGGACGAGGCGGTTCCCGCGGGTACGAGCACGCTGACGGCGGCGCTGTACGGCAAGGCCAACGCGGCCCTTGACCACCTCACGGCCCCGGCGGAGCCGACCGCCAAAGGGGAGGAAGGACCCGCCGGGCCCGGCGATGCTCCCGCCCCGGCCGAGCCGGCCGGGGACGGACACGAGCGGGCCGCCGCCGACCCCGTCCACGTGACGGTCCCGGCCGCCGCGGCGGTCGTGCCGCCGGCGCAGGTCCGTCAGCCCGCCGAGGAGGGCGGCTTCGACTTCTTCGGCACGAAGAGCACGGCGGCGAAGAGCACGGCCCCGGCCGCGCTGGACGCCGTGCAGAACGAGGACCTCGCCGACGTGGTGGGCGAGGAGGCCCTCGCGGTGCACAAGGCGGAGGCCGAGGCCGAGTTCAAGCCCGCGGACGCGACGACGGACGCGGAGCGCGGGGTGGGCCAGGTCATCGACCTGACCGCCCACGACGAGACGGAGCAAATCGACATGCAGGGCCTCCGCACAGCCCTCCGGGCCTGACCCCCACCCTCCGACCGGCCCTCGGGGAGGCCGCCTCGTGGCGTCGCCGGGGGCACTGCTCTGCCGGAGGAGGCCTGCCCGGGCTCGACCACGGCCGTCCGGCCTGGCCCCAGCCGTCCGACCGGGCCTCGGGGAGGTCGCCCCGTGGCGTCGCCGGGGGCGCTGCTCCCTGCCGGAGGGGGCCTGCCCGGACTCGGCCGCCGGTCGGCCTGGCCCCAGCCGTCCGACCGGTCCTCGGGGAGGTCGCCGCGTGGCGTCGCCCCTGCCATCGCCGGGGCACTGCTCCCTGCCGGAGGGAGCCTGCCCGGGCCCGGCCACGGCCGGTCGGCCTGGCCACGGCTGCCCGGGCCTGGCCCCAGCCGTCCTGGTCTGGCCGAACGCCCTCTGCCTGGTTGGGCCCGCCAACGGGTGCGACCCTGGCTCCTCCGCCGCCCTTAGCGGAGCGGCGTCGGCCCGCTGGGGCTGGCCCCACCGCCCGCCCCCCGCCGCGGCGCGGAACCTGCGGTGGCCCCGTCAGACCCGGCCCGTGGTCCGGCCACACGGCCCCCGCCAGGCCGGGCCCACCCACCCGCCCCCACCTTGGCAGCCGCCGAGACGGATGCCATGGCACAGCCAGGTCGCAAGGGGTGGTCAATGCGGGGGCCTGTGGCAGACAGCCGAAGACTCCTCCACAGCCGCTCCACACGGGCCGAACCCGTCCAGCAGGACAGCCGCGGGCGGGGAAGATTCCTGCGACGGGACGCCAAAGACAAACCCGCCGCAGCGCTCAGCGCGGGCCGCGAACTCAGTGAGCCGGTCGTCACGGGCAAGCGGGCGGAGCCTCTTGTGACGGACACCCGAAGACACAACAGCAGCGCCCCGCGCCGTCTCCGACCCTGCTAGGCCGGGGAGTCGCAGGCGGGCACACGGCAGGTGTTTGTGGCGGATCCCCGAAGGCACACTCGTCAGCGCGCTGCGCCATACCGGGACCCGGACCCGGCGAAGGCAGACGCTCACGGGTGGCGGATGGGGATTTCGTGGCGGACAGCCGAAGGCATACGCGCAGCGTTCCGCACCGGACCGGTCCCGGCGAAGCCATGTGGTCATGTGTAGGTGGGCGGAAAGTCCTGCGACAGGCACCCAAAACGCACCCGCAGCGCTCCGCGCTGGCCCCGACCCTGGCTAGGCCCGAGGAGCCAGGAGCCACAGGGAGCGGTTCGCAGGGGTTTGTTGCAACGGGTACCCGAAGGCGCACTCGCAGCGCCCCGCGCCGACCCGCACGCGGCGGGGCCAGGCGGTTACGCGCGGGTGGGTGGGAGTCTCGGTGACGGGCGGCCGTAGGCGTATCCGCGGCGCTCCGCGCCGACCCGCATCTGGCAAGGCTGGGTGGTCACGCGCGGCTGGGTGGGGTTTTCAGTGACGGGTGGTCGAAGGCGTATCCGCGGCACTGTGCGTCGGTCCGCGTCCGGCAAGGCTGGATGTTCACGCGCGGGTGAGTGTGAGGTTTGGTGACGGGCGGTCGAAGGCGTACTCGTGGCCGCTGTGCGCCGGCCTGCGTCCGGTGAGGCTGTGTGGTCACGCGCGGGTGGGTGGGAGTTTTGGTGAGGGTGGCTGAAGGCGTATCCGCGGCGCTGTGCGTCGGTCTGCGTCCGGTGAGGTTGGGTGGTCATGCATGGGTGGGTGTGAGTTTCGGTGACGGGCAGTCGAAGGCGCACCCGCGGCGCTCTGCGCTGGCCTGCATCCGGCGAGGTTGGGTGTCACGCGCGGGTAGGTGGGTTTTCGGTGATGGGCAGCCGTAGGCGTATCCGCGGCGCTCTGCGCCGACCCGCGTCCGGTGAGGTTGGGTGGTCACGCGCGGGTGAGTGGGGTTTTCGGTGACGGGCAGCCGAAGGCGCACCCGCGGCGCTCTGCGCCGACCCGCGTCCGGTGAGGTTGGGTGGTCACGCGCGGGTGAGTGGGGTTTTCGGTGACGGGC
>NZ_BNBT01000003.1:135889-147683 GCF_014656095.1 Streptomyces longispororuber
GGCAGCCGAAGGCGCACCCGCGGCGCTCTGCGCCGACCCGCGTCCGGCAAGGCCGGGTGGTCATGGGTGGGTGGGTGGGAGATGCAGTGACGGGCAGCCGAAGGCGCAGCCGCAGCGCTCCGCGTCGACCCCGGCCGGCAAGGCCGGGCAGGCACGGGTGGGCGGGTGGGCAGGACGGCCCCGCCAGGCCTCAGGCCATCCACCGCTCGGGCCGCGCAGCCCTCCGCCCCGTCCGCGACCGCTCCGCCTGCCCCCGCAACAGCTCCCGCGCCTCGGCCGCAGGCCGCAACCGCGCCGTCACCGTCTTGCTGGCCCCGGTGTCCACCTTCACGTCGGCGACCCCCTTGAACCGCTCCCAGGGCCCCTGCACCAGCCGTACGCTCTGCACCTTCGCGTGCGGCACCAGCGAGAGCCGCCGCCGGAACAGCCCGTGCCGCGCGGCGAACACCGCGTCCGTGACGGCCAGCCCGTGCCCCTTCCACCACACCGGGACGCACCACGCCGCGCGCGCGGGCGGTCGGGACAGCTCGTCCGCGCCGGGCACCCGTACCCCGGGCAGGATCTGCGTGATCACCGCCTCGGCGAGGGCGCGCGGGGCGACCGGCACGAGCACGCCGTTCGCCGAACCGGCCACGTCGAGCTCGACGCGCACCCAGCCGAACCGCCGCCACAGCAGCGGCTCGACGAGCCGTACGGTCTGCACGCGCCCCGGCGGGACGGTCTCGTGCGCCTTGTCGAGCAGCCCGTGGTCCAGGCGCAGCCCGTCCGGGGACTCGCCGACCGTCCAGTCGTACTCGCCGACGAAGCGGCCGACGCTGCTGGCGAAGGCACCGCCGAGCATGGGCAGCGCGGTCACGAGGACGGTCCAGGGGTTGTGGGTCGCGAACCACAGGGCGGTCGGTACGACGAGGGCGGCGAGCAGGAGCGCCCAGGGCGCTCCGGTGAGCAGCACGGACACGGCGAGCATGCGCGGCGGTACGTGCAGGAGCTGCCGCGAGGGCGCCTCACCGACCTCGCGGGCCGTCTCGGGGGCGAAGCCGGCGGCCCGTGCGAGGAGCTCGGCCCGCAGCGCGCCCGCGTCGCGCTCGCCCAGGTAGGCCAGCTCGTCCTTCTTGTCCGTGCCGACGACGTCCAGCTTCAGCTTGGTGACGCCCACGACGCGGGCGGCGAGCGGCTGGGTCATGTCGACGGCCTGGAGCCGGTCGAGGCGGATGTGCGCGGTGCGCCGGAACAGCAGGCCCGTACGGATGCGCAGCTCGGTGTCGGTGACGGCGTAGTGCGTGAACCACCAGCTCAGGAAGCCGTACAGGGCGCCGCCGACGACGACGGCCGTGGCGACGAGGGCCAGCGAGGTGGCGGTCATGTCGGCCAGGCGGCGCTGGGTGCCGTTCGGGTCGTGGAAGGCCCAACCGACGAGCACGGCGACCGGCGCCCAGGCCCGCCGCAGCGGCGTCACGGGGTGCAGCCGCCGCTCCCCGGGGCCGGGGGCCGTCCCCGCGACCCAGGCCCGCACACCGCCCACCGCCTCACCGGGCGCCTCGCTCACAGCACCCGCGGCCCCACCGGCCACGGCACCGCCCGCAGCACCCTTGGCCCCACCGGCCACGGCACCGCCCGCAGCACCTTTGGCCCCACCAGCCACGACGCCGCCCGCAGACCCTCCGGCCCCACCGGCCCCACTGGCCACCGCCCCGCCCGCAGGAAGTGGAGCCCCCGACTCCGGCGTCCCCGCGGGCTCTCCACCGGCCCCCGACCCCCCGCTCACAGCCCCGCCGATCGGGCCTCGCCGAGCTCGGTGAGGCGGTCGCGGAGGCGCTCGGCCTCCTGCGGGTCGAGGCCGGGGATGCGGGCGTCGGTGGCGGCCGCCGCCGTGTGCAGTTGGACGCCGGCGAGGCCGAAGTGGCGCTCCACGGGCCCGGAGGTCACCTCGACGAGCTGCATGCGCCCGTACGGCACGACGGTCTCCTCGCGCCACAGCACGCCCCGGCTGATGAGGAGGTCGTCGGCGCGCTCGGCGTACCGCCACGAGCGCCAGTTGCGCTCCAGGAGCAGCCAGCCCCAGGCCGCGAGGGCGAGCGGCAGCACCGCGAAGGCCGCCCAGGCGGGCCCGGCGAACAGGCCGAGCAGCACGCCGGCCGCCACCGCGAGCGGCACCAGCCAGACCACGAGCAGCATCCGGCGCATCCGCAGCAGCCCGCGCGGCAGCCCCGTCCACACCGGCTCACCGGCGGGCGCGCCCGCCGCCGTCCCCGTCCCCGTCTCCATGCCTCCAGCGTACGTACGGCATCTGACAGTGGCGTGGCCGCGTGCGTACGTCAGACTGTGCGCATGAGCCCCACGACGGAGCACCCCGGGAACACGCAGACAGTGCGGCCGGCGCCGGGTACGGACCTGACCGAGACGACGGTCGGCGTCGGCGGCGCGGCCGAGAGCACCGACATGGTCCTCAACATCGGCCCGCAGCACCCGTCCACACACGGTGTGCTGCGCCTGCGCCTGGTCCTGGACGGCGAGCGCATCCAGCACGCGGAACCGGTCGTCGGCTATATGCACCGGGGCGCGGAGAAGCTCTTCGAGGCGCGCGACTACCGGCAGATCGTGATGCTGGCCAACCGCCACGACTGGCTGTCGGCGTTCTCGAACGAGCTCGGCGTGGTGCTCGGCGTGGAGCGGATGCTCGGCATGGAGGTGCCCGAGCGCGCGGTGTGGACCCGTACGCTGCTGGCCGAGCTCAATCGCGTCCTGAACCACCTGATGTTCCTCGGCTCGTACCCGCTCGAACTGGGCGGCATCACCCCGGTGTTCCACGCGTTCCGGGAGCGCGAGGAGCTGCAGAACGTCATGGAGGAGATCTCCGGCGGCCGCATGCACTACATGTTCAACCGGGTCGGCGGCCTCAAGGAGGACCTGCCCGCGGGTTGGACCACCCGCGCGCGGGCGGCCGTCGCCGCGGTGCGCTCCCGCATGGACGTGTACGACCGCCTGGTGCTCGGCAACGAGATCTTCCGGGGGCGCACGCGCGGCGTCGGCGTGCTCTCCGCGGAGGCGGTGCACGCCTACGGGGTGAGCGGTCCGATCGCGCGCGCCTCCGGCGTGGACTTCGACCTGCGCCGCGACGAGCCGTACCTGGCGTACGGGGACCTGGCCGACGTCCTGAAGGTGGTGACCCGCGAGGAGGGCGACTGCCTGGCGCGCTTCGAGTGCCTCCTGGAGCAGACGCACAACGCGCTCGACCTCGCGGACGCCTGCCTGGACCGGATGGCCGAGCTGCCGCCGGGGCCCGTCAACCAGCGCCTGCCGAAGGTCCTCAAGGCCCCCGAGGGGCACACGTACGCGTGGACGGAGAACCCGCTCGGCATCAACGGCTACTACCTGGTGTCCAAGGGCGAGAAGACGCCGTACCGCCTCAAGCTCCGCTCGGCCTCGTACAACAACATCCAGGCGCTCGCCGAGCTGCTGCCGGGACAGCTCGTCGCCGACATGGTGGCGATCCTGGGGTCACTGTTCTTCGTGGTCGGCGACATCGACAAGTAGCTCCGCACGGCCGGCGCGTGGCTCCCGCGGGCCTTCGTACGCGAGCGGCTGCTCCTGAGGGCCCGTGTCCGTGAGTGGCTGCTCCTGCGGGTCCGCGTCCGCGAGCGGTTCCTGCGGGTTCCCGTCCGCGAGCAGCTCCGCCAGGCCCGCGTCCGCGAGCAGGTCCGCCACGCCGGTGCCGACGGGCTGGAGCAGCCACCCGAAGTCACCGAGGCCCCCGCGCGCGGTCAGCTCGGCGGCCTCGCCCGCGCGCGCCAGGGCGCGGACGTACGCGGCCGGGTCGGTGGAGGCCAGGGACAGCGGCGGACGGCCCCCGCGCACGCCCAGGGCGCCGAGGGCGGCCCGCTGGGTGAGCAGCCGTCCGCCGGGCAGGGCGCACGCGTCGAGCGCCACGTGGGCGGTGATGTCGCGGCTCCCGTCCGGTACGGGCGCCGTCTCCCGGCCCTCGCGGAAGCCCGTCAGCGTCCCGTAGGGCGGCCGCGCGCCCCGGGCGTGCGCGTAGTCGACGGCCACCGCGAGCCCGTGGCGCAGCGTCGCCACCGCCGCCGCCCAGGCCGCGTCCCGGGGGCGGCCGATCTCGGCGCGCAGCCCCGGCTCGGCGGCGAGCGGCCACCAGCGTGCCAGCCAGTCGGCGTCCGGGCCGGTCACGGGGGAGCCGAGCTCCTCGGTGCCGTCGTCGTGGACGAGGACGCGGCGGGGCGCCCCGTCGGCGGCGACCTCCACGACGTCCAGGGGGACGTTGTCGAGCCACTCGTTGGCGAACAGCAGGCCCGTCACGCCGGCGGGCGGCTCGGCGCACCACGTGACGCGCGGATCGAGATCCTCGGGGCGCGCGGCGCGTTCCACGGCGTACGCGCGCGTGCGGGCCGCCACGTCGGCGGGCAGCCGGTCAAGGACGCCGGTGGTCAGCTCGGCGCGGCCGGCGCCCACGTCCACGAACGCCAGTTCCCCCGGGTGCCCGAGCGCGGCGTCCACCCGGCACAGGAGCCTGGCCACGGCGGCCGCGTACAGGGGCGAGGCGTGCACGGACGTACGGAAGTGCCCCGCGGGTCCCTCGGGCCGCCGGTAGAAGCCGTACGGCCCGTACAGCGCCTCCTCGGTGGCCTCCCGCCAGCCCCGTGCCGGTCCCCGCGTCTCGTGCGTCACAGCGAGAAGGCTATGCGGGCCTCCACCTTGGGGAGTACGTGACGGCCCCACGGATCGCTCCTCGGGTTGACCCGGGGGCCCGCACGGGTTGCCTACGCTGGGTTACGTGCAGCGCCTCTATGACTTTCTCCGCAGGCACCCGACGGGGGTCGACGCCTTCTGGGCGCTCGTCCTGTTCGGGATCTCCGGGCTGAGCGTGGTGGCCATGGCCGACACCCAACGCGACGAGCCGCCGCTCCTGGTGATCCCGGTCATGCTGGGCCTGTCCCTCGTCGTGGCGCTGCGCCGCAGGACGACGGAGCGGATGCTCGTCCTGGCCGCGGTGATCGGCCTCGCGCAGTTGGCCGGTGACGTGGAGCCGGTCCCGGCGAACTTCGCCATGCTCGTGATCATCTACACGGCCGCAGCCGACGGCGCCAAGTGGGCCTCGCGGTTCGCCCTCGCCGGGGGCCTCGCGGCCGCGCCGCTGGCGCAGTTGCGCTGGCCGGAGCCGCAGGCGAGCACCTGGGGCCACGTCTTCGTCACCGCCTTCACCGTCGTGCCGTTCGCGCTCGCCTGGGTGCTCGGCGACTCCATCCGCACCCGCCGCGCCTACCTGGCGCAGCTCGAGGAGCGCGCCGCCCGCCTGGAGAAGGAGCGCGAGGCGCAGGCCAAGGTCGCGGTGGCGGCCGAGCGGGCCCGGATCGCACGGGAGCTGCACGACGTCGTCGCGCACAACGTGTCCGTGATGGTCGTCCAGGCCGACGGCGCCGCCTACGTCCTCGACGCGGCGCCCGAGCAGGCCAAGCAGGCCCTCGCGACGATCTCGGGCACCGGCCGGCAGGCGCTCGCCGAGATGCGCAGGCTGCTGGGCGTGCTGCGCACGGGCGAGCCCGAGGAGAGCGGGGAGTACGTCCCGCAGCCGGACGTGGAGCAGCTCGACGAGCTCATCGAGCAGGTGCGCGGCGCCGGGCTTCCGGTGGACTTCAAGGTGGAGGGCACGCCGCGCCCGCTGCCCAGCGGCGTGGAGCTGACCGCGTACCGCATCGTGCAGGAGGCCCTCACCAACACCCGCAAGCACGGCGGCGAGAACGCCGGGGCGAGCGTCCGGCTCGTCTACTTCGACGACGGCCTCGGGCTGCTCGTCGAGGACGACGGCAAGGGCGCCCCGCACGAGCTGTACGAGGACGGCGGCGCCGACGGCAGCGGACACGGTCTGATCGGCATGCGCGAGCGCGTGGGCATGGTCGGTGGCACGCTGGACGCCGGACCACGGCCGGGCGGAGGGTTCCGCATCAGCGCGCTGCTGCCGCTCAAACCCGCACACTGACACCTGTCACCGGTACGCGGGCACCGGTGACCGGTACGCCCGGACCGCGGTGCCGTGGTTGACTCCGCCCGTGGGGCGCGGCCGCGGCCCGCTCCCGCCGACGTTCCGCCGCCGATCCACCCCCGAAGGGACCGTGTGATGTCCATCCGCGTGATGCTCGTCGACGACCAGGTGCTGCTGCGCACCGGATTCCGGATGGTCCTCGCCGCCCAGCCGGACATGGAGGTCGTCGCCGAGGCGGGCGACGGCGTCGAGGCCCTCCAGGTGCTGCGCTCCACACCGGTCGACGTGGTGTTGATGGACGTGCGCATGCCGAAGCTGGACGGGGTGGAGGCGACCCGGCGCATCTGCTCGGCGCCGAACCCGCCGAAGGTGCTGATACTGACGACCTTCGACCTCGACGAGTACGCCTTCTCGGGCCTGAAGGCGGGCGCCTCCGGGTTCATGCTCAAGGACGTGCCGCCCGGCGAGCTGCTGGCCGCGATCAGGTCCGTGCACAGCGGCGACGCGGTGGTGGCGCCGTCCACGACGCGGCGCCTGCTCGACCGGTTCGCGCCGATGCTGCCCGGCGGGTCCGGGCAGCCGCAGCTCAAGGAGCTGGAGCGGCTCACCGAGCGCGAGCGCGAGGTCATGGTGCTGGTCGCCCAAGGGCTGTCGAACGGCGAGATCGCGGCGCGGCTCGTGCTGTCGGAGGCGACCGTGAAGACGCACGTCGGCCGCATCCTGACCAAGCTGGGCCTGCGGGACCGGGTGCAGGTGGTGGTGCTCGCCTACGAGACGGGGCTGGTGCGGGCGGGCGGTGGCGGCGGCGCGGGCTGAGCGCTCCTGGGCCCGGGGCCCCGGGCCCAGGGGGGGCGCCCCGGGCGCAGGGGAGTCTCCTGGGGCCAGGGAAAGCGCCCCCGGGCGCCTCGGGGGAACTGCTCCGGGGCAGCGTCCGCTAGCGCAGCACCCCTTCGATGAACTCGCTGCCGAGCCGGGACACCACCCCCAGGTCGAGCTGGTGCTGCACGTACCGGCCGCGGCGGCGCGTGGTGATCAGCTCGGCCTTCTTCAGGACGCTCAGGTGCCGGGATATCTCCGGGGCGGTCATGCCGTGGGCGTCGGCCAGCTCACCCGTGGTGTACGCCCCGCGCGCCAGGTGGCGGCAGAGGCGCATCCGCACCGGGTGCGAGAGCGCGGCCATGCGGCGGGTGAGCTGCTCCACGGAGGCGGGCCCGGTCAGGCCGGGGGACGTGATGGGGTAGGTGATCGAGGACTGCCAGCCGTAGCGGTGCAGGACCATCACGTGCGGCCAGCCGAGGCTGGTCGGCACCAGGATGAGGCCGCCGTCGCCGGTCCTCGTGCGGCCCACGGCCATCTTGTCGATGGTGATCAGCCGCGCCTCCTCGTCCAGGGACACCGCCCCGGACATCGCCTTCAGGGCCTCTCCGAGGCCCTTGCGGCGCAGCAGCTCCGTCTTGTGCCGGGCGTCCGCGGCGAGCTGGTGGCTCACCCGGGCCCAGGTGTCCGCGAAGAACGCCTCGTCGCAGTCCTGCATCAACTGCCGGAACCAGGCCCGCACGGTGGGCGGGTCGTCCAGGAGCCGCTCGGTGAATGCCACTTGGTGCTCGCCCCGGGCGGCGGCCAGGTCCAGGGCGTGGCGGCGCATGTCCGGGTCGCGCAGCGGGTCCGTCACGCGGTTCTGGTCGTAGGCGAGCTGGCAGGTGAACTCCAGGGCGGCGTCCACGAACTGCTCGTCCGACAGCTTGTCGAGCTGGTCGAGCTCCTCGGCGAGCGTGGCACCGGGCAGGGCGCTCTTGCCGGGCAGGCCCGCGAAGGGCGCGAACACGTCCGAGAACGTCGTGCGCCACAGGAAGTCCGCCTCGCACAGGCGGTCCGCGAGGCCCTGGTCGAGGCGCGCGGTGACGGCCGTCGCCCAGCCCTGCAGCCCCGGGTGGTGACCGGTCTCGGACAGCGCGTGCAGCGCCATGCCGAGCTCGGCGAGGGGCGAGGGCACCACGTGGATCCGCTCCGGCGCCAGGCCGGTGATGTCGATGCTCACGCTCATGATCCCCATGGTGCACCGCGCCACTGACATCGCCGCCGTCGATTGACGACTGGCGTCAATCGACGGGACCTGGCCGCCCGGCCTTGGGCAGGGTGGAGTCACCGCGGGGGCCGCGACGGCGCCGCCCCGGCGATGTCGGGGCGGCGACGGCGCCGCCCCGCACGGACGGGCCCGCCCCGTCCCCCGTTCGTCCATCCCCGTCGACATCCCTGAGCACCCTCAGCACCCCCATTGCTCTGAGCACCCTCGTCACTTCATCACCCTCAGCACCCGCCCGCGCCCTTCGGGCCGCGGCCGCGGACGAGGAGCGGGCTCCGTCGCCCTCCCCTTGCCCTTTTAGTACCCTTTGTCATGAAAGGTCGTATGTCATGAGTGTCACCCAGCAGTTCCTGCTCGACAGCTACCGCGCCGCTCAGCTCGGCCAGGCGGCGCCGCCCGCGCCCGGTGTCCACGACTGGCAGGCGGTGCGCGAGGTGCGCGACTACGGCCGCTTCCAGGCCGTCATCCGCGAACGGCCCGCGCACGGGCGCGTGCGGGCCGGGCTCGCCCGCCTCGTGAGCGCTCTCAGGGGAGCCGGCGTACGAAGTCCGCGACCGCTTCCCTGACGTCGTCGGCCGTCCACGTCAGGCCCGGTCCGTTCACGGTGACCTCCGTGACGGACAGGCCGGGCGGGCCGTCCGGGAACCAGCGCCAGAACAGCAGCGTCCCCGTCTGCTCGGCCTGCGCGAGCGCGGCCTCGTTCAGGACGTCGGGCGGGTACGGCAGCCACACCTGGAACTGGTGGGTGTGCGGCGGTGCGGGGTGCACGCGCGACCACGGCACCGGGGACGTCGCGAGCCCCTCGGACAGGGCGTCGGCGACTACGCGCGCGTGGGCCACGTACTCCGGCAGGCGCGGCAGCACCCGCCGCACGCCGAGCATCGCCGACAAGGCGGTCGGGAACTGCTGGAAACCGAGCCCCCCGTAGCGGTGCCGCCAGGCCCGGGCCTCGTCGACCAGCGTCCGGGGGCCGGCGAGCGCGGCGCCCGCCAGGCCCTCCAGGGACTTGTAGAACGACACGTACACGCTGTCCGCGAGCCCCGCGATCTCGTCCAGCGGGCGGCCGAAGTGCGGTACGCACTCCCACAGGCGGGCCCCGTCGAAGTGGACGACGGCGTCCCGTTCGCGCGCGGCGGCCACCACGTCCTGGAGCTCGTCCCACGTGGGCAGCAGGAAACCGGGCTCCCGGAGGGGCAGTTCGAGCATCAGGGTGCCGAACGGCTCCTCGAAGTCGCGTACTTCCTCGGCGGTGGGCGGGCGCGGCGCGTCCGTGGGATGCGCCGTGCGCAGCCCGGACACCGCACCCAGGGCGCCGCGTTCGTGGACCTCGGGGTGGGAGCGCGGGTGCAGCGCGACGACCGGGTTGCCGGTGCGCCCCGCCCAGCAGCGCAGGGCCACCTGCTGCGCCATCGTGCCCGTCGGGAAGAACGCGGCGGCCTCCTTGCCGAGCAGTCGCGCGACCTCGTCCTCCAGGTCGGCGACGACGCCGTCGCCGTACATGTCGGTGCCCTGGTCCAGGTCGGCGACGTCCGCCGCGCCCTCGGTGAGGGCGGTCAGGCGCTCGCTGAGCGGCACGGTCGCCGGCGGGCGGGACAGCAGCCGCCGGGCACCCCGCGCGGCCGCCACGCGCCGGGCGTGCTCGTCGGGCTCCTCCTCCGCCGTCACGGCGGAGGCCTCGGTGCTCTCGGTGCTCTCGTGCGGGCCGGGCGCAACCGGACCGGGCGCAACCGGGCCGGGCACACCCGGGGCCAGCGCACCCGGGGCCAGCCCATCCGCGGCGGGCTCGTGCGGAGGGGACGCGGACGGAGGAGGCGCGTCGTGCCGCGCGTCGTGTGCGGTCATCCACAGATCATCCCGCGCGGTCGTACGAATGCCCACAGCCTGTGGACAGCCGACGGCGCCGCGCCAACCGATCGCGTTAGCATGACGAGAAATCGTCCGGTACCCCGAGCGGACTGGAACGGAAGGCGTCATCGCGTGAACGGACCACACCGGCCGGAGCAGCACTCCGCCCGATCGGACACGGGCTCGGACCCCGCCGACCGCCCCGCGCGGCTCACCGTGGGCGTCGTCGGCGCGGGCCGCGTCGGCCCCGCCCTGGCCGCATCGCTCCAGCTCGCCGGGCACCGCCCGGTGGCCGCGTCCGGCGTGTCCGACAGCTCCGTCCGGCGCGCCGCCGCACTGCTGCCCGACGTGCCCCTCGTCTCGCCCGCCCAGGTCATGGAGCGCGCCGAGCTGGTGCTCCTGACCGTCCCCGACGACGCGCTGCCGGGCCTGGTCGAGGGGCTCGCCGAGACCGGGGCGGTGCGCCCGGGCCAGCTCCTGGTGCACACCTCCGGGCGGTACGGCACCAAGGTCCTGGACCCCGCGCTGCGCGCCGGCGCGCTGCCGCTCGCGCTGCACCCCGCGATGACGTTCACCGGCACCCCGGTGGACGTCCAGCGCCTGGCCGGGTGCTCCTTCGGCGTGACCGCGCCCGACGAGCTGCGGCTCGCCGCCGAGGCCCTGGTCATCGAGATGGGCGGCGAGCCCGAGTGGATCGCCGAGGACGCCCGGCCGCTCTACCACGCGGCGCTCGCCCTGGGCGCCAACCACCTGGTGACCCTGGTCGCCGAGTCCATGGAGCTGCTGCGGGACGCGGGCGTGGCGGCCCCCGACCGCATGCTCGGACCGCTCCTCGGCGCGGCCCTCGACAACGCCCTGCGCTCCGGCGACGCCGCCCTGACCGGCCCCGTCGCGCGCGGGGACGCGGGCACGGTCGCCGCGCACGTCGCCGAGCTGCGCAAGCACGCGCCGGGCACCGTCGCCGGCTACCTGGCCATGGCCCGCGCCACCGCCGACCGCGCCCTCGCGCACGGCCTGCTCAAGCCGGAGCTCGCCGAGGACCTGCTGGGCGTGCTCGCGGGCCCCGGGGCCCCGGCGGGCGGCACCGACGGATTCCGTGACGGCACAGCGGACGGAGGAGACCGATGAGCGGCGCGCCGATCCAGTTGCTGCACACCGCCGACGAGCTGCGCGCCCGCGCGCGTACGGGCCGGCGGGCCGTCGTCATGACCATGGGGGCCCTGCACGAGGGCCACGCGACGCTGATCCGGGAGGCGCGCCGGGAAGCGGGCCCGGACGGCGAGGTCGTCGTCACGGTGTTCGTGAACCCCCTGCAGTTCGGCGCTGGCGAGGACCTGGACCGCTATCCGCGCACCCTGGAGGCGGACGTCAAGACCTCCGAGCAGGCGGGCGCCGACATCGTGTTCGCGCCCTCCGTGGACGAGGTCTACCCCGGCGGCGAGCCCCAGGTCCGCCTCAGCGCCGGCCCCATGGGCACGGTCCTGGAAGGCGCCACCCGGCCCGGGCACTTCGACGGCATGCTCACCGTCGTCGCCAAGCTGCTGCACCTCACCGCCCCGGACGTGGCGCTGTTCGGCCAGAAGGACGCCCAGCAGCTCGCCCTGATCCGCCGCATGGTGCGTGATCTGAACTTCCCCGTGGACGTCGTCGCCGTCCCGACGGTCCGCGAGGACGACGGCCTGGCCCGCTCCAGCCGCAACCGCTACCTGTCACCCGCCGAGCGCCACACCGCGCTCGCGCTCTCCCGCGCCCTGTTCGCGGGCCGCGACCGGCACGCCGCCCAGGAGGCCCTGCGCGCGCGGGCGGCCCTCGCCCCCGCCACCCCCGAGCGCGCGGACGCGCTGAACGCGCTGGGCGAGTCCCGCGCGGCCGCC
>NZ_BNBT01000004.1 GCF_014656095.1 Streptomyces longispororuber
CGGCGCTCGCGCGCAGGGCCCGGGCGGTGGCGCGGCGCTCGGGGCCGTGCGGGCGCAGCGGCGCGGGCGCCATGCACACCAGCCAGGCCAGGACCCAGGCGCCGAGCGTCAGCGCGAGGTGGCCGGGCACCTGGCCGAGGCGCTGCGGCGCGAACAGGCTCGCCGAGCTGACGAAGGTGAGGATCAGATGGCCGGGCGGGCCGACGCGGGTGGCGTCGCAGAGGGCCTTCTGGGCGGCGGCGAGCAGCGCCCCCACCGCGACGAGCACCGCGGCGCCCGGCGCGAGCCGGGTGGCGGTCAGCGCCACGGCCACGCTCGCGGCCATGCCGGCCACGACCCAGGCCAGGGCACGGGCCCGGGCGGCGTACGGGAGCTGGTGGGTGTACAGGGCGCAGAACGAGCCCGCCATCGTGTACATCACCAGGTCGAGCCGGTCGAGCGCGAGCAGCGTCAGATGCGGCACGGCGGTGGCGGCGACGACGCTCAGCGCGGGCTTGAACCAGATGTCCGAGGGCGTGTTCAGACGCAGTACACCGGCGAGCGGCAGCCGGCGCGGGCGCGTGCGGAAGGCGCGGAAGCCTGGGCGGGAGGGGCGCGAGGGGCGGGAGGAACGAGAGGGGCGCGAGGGGCGGGTCGGGGGCGGGGGGCTGCTCATGGGACAGAAGGTTAGCAAGTGTTTTACCCAAAAAATAAATGTCCGCGATCGCGCCTCCGAGAGCAGCACGGCAGCGCCCAGGGGCGTGATGACGCGCCCCGCGCCGGGCGCGAGGCCGGCGGTGAGCCCGCCCCGCTCCCCGTCCGCGCTCCCGCCGTACACCCGTGCGCTCCCGTACGCCGCCCCGGTCCCGGGCATCGACCCGTCAACGGCGACGACCGTCGATCGAGGAGGTGCCCGGTGCACGGACCCGGTTCGGCGAGCTGGCTGCTCGTGGCGCTCTGCGCGGCGAGCGGCGCCTACTGCCTGTTACGCACCCGCAGCTCCGTCGCGGAGCAGCGCCGCGCGGCGGGCAGCGAGGCCCTGATGGGCTTCGGCATGGCGGTGATGGCCGTCCCGGCCGCCGTGCTGTCCCCACCCCGGGGCGCCTGGCTCGGGTACGCGGTGGTGTTCGCCGCCGCCGGGCTGCGCACGGCGTGGACGGCCCGGCGCGACCCGCACCACCTGCACCACCTGCTCGGCGCCGGGGCGATGGTCTACATGTCGGCGGCGATGACCACCGCCCCTGGCGGGGGCCACGGGGGCGGGGGCGTCCCGGCGCTGACCGGTGTCCTGCTGCTGTACTTCACCGCGCACGTCCTGGCCTCGGGCGCCCGGCTCGCGCCGGTGGGTGCGGCGGCGGCCCCGGAGGCGGGCGTCGTGCGCTGGGCGGACCGACCGGAGCTGGCGCTGGTGTGCCGCCTGGCGATGAGCATGGGGATGCTGGCGATGCTGCTGACGCTCTGAGGCGGGGGCTGCGGTGGCGGCACCGGCCCGCCGGGCGCCGGGCAGCGGCCAGCGGACAGCGGACGTCAGACAGCGGACGCCGGACAGCGGCAGCGGGCAGCAGGCGGCAGGCGGCAGGTGGTCCGGCGTGGCATGCGTCACTTAGCGGGGAGGGCCCGTATCCCCGCGCGGGGCGCCCCTCATAGGGTTGACCCATGATGGTCCCCGTCGCGCTGTTGCTGCTGGGCGTACTGACCGCCGTCTTCGCTCCCCGGATGCTCGCGCGGGCGGAGTGGCCGGAGCGCGAACCGGTGGTCGCGCTGTGGGCCTGGCAGTGCGTCGTGGCGGGTGTCCTGCTCTGCTGCGCCCTGTCGATGACGTTCAGCGCGGCGGCCGCCTGGCAGGCCGTGCGCGGCCATCTGTTCGCGCCCGCGCCGCGCGGCGTGGTCGAGGCGTACGCGCTCGGCCCGACGCCCTGGGCGACCGTGACGGCGGTGGCGCTGGCCTGTGGCGGCGCGTGGACGGCCGTGATGCTGACCCGCGAGATCGCGCTGGCCCGGGCGCGGCGCGCCCGGCGCCGGGCCGAACTCGTCGAGCGCGCCCCGCTGTTGCCCGGCGAGGAGCCCGGCGCCGACCGGCTCGTCGTGCTGGAGGGCGAGCGGCCGGATGCCTGGTGGCTGCCCGGCGCCGCGCCCCAACTGGTCATCACCACCGCCGCGTTGCGCCGCCTGAAGGGCCGCCAGCTCGACGCGGTGCTCGCGCACGAGCAGGGCCACGCGCGGGCCCGGCACGACTGGCTGCTGCACTGCTCGGCCGCGCTCGCGGCGGGGTTCCCGCAGGTGCCGGTGTTCGCCGCGTTCCGCGACGAGATGCACCGGCTGGTGGAGCTGGCCGCGGACGACGTGGCCTCGCGCCGCTTCGGCCGGCTGACGATCGCCCTGGCCCTCGTCGAACTGAACGAGGACCGGGGCGTGTTCGGCCCCTGCCCCACCGCCCACGCCCACGTGCCGCAGCGGGTGCACCGGCTGCTGGCCGCCCGGCCCCGGCTGACCGCCGCGCGCCGGTTGCGGCTCACCGCGGCCGCCGCGCTCGTGCCGGTCGTACCGCTCTTGGTGGCGTTCGTCCCGGCGCTCCGCGCGCTCGGTTAGGCACCGCCGCCGTCCGTCGTCCAGGATCGTTCCATGGATTCCGCACCGCCCCCGCCCCCGCCCCGGCCCGCCTCCCGCGCCCCGCGCGCGGCCCTGCTGCTCGCCGTGCCGTCCCTGCTCCTGCTCGTCCTGGTCTCCGCCGAGTGGCAGCCGCTGCTCACGCTGGACGGCGACGTGGCGCGCACCACGCACCGCTGGGCGGTGGAGCACCGGGACGCCACCGACGTCGCCCGCGTCCTGACGGACTGGGTGTGGGACCCGTGGACGATGCGCGCCCTGTGCACGGTCGTCATCCTGTGGCTCGCCGGGCAGCGGGCCTGGTGGCTCGCGCTGTGGCTGGCCGGGACCTGCCTGGTGGGCTCGCTCGTGCAGCAGGGCATGAAGGCGGCGGTGGGCCGGGACCGGCCGTCGTGGCCGGACCCGGTGGACTCCGCGCACTACGCGTCCTTCCCCTCCGGGCACGCGATGACCGCGGCCGTGGTGTGCGGGCTGTTGCTCTGGCTCGCGCGCCTGTACGAGGTGGGTGCGACGGCCCGGCGGGCCGGGCTCGCCGTGGCCGTGGTGTCCGTGGTCGGCGTGGGTCTCACCCGGGTGTGGCTCGGGGTCCACTGGCTCTCGGACGTCGTCGCGGGCTGGCTGCTCGGCGCGCTGACGGTCGCCGTGGCGATCGCCCTGTACGAGCGCTACGCCCCCGCCCCGCGGCGGCCGGTCCTCGACGAGCCCGCCGGGACCCGCGCCTGACCGCGCCGGTCCGCCAGGGCACGGCCCGGGCTCCGGGGGGTGCTTGACCGGGCCCGCGGCCACCACGGAGGATCGCGGCATGGTGATCAGAGGCGTGCTGTTCGACTTCTCCGGGACGCTGTTCCGCATCGAGTCCGCCGCCTCCTCGCTGCGGGCCGCGCTCACCGCGCGGGGGCTCGCCCTGCCGCCGCGGGAGGAGGCCGCCCTCGCGGCGGCGCTGGACCGGGCGGGTGCGCTGCCGGGCGGCTCCCCGGCCCTGGACGTGCCCGCGCACCTCGCCGCCCTCGTCGCCCGGCGCGACGAGAGCGCGGAGCTGCACCGCGCCGCCTACACCGCTCTGGCCAGGACCGTGGCACTGCCGGACCCGGCCCTGTACGAGATGCTGTATGACCGGCACATGGCCCCCGAGGCCTGGCAGCCGTACGCGGACGCGCTCGACGTCGTGCGCGCGCTCGACTCGCGCGGGGTGCGGGTCGGCGTGGTCAGCAACATCGGCTGGGACCCGCGGCCCGTCTTCCGCGCGCACGGCCTGCACCCGTACGTGGACACGTACACCCTGTCCTTCGAGCACGGCGTGCAGAAGCCGGACCCGCGCCTGTTCGCGCACGCCTGCGCGGCGCTGGGCGTCGACCCCGCCGAGGCGCTCATGGTCGGCGACGACCGCCGCGCGGACGGCGGCGCGGCCGCGCTCGGCTGCGCCGTCCACTTCGTGGACCACCTACCGGCCGAGACACGCCCGGACGCCCTGCGCCACGTCCTGACCCTGGCCCTCCCGGACTGACACCGCAGGCGCCGTCGGAGCCGAACCGTCCGCCGTGCGCACACGCACCGGGCCGGTGCCCCGGGCCCGCCACGCAGAGGAGAGCGGCGTCGAGCGGCCCTCCGGCGTCGTGGGACGAGCGCGCAGCGCAGCAGCCCGGTCCGGGTAGGGGCCGCTCAAGGCGTGCGGCACTCGACCGGTTCCCGCCTGTCCCGGCGGCCACCGTGTCATCGACACTGCTACCGACACCCACAACCGCACCCACACCGCCTCGGGAGCACGCTTGGGGAAACGACCGCGCCGTACCCTGGCCGCCACGGCGACGATCATGGGCGTGGCGGGCGCCCTCACCCTCGCCTCCCCCGCTCCCGCGAGCGCCGCGACCACCGCTCACTGCACCAGCGCCTCGGGGTTCCGCGACACCCTCTCGCACCGGGGCAGCCTGCACGCGGCGCTGGCCTCCTGTCCCGACTTCACGGACTCCGGCGCCCCCTACACCTTCTTCGTCGACGCGTACTACTCCGCGGAAGTACACGGGGTGCCGCCCCGTGTCGGCTTCGTCCGCTACGACGACCAACTGGCCGACTGCACCGCCGTCACGTTGGAGGGGACCCGCCTGAAGGCCACCGGCTGCCACGTCACCCATCAACCGCGACCCGGTACCGGCCAGCCCTCACGCTGAACGCGCGGACGAGCCGGTGGTCGCGTCGGGGAAGTCGGCTGCCGGCCAGGCGGCAGCCTTGCGTGCGATGACGAGCGCGCGGCGCGACCAGTCTCGCCGGGGTCCGAGGGGGACGCCGTCGCCTCAGGCCTCGTAGCTCTCGACCCGCGGCGCGGGGCGCAGCCGTACCGGGGCCGGTTCGCCGCCGGACGCCTCCTTGGCCCGGCGCCTGCGCAGCAGTTCCCAGCACTGGTCCAGCTCGCGTTCCAGGTCGCCCAGGCGGGCCCGTTCCGTCGCCTCGTCGATCGCCCCGGTCGCGAGCGACTCCCGCAGGGTCTTCTCGGCGTCGACCATCTCGGCGATCCGCGCCAGAATCTGCTGTTGATCCATGTCCACGCACCTCCTCGGCCCCTTTGGATCACTGTAAGGAGAGGGCGCCGGATCGGCGAGGAGAGCGCGGACGGGGCGTCCTGGGAAACCCCTGTGGGCAGGCAACACTCCCCCGCGGTGTTACCTGCCCCCAGGCAGCACCGGCCCCTGTCGGCCAGGGCCGGTATGCGCTGAGTATATTGGCTGCGAGCCAGTCAACGCAGGAGTTACAGGATGTCCCCCCGTAGCCCATCGGTCAATGAAGAGTTGCGGCGGCGTTCCCGGGAGCGGCTTCTGCAGGCGACGGTGGACCTGGTCGGCGAGCGCGGCTACGAGGCGACGACGCTCGCGGACATCGCCGACCGCGCCGGTTCCGCGCGCGGCCTGGTGTCGTACTACTTCCCGGGCAAGCGGCAGCTCCTGCAGTCGGCGGTCCACCGGCTCATGCACCTCACGCTGCAGGAGGCGCTGGAGCGGGAGCCGCGCACCGAGGACGGGGACGAGCTGCTCGCCCGCGCCATCGACGCGATCCTGGGGCTCGCGCGGGACCGGCCGGTCCTGATGCGGACGCACATGGCGGGCATCCTCCAGGCCGAGGGCTTCGTGCAGTGCCCCGAGCAGCAGCGCCTCGCCTTCCTGCTGCGCGACACGGTGGACAGGCACGGCGCGGCGGACGCCGAGACGGACTACCGGATGCTGCGCGCCCTGCTGATGGGCGCGGTGTTCGCGCTGCTCATCCCGGGGGCGCCGATGCCGTTCGCGCGGCTGCGGGCGGAGCTGTTCCAGCGCTACGGCCTGGACTGGAAGCTCGGCGTCCCGCCGGGCGACGAACCGCCCGACGGGACGTCCCAGGCCGGAGCCGGGCCCGGGGTGCCATGACCCCAGGGCGGCCCGGACCACCGGCTCAGTGGTGGCCGAAGTACTCCGGCTGGGTCTGTACGTTGAGCTCGCGCAGCCGTACCCGCTCGGCCGGGGCGGTGCGCTTGTCGTGGAGCTTCAGCACGTCGAAGCCCTTGACCATGTCGTTCGAGTAGATGTGGCCGTTGTAGTAGTAGGCCGACCACGAGCCGCCGCCGACGAGCGTGTCCGCGGAGATCGGGCCGCGCTCGAAGTAGGCGATCTCCTTGGGCTTGGTGGAGTCGGTGAAGTCCCACACGGAGACGCCGCCCTGGTACCAGGCCTGGACCATGAGGTCCTTGCCCTTGACCGGGATGAGCGAGCCGTTGTGGGCCACGCAGTTCTCGGTGTCCGCCTGGTGGCGCGGGATCTTGAAGTAGCTCTTGAAGACGAGCCTGCTCTTGTCGCCGCGGCCCTTGATGTCGTAGATGCCGTCGGCACCGCGGTTCGGGCCGATCTCGGCGTTGCAGGTGGCGCCGCCGCCACCGCCGAGCTCGTCGGTGAACACGACCTTGTCGGCACGCTGGTTGAAGGTCGCCGAGTGCCAGAACGCGAAGTTCACGTTGTCCTGGACCCGGTCGATGACCTTCGGACGTTCGGGGTCCTTGATGGAGAACAGGATGCCGTCACCCATGCACGCGCCCGCCGCGAGGTCCCTGGAGGGCAGCACGGTGATGTCGTGGCAGCCGGTGGTCTTGGAGACGCCCGGGTTGGTGGGGGCGCCGGGGTTGCCGCCGCCGTCGGGGCCCTCGCCCGGGAAGAGCACGGGGAAGCCGACGAGCGCCGCCTTCTGCGGGGCCTTGCGCGGCACCTTGATGACGGAGATGCCGTCGTGCGGCGGCTGGCAGTCGGGGAACGCCGCGTTCGGCGCGTAGGAGGAGACGTAGACGTAGACGTCGGAACGCTTGGGAACCAGGGTGTGGGTGTGCGAGCCGCAGGCGGTCTCGACGGCGGCGACGTAGCGCGGGTTGCGCTTGTCGCTGATGTCGAAGACCTTCATGCCCTCCCAGGAGGACTTCTCCGTGGCCGGCTGCGTGGTGCTGGCGCACGAGCTGTCGCTGCGCGAGGAGTCGGTCGACAGGAACAGCAGGTTGCCGGAGACCGAGACGTCGTTCTGGGATCCCGGGCAGAGCACCTGGGCGACGGTCCTGGGCTTCTTGGGGTTGCTGATGTCGAAGATGCGGAAGCCGTCGTAGTTTCCGGCGAACGCGTACGTGCCTTGGAAGGCGAGGTCGGAGTTGGTGCCCGGCAGCGCGTCCTTGGGGATGTTGGCGAGGTGCTCGATGTTGTCGGAGTGGACTATCTCGTCGGGCGCGGGGATCTTCCCGTCCCTGATGGCCCGCCTGGTGTCGGCGGCGTCGGACTTCGAGACCTTCTTCGGGGCCGCGGGGGTGTCCCCCGGGTCCGGGGTCGCCGCCGCGGGCACCGCGGTGAGCAGCGCGGCGAGGAGTCCGGCCGCGGCCGTGGCGACTCCCAGACGTCTGCGTCGCGTTCGGGCTTCGTGCAACAAAGTCACTGCGTCCTCCCTTGTGGCCGTTCGAAGGTGAACGGTTCACGGACACCCGCAGTATCGTGCTCCACATGTACAGATCAACAGAGGGCGACAGGGTCGTCATGAACATTCCACACGGGTGATACTCACCCGGCGTGCCCGTACGGACCCCACTGACCCGCCCGCACCAGGAGGTTGCCGTGCACCAGGAGGTTGCCCTGCCCCGCTCCCGTACGTCCTCCGACCCTGAGCCCGTCGCGCGGGCGTCCGGCGGCCGTGGCCGGATCGCGGCCGCGCTGGTGGCAGCCGCCCTGCTCGGGGTCGGCGCCTGCGACTCGGGGTCCGGTTCGGAAGGCGGCTCCGACGCCAGGTCCGGCGCGTCGTCCGGGCCTTCGGTGATCGCCCCGGGGAAGCCCGGCGAGACGGCCGCGACGCTCTCCGCCGAGGAGGCCGCGAAGCAGAGGACCGACGACGACAGCCCGAACTCGGCGGACTTCGACTACGTCGAGAAGATGATCCCGCACCACACCCAGGCCCTGGAGATGACCCGGCTCGTCCCCGAGCGGGCGAGCTCGACGAAGGTGAAGCGGCTCGCGGACCGCATCACCGCCGCCCAGAAGCCCGAGATCGGCGCCATGGAGCGGTGGCTGGAGAGCCACGGCGAGAAGCGCGGGAAGCCGCGGCACGGCGGGCACCACGACCACGCCGGGATGCCCGGCATGGCCACCGCGGCGCAGCTCAGGCAGTTGCGGGCGGCCAAGGGCGAGGCCTTCGACGAACTCTTCCTGAAGCTGATGATCACGCACCACCAGGGCGCGCTCACCATGGCCACGGACGCCCTTTCGGAGGGCAACAACCTCCTCGTCGAGGAGATGGCCAACGACGTCGTGGCGCAGCAGACCAGCGAGATCAACCGGATGCGCGGGATGACGGGCTGAGCCTCGCCGCCCCGGGGTGGCGGCCGCCTCCCGGGGGCGCGGCCGTCCCCGGGGTGCCGCAGCCTTTGAGGGGTGCCGCAGCCCCTGGGGTTCCGTCGGCTCCTCGGGGCGGCGCCCCGCCATCCGGGCGACGCTCCCCCTCCCCGTGCGGGCGCCCCGGTGCGATGCTGGGACCAACCGGCATCCAGCCGTCCCGGGGGCACCTCGCGGAAGGAGCGCCGCCGTGCACGTAGCCGTCGTGGGATCGGGCCCGAGCGGGGTCTACACGGCCCAGAGCCTGGTGCAGCAGGACCGGGTGCCCGGGGTGCGGGTCGACGTGCTCGACCGGCTGCCGTGCCCGTACGGCCTGGTGCGCTACGGCGTGGCGCCCGACCACGAGAAGATCAAGTCCCTCCAGAACAACCTGCGGACGGTCCTCGAGCACGAGCGCGTACGGTTCTTCGGCGGGGTCGAGATCGGCCCCGCCGGAGTGCCCCCGGCCCGGCTGCGGGAGTGCTACCACGCGGTCGTGTACTGCGTGGGCGCCGCCGCGGACCGCAGGCTCGGCGTGCCCGGCGAGGACCTGCCCGGCAGTTGTTCGGCGACGGAGTTCGTGTCCTGGTACAGCGCGCACCCGGACGTGGCGGTGCACGGCTGCGGGCCCCCGGACCGCTTCGTGCGGGGCGTGGACACGGCCGTCGTCATCGGCGTCGGGAACGTCGCCGTGGACGTGGCCCGGATCCTGGCGCGCGGCGCCGCGGAGCTGGCGGCCACCGACATGCCGCACGAGGCGCTCGGCGTGCTCGCGGACAGCCGCGTGCGCGAGGTGCACATGGTGGGGCGGCGCGGGCCCTCGCAGGCGCGCTTCACCACGAAGGAGCTGCGCGAGCTGGGCTCCCTGCCGGACGCCGACGTGGTCGTGGACCCCGAGGAGCTCGCGCTCGACCCGGCGTACGCGGACCCGTCCGGGCTGCCCGCGGCGAGCCGCCGCAACGTGGAGGTGCTGCGCGACTGGGCCGGACGTCCGCCGCGCGGGCGGGCGCGCCGGATCCGGCTGCGGTTCTACCTGCGGCCGGTGGCCGTGACGGAGGCGGCGGGCCGGGTGGGCGGCGTCCGGTTCGAGCGGACGCTGCCGGACGGGCACGGCGGGGTGACGGGCACCGGCACCTACGAGGACATCGCGGCACAGCTCGTGCTGCGCTCCGTGGGCTACCGCGGGGTGCCCATCGACGGGCTGCCCTTCGACCCGGCCGGGGGTACGGTGCCGCACGCGGCGGGGCGGGTGCTGCGGGACGGCGCGGTCTCGGCCGGTGAGTACGTGGCGGGCTGGATCAAGCGCGGGCCCACGGGTGTGATCGGCACGAACCGGCCGTGCGCCAAGGAGACGGCCCTGTCCCTGCTCGACGACGCCCCCGCCCTGGCCCGGCGGGCCGTGCCGGCCGATCCGCTCGCCGCGCTGCGGGCGGCCGGGGCCGAGCCCGTCGAGTGGCCCGGCTGGCTGGCGATCGAGCGGGCCGAGGTGGAGTTGGGGCGGTCCCTGGGGCGGGGGTCGGTGAAGATCCCGGACTGGGCGGGGCTGCGGGCCGCTGCGCGGGGCGCTGCGCTTGGCTGAGCGAGGGTGCTGCGGGCCCTTGTGCAGGGCTGGGCGTGGCTTCGGCTGGGGTTGATCGGCCTTCGGCCTCGTCCTCGAACGCCGGACGGGCTGTCACCCCACTCGGCCGCCGGACGGGCTGTCACCCCTCGCCGATCTCTCCTCCTGGCGGGTCGCCGCCAGGAGGACGCTGTCCAGGAGGCCGGGGAACAGGGTGTCCAGGTCGGGGCGGCGCAGGGCGTTGAGCTTGGCCGTGCCGCGGTAGATCTGCTGGATCACGCCCGCCTCGCGCAGGACGCGGAAGTGGTGCGTCGACGTGGACTTGGTGACCGGCAGCTCGAAGTCCGAACAGGTCAACTCCGCCGCGCGGCGCGCGAGTTCCCGCACGATCAGCAGCCGCTGCGGGTCGGAGAGCGCGTGCAGCACGCCTTCCAGGCGGATGTCGTCGCGCGAAGGGTGGTCGAGCACGCGCGGGCTCGGTGCGGCGGTCGTCATGGCGGCTCCCCTGCGGACGGGCGTGCGGGACGCCCTCATCGTACGAGACCTCTCGTAGTTTGACAGTCCTTTTACTTCGTCGACCGTCGTAGTTTGACAGTCCCCGTACTACGATGCTTATCGTACGAGGGCAGAGGACGTCCGGAGAGGCCTCCCCGGGCCCGCTGCGCCGTACCGCCCACCACCTTCGAAGGAGTCCGCCGTGAGCGCGCTGTTCGAGCCCTACACCCTGCGGAACCTGACCATCCCCAACCGCGTGTGGATGGCGCCGATGTGCCAGTACTCCGCCGAGGCGACCGGGCCCGGCGCGGGGGTCGCCACGGACTGGCACCTGGCCCACTACGCCGCCCGTGCCACGGGCGGCACCGGGCTGATCCTCACCGAGGCCACCGCGGTCAGCCCCGAGGGCCGCATCAGCCCCTACGACCTGGGCATCTGGAGCGACGACCAGATCGCGCCGCTGCGCCGGATCACCGACTTCCTCAAGAGCCAGCACACCGTGCCGGGCATCCAGATCGCCCACGCGGGGCGCAAGGCAGCGACCGACGCCCCCTGGCGCGGCGGCGGCCCGCTCGGGCCGGACGCGGGCGGGTGGCAGCCGGTCGGCCCGAGCCCGGTGGCGTTCGACGAGCGCCACCCCGTACCCACCGAGCTGACGGTGGACGGCATCCGCCGGGTCGTCGGCGAGTTCGCGGACGCGGCCCGGCGCGCCCTGGCCGCGGGCTTCGAGGTCGCCGAGGTGCACGGCGCGCACGGCTATCTGATCGGCGAGTTCCTGTCCGCGCACAGCAACCGGCGGACCGACGCCTACGGCGGCGACTTCGCGGGCCGCACCCGCTTCGCCCTGGAGGTCGTCGACGCCGTGCGCGCGGTGTGGCCCGACGACAAGCCGCTGTTCTTCCGGATCTCGGCCACCGACTGGCTGGAGGACGGCGTCCCCGGCTGGACCGCCGACGACACCGTGCGGTTCGCCCCGCTGCTCAAGGAGCACGGCGTGGACCTCCTCGACGTCTCCACCGGCGGCAACGCCGCGGGCGTGCGCATCCCGACCGGGCCGCACTACCAGGTGCCCTTCGCCGCCCGGGTCAAGGCCGCGACGGACCTGCCCGTCGCCGCCGTGGGGCTGATCACCGAGGCCGCGGAGGCCGAGAAGATCCTCGCCAACGGCGAGGCCGACGCGGTCCTGCTCGGCCGGGAGCTGCTGCGCGACCCGTCCTTCGCCCGCCGGGCCGCCCGCGAGCTGGGCGCGGACGTGCACGTGCCGAACCAGTACCTGCGCTCCGTCTGAGGCGCGCGGACGCGCGAGCGCCGCCGGGAGGAAGCCCTCCCGGCGGCGCTGTGCGTTCTCCGGCGGCCGCGCCGGATTGGACGCGGGCTCGCGCCGCGGCTCAGGTGCCGGGCTTGCGGCCGTAGACGAAGACGTCGTCGCCCTTGCGGAGCATGTTCCAGTACTTCACGGCGTCCTTCTTCGTCATGTTGACGCAGCCGTGGGAGCCCGGCGGGGACCAGACGCTGATGCCGACCGAGTGGAAGGCCTGGCCGCCGTCGAAGAACTGGCTGTACGGCATCGGCACGTGGTACAGGCTGGAGATGTGGTCGATGTCCCGCCAGTAGACCTTCTTCAGGCCCGTGCGGGTCTCGTGGCCGTTGCGGCCGGTGCGCACCGGGACCGGGCCGTACTTCAGCGTCTTGCCGTCCTGGATCCAACTGAGCTGGAGCGTGAGGTCGACGCAGGCGATGCGGCCCTTGTTGGTCGGGCACTTGCCCGCCTTGTTGGGGTTGTCGCCGACCGCCTTCTGCTTGTTCATGAGGTTCATGACGCCCCAGGTGACGCTGCCCGCGTACCCGGCGTTCGGGGTGATCTGGTGCTTGGTCTGGAAGGCCTTGATGGCCTTGCAGTCGGCCGCCGACTGCTTGCCGTCCACCGGGCGGCCGAGGAACTTCTCGACCTGCTTCTGGTACGGCCCGGTCTGCGTCGAGCACGACGCGGCCTGTGCGCTGCCGGTTCCGAGGGCCACCGTGAGCGGGGCCACCAGCACGGTGATCCCCAGGGCAACGGCTCCTCGTCTGCGTATGTCCCCCACTGTTGTCTGCTCCTCATGCGTCGTTCGTCATGTTCACGGGTGATGTCCACCTGCTAGACAGCGGATGCCCGATGTTCGTTGCAGGGTGAATTGACACAGGTGTGTAACAGGGGACGTTTTGTGTGCGGATCGCCTCACACCCCTCAGACCGCCTCGCGCACCCGGTCCGCCTCACACGCCCGGGTCGCAGCAACTGTCCTTGCGCATCAGGCGGCCCGCCTCCAGCCAGTCCGTGCCGTGGGGCGCGCGCCGGGCCGCCGTCGGGAAGGCGCCGACCAGCTCGTCGGTCTCGTACGGCGTGCCCCCGCGCAGGACGCCGACCGTCCGCACCAGCGTGGCGAAGTCCGTGAACGGGTCGCCGTCGACGAGGGTCAGGTCGGCGATCCGGCCGCGCTGGACCGTGCCGAGGTCCTTGTCGACGCCGAAGAGACGGGCGGGCAGGACCGTCGCGGTGCGCAGGGCCTCGGCCGGGGAGAGCCCGCCGCGGTGCAGGGCGCGCAGCGCCATGTGCAGGGACAGCCCGACCGGCACGAGGGGCTGGTCGGTGCCGAGCGCCACGAGGCCGCCCGCGGCGAGGACGCGCCGGTAGACGTCGGTCTCCCGGCGGAGCGTGGCGAGCTGGGCCGCGGTCGGCGGCGCCGCGGCCGTCCTGCGGACGGACTCGACGTCCCAGGGCGGCATGACCGCCGTGACCCGGGGGTCGTCCGCGAGCGCGGGGTCGGCGCCGATGAGCGGCACGGACGTGAACGGCGTGGCGATGAGGGAGAAGGCGGCGCCCCGGGCGGTGTAGATCTCGGTGACGTCGTCGTAGGCGCGGCCCGACGCGGTGGTGGCGTGTCCGAACTCGGCGCGCTGCGTGGCCTGGAGGTGGGTGGTCAGGTCCTGGCCCGTCTGGATGCCGGGCGACAGGAAGTGGCTGCCCGCGCGCACGCCGAGCCGCTCGTGGGCGAAGCGCGCCGCCTCCTCCATGATCCAGGCGGGTGCCCGTACGTACGTCTTGACGACGTCCCAGTCGAGCTGCTCGGCGCGCTCCAGGGAGCGTCTGAGGCCCGCGCGGGTGCGGTGGGCGCGCCCCATGCTGTACGCGACCCGGCCGCCGTCGAGGAGTTCGCCGCAGGTCAGCAGGCGCGGCCCGGCGAGCTGGCCGGTGGCCACCGCCTCGCGCACGCGTGCCTGCTCGTAGGAGAAGCCGCCGAGGGAGACCGCGGTGGTGATGCCGTACGTGAGCTGGCCGACGGTCTGGCGGGCGCCGTAGGTGCTCTGCCAGGGGTGGGTGTGCGTGTCCCACAGGCCGGGGAGCACAGTGCGGTCGGAGGCGTCGATCCGGCGTTCGGCGCGCCGTCCCGCGCGGTGCGGCGCGACCTCGGTGACACGGCCGCGGCGTACCACGATGTCGACGTCGTCCCGGACGCGGTCCCCGGTGCCGTCCCAGAGCCGTCCGGCGTGCACCACGGTGTTGGGCGGCGCGGGTCTGCGCTGGTCCAGAGGGACGCGGACGGTGCGGGCCCGGCCGCCGTCGACGCCGATGAGGCGCAGCCGGGTGCCCGAGAGGTACAGCAGCGTCCTGGAGTCGCCCGACCAGCTCGGGTGGTCGGCGGGTTCGGTGGTGAGGGTACGCAGCTCGCCGCGCGGGGTGCCGTCGGCCGCGACGGGCAGCAGGCACAGGGCGGACTCGACGATCACGGCGAGCCGGCGCCCGTCCGGCGACCAGACGGGCCCGGAGTCGTAGCGGTCGGAGATCGAGGTGTGCGGCGCGACGGCGTGCAGGCGGTCCTCGCCGGTGGCGGCGTCCACGACGCGGACGAGGTTGTACCCCTCGCGGAAGCGGAGGCTGAGGCGGTTGCGGTCGCACAGGGCGAGGTGGCGGCCGTCGGGCGACCAACTGGGCCGTCCGGGCAGTCCGCCGCCGCCCAGGGGTTCGGCCAGGACGCGTTCGGTGCCCGCGTCCAGGTCGCGGACGACGAGCCGGCCGGTGAGGTCGAGGCAGGCGAGGCGTTTGCCGTCGGGTGAGAGCGCGGGGTGTACCCGGCCGCCGGTGGCGAGCGGGGTCTCGGTACCGGTGGCGAGGTCGTGCCGGTACACGCCGAGCAGCCCGTCGCGGTCGTCGGCGTACACCAGCGAGCGGCCGTCGCGGGCCCACGACGGGCCGAGGAGGTAGCGCGTGGGTCCCGCGCGCCGCAGCCGGCGCGGCGCCTTGCCGCCCGTGGTGTCCGCCAGCCACAGCGAGTTGAGGGCGGCGAACGCGACGTGCCGCCCGTCGGGCGAGAGCGCGGGCAGGTGGATGCCGCGCACCGGGCGCACCCGGCCCTCGCCGAGGTCGTACTCCTTGACGCGGTAGCGGGGCCGGTCCACGGACAGGACCCCTTCGAACGGGATCGGGCGCGGCGCCCCGGGCTCCTCGGGGCGTACGAGGGCGAAGCGGCCGTCGACGGTGAGCAGCAGCTCCCCGTCCCGGGTCCAGCGGGGCGGCACGGGCGCGACGTCGCCGGGCACGTCGACGGGCTTGCCGTCGACGACGAGGACGCAGGAGGCCTCGGGCGCCGCCGTGGTGCGCAGATAGGCGAGGCGGCGGCCGTCCGGGGCCGGGGCCGGGGTCATCACCTGGGCGTTCGCGGTCTCGGTGTGCACGGTGACGACCGGGCCCCGGCCGTCGGCGGGCACGGCGGCGACGGTGCGCGCCTGGAGGGACACGCCGGTGGCGGTGGTGACGCCCCGGGCCCGCACGAACACGACGCGGTCGCCGTCCGGGGACCAGGCCGGGTCGAAGTCCTCCCAGGGGCCGTCCTGGTGGGGGCCGTCCTGGCCCGGCAGGCCGGTCAGGCGGGACACCTCGCCGGTGCGCAGGTCGAGGACGTGGACGCGGTAGGCGCTGCCCGCCACCGGGTCGCCGCCGCGCTCGGAGGCGAAGGCGATCCGGGTGCCGTCCGGGGACCAGGCCGGGCCCCGGTCGTCCCAGGGGCCGTCGGTGCGCTGCCGCAGGCCGGTGCCGTCGGCGCGCACGGTCCAGATGTGGAAGCCGCCGTCGCGGTAGGCGCTGAACGCGAGGAGCTTCCCGTCGGGCGCGTGCACCGGGCGGGTGGGTTCGAGTTCGGCCGGGGTGAGCGGCACGGCCTTGCCGCCGTCGGCCGGTGCGGACCACAGCACGTGCTGGACCTCGGCGACCAGCCGGTCCCCGGCGGGCGAGAGGGTCGCGGAGCCGTTGGTGGCGCGCGTGAAGGACAGGGCGACGCGGCCGGTGGCGGCGCGGGCGGCGGCGGGCGCGGGCGCCACGGCCCCGCCGGCGGCGGCGACCCCCACCGCGCCGGTCGCGACGAGCAGTTGACGCCGCGTCAGCGCGGCGGGCCCTGACGGGGCGGTTGCCTCCGGAGCGGTGCGGGGCTCGACGGATGCCTCCGGGAGGGGCTGGGACGGGGCCGGTGCCCCGGGGGCGACGGGCTGGGGCGCGGCGGGTGCCGCCGGAACGGGCTGCGGTCCGGTGGACGCCGCCGGAGTGGGCTGGGGCGGGGTGGACGCGGCCGGGGCGGGCTGGGGTGGGGTGGACGTGGCCCGGGCGGTCTGGGGCGGGGCGGGTGCCGCCGGGGCGGACTGGGACGAGGAAGAGGAAGGAGAGGAGGGCGCTTCGGAGTTCCTGTCAGGGTCCATGGCACAGCACACTCGCGCACCCCAGGGGCCGTGAGCAACACCGCCTGCACGCGCTGTCACGGGCCCGCGCCTCGCACGCACGCGCCCGCCCGCACGCTCGCGCCCTCACCGACCATGCCTGCGCCACACGCCCTCACCCGCGCCGCGCACACCCTCGTCGCAAGCGCCCATGCCGCTCACCCTCGCCGCGCACGCCTACGCCGCACACCCCCGCGCCGCCCGCACCCGCCACCTCCTCGTACGCCCACCTCCCCGTACGCCCACCTCCCCGTACCGCACCGGCAGCCGCGCGGCGGCACGGCGTCTCCGGCCGGTGGGGCGCCGGGCGGGGTGCGCCCGCGGGGTGCGACCGGAGGGGCACCCCGCCGAGGGCCGGCCGGAGGCACCTCCGGGTGCCGGGTGCCCCGGCTGCCCCAGCCGCCCCGGCCGGAACTCCCGTACCACCCTAGGGACTTCCCTAGGTGCCGCACCGACGCGAGGGGGCTTGGGCCGACCCTATTCTGGTCGCCCTTGCCGAGCGTCACGGCTGTCACGCGCCCCGGCTGCCGCCGCCACGGCGGTTGGCATCCGCGCGCGTCGCGGCCCGCGCCCCGCAGTGGCCCAGGAGGCGTTGTGCGCTATGTCATCGAGGTGTACCGCTCGCACGACGGGGTGTGCGGCAACGTCGTGCCCGAGGACTCGGAGTGCCCGCACCCGTTCCACGGCTGGCTGGAGCTGTTGTCGCTGCTCGAACCGCCGCAGCCGGAGGCCCTCGGCCTCGGCGACCCGGCGCCGGAGGAGGCACCCTAGGGTCCCGCCCGTACCGCCGTCCCCCCTCGTCCCCCTTGTCGCGCGGCGCGCGTCCGCGCGGATACCGGCATGTGCCTTGTGCGGAGGGACCGTCGGCCGTCATCGTGGAATTCATGGCCATGTGTCCGGCACAGGTCGCCCGCCCCTCGCGGCCCCCCGCGGCCGTCGCCCCCGCGCGGGGGCGCCGATGACGCCTGAGGACGTCGGTCACGACCGCCGCACCGCCCCCGTGCCCGACGACGCCTTCTGCGGGCGCGCGCGTGAACTCGACGCCCTGTTGGCCGACTTCGCGGACGCCCGCGCGGGCACGCCGCGCGTCGTGCTCCTCGAAGGGCCCGGCGGCATCGGCAAGACGGCCCTGCTGCGCCGCTTCCTCGACACGGTGGACGGCCCGTGCGTGCTGCACGCGAGCGGTGAGGAGAACGAGAGCTCGCTGCCCTGCGGCGTCCTCGCCCAGCTCGTCGGGCAGAGCCCGCTGCCGGTCCCCGAGACCCTGGCCGGGCTCATGCGCGCGCCGCAGTCGCTGCACGCCAACCTGCCGCCGCTCGCCGCCGGTTTCGGCCTGCTCGACCTGATCGGCGAGGTCCAGGGCAAGGGCCCCGTGGTCCTCGTCGTGGACGACGCGCACTGGGCCGACCCCGAGTCCCTGAACGCGCTCACGTTCGCGCTGCGCCGCCTGCGCCACGACCGGGTCCTCGCCGTCGTCGCGCTGCGCGACCCGCACGTGCCCGAGCTGCCCGACGGCCTGCGCCGCCTGCTCACCGCCCCGCCCACGCGCCGCCTGGCCCTGGACGGCCTCAGCCCCGACGAGCTGGCCGCGCTCAGCGACCGCCTCGGCGGTGCGCGCCTGCCCCACTCGGCCTCCGTACGGCTGCGCACCCACACCCACGGCAACCCGCTGCACGCCCGCGCGCTGCTCGACCAGGTGCCGCCCGCCGTGCTGCTCGACGTCACGACGCCGCTGCCCGCGCCGCGGTCGTACGCCATGCTGGTGCTCGCCAACCTCGCCGGGTGCGGGCCGCAGACGCAGCGCCTGGTGCAGGCCGTCAGCGTGCTCGGGATCTCCTGCCGGCTGCGGACCGCGGCGCGGCTCGCCAAGGTCGCGCAGCCGCTGCCCGCCCTGGAGCGCGCCGTCAAGGCGGGGCTGCTGCGCGAGTCGCCCGCCGGGACGTCGGCGCCCGAGGTGTCCTTCCCGCACCCGCTGGTGCACGCGGCGGTCTACCAGGACATCGGGCCCGCCCAGCGCGCCGCCCTGCACGAGCGGGCCGCCGCCCTGGTCGAGGACGAGTACACGAAGCTGCGGCACCGGGTGCTCGCCGCCACCGGCCCCGACGAGCAGCTCGCCGCCGCCCTCGCCGCGTGCGCGCGCCGCGAGGCCGCCACCGGCCAGTGGGCCGTCGCGGGCACCCATCTGCGGCACGCCTCACGCGTCGCGACCAGCGCGACGGAGCGGGACCGGCTCGCCGTGGAGGCCGTCGAGGCGCTGCTCCTGGACGGCCGGGTGCAGGAGGCCGCGGAGCTCGCGGGCGGCCTGCCGGAGTGCGCGGACCCGGCGCTGCGCGGCTATGTCCGCGGCTATGTGGCGCGGGTCCAGGGCCGCACCCAGGCCGCGTGGACGCTGCTCGTGGACGCCTGGGAGAGCTGCGACCGCGGCCGCTACCCGTGCCTGGCGGCGCGCGCCGCCGAGCAGTTGAGCTACGCGGCCGTCATGTGCGGGCAGGCGGCCGTGGCCGCCCAGTGGGCCGAGCGCGCCCAGCGGCTCTCCACCGACCAGGGGCCGAGCCGGATGCTCCGCTTCAACCACCTCGTGGCGCTCGGCCTCAGCGGCCGGGCCAAGGAGGGCATCGCGCTCGCGGGCGAGCTGCCGGACCCGATGATCGTGCCGCTGAAGAGCCTCGACCTGCTGCTGGCGCGCGGCCAGTTGCGCCTGTGGTCGGACGATCTGCGCGGGGCGCGCCAGGACCTGCTGGGCGCCGTCACCAATTGCCGTACGACCACGGTGCCGCTGCGGCTGCTGTCCGCCTCGGCGCTGGCGCAGACGCTGCACCGGCTCGGGGAGTGGGACGAGGCGCTGATCCACGCCGAGTCCTCGGCCTCCATCGCCGACGACGCCGACCAGTCCTGGCTGAAGCCGGTCACGCACGGCGTCGCCGCGCAGATCCTCGCCGCGCGCGGCGCCTTCGACCGCGCGGCGGAGCACCTGCGCACCGCCGCCGAGGTGCCCGGGGGCGCGGAGACCCCCGTGGCGTACGCGTACGGGGTGTGCGCCCAGGGCCACACCGCGGACGCGCGCGGCGAGCCCCGGGCGGTCGTGGCGGCGCTGCGCCCGCTGCTCGCCTTCGCCGAGCAGGACGGCGTCAACGAGCCCGGCGTCGTGGACTGGCAGCCGCTGCTCGTCGACGCCCTCGTCCAGCTCGGCGAACTCGACGAGGCCGAGGCGGTGCTCGCCCCCTTCGAGGAGCGGGCCCGGCCGCGCGGGCGGCACCCGGCGCTCGCCGCCGCCGCGCGGGCCCGGGGCAATCTGCTGGCGGCGCGCCGCGACACCCAGCGCGCCCAGTCCGCGTACGCGCGGGCGCAGGACCACGCGGCGCAGGTCCCGCTGCCGTTCGGGCAGGCCCGGGTGGCCCTGGACCACGGCGCGTTCCTGCGCCGCCTGGGGCGCCGCTCCCTGGCCATCGCCCAGTTGCAGGCGGCGCACACCACGATGACCCGGCTCAAGGCACTGCCCTACCAGGCGCGTTGCGTACGCGAGCTGAACGCCTGCGGCCGCGCGGTGCCCGCGTCGGCGGCCGGCGGGCCCGCGCAGGACGACGCGGGCGACGCCCTCGACGGGGCGCTCACGCCGCAGGAGCTCGCGGTGGCGCGGCTCGCCGCGCAGGGGCAGACCAACCGGCAGATCGCCACCACGCTCGCGCTGAGCGTCAAGACCATCGAGTACCACCTCGGCCACACCTACGCGAAGCTCGGCATCACCTCGCGCATCGGCCTGGTGCGGCGGCTCGGGCAGCAGGAGCGGCCGTCGCCGTCGGCGGGGTGAGCGCCGGGCGCGGCCGGGGGCACCGGGGTAAACCCCGGCACGCTCCCGGAGGCGCGGAGCCGCCCCGGCCCGTACGTTCGTGCCGGACGGCAGGGCGTCGGCGGGACCCCTGGAGGTGGCCCGATGGCTTCGATCACACGCGCGGCGGCCGGAGACGAACGGCCCGCGCTGCGGCTGCGTCTGCTCGGCGGATTCCTCCTCACGCGGGAGGGTCCGGGCGGGCGCCCGGGCCAGGACGCCGACGCGGAGAACGCGGCGAAGGCAGCGAACACAGAGAACGCAGAGAACGCAGAGAACGCAGAGAGCACGGAGAACGCAGCGAACGCGGACAACACGGACTACTACTGCTGCTGCGAGCGGGGCGGGGAGCCGTTGGAGGTGCCCGCGAGCGGGCAGCAGGTGCTGGCCAGGCTCGCGCTCTGCGGGGCGGCCAGCCGCTCCGAGCTCGCGGGCACGCTGTGGCCGGACGCCACCGAGACGCGGGCCCGGGCCCGGCTGCGGACCACCATGTGGCGCCTGAACGGGGCCGGTTCGGCCCTGTCGGACGCGGGCGGGGGGACGCTGGCCCTGAGCTGCCGGGTCCGTGTCGACCTCCAGGACTTCACGGCGGCCGCGCGCCGGGTGCTCACCCGGGCGCCGGTACGGCTGCGGCCCGCCTACCACCTGCTGCTGTGCGGCGGGGAGCTGCTGCCGGGCTGGCAGCAGGAGTGGGTGGCCTTCGAGCGGGAGCGGCTGCACCAGTTGCGGCTGCACGCCCTGGAGGCGCTGTCCGCCCGCCTGGTGACGATGCGCGCGTACGGCGCCGCCCTGGAGGCGGCCCTGGAGTGCACCCGCATCGACCCGCTGCGGGAGAGCGCCCACCGCGCGGTGGTCTCCGTCCACCTCGCGGAGCACAACCTCACCGAGGCGGTACGGCAGTTCGAGCGGTTCCGGGGGCTGCTGCGCGGTGAACTGGGTGTGGAGCCGTCCGGGCAGTTCTCGGCGATGCTGCGGCACGCGACGGTGTGACGCGGCGGTGACGCCCGCCCGCCACGATGGACATGCCTCGTCCAGGTCGCGGGGAGAAGGGGGAACTCCCCTGATGGAGCGCGGCTCGGCCGACCGGCCGCCAGCTCGGCTCGCTCCACCCTGGACGAGGCTTTCCCGTGCCGCCTCCGGACGCCCCGGACGAGGCACGCCTCGGACGAGGCACGCCCCGGACGAGGCACGCCCCGGACGAGGGGCGCTCCAGGTGAGGGACGGCGTACGCGACGGGGCTGAACCACCCCCCGCGTGGCTCAGCCCCGACTCCCCCGGCGCGCGGCCGGCTAACCGGCGCGTCCTCGGGCGGGGCCCGGCCCCCGCAGCCCCTCGATGGCCCGCTCCACCGGCCGGTGGGGCAGTCCCGTCCTGCGGCACAGCTCGTCCCGGGACACGTCGTGCAGGACGTCCTCGACGGCCCGGCCCTCCAGGCCCGCGATCTCCTGGATGTAGGCCTGGACGCGGCCGACCGGGTCCGCCGTCAGCGGGCGGCTGCCGACCGGGCCCCCCGGCGGGGGCCCGCCGCGGACCGCCGCCGGGTCCGGCCGGCGCTCGCGCTCCAGCCAGGTGGTCCACACCCCGCGCCCGACCAGGCCCTCGGCGGCCGCTTCCGCGACCGAGCCGTCCTCGATCACCCCGGGGTCGGCGGCGTCCGCCTCGACGAGCAGGCGGCAGGACGCGGCCAGCATGGGCGGCGAGGAGACGGGCCCGGGCATGCCGCCGCCCCCGTCGAGGAGCGTGCACAGCGCGGCGACGTCCGGGTGCCCGGGCAGGTGCGGGGCGAGCCGCCGCACGACCTCCTCCAGGCGCCGCAGGTCGGGCCTGCGGTCGAGCAGGATGGCGTGCGCGCCCACGACGCCGAGCAGCGGGTCGGCGTGGTCCGACTCCAGCATCGGGAAGAGCTGCTGGTCGGAGATGAGGTCGATGCCCTGCCGCAGTCCGGAGAGCGCCGCCTCCCGGGCGAGGCTCAGCTCCTCGTCCAGGGGGCTCCAGCCGGCGCCGAGCGGCGCCATCTCCACCGACGCGTGCTGCGGCTGCGCGCCGCGCGGCCCGTTGCCGACGAAGACGAGGGTGGTCCAGCCCTCGCTCACCCACAGCGCCTGGGCCAGCGGCAGGCCCTCGCCGGACGGCCTGCGCAGCCGCAGCCGGTAGCCGCCGGGCGGCAGCGGTCCGCTCCACACCGACCAGCCCTCCCGCTCGTCGACGTGCCAGCCTGCCTCGCCGCCGTCCACGGCCTCGCCGCTCTCCCCGCCGATCTCCAGCGCGTACGGGTCGAGCCGCCGGCCGTGGCGCAGGTTGCGCAGCAGCACCATCACCGTGGGCGGGCCGCTCAGGTACGTGGACCGTCGGCTCCAGCGCACGGCGGCGGCCAGGTGGCCGTCGTGCGCGGTGGCGGTCCGCCGCACGGGCGCGGGCGCCGGGATGCGCGGCAGGGGCAGGCACCGCGTGAACGGCTCGGCGCCGACCTCGACGTACTGGGTGGCCACGGCGCCCGCGAAGCGCTGCTCGATGCGGTAGATGCCGGGGGCCACGGTGGTCTCCAGGGTGCCCATGCCGCAGGCCACCTCGCGCAGGGCCTCGTCGGTGACGGTGACGAGCACGGACGGGGTGTCGGGGATGACGACGAACGGCACCTCGGCGCGGGCGCGGTCAGAACTGGACACCGTGGCCTCCTCCGGCGACGACCTCGAAGTACCCGCCGGAGCCGAGGTCCGGCGCGGTCACGCTCTCCGGCACGACCCGGTACAGGCCCGGCCGGAGCGGCAGCACGTGCCCGGCGTCGGAACCGGCGCCGGGGTCGACGTACAGGCGGCGCGGCTCGGTCAGGTCGCGGCCGCGCAGCTCCACCCAGCCGCCGAAGCCCGCGGGGAAGCGCAGGGTCACCGGGTAGCAGCCCACGCCCTGGAGGCCCTCGGCGAAGACGATCGGGGTGCTGGTCTCGCGCAGGAACCGGGCCTCCTGCGGGACGAGCGCCCGGGTGGTGCCGTCCCGCACGTGGCGGCGTACGTAGTCGACGAGGCTGTCGGAGGTGACGGTGCCCTCGGAGGTGACGGTGCCGCCGCCCGCGCCGCGCAGCCCTTCGAGCAGCGCGGTGGTGAAGTGGCCGCGGGCCCGGTCCGGGTCGGGCGTCCGCTCCTCGTAGGCGGGGTCGCCGAGCGAGGTCGCGTAGCCGACGAGGCACTCGACCTTGTCGGGCGCCTCGGTGGTGTCGGTGAACGGCGGGCCGAAGGCGGTCACCCCGCCGTGGCGCGTGCGGCAGCAGTCGGCGAAGAACACCACCTCGTGGAACGGCGACGCCGACTCGTACCAGGACAGGTAGGGGCGGACGGCGATGTGGTTGCCGAGCAGGTCGATCGCGGCGTTGGCCATGAGCAGCGCGGCGTCGCCGCCGAACGGGGCGATGCCGTGGCCCGCGAGGAACACGTACAGGCGCGTGTCGGCCCAGGAGCCGCCCTCCTCGACGGCCTTGCGGACCGCGCGGTGCGTCTCGTACAGGGCGCGGTTGACGCTCTCCCGGGTCGGTACGACGGTCATCACGTCGGCCTCGCGCTCGTCGCGCTCGGTGGCGGTCACGAGCGTGACGTTGCCCTCGGGCACGTTGCCGCCGGCCGGGTCCACGAGCCAGTCGCGGAACCGGCCCGCGTCGCCGCGCGCGCCGCGCAGGTCGCTGATCGCCGGGTAGCGGTTGATCCCGACGACCACGGCGTAGTGCAGGTCGTTCATCGAGCCTTTCCCCCTGTTTCCCCCTGGCGGGGTCTCCCCCTGGTGGGGTTTCCCCTGACGGGGTCCCCTGGTGCGGCGGTCCCCGGTGGTGTCGCGGAGCCGTCCCCGGCTCAGTCGGCGAGCATCCTGGCGAGGCTCGCCAGGACCTCCGGGTCGCTGTCGAAGGCGATGTGGCTGCGGGCGCCGGAGCTGAGGCCGGGGCCGCCGTCCACGGGCGACCACACGGTGCGGCCGGCGTCCGCGCGCAGGAAGGTCCGCAGGTCCCGGGCGTCCGCACCGTCCTGGTCACCCGCCAGGAACCAGCGCTGCATGCCCGCGACGGGCGTCACCGCGGTCTCTTTGTCGGGGCCGCGCTCCAGGACGGCGGAGAGGAAGTACAGCAGTGAGCGCGGATAGAGGAACGGCACCAGATGGTCCGCGCGCTCGGCCTCGTCCGTCAGGGTGAACATCCGCAGGCGGCCGAAGAGTTCGGCCTGGCGCCGGACGACGCCCGCCAGGTGCCCGACCGTGCACGCGGGCGCCAGGAGGGCGACGTCGCGGACGCGGAAGTCCTCCGGCAGCGGGTCGTCGGCCGCGGCACGCCTGCGGGCCAGGTCGGCGAGGAGGTGGCCGATGAACACGGCGCCCGCGCTGTGCCCGACGAGCGTCACCTCGGGCCTGCTGCCGGAGGCGAGCAGGTGGCCGAAGCGGTCCAGGAAGTAGCGTCCCGCGCGGGGCGGGCCCGCGTCGCCCGGGGCCCCGGCCGCGAAGGTCTCCGCGGTCTGCCGCTTCATGGCGTCCCAGACGGCCGCACCGGCGTTCGCGACGTAGAACTCGCGGAGTATCTCCTCCACGACGGTCGGGTACAGGCCGTGGTCGGTGCGGTGCCGGAAGCGGGCGACGACGGCGGAGACCACGCGGACGGTCTTGCGCACCAGGAGCGCGGAGGTGACCACGGCCCGGCGGTTCTCCGCGTCGGCGGTCTCCGCCGCGAGCTCGGCCACGGTGTCCGGGGACATGAGGGTGGCGACCGCCGCGCGCCCCCCGTTGATGTCGCGCGCGGCGGTCGTCCCGGGCGCCGAGCGCAGGACGGTCCCCACGATCTCCCTGTTGCGCTCGGCGAGTTCGGTGTCCGCCGAGAGGTCGGCGGTGATGCGGACGCGCTCCGCCTCGCCCAGTGCGGGCACCTCGGCGGGCGGGGTGAGGCGCGCGTACGGCTCCTGGCCGGTGCGCAGCAGGGCGAGCTCGGCGGCCACGTCCCGGGTGGACGGGACGGTGAAGCCGCCGAGGGCCCGGCTGCCGGGGTCCTGGAAGACCACGCCCGAGGCGAAGCGGATGACACGGTTCAGCAGGGTCTGGAAGACGCCCTCGCTCAGGATCTGCGGCAGGTTGCCCCGCAGCACCTCCAGGAGGCCGCTGCTCCACACGAAGAACACCGGCTCGGCCCCGGCGGCCGTGTACACCGGGGCGAGCCGCTCGGCCGTCGCGAAGCCGAGGGTGTCGTCGACGAGGCCGCCGTGGAAGTGCAGCACCACGCGCGGGCGGTCCTTCAGGCGCGCGACGAGCGCGTCGACGTCGTCGGTGGTGGTCGTGGCGAGCCGTCCGCCCGTCCCGCTGTGGACGCAGTTCCTGCCGGATGGGTGCATGTCGGACCTCCGGGTCCGCCGGGAGCGCACCGCAGCGGTCTGCGGCTCCCCACCGCTCCGGGCGGATGCCCACCGTAGGCCCGCGGCGGGCGCCGCGTCCCCGGGGACGGGCTCAGGGATTACCCCTGGGTTCGCGGCGGGATCGTCCCGGCCGCCGGGGCCGACTCCCGCGCTCCCCCGCGGCCTGCGGGCCACCGGGTCACGTCATCCACCGCGCAGCCACTCCGCCTCGTACGCCGCGTACGTCCCGTCGTGCGTCGCCAGGTGCACGAACTGGTCGACGTACTCCTTGAACGGCTCGTCCCCGCGCGGCAGCGCGTAGGCCTTCTCGGCGAAGGTGAAGGGTTCGTCGGGGTGGATCGCGCACAGCTCGGGGTGCAGCGCGGCCTGGTAGCGGGTCTCGCTCGCGTCGGTCATCATCACGTCCGCGCGGCCCTCGACGATCTCCTGGAAGATCGTGGTGTTGTCCGGGTGGACGGTGATCGTGGCCCGCTTGACGTGCGCACGGGCGAACTGCTCATTGGTACCACCGGGGTTGACGACGACGCGGGTGCCCGGCCGGTCGATCTGCTCCAGCGTCCGGTACGCGTCCTTGTCCGCGCAGCGCGCGATCGGGGTCTTGCCGTCCTCGCGGGTCGGCTCGCTGAAGTACACGGTGCGGGCGCGCGCAAGGGTGACGGAGATGCCGCCGACGGCGATGTCGCAGCGCCGGTCGGCCACGTCGTCGACGATCTCCTTCCACGTCGTGGGGACGAACCGCGGCGCGGCGTCGAGGGACTCCGCCAGGTCGCGTGCCATGTCGATGTCGACGCCGCGGTGACCGCCGTCGGCCTCGCGGTGGGTGAAGGGGCGGTAGTCGCCGGTCGTGCACACACGCAGGACGCCCTTGCGCGGCACGGAGTCCAGGAGCGTGGAGCGGGCCCGGTCACCATGCCCCCGGCCGCCGCCGGGAGCGGCGGGTGCGGCGGCCGTGACGACCAGCAGACAGACCAGGGCGGACAGGGCGGCGGCACGCTTCATGGCGGACGTTCCTCTCGTACGGGGCGGCGTCGGCGGAGTCCCGGGGTGCGGAGAGACCGGGCGTGAGCAGTCGCGGTACGAAAGGTGCCGCGGAGTCCGCCGTCGCTCAAGGGCGCCTGCCGCGCGTGGCTCGCGGAGTCGGCTCGCGGTGTGGGCTCGCGGTGTCTGCCGCGGTTCGGCGACCGTGCTCGCCGACCGCGGGCGAACGGTTGCTCAGCCTATGCGCCGGTCCCGGGCATCGCTGTCGTCGCACGCGCCCCGGTCACGGTCGGCCGCGACGATGACCAGATACCTCGTGGGGCCACCGGGCACGGTCAGCGCGGTCGGCGGTGTCCGTCTGACTGTCCGCAAGGGCGAGACGTACGGTCCGGTCGGCGAGTCCGGGCGCGGCACGACGATGCCCGGCCGGGTCGTCGCGGGCCTGTCGCGCGCGGAACGGCTCGCGCAGCGGACCAAGAGGGGCTACCAAGAGGGGCTGGTCGCGGAACTTCCGGGCGCGGTCGGTCCGCCGCGCGGTGCGCTGCGGTGCGTCGCTGCCCGCTCGCCCAGGGCGTGTGCGACCGTCGAGCCGCCGGTGACCACGCCGAACGGCACGGGGCACTGGGGCACCTGTCACGTCCCGCCTACGGCGCCTCGGCTAGCGTCGGTGGTATGAACGACGCAGTGGGTACGGGGGCGGCGCCCCGGGGCGGCGCGTGGGGCCTGACGGCGGCCCTGGCGCGCGGGCCGCTGGTGCTCGACGGAGGCCTGTCCAACCAGCTCCAGGCCGCCGGTCACGACCTGTCCGACGACCTGTGGTCCGCGCGGCTGCTCGCCGAGCGCCCGGACGCGGTGCGGGACGCGCACCGCGCCTACTACGAGGCGGGCGCGGACGTCGTGATCACGGCCAGCTACCAGGCCACCTTCGAGGGCTTCGCGCGGCACGGCGTGGACGCCGTCAGCACGGCCGAGCTGCTGCGCCTGAGCGTGACCCTGGCCCGCGAGGCCGCGGTCCTCACCGGGGCCGGGCGGCCGCTGTGGGTGGCCGCGTCGGCGGGCCCGTACGGCGCGATGCTCGCCGACGGCTCCGAGTACCGCGGGAACTACGGCCTGGACGCGGCCGCCCTGGAGCGCTTCCACCGGCCGCGCCTGGAGGTCCTGTCCGCGGCGGCGCCCGACGTGCTCGCCCTGGAGACCGTCCCGGACACCGTCGAGGCCCGCGCCCTGCTGCGCGCCGTGCGCGGCCTCGGCGTGCCCGCCTGGCTGTCCTACAGCGTCGCGGGCGGCCGTACGCGCGCGGGCCAGCCCCTCGCGGAGGCCTTCGCCCTCGCGGCGGACGCCGACGAGGTGGTCGCCGTGGGCGTGAACTGCTGCGACCCGCGCGACGCGGAAGCGGCGGTGGAGCTCGCCGCCCGCGTCACCGGCAAGCCGGTGGTGGTGTACCCGAACTCGGGCGAGACCTGGGACGCCGCGGCCCGCGCCTGGCGCGGACCCTCCCGGTTCGAGCCCGGCGCGGTGCGGCGGTGGCGGCAGGCCGGGGCCCGGCTGATCGGCGGGTGCTGCCGGGTCGGCCCCGACGCGATCGCGCGCGTGGCGGCCGAGGTCCACGGCCCGGCCGCGCCCTGAGCGCGGGGCGTCATGCGCTCGGGCGGGCGGGGCGTGCGGCCACCGGACCGTGAACTCCGGGCCGTAGGGCCGCTGAACTGCGGGCCGTAGGGCCGCTGAACTGCGGGCCGTAGGGCCGCTGAGCTGCGGGCCGTAGGGCCGCTGAGCTGCGGGGACGCGGCGTACGGGGGTGAGTGTCAGTGGTCGGGTGCAGACTGATCCCTACCTGAGACAACGCCGTCCTGGAAGGTGTCCGCCATGGCCGAAACCCTGCTCACGATCGGCACCAGGAAAGGGCTCTTCGTCGCCCGCCGCCGCGGCGGCGCGTGGCGGTTCGACGAGGGCCCGTACTTCAACGCGCAGGCGATCTACTCGATCGCGATCGACACCCGCACCTCAACCCCCCGCCTTCTGGTGGGCGGCGACAGCGCCCACTGGGGCCCGTCGGTGTTCCACTCCGACGACCTGGGGCGCACCTGGACCGAGCCGTCGAAACCGGCCGTCAAGTTCCCCAAGGAGACGGGCGCCTCCCTGGAGCGCGTCTGGCAGTTGCACCCCGCCGCTGCGGAGCCGGACGTGGTGTACGCGGGCACGGAGCCCGCCGCGCTGTACCGCTCGGAGGACCGCGGCGAGACCTTCGCCCTCGTCAGGCCGCTGTGGGAGCATCCCACGCGGTCGCAGTGGCAGCCGGGCGGCGGCGGGGAGGGGCTGCACACGATCCTCACGGACGCCCGCGACAAGGACGCGGTGACGGTCGCGGTGTCCGCGGCGGGCGTCTTCCGCACCCGTGACGGCGGCGCGAGCTGGGAGCCGTCGAACGCGGGCGTCTCGGCGGTGTTCCTGCCCGAGCCGCAGCCGGAGTTCGGCCAGTGCGTGCACAAGGTCACCCGGGACGCCGCCGACCCGGACCGGCTGTACCTCCAGAACCACTGGGGGGTGTACCGCAGCGACGACGCGGGCGCCCACTGGACCGACATCGGCGAGGGCCTGCCCTCGGACTTCGGCTTCGCGGCGGTAGCCCACCCGCACCGCGGCGACACGGCGTACGTCTTCCCGATCAACGCGGACGCGGACCGGGTCCCGGCGGACCGCCGCTGTCGCGTCTACCGCACCCAGGACGCGGGCAAGAGCTGGGAGCCGCTCAGCGCGGGGCTGCCCCGGGGCGACCACTACGGCACGGTGCTGCGGGACGCGATGTGCACGGACGGCGCGGACCCGGCGGGGCTGTACTTCGGCAACCGCAACGGGGAGGTGTACGCATCGTCGGACGACGGCGACTCCTGGCGGGAGCTGGCCTCGCACCTGCCGGACGTGCTGTGCGTACGGGCGGCGGTGATCGGCTGAGGTGCGCGCGGCGGCGGTCCCGTGCGGCCCCGGACGGCGGTGGCGAAGTCACGCGACTACGGCAGTAGAGTGACGCTCCGTGGCACCACGACCCTTGCATGAAATCGTCGAAGCCGGCTGGGCCAAGGCCCTGGAGCCGGTGGCCGAACGGATCGCCTCCATGGGGGACTTCCTGCGCGCGGAGATCGCCGCGGGACGCACCTACCTGCCCGCCGGACCGAATGTGCTGCGCGCCTTCCAGCAGCCGTTCGACGAGGTACGGGTCCTGATCGTCGGACAGGACCCGTACCCCACGCCCGGCCACGCGGTGGGCCTGTCGTTCTCGGTGGCGCCCGACGTCAGACCGCTGCCCGGCAGCCTCATCAACATCTACCGGGAGCTGGGCAGCGACCTGGGTCTGCCGCAGCCGTCCAACGGCGACCTGACGCCGTGGAGCCGACAGGGCGTCCTGCTGCTCAACAGGGCCCTGACGACGGCCCCGCGCAAGCCGGCGGCGCACCGCGGCAAGGGCTGGGAGGAGGTCACCGAGCAGGCCATCCGGGCCCTGGTGGCGCGCGGGCGCCCGCTGGTGTCGATCCTGTGGGGCCGGGACGCGCGCAACCTGCGGCCGCTGCTCGGCTCGCTGCCGTCGGTGGAGTCCGCGCACCCCTCGCCGATGTCGGCGGACCGCGGCTTCTTCGGCTCGCGCCCGTTCAGCCGCGCCAACGACCTGCTGGTCCGTCAGGGCGCGCAGCCCGTGGACTGGCGGCTGCCGTGACCGCGCCGCCCGGCACGGGGGTGACGGCGGTCCTGGGCGTGGACTCGGGCGGCTCCGGCCTGCGGGTGGCGCTGCGCCTCCTGGACGGTTCGCGCGGACCCGCGCCGAGGAGCTCCCGGGAGCCGGTGCGGACGGGGGCACGCGGCATCGACGCCGGGCACCTGCTCGAACAACTGGCGCCCATGGCGCGGGAGTTGCTGGCCGAGGCGGGGGACGGGACGCGGCTCGCGGCCGTCGCGGTGGGCGCCGCCGGGATGGCGACGCTCGGCGACGACCTGCGCGGCCGGCTGCCGTCCGCGTTCGCGGCGCTCTTCGGCGTGGACCGGGTGGCGCTGGCCGCCGACGCCGTCACCGCGTACGCGGGGGCGCTCGGCCGGCGCCCCGGCGCGGTCGTCGCGGCGGGCACCGGACTGATCGCGCTCGGCACGGATCTGACGGAGTGGCGGCGCGTCGACGGCTGGGGGCACCTGCTCGGCGACTGCGGCGGCGGGGCGTGGATCGGGCGGGCCGGCCTGGAGGCGGCGATGCGGTCCCACGACGGGCGGCGCGGCGGCTCGGCCGCGCTGCGGGCCCGCGCGGAGGAGAGGTTCGGCCGCCCCCTCGCGGAGCTGCCGGGGCTGCTGTACCCCCGGCCGGGCCGGCCCGCGGCCCTCGCCTCGTTCGCGCCCGAGGTGGTCCGGTGCGCGGCGGACGGCGACCAGGTGGCGGCGGGCATCCTGGGCGAGGCGGCCGCGCACATCGCCGACGCGGCCGCCGCCGCCTGCCCGGCCCCCGGGGCCCCCTCGGGCGGCCCCGGCGCGGATTTCCTCCCAGAGGGCGTGGAAGGCCCGGAAGGCCCCCAAGTCGCCCTCACCGGTGGCCTGCTGAAACTCGGTGACGTGCTGCTGGCCCCGCTGGAAGCGGAACTGACGCGGCGGCTTCCGTACGCCCGCCGCGTCGCCGCGGCGGGCGACCCGCTCGACGGCGCCGTCCGCATCGCCGCCGACCTGGCCCGGGGCGCCCTGGAGTTGCCCCGCGAACCGCGTCTGCTGTACGTGCCGACGGCCACGTGACCCGGCACCGACGGTCTCTGGTCCGGTCCAACCGGAAGCAACCGAAAGGAACCGGAAGCCGGACGTCCGCGTGTCCGCCCGATGCGGTCCGACAAAGCGGACTTATGCCTCTGACCTGCACCCTCCCCGAACAAAGAGGGGGTCGGAGCCAGTAGCATGCGGCGCCATGAGCTCCTCCACTGGGCCCGCATCCGGCCTGCCCGTACGAATGCCGCGCCCCCGCCAGCCGGGCCGGCACCGACGCCCGGAGCCGGTCGCGGCTCCCGAGGGCGCGCCCGCGCTCGTCCTCGCCGTACCGGGCGTCCCCAGCCCCAGCACGCGCGGCCTCGCCGAGGAAGTCGTCAGCATCGCCCGCTCGGAGCTGCCCGGCCTGGACGCGCGCATCGGCTACCTCGACGGGGAGGACGGCGACGCCGCGGAGTTCCCCGCGCTGCGGACCGTGCTCGCGCGCACGGCCGCCGAGCGCCTCGCCCGCTACGAGCAGGCACTGGCCGCGGGCGTCGAGGCGAAGGAGCCCGAGGGGCCCGTCGCCGTCGTGGTGCCGCTGCTCGCGGGCCCCGAGGCCGCGCTGATACACCGCGTCCGGCAGGCCGTGGCGGACAGCGGCGCCGCCGCCGAGCTGACCGACGTGCTCGGCCCGCACCCGCTGCTCGCCGAGGCGCTGCACGTGCGCCTGTCCGAGGCGGGCCTGGCCCGCGCCGACCGCGCCCGGCTGTTCACCGTGGCCACGGCGGCGGACGGCATCGTCCTCGCCACGGTCGGCGGCGAGGAGGCCGTGCAAGCCGCCGGGATCACCGGCATGCTGCTCGCGGCGCGCCTCGCGGTGCCGGTGATGGCGGCGGCCCTGGACGTCGAGGGCTCCGTCGCGGCCACCGCCGACCAGTTGCGCGGCGCCGGTTCGGCGCAGCTCGCGCTGGCCCCGTACCTGATCGGCCCCGAGGCCGACGCGGGCCTGCTCGACATGGCGGCGAAGGAGGCCGGCTGCGCCGTCGCGGAGCCGCTCGGCGCCTACCCGGCGATCGGCAAGCTGGCCCTGGCGAAGTACGCGGCGGCGCTGGGCATCACCCCGCAGCCGACGGGCGCGCCGGTGCGCTGAGCCGCCGACGCCCCGCCACGTCGTGATGCCGATGGGCCCGCCCCGTTCCCGGGGACGGGCCCGTCGGCGTTCCGGCGGACGCCCGGGTCAGCCGAAGACCACGCAGGAGGCGGCCGGGAGGTCCACGGCGCCCGCGCGCCGCGGCAGGCCGGTCTCCGGGTCGACGGCGAACCAGGTGACGTCGCCGGAGTGCTCGTTGGCGGCGTACAGGAAGCGCCCGGAGGGGTCGAGGGCGAGGTCGCGCGGCCAGCGGCCGCCGCACGGCACGGTCGTCAGCAGCCGCGCGGTGTCCCCCGTGGGGTCGAGGGCGAAGACGGACAGGACGTCCGCGCCGCGCGTGGCGGTCCACAGGAAGCGGCCGTCGGGCGCGACGACGACCGCGGAGGGGTAGGCGTCGCCGTCCGGCGCCCCGACGAGGACGGGCGTCTCGGCCAGCGGCTTCAGGAAGCCGTCGGCGGCGTCCCAGGCGCAGACGGTGAGGGTGGGCGCGAGCTCGTTGAGGACGTAGGCGCGGTCGCCGCGCGGGTGGAACGCGAGCTGGCGGGGGCCGGAGCCGGGCCGCAGCGCGACCTCGCGGTGCAGGGTGAGCCCGGTGCCGTCGAGGGCGCACACGCGGACGGAGTCGGTGCCGAGGTCGACGCTCACCACCCAGCGGCCGCTCGGGTCGGACACCACCTGGTGGGCGTGCGGCCCCTGCTGGCGCTGCGGGTGCGGCCCCGAGCCCTCGTGGCGCAGCACGGCGGCGGGGGCGGGGGCGAGGGTGCCGTCGGCCCGGACGCGGACGGCGGTGACGCTGCCGGAGCCGTAGTTCGCGGTGACCAGGTGGCCGTCGTGCAGCGCCAGGTGCGTGGGCGCCGCGGCGTCCACGGGCACGGGCGGGCCGAGCAGCTCGGGCCGGTCGCCGGAGACCCGGAAGGCGGCGAGGGCGCCCTCGGACGTCTCGCTGACCGCGTACAGCAGGCCCGTGGCGGGCGAGAAGGCGAGGAACGACGGGTCGGCGACGGCGTCCGTCGCCGCGAGGACGGTCAGCGCCCCGCTGCCGGGATCGAACTCCGCGCTGACGACGCCGGGGCCGCCCGCCGCCGTGAAGGATCCGACGTAGGCCCGTCGTGTCTGCCTGTCACTCACCGATCGCCCCTCTCCGCGCGCCCGTGTGCGCACATGGTGCCACCGCGGCGCGTCCCCTTGCCGTCGCGCCGCACGGCGCGCGTGGGGCGACGTTAGCAGGTGGTCTGGACCATTGGGCCCGTTCATCGCCCGCGCGGCGTGAGCGCGCCGCTCGGCCCGTACGCCCGCGTCGCGCGGCGCGAGCGCGCCGCTTGGCCGCCAGGAATTCGCTACCGATCGGTAACCAAAACGTCCCCTGCTTGCCACCCCTCTTCGTGATCATGACACTCGTGGCGTACGGCCCCCGTCGGGCGGCTCACGCGCCGTTGCGACAGCAGGGTCGACAGGCCTCGCCGACGAGGCCGACAACAGGAGAGGGGACACGGGCATGGCACGACGCGGTGCACGTCAGCGGGCAGGCACGGCAGCGGTGGTTCTGGCGGTGGGCCTGGGGGTGACGGCGACGACGGCCTCGTCCGCGTCCGCGGCGCCGAGCGCCCCCGTCGGCGCGGTCCCGGCCCTGGCGGCCGACGTCGACCGCGCCACCTGGGAGCGGGACGTACGGGCCGTCGTCGACCAGGCGCTGCCGTACGTGAAGCAGCGCACCGCCGACGCGGACGGGCAGAAGCTCGCCATCGTCTTCGACGTGGACAACACCACGCTGGAGACGGACTTCCACCCGTGGTGGAAGCTCCCGACGCCCGCCGTGAAGCCCTCGCTGGAGCTCGCGTCGTACGCCAAGTCCCGCGGCGTCTCGGTGTTCTTCGTGACCGCGCGTCCGGGCATCATCACGAGCCTGACCAAGGCCAACCTGACGTCCCAGGGCTACGCGGTCGACGGTCTGTACGTACGCGACCTGCCGGACCTCTTCGACGAGGTCAGCGCCTACAAGACGCGCAGCCGCGCCGAGATCGAGGCCAAGGGCTACAAGGTCATAGCGAACGTCGGCAACCGGGGGACCGACCTGGTCGGCGGGCACGCGGAGCGGACCTTCAAGCTCCCGGACTACGACGGCAAGCTCTCCTAGGCACGGCACCGCCCCCGGCGCCGGAGCCGAGCACGGCACCGCCCCGGCGCCGGGGCCGCGAGCCATGAGCCGCGAGCCATGAGCCGCCAACCATGAGCCGCCAACCATGAGCCGCGACTGCCCGGCACCGCCCCTGAGGGCGGGCCGGGCAGTCGGCGTTCCACGGCGCGGGCGCCGTCCTCGGCGGTGCCGCGCTCAGCCGCCGGTCAGGCGGGCCCGGCCGGGGGCCTGGAGCGGTTCGGCCAGCTCCACGAGGGCCTGCTCCAGGCCGTGCACATGGGCGAGCGCGCCCTCCACGACCCCGGCGACCCCGGTGTGCGGCGCGGCGGCGGTGTCGCCGCCGCGACCCGCCTCGGCCCCCGGCGTGGTGAGCGCCTCCACGGCGGCCTCCACGCGCCAGCACGCGGCGGCGAGGCGGTCGTCGTGCGAGGCCTCCGTGTCGGCGGCGACGGCGGCGAGCCCGCGGACCTCGCGGGCGCAGTCGTCCAGCAGGGCGAGCACGCGCCGGGCCCGCTCCTTGCGCGCCATGAGCGGGTTCAGCGGGTGCAGCAGCGGGGCGAGCGAGAGCCGCACCCGGCCCAGCAGGACCTCCAGCTCGGCGACGCGCGGTGCCGGATCGGCGCCGGGCACGCCGCGCAGCCGGGCCGCGGCCTCGGCGGTGCAGGCGTGCACGCAGCGCAGGGCGCGCTGGATCCAGCCGTCGGTGACGGCGTGCGTGGTGACCGGCAGCACCAGCAGGACCGCGAGCACGGCGCCCAGCGCCCCGACGGCGGTCTCGGCGACGCGCAGCGCCAGCAGCGCCGGGTCGAGCACGCCGAGGAGGCCGTAGAGCATGCTCGCCATCACGGTCACCGCGAGCATCATCCACGTGTACGAGACGGCGGCGGTGTAGAAGATGCCGAAGACGCACACGGCGATGATCACGGCGGCGGCGACCGGCTCCGTGTGCAGCGGCACGGCCAGGACGAAGCCGAGCCCGATGCCGATGACCGTGCCGAGGAACCGGCGGAAGCCGCGCACCAGGGTCTCGCCGCGCGAGGTGGTGTTCACGAACACCCACCACGTGGCACCGACGGCCCAGTACCAGCGCTCCTGGGACAGCACCTGGCCCAGGGCCAGCGCGAAGGCCGCGCCCGCGGTGGCCTGGACCGCCTGCCGGGTGGTCGTACGGGCCAGCCCGGTCAGCTCCAGCGGGGCGGGCGGCGCCGGGAACGGCGGCAGCCGGCGCTCGTAGCACCACACCCCGAACCGGACGGCCGAGGACGCGCACAGGGACAGCAGCACGGCGGCGCCCAGCTCGGGGAGCTGGCCCGTCCGGGCGTGCAGGAACTGCGCCGCGAAGAACATCATGAACGCGAACACGCCGAGCGAGTGGCCGCGCGGCCCCCACCGGCGCGCGTACACGCCGGCGCCCGTGACCGCGAGGAACGCCAGGTCCCGTACGAGCGGCTGGTCGTGCAGCACGGCGGCGAGCGCCAGCACGGGAAGGCCGACGGCGGGCAGCAGCGCCGTGGTCACGGCCTGACCGCGCACCGTGGGGTCGAGGACGGTGAAGAGCGCGAGCAGCGCGGCGAGTCCCCCGAGGATGGCCGCGACCAGTGAGTGCCCGACGAGGCCGCACAGCGCGACGGCCGCTCCGATACCGAGCACGGCCCGACACGCGCTGCGCAGCCGCAGCAGTCCCGGATCGGGTGCGGTGAACGCTCTCTTCAGCACCAGTGTGTCCGCTCCTTCCCGTGCCCGGCCCGTCCGGGCGAGCACGCCCACACAACAAAGGCGCCGCGGAATCCGCAGCGCCATCGACACCCCCATCACATCATCAACAGGCCCGATGGCTCAACTTGGTCCTGCGCGACTGCGCCATTGGCCCACTCGGGCGGTCGCGAGGAGTACCGTGGGCGGGCCAACGGCCGGGTCCGCCCCGCCCCCGGGCCGTGGGTACAGTCGGCGGTGATCGTTCCGTGTTCCAGTCGTGCACCAGGGAGACCGTTGGGCGATGGCCGTCGACGAGTTGGACACCCGCATCCTGCGGCTTCTGCTGGAACAGCCGCGCACCAGCGTGCGCGAGTACGCGCGCCTGCTGGGCATCGCGCGCGGCACGCTCCAGGCGCGGCTCGACCGCATGGAACGGGACGGGGTGATCACGGGCGTGGGTCCCTCGCTGTCCCCCGCCGCCCTCGGCCACCCGGTGCTGGCCTTCGTGCACATCGAGGTCATGCAGGGGCACCTCGACGAGGTCGGCGACGCCCTGGCCGCGGTGCCGGAGATCATCGAGGCCTTCTCCATCACCGGCGGCGGTGACCTCCTGACCAGGGTGGCGGCGCGCGACAACGGCCACCTGGAGGACGTGATCCAGCGCCTGATCCGGCTGCCGGGCGTGGTGCGCACCCGCACGGAGATGGCGCTGCGCGAACGCGTCCCGCACCGCCTGCTGCCGCTGGTCGAGTCCGTGGGCAGGGCCGCGGCCCGGGAGAAGTGACCGCGGCCACCCCGCCGTGATCACCCCCTTGGCATGCTGGGGCGCATGAGCGCCCTGAACGACACCTCGGTCATCTTCGACCTCGACGGCACCCTCGTGGACAGCGAGCCGAACTACTACGAGGCGGGGCGCGGGCTCCTCGCCGCGCGGGGCGTCACCGACTTCACCTGGAAGGACCACCAGGCGTACGTGGGCATCTCCACGCGGGAGACCCTGGCCCGCTGGCAGGAGCGGTACGGCCTGGCCGAGCCGCTCGCCGACCTGCTCGCGGAGAAGAACCGCCGCTACCTGGAGCTGGCCCGCGCCTCCACCCGCGTCTACCCGCAGATGGCGCGGTTCGTGGAGCTGCTGCACGGCGCGGGCGTACCGATGGCCGTGGCCTCGGGCTCGTCGCGGGCCGCGATCGAGGCGATCCTCGCGGGCACGGGGCTCGACGCGTGGCTGACGACGTACGTGTCGGCCGACGAGGTCGACCGCGGCAAGCCCGCGCCGGACGTCTTCCTGGCCGCCGCGGAGCGGCTCGGCGCGGTCCCGGCGCGCTGCGTGGTCCTGGAGGACGCCGTGCCCGGCGCCCGGGCCGCCAAGGCCGCGGGCATGCGGTGCGTCGCGATCCCGTACCTGCCGGAGCAGGCCGACGACCCGGCGTTCGCGGCGGCGGACCTGCTGCTGCGCGGCGGGCAGGCGGAGTTCTCGGCGCGGACGGTCCTGGACTGGCTCCGCTCGTGAGCCGGGACGCGGTGTCGTGAGCCGGGGCGCCGCGTCGTGAGCCGGGGTACCGCGACCGCCGCCGTCCGCGGGCCCCTCAGCGGACCGGTCCGGAGCCACCGGAAGACCCGTGTGTGGATCTGTCAGTGGATCTGTCAGTGGATCTGTCAGTGGATCGTCAGGGTCGGCGTGACAGCGTGACGCCCAGGGATGGATCACCGGACCGCGCACCCGCACCCCTCCCCACGCCCCTCCCCGGTGATCCGGACCCTTCGCTCTTCGTGTCGGTTCCGGCGGCTTTGTCCACTGAGAGGTGCACATGATCGGCTCGTACCACATGGAAGACATCGCGCGGCGCGCGGTCTGCGCCTCCGGACGGCGCCAGGACGTTCTCGACACCCTCGCGGACTGCGGGTTCGCCGTCCTGAGGCCCGGCACCCTGGACGAGTCGTCCTTCGACGCCCTGATGGGCGGTCTGGGGGAGCCGGTCCCCTACCACTTCGGCACCAAGCTCACCCTGGAGCCGCACGAGGACTCCGGCAACGTGCAGTTCACGACGCGCGCGATGCCGCTGCACGCGGACGCGGTCTTCAACGGCGGGCCGCCGGTCACCTACATCGGGATGCGCTGCGTCACGGCGCCCGCGGTGGGCGGCGAGACGCTGGTCGCCAGTGCCGCCGCGTTCTTCGCGCACGCTCCGGACGACCTGCTCGACGCGATGAGCGGCATCGTCATCGAGTACCGCAACCGGATCTCCGGCTACTACAAGGACGGGCCCGAGGGCGGTCACCCCCGGGTGGCGCCCCTGCAGACCGACCCGGACACCGGCGAGAGGAGGGTCGTCGTCGGCCTCACCGACCCCGACGACCCGCTGCGCACCCACGACGCGCTGGTGGTCGGGCGCACCGAGGAGGAAAGCGCCGAGCTGCTGCGGCGCATCGGCGCGGTCCTGCACCGGCCGAGCGTGCTGTACGCGCACGCGTGGCAGGCCGGCGAGGTGCTGATCCTGGACAACCGGAAGCTCGTCCACGGCCGCGCCGCGTTCCCCGGCCAGCCGCGCAGGATCGTCCGCCTGTCGGTCTCCTGAGGCGACCACGCTCGCGCGTGCCCGAGATCCCGAGTTCCCGAGTTCCCGAGACAAGGGGAAGACGTGGACAGCTTTCCTTCGCTCCTCCTGGACGTCCGCGACCGGCGTGGCGGGCTCGTCACGCGGGTCGGCGCGGACGCCGGACCCCGTGAGCCGGGGCGGCTCGTCGTCGAGGAGTTCGACCGCGGGCAGCCGCTGCCGTCCGGCGGTCCGGCCAGTTGCAACACCGTCACGTGGGCCGACGACCACGTCGTCGCCCGCACCACCCTGCAGAACCCGACGCCCCTGTACTACTGGGTCGCTCCCGGCGCCGACCGCTTCCTCGTCGGCACCGACCTCGCGGGCCTGATCGCGCGGGTCGTCGCCGGAACCGGGGCGGAGCCCGACCTGGCCCGGCAGGTGCGTGCCGTCCGCGCGGCGGTCCGCAAGGTCGGCGGCGGACGGACCGTCACCTTCGCCCGCGCCGCGGCCGGTGGCCCGGTGGAGGTGACCGAGCGCGTGACGCGGGCCTGGCACGCCTCCCCCCTGACCGGCGAGACCCCGGTGGAGGCCGGTGCCCGGCAGATCGAGGCCCTGCGCGGGGAGGTCGTGGCCGCCGGTGCCCCGGGCCCCGTCACCGCCGTCGTGTCCGGCGGGGTGGACTCCGGGCTCGTCGCCGCGCTGGCGAGGGAGGCGGGCGTCCTCGACCACCTCGCCACGCTGGGCACCCCGTGGGGGGACGAGTACGCCACGGCCGACGAGCTGGGCGCGCACCTGGGCATGCCGGTGCGGCACCTGGCGCTGTCCGAGGACGACATCCTCCGGGCGATCCCGGAGACCGTCCGGATGCTCGGCCGTCCGAGCCGGGAAGCCGTCGCCGGGGGCGTCAACCTCGTCGCGGTCTACCAGCGGGGCGAGCTGCCCGCCGGCACGGTGCTGACCGGCGTCGGCGCCGACTTCATCAACGCGGGGCTGCGGGTCGGCGCCGGTCCCGTACCCGATCTGCGGCAGGCGGTCACGGACTGCCTGCACGGCGCGGCCCTGGGCGGGGAGCTGTCCGGGGTCTCGGCCGCGGCGCACGGTTACGTCCTGCGGCACATGTACTGGAACACGGCCGTCGTCCAGGCCGCCCTCGACACCGCACCCGACGTCATGCGCCACCGCGACCGCGAGAAGGGGCACCTGCGGGCGGCGGCGGCGCGGATGCTGCCGGACGCCATCGCGTGGCGACCCAAGCAGGCCCTCCACCACGGCAGCGGCGTCGCCCACCACCTGGACGGCGCCCTGGCGCGGCGCGTGGGCGTGGAGACCGTCGACGTCGAACGGTTCTGCGAGCTGGTCGGCGTGGAGCTGGTCGGCGCGCTCCTGGAGGCCCCGCACGAGCCGGTCGACGCGGACGAGTGCCTCAAGGCCGCGGCAGCCGCCTACACCCGTGAACACCGGTGACCACCGGTGCTGGAAGGAGTCGCACCATGGCGCTGATCGAGGTCGCCGACGTGGACCGCACGAGGGTCCTGACGCTGGCGCACGAGAAGCCGACCAATCCGTTCGGCAAGGCGATGGCGCACGCGTGCATGGCGGCGGTGCGCGCGGCGGACGCCGACGACGGCGTCGACGCCGTCGTGGTCAGCGGCGGCCCCGACCGGTGCTTCAGCGCCGGCGGGAACTTCAACGAGGCCCGCACCCTGGCGACGGACGACGCCGTCGACGAGACCATCGACTGGTGCACCGACCTCTACCTCTCGGTGCTCGACGTGGGCAAGCCGACGGTCGCGGCGATCGACCGGCACGCCATCGGCCTCGGCTTCCAACTGGCCATGATGTTCGACTGGAAGCTCATGTCGACCCGCGCGGACCTCGTCATGCCGGAGCTGGAACACGGCATCGGGGCGTCCATGGCGGCCACGATCCTCTCCACGAGCTGCGGCTACGACGTCGCCCGCCACGTCGTCATGTCCTGTCGCCCCATCCCGCCCGAGACCGCGGTGGGCCTGCGCATGGTGGACGAGACGTGCGAGCCGGAGTTCCTGCTCGACCGGGCGCTCCAGCGCGCCGGGCGCATGGGCCGCTACCCGAGGGTCGCCTTCTCGGCGACCAAACGGGTCCTCACGCAGCCGATGCGCACCGCCCTGGAGAACACCCGCGAGGCCTCCAAGGCGGTGCACCGCGCCACGTTCGGCGCGAAGGCCATGCACCGGCACTTCGACCGGGTGCTGGGACCACGCGGCCACGAGGCCGCGGGCGTGACGTCATGACGGCCGGGACCCGCCGTGCCGCCGCGACGGCCGGGGCACCCGTCGCCGGGGCCGCCGACGGCCACCCGCTGTACACGGCCCTGCGCGCCGTCGCCGAGGCCAGGCCCGCCGCGCCGGCGATCGTCTCCCACGACTCCGCCGTGACCTCGTACGGGCAACTGCTGCGGGCGGTGGACGCCGGGGCCGAGGCGCTCGCCGGAGCCAGGCACGTCGTCGGCCTGGCCGCGGACGACCCGTGCGCCTTCGTGGCGGCCTACTTCGCCGCCGCCCGGCTCCGCCGCGTGGCCGTGCTGCTCGACAGCGGGGTCCCGGCCGCGGAGACGGCCCGGTCGGCGGCGGCGTTCGACCTGGACGTGCTGGTCCGGGACGGCGCCGGGGGCCCCGGTTCCCTGACGGTGGAGCCGGTCGCGGCGAAGGGGACGGGCGGGGCGGGCGGGGCCCGCTCCCGCGCGCCGCACGCGTACGCGCCCACCGACTTCGCCGTGCACTGCACCTCCGGCTCGACCGGCACGCCCAAGGGCATCGTCATGAGCCAGGACGCGGTCATGGCGCGGGTGCGGTCCTGGTCCCGTGAGGGCCGGCTCGCGCCGTCGGACGTGGTGCTGTGTCCGCTGCCGCTCTGGCACGGCCACGGCATCGACGTGCTGACGCTGCCCAGCCTCCTGAGCGGCGCGACGGTGGTCTTCACCCGCGGCGCGCAGCTCACCGCGCGCGGCCTGGCCCGTCTCGTGCACACGCACGGCGTGACGGTCGTCAGCGGTCTTCCGGTGATGTACCAGACGCTGGTGGCGGCGGACGGCGTGGACCCCTCGCTGCTCGGCTCGCTCCGGCTCGCCCTCACCGGCAGCGCCCCCGTCGCCGCCGGGACCCAGGCGCGGTTCGGCGAGCGGTTCGGCCTGCCGCTGCGGCAGGGGTACGGGCTCGGCGAGATCGGCGTCATCACGTACGACGCCCGGAACACCGGGCCGGGCACGATCGGGCTGCCGCTGCCGGGCATCGAGTGGCGCCTCGAACCGGTCGACGGCACCCGCGAGGGGCCGCTCGCCGAGGAACCAGGGCGGTTGTGCGAACTCCTCGTCCGCGGGCCCGCGCTCGCCCGGGGGTACTACCGCGACCCGGACGCGGAGGCGGAGATGTTCGTGGACGGCTGGCTGCGCACCCACGACCTCGTCGTGGTGGAGCCCGACGGTTGGTACATCCGGGGCCGCACCTCCACCTTCATCAACGTCACCGGCAACAAGGTCGCTCCCACCGAGGTCGAGACGGCCCTGCGGACGTGCGACGGCGTCGTCGACTGCGCGGTCGCCGGGGTGCCCGACGGCGAGGGCGGCGAACGGGTCGCCGCGCTGGTCGTCGGCGGCGCCGGGTGCGAACAGGGCGGCGTACGGCGACAGTTGGGCGCGCGGCTGCTCCCGTACCAGTTGCCGCAGACGTACGTCTTCGCCGCCGCGCTCCCCCGTACGCCGGTCGGCAAGACGGACTACGCGGCCGTCGAGCGGATCCTGCGCGGCACCGAGGCGCACGCCTCATGACCGGCCGGAGGAGTCCCGGTGCCCACCTCCCGCCGGTCCCGGCCGCGTGGGCGGGGCGGACCGCCGTCACCTGGTGCGGCGAGGAACTCACGTACGCCCGGCTCGACGCCTCGGTGGCGGACCTCGCGCGGCGCCTCGCCGCGCTCCGGGCGGCGCGGACGTGCGTCCTGGTCATGGGGCCGCTGTCGCCCGCGTACGTGGTCGGGCTGCTCGCCGCCTGGCGGGCCGGGGCAGTGCCGGTGCCGGTCGACGCCGGGCTGAGCCCGCAGCAGTACGCGTGGCTGGACGGGCGGACCCGCCCCTCGGTGGTGCTCAGCAGCGACGTCACGCCGGTGGACCAGTACCGGGGGACGGCCGCCGGTACGGCCGAGGTGGTCCTGGACGCCGGGACCGGCGCGGTCGTCGTCGAGTCCGTGCCCGCCGCGGCCCGGCCCGCGCCGACGTTCCGGGACCCGGACGCGGGCTATGTGATCCCCACGTCCGGCTCGACCGGGGAGCCGAAGGCCGTGGTCGGGAGCCACCGGGGCCTGGAGGCCTTCCTCACCTGGTTCCGCGCCGAGTTCGCGCTCGGCCCGGCCGACCGGTGCGCCGCCCTCACCCGGGTCAACTTCGACCCCTCGCTGCGCGAACTGCTCGGGGTGCTCGGCGCCGGGGGCACGCTGGCGCTGCCCCCGGTGGACGCCCAGCTCGACCTGCCCGCCCTGGCCGGGCACCTGGTCGCGGGCGAGCCGACCACGGCGTTCCTCGTACCGTCGATCGCGCGGCGGCTGGCCGCCGAACCGCTCCTGGCCGGGGCCGGGCTGCCGGGTCTGCGGCTGCTGTTCTTCGCCGGTGAGGTGCTCGGCCGCAGGACCGTCGAGGAGTGGGCCGCGCTCGCGCCGAACGCCGAGATCGTGAACCTGTACGGCCAGACGGAGGCGACGCTCGCCCAGTTGTACCGGCGGGACGTCCAGTCGCTCAGGGCCGACGGCACCTGGTGCGCGCCGGTCGGCAGGCCCCGCCCCGGCGTGCGGGCGGCCGTCGCCGCACCCGACGCCGCCGGGGTCGGCGAGGTGCTCCTGGCCGTCGACGCGCCGGCGCTCGGGACGCTCCGGGCCCCCTCCGGCGAGGACGGCGGCGCGCACGGCGTGGACCCGTTCCCCGCCCCGCTGGCCACGGGCGACCTGGGCCACCGGCGCGACGACGGCGAGTGGGTGGTGGTCGGGCGCCGCGGCAACGACATCAAGGCCGGGGGCAGACGCGTGTCCTTCCACGGCTTCGTCGACGCGGTCGAGGCCCTGGACGGCGTACGGCAGTGCGTCGTGGCCGACCGCGAGGGACCGCAGGTCTTCGTCGCGGCGGCGGGGGCCGGCACCCGGGCCGAGGAGCCGTTGCGCACCGCGGTCCACGCCCTCGCGCGGAGCATGGCGCTGCCGAGGTTCGCGCTGCACGTGCGCCCGCACCTGCCGGTGTCCCGCAGCGGGAAGGCCGACCGCCGCGCGCTCCTCGCCTCCGTCGACGGCGGCGAAGGCGGCGGCGAAGGCACCGCCTGGGACGCGGCGGCGGCCCGCGACGGGCACGCGGAGACCGAGCGGGTGCTGCGCGCGGCGCTCGGGTGCGGCACCGGCGCGGACGGCTTCGCCGAGGCGGGCGTCTCGTCCCTCGACCTGGTCACGGCCGTGGCCGAGGTCAGGCGCGCGTACGGCATCCGGCTGACCGTCCAGGAGTGCTTCGGCCTGCGCGACCTGCCGGCGCTGGCCCGGGAGATCGCCGCGCGGCGGCACGCGGGGGACGGAGCCCCGGCGGCCGGGACCGGTGCCGCCGCACCGGCCGCCGTGCGCCACCTGTACCCGCTCTCCACCCGGCAGGTGGGGTACCTGCGGATCTGCATGCCCAAGGGCAACGGGAACTGGTGCAACCTCTCCCGGGAGATCCGGCTCGGCCGGCGGTCGTCCGCGGCGGCGGTCGAGGCGGCCCTGCGGACCCTGCTCACACGGCACGACGCGCTCGGCCTGGCCCTCACCCCGGACGGGCGCCACCAGATCTTCACCGCGGCGGCGGACCTGTCCTGCCCCGTGGACGTCGTGGACACCGGGCTCCCCGTGCGCGACCCGGCCTTCCGCGAGCGCGTGCAGGGCGCGCGCGCCGCACTGGTGTCGCGGCTGATCGACCCGGCGGAGCCGCCGCCGGTGCGGGCCGTGCTCGTACGGGGCGCCGACGGCAGCTCCGTCATCCTGGTCGCGCACCACCTGTTCGTGGACGGCCTGAGCCTGGACACGCTCACCGGTGAGCTCACCGCGCTCCTGGCCGGGGACCGGCTCGACCCCGACGGGCCGCGCGACACCTACCGCGACTACTGCGTCGCGACCGCGCGCTCGGACGTGCCGGACGCGGCGGCCGCCTACTGGCGCGCCCTGCTGGACGGCGCCACCCAGGCGCGGCTGCCCGAGTCCGCCGAACAGGGCGGGGCGCAGGGTGAGTTGCTTTCGCTGCCCCTGGGGGTGCTGGGCACGCGCACGGTGCACGAGCTCGCGCGGGAGCTGGGGGTCTCGGCGTTCACCGTGGTGCTGGCCGCGTTCGAACGGGCCGTCGCCGGGGCCTTCGGCTTCGACCGCCTGCCCGTCGTCGTCGTGAGCCAGCACCGGGGGGACACCGGGCCCGGCACGGTCGGCATGTTCACCACCACGCTGACCGTGCGCGGGCCGGGCGCGGTGCCCCTGCGGCAGCACGCGGCCGCGCTGGGGCGCCAGTTGGCCGAGGGCGTGGAGCACAGCGGCTGGGAGTTCGACCAGCGCGTCGACGACCTGGGGCTGGCCGGCGCGGACTGCTTCCCGCTGTCCACGGTCCTGTGCAACCAGCGTCCGTGGCCCCGGGACCTGCGCGCCCGCGACCTCGGGGCCCGGCGGCCGCGCGCGCTCGGCCGGGCCCTGCCCTACCAGTTGCAGGGAGAGCTGCAGATGTCCGGACCCGAGCTGGTCATGGCGTACTACTACCGCAAGGGCGTCCTCGACGCCGCCGGGGCGGCCCGGGTGCACCGCGATCTGCTGCGGGCCCTGCGCGCGGGGCGGGAGGCGGCCGATGCCTGAGGCGACGCTCGCGCCGTACCCGCTGGGGCCGATCCAGCAGGCCTACCTCGTCGGCGACCAGGACGGGCTCGACCTGCGCGGCCCGGCGCGCTACTACCTCGCCTGCGACCTGGACACCGACCGCGTGGACGGGGTGCGGGGGCGGCTGGACCGCCTGGTGCGCGACAACCCGGTGCTGCGCCTGCGCGTCGGGGACGACCTGGCGCCGACGCCGGTCGCCGACGACGCAGTGGTGCCGGTGCGCCTGCTGGAGGCCACCGAGGAGACGTTCGCCGCCGTCGACGGCGGCGTGCGCGACCGGTACCGCTCCGACCGGTTCGCCTTCGACGCCTGGCCGCAGGTCGAGGTCACCGTGGTGCGTACGCCCCGGCGGGCCCGGCTGCACGTGGCGTACGCCCTGTGGCTGATGGACGCGGCCTCGCTCGCCGACTTCCTCCAGGCCCTGGCCGGGGGCGGCGCGCCGGGCCCCCGCCCCGCTCCGGCAGGCGTGTCGGCCCCCGGGACGACGGGGCGGCGGGCGCGTGACGAGCGGTACTGGAGCCGGGTGGCGCCGCACCTCCCCGAGGCCGCCGAGGTGCCGCTGCGGCCGGACTGGCGGCAGTCGGGCCGTGCCGTCGGCCACCGGATGCTGCACATCGACGGGGCCTCGGCCGCCGCGCTCGCGGACCGGGCGCGGCGGCACGGCCTGACCCTGCCGATGGTCTTCCTGACGGTGTACGGGGCGCTGCTCGGCGCCGTCGGCGGGGACGCGCCGCACACGGTCACCCTCGTGCGGTCGCGGCGCGAGGACGTCGGCGCCGGGCGGGAGCTGGGCAACTACGGCACCACCGTCCCCCTGGCGGTGCCCGCGCGGGCGGGCCGCGCCTTCGTCGAGCTGGCGCGGGACGTCCAGGGCCGGTTCCTGGAGCAGTCCCTGCACGCGTCGCTCAGCGGGCTCGACATCACGCGCCTCGCCGGTCCCGGGGCCCCGCGCAGCGGCCTGCGGCACCCGTTCGCGTTCACGGCGGTGGAGCTGGACAGCCGGGGCGAGGCGGCGGCCGGGCTGCGCCGCGTGTGGGACAGCGTCCACCTGCGCGTCCCGCAGGTCCTGCTGGACCACCAGGTCGGCGTCGACACCGACGGCAGCGTCCGCCTGGGCTTCGACTGGCGCACCGACGCGTTCGACGAGGGCTTCGTCGAGGACCTGATCGACGCCTACGCCGGAACGGTCGAGCGACTGGCGGCGGACGGGGCGAGCTGGGTGCGCCCGGCCGAACCCGCCGGGCCGGTCCCCGCGGCGACGGCACCCCCCGCCCGGCCCTCGGGGCCCGGCGCCGGGACGCTGGGGCAGCGGTTCCTGGCGGCGGCCGGGCGGACGCCGGACGCGCCCGCGGTCCGGGACGACGCCGGGGTGCTCACCTACGCCGGGCTCGCCGACGCCGCCGCGGACGTCGCGGAGCGGCTGGTCGACGCGGGGGCCGGGGTGGGTGACCTCGTGGCGGTGCACCTGCCGCGCGGCCGGGGCCTCGTGGTCGCCGTGCTCGGGGCGCTGCTCGCCGGGTGCGTCTTCGTCCCGCTGGACCACGGGCTGCCGCCCGGGCGCCTCGACCGCATCGCGCGCCGGGCGGGCCTGCGCCACGTGGTGACCGGGGAGGGAGAGGACGCCGCGGCCTGGCGGGGGCGCGGGGTGTGTCCTGTCGCGCCGGGGCCGGTGGCGCGACGGCGGCGCCCGCTGCCCGACCGCGGCTTCCCCGAGACCGCGTACGTGATCCACACCTCGGGGTCGACGGGTGAGCCGAAGGGCGTGGTCGTCCGGCACAGCGCCGTGCTGGCCACCCTCGACGCCGTCAACGACCTGATCGGCCTCACCCCGGCCGACAGCGTCCTCGCGGTGTCGTCGATCGGCTTCGACCTGTCGGTGTACGACCTGTTCGGCCCGCTCCTCGTCGGCGCCGCGGTGGTCCTGCTCACCCAGGACAACGCGCGCACCCCGGCGGCGTGGTCCCGGGCCGTCAAGGACCACGGAGTGACGGTCTGGAACTCCACCCCGGCGCTGGCGTCGCTGCTCCAGGAGGAGGGCGGCCGCCTGCCGTCGCTGCGCGTCTTCCTGCTGAGCGGGGACTGGATCCCCCTGGCCCTGCCCGAGGCGCTGGGCGCGGTGTCCGCCGACGCGGACGTCATCAGCCTGGGCGGCGCGACCGAGGGCGCGATCTGGTCGATCCACCACCGGGTCACGGCGGCCGACGCCTCCGGCCGCTCCATCCCGTACGGCAAGCCCCTCGCGGGCCAGGACGTCCTGGTCCTGGACGCGCGGGGGCGGGTCTGCCCGGACTGGCACATCGGTGAGCTGCACCTCGCGGGCGCGGGCGTGGCCGACGGCTACCTGAACGACCCGGACCGCACCGCCGAGGCGTTCGCCCTCCACCCCGAGCACGGGTGGGTGTACCGGACCGGCGACCGCGGGCGCCGCGGCCCTGACGGCGTCGTCGAGTTCCTCGGCCGCGCCGACAGCCAGGTGAAGGTCAGCGGCCACCGGGTCGAGCTGGGGGAGATCGAGGCGCGGCTCGACGCGCTGGACGTAGTGCGCTCCAGCGCGGCGCGCGTCACGGCCGACGGCGGCGGCATCGTCGCGTACGCCGTCCTCTCCCCCGGTGCGCCGGACGCATGGCGGGAGCGGTGCCTGGCCGCGCTGCGCGACGAACTGCCCTCGTACATGGTGCCGTCCGCGCTCGTGGCCCTCGACGAGATCCCGCTGACCGCCAACGGCAAGGTCGACCGGCGCGTGCTGGCCGCCGTGCCCGCGGCGCGGGCGGCGCAGGCGCCGCCGGAGCCCGGCGGCGGGCTGCACCTGCGGGAGGCCGCGTCCTGCTGGGCCGAGGTCCTCGGGCGGCCGCCGGGCCCCGAGGGGTTCTTCGCGTCCGGCGGCAGCTCCGTCGACGCGATCCGCCTCCTGTCGCTGCTGCACAGCAGGTACGGGTACGAGATCCCGTTCGGGCGGTTCCTCGCGCGGCCGACCCTGGCCGGTCTCGCCGCGCTGTGCGGGACAGCCCGTGGAGGAGGGGGCGCGGCGGGCCCGGCGGTGTGGTGCTTCGCCCCGCGGGCGGTGGCGCGCCCCCGGGGCCGGGTGGTCCTCTTCCCGCCGGTCGGCGGCGGCGTCGCGTGCTACGCGGAGCTGATCCGGAGCCTGCCCGGGGACGTCGACGTGCGCGTGCTCGGCTTCGACCGGCCCCTCGACCCGGAGCCGGGCGGGGCGGCGTCCCTGGCCGGTGCCGCGGACGCCTGCCTGCGCCACCTGCCTGCGGAGGTCGCCGACGCCGCGGTGCCGTGCGTCTTCGCCGGCTGGTCGTTCGCCGGCGCGCTCGCGGCCGCGGCGGCGCGGGCCGCGCCGTACCGGGTCGCCCTGGTCGTCGCCGTGGACACGCCCGAGTCGGCGGCCGCGCGCCGCGGCGACGCGTCCGACGCGGCGCTGCTCGCCGAGTTCGAGGGCGACGTCCGGCAGGCGGGCGGCGTGGCCGTGCCGGCGGTGGAGGTGCGCCGGGACCCGGCGCTGCGCCGCAGGTTCGCGGTGTACCGGCAGAACACGCTGCTGCTGCGTGCCTGGCGGCCGCGCCCCGTACCGGTGCCGGTCGTCGCGTGCCACGCGGCGCACCGGCCGGCCGAGCCGCGGCCGGACGCCGGGCGGCGGTGGTCGCCGGAGGTGCGCGACGTGGCCTTGACCGGAGGGCACTTCGACGCCCTCGCCGCCGCGAACGTCCCGCGCGTACGGGACGCGATCGAGAGGGGGTTCCGATGAACGGGACGACGGTGTGCGCGGTGATCGTCGACGAGCTGGACCGGCAGGGGTACCGCCTGGGCCCGGAGGAGTACGGCGAGGACCTGGTCGGTGCCGGGGTCAACTCCGTGAGCCTGGTGCGCCTCCTGTCCTGCCTGGAAGACCGGTTCGACATCGAGTTCGAGGTCGCCCGACTGTTCCGCGAGCCGGTGACCGTCACCCGCCTCACGGAAGTGATCATCGCCCGCGCCCCGGGGGACGCGACGGACCGCGTCTCGTTGGGGGACGCGACGGACCGCATCCCCCCTGGAGGCGCGACGGACCGTGTTTCCGCGCGGGACGCGGCGGACCATGAAGGGACACGCCCATGACCACATCGCCCCCGTCGACGCTGGTGGACCGGGCCCGCCATGTGGCCGCGCTCGCGGCCGAGCACGCCGCGCGCGCCGAGGCCGCCCGAGCGCCGCACCCGGAGGTGCTGGCCGCGGTGACCGCCGCCGGTTTCGCGAGCCACGGCGTACCGGCGCCCTTCGGCCGCCCCGGCCGTACGCTCGCGGAGCTGAAGCGGGCCGTGGCCCTGGTCGCCGCGGAGTGTCCGGCGACCGCCTGGTGCGCGGTCCTCGCCGCGCTCATGTCCCGCACCGCGGGCTATCTGCCCCCGCGGGGGCGGGAGGCGCTCTGGGCCGACGGGCCGGAGGCGCTCGTCGCCGGAGCGGTGACACCGCGCGGCAGTGCCGCTCCGGTGGCGGGCGGCTGGTCGCTGTCGGGGACCTGGCCGTCGGTGACGACGGCCGAGGACGCCGACTGGCTGCTCCTCGCCGCCGTGGTACGGGAGGACGGGAAGGAGGGCGCCCGTGTGTTCGCCGTGGAGCGCGCGGCGGTGCGCGTCGAGAGGACCTGGGACGACGTGGGCATGCGGGCCACGGGCAGCCACACCGTGGTGGCCGACGAGGTGTTCGTCGCGGCGCCGATGACGTTTCCCTTCGCCTGCCTCACCGCCGTGGACGACCCGCCGCCCGGCCCCGACGGCCGCCCCGTCCCGCTGCTGGCCGTGAACGCCTTCGCGTTCTGCCTGCCGATGCTCGGCGCCGCCCAGGGCGCGCTGCGCCGCTGGCGGGAGCTGACCGACGCGAAGCTGCGGGCCCACCCCGCCGCGTACGACCCGGTGGTCGCGCACTACGCCGACGTGTTCGCCCGCAGCGCCAGCGAGATCGACGCGGCCGACCTCGTCCTCGACCGCGTCGCGCGGGTCGTCGACTCGGGCGCGCCCGTCGGCCGGGCGGAGGTGGCGCGCAACCAGCGGGACTGCGCCTTCGCCGCCGGGCTGCTGGTGGGCGCCGTGGACCAGCTCATGCGGGCGTCCGGCACCAGCGGCCACAGCACGAGCCTCGGCCTGCAACGCCTCTGGCGCGACGTGCACACGGCGGGCGCGCACCGGGCGCTCCAGTTCGGCACGGCGGCGGCCGGGTACGCCCGCGAGTTCCTGCGTCCCGCGGCACCCGCGGAAGCGCCCGCCGGCGCCGCCCGATGAGCCCGAAGAGCCCCAGGAGCCCGATGACTCCCATGAGCCCGACGCCCCCGATGACAGGGAGAGCCATGGACACCGGTACGGACATGCGGCGGCTGGCCGCGGACGCGCGGTGCGGCCGCGGCCCGGACTCGCCCTACCTGGAGAAGCTGGAGCGCCACGGGTTCGTCGTCCTGGAACCCGCCGGTGCCGAGGCGCCGCCGCTGGCGGACCTCATGGCTCCGCTCGGCGACCCGGTACCGTACGGCTTCGGCACGACGCTGGTCCAGGAGCAGCGGCCGGGCACCGACAACTCCCAGTTCCGGACGGGCGCCATCCCGATGCACGTCGACGGGTACCTCAACGCCCACCCCGTCCGGTACATCGGCCTGGAGTGCCTCGAAGCTCCGTACGCGGGCGGTGAGACGCTCGTCGCGAGCAGCCGGGCCTTCTTCGCGGCGGCGCCGGAGGGCCTCCTGGAGACGCTGCGCGGCATCACCGTCGAGTACCGCTCGAACGTCTCCGGCTTCTACGTGGAACGCCCCGAGGGGAACCCGGTCGTGCCGCCCGTGCAGGCGGACCCGGTGACGGGCGGCGAGGCCCTGTGCGTCGGCGTCGACTATCCGGAGGACCCGGGCCGGAACTTCAGCGCGGCGGTGGTCGGCTACACCGAGGAGCAGAACCGTGCCCTCTTCCGGGAGCTGGACCGTGTGCTGCGCCGCCCCGAGGTGACGTACGCCCACGCGTGGCGGGCCGGGCAGGTGCTGATCTTGGACAACCGCCGTGTGGTGCACGGACGCGCGGCCTACCCGGCCGACGCCCGGCGGAAGCTGCTGCGCGTCTCGGTGAGCTGATCGCCACCGCCACCGCCACCGGCCGCGCCCGCGGCCCCGTCCTGTGTTCCGGAGCGCTTCCCGAAGCGTTTTCCGGAGCGTTCCCCGGAGATCTTCCAGAAGGGTGTCCCGGAGTGCCCGTGCTGGGTGTGACCTCGTCCCCCGACGCGTCCGTCGGCCCGAAGCCGCGGCCGCGCACCGGCGTCGTGCTGGCCACGCTGCTCACCTGCCAGCTCATGATCATGGTGGACGTCACCGTGATGAACGTGGCGCTGCCCGGCATCGGGTCCGACCTGGACGTCGGCGCCACCGGTCTGACCTGGGTCACCCACGGGTACACCCTGGCGTTCGGGGGGCTGCTGTTGCTGGGCGGGCGGGCCGGTGACCTGTGGGGCCGGCGCCGGATGTTCCTCACCGGGGTCGCCCTGTTCACCGCGGCCTCGGCCGTCGGCGGGCTCGCGCCCTCGGCCGCCTGGCTGGTGGGCGCGCGGGTCGTGCAGGGCGTCGGCGCCGCCGTGGCGGGCCCGAACGCCCTGGCGCTGCTCACCACGGTCTTCACCGAACCCAGGGCGCGGATGCGGGCCTTGGCGCTGTACTCGGGCATGGCCGGAGCGGGCTTCGCCGTCGGCCTGCTCGTGGGCGGCGTGCTGACGCAGGGGCTCGGCTGGCGCGCGGTGCTGTTCATCAACGTCCCCCTGGGCGGCCTGGCGCTCCTGGCGGCCGTGCGGTGTCTGCCCGCCGTGCCGCGCAGGCCGGGCCGGCTCGACCTGCCGGGCGCGCTGACCGCGACGGCCGGGGTCACCGCCCTGGTGTACGGCTTCAACCGCGCCGCCACGCACGGCTGGGGCGACGCGGCCGCCTGTCTCGCGCTCGGCGCGGGGGCGGTGTCGGCGGTGGCCTTCGTGGCCGTGGAGCGCGGGGCGGCACAGCCGCTGCTGCCCCTGTCGCTGTTCGCCGACCGCGACCGCGCGGCCGCCTACGCCAACGTCTTCGTCGGCTACATGGCGAGCATCCCGATGTTCTTCTTCCTGTCCCTGTACGTGCAGGAGGTACGCGGGCTGGGCGCGCTGGCCACGGGGTTCGCCTTCCTGCCCACGGCGGCCCTGATGTTCGCGCTGATCCAGTGGGTGCCGCGGCTGCTGCGGCGGTTCGGGCCGGGGCCGATCACCCTGACCGGGTCGGTGTCCATGGTCGCCGCGCTGGTCCTGCTGACCCGGCTGACCACCGGGACCCCCTACGTCCCGCTGGTGCTCGCCGCGGCGCTCCTGATGGGCTGCGGCACCGGCCTGGCGCTGATGCCGCTGAGCGTCGTCATCATGTCCCGGGTGCCGCAGGACGTCGCGGGCGTGGCCGGCGGCGCGCTCCAGACGATCCAGCAGACGGGCGCCGCGCTCGGCCTGTCGGTCCTGACCACGGTGTTCGGCGCGGCCTCCCGGGGCGCCGCGGGTCCACCGCGGCAGGTTCTGGTCACGGGCGTCACCGCCGCCTTCACCGCCGCCGCCGTGATGGCGGCCCTGACGATCCCGGGAACGCTGGCCTTCCGCCGCCGACGGCGGGACGAGCCGTGACCGCACTCCCCTTGCCCACGGGCACGCGCCGCTCCCCGCACACAGGCGCGCGCCTCCCGGCACGACAGGCACACGACTCCCCGCACCACAGACACGCGACACCCGCGCGTCCCTCGCGCGACAAGCGCCCCGACCAGGCCGAGGAGGCCCAGGTGACGACCCAGTCCATCCACAAGCTGTCCGAGGACTTCTTCCAGGACCCGCACGCCGTGTACCGCGAGATGAGGGAGCGAGGACCCGTCCACCACGTGGAGTTCCCGAGCGGCATGCGCGCCTGGCTGGTCACGGAGTACGACCTCGCCAAGCGCGTGTTCACGGACCCCTCCCTGAGCAAGCGGCTCTACGGCGAACCGGGCGCCGTCGCGCAGACCAACGGGAACACCGTGCTGCGCCTCGACCCGCCGGTGAACGACCACATGCTCTACCGCGACCCGCCGCACCACACCCGGCTGCGCAGGATCGCGATGAAGGCGCTCTCCGGGGCGGTGGTCCGCGACTTCACCCCGCGCATCGAGCAGATCGCGGACGACCTGCTCGACGCCCAGCCCGGCCCGGGGACGGTCGACCTCCTGAAGACGTACGCGTATCCGTTCTCGGGCTCCACCATCTGCGAGCTCATCGGCATCGACGCCGCCGACCGGACCGAGTTCCAGGGCTGGCTGACCACCCAGATCTCCACCGCGGAGGCCCCGGAGAAGCACGCCGCCGCCGCGGCCTTCGAGGCCTACGTCCACCGGCTGTTCGAGGAGCGCGAGGAGAAGGCCGCCGACGACCTCATCTCGGAGCTGATGGCCCCCGGCGACGACGGGGAGCGGCTGGACCGGCGCGAGCTGGTGTCGATGATCAACGCGATCCTCCTGGGCAGCCTGGGCACGGTCGCGGGCCTCGTCGGCAACACCGTGCTGACGCTGGTGACCCAGCCCCGGCTCCTCGCCGAGCTGCGCCGGGACCCGGGGCTCGTCCCGGCCTTCATCGAGGAGGTGCTGCGGTACGAGAGCGCCGGGAACATCGCCTCGCCGCGCTTCACCACGGAGCCGGTCCGGCTCGGCGGGCACACCGTGGGCAGCGGCGAGATCGTGCTCGTGGCCGCGGCGGCCGTCAACCGCGACCCGCACCACTTCGAGCAGCCGCACGCCATGGACATGAGCCGCCCGGAGAACCGGCACCTGGCCTTCGGCTACGGCATCCACCGCTGCCCGGGAGCGGCGCTGGCGCGCACCGAGGCCCGTATCGCCGTCACCCGGCTGCTGGCCCGCCACCCCGACCTGTCCCTCGCGGTGGACCCCGGTGACCTGCGGTGGCAGCCGAGCCTCATCGCCCGGACCCTGGTGGCGCTCCCGATCCGGCTGGGGTGACCTCCGAAGCCCGCGTGGGCGTGCCCTTCGGCCCCCGCCTCCCCCAGCGACCTGTCAGACCTGTGCCGACCCATGGAAGGACGACCATGAGCGAACTCACCCGGGCCGTGGTGGCCGGTGCCCCGGCCGACGTTCTCGCGCGCCTGCCCCTGCCCGCGGAGTACGAGGCGGCGCATCTGCGGATCGAGGACGTCGACCTCTTCTCCGGCGCCGCGGAGCGGGACGTCCGAAGGACGATCCACGTCGGGCCCGTGCCCATGCCGGAGCTCGCGCCGGACGAGGTCCTCGTCGCCGTGATGGCCTCGGCGCTGAACTACAACACCGTCTGGTCGGCGAAGTTCGAGCCGATACCGAGCTTCACGTTCCTGCGGCACTACGCGAAGCAGGGCGGCTGGGCGGCGCGCCACGACCAGCCGTTCCACGTCCTCGGCTCGGACGCCGCGGGCGTCGTCGTACGGACCGGGTCCGGGGTCCGCGGCACCCGCGTCGGCGACCACGTGGTGGTGGCGACCGCCCACGTGGACGACCAGGACCCGGTCACCCACCACGACGGCATGCTGGGCGCGGAGCAGCGGGCCTGGGGCTTCGAGACCAACTACGGCGGGCTCGCCGAGTTCGCCGTCGTGCGGGCCAGCCAGGTGCTGCCGAAGGCTCCGCACCTGAGCTGGGAGGAGGCCGCCTGCAGCCCGCTGTGCGCGGGGACGGCCTACCGGATGCTGATCAGCGAGCGCGGCGCCAACATGCGTCAGGGCGACGTCGTCCTCATCTGGGGCGCGGCCGGCGGGCTCGGCGGCTACGCGGTGCAGCTCGTGCGCAACGGCGGCGGCATCCCCGTCGGCGTCGTCAGCTCGGACGCCAAGGCCGCCGTCGCCCGGCGCCTGGGCTGCGAGCTGGTCGTCGACCGGCGGGACATCGGTGAGATCTCCGCCGACCCGGAGACCGCGGTGAAGGCGGGCAAGCGGCTGGGGCAGATCATCCGGCAGGAGATCGGCGAGGACCCGCACATCGTGTTCGAGCACGTCGGGCGCGAGACCTTCGGCGTGTCCGTGTTCGTGGCCGGGCGCGGCGGCACGATCGTGACCTGCGGGTCGAGCACGGGGTACCAGCACACCTTCGACAACCGCTACCTGTGGATGCGGCTGAAGAAGGTCATCGGCAGCCACGGCGCGAACCTGTACGAGCAGCGGCAGATGAACCGCCTGATCCAGCGCGGGCGCATCGCCCCGATGCTGTCGGAGGTGTACCCGTTGCGGGCGGTCGGCGACGCGGCCCGGTCCCTCCAGCAGAACACCCACACCGGCAAGGTGGGTGTTTTGTGCGCGGCGCCCGCGACGGGCCTCGGCGTCACGGACCCCGACCTGCGCGCACGGCTCGGACGCGACCGGGTGGCCCCGCTGATGGCGGCGTGACCCGGCGGCCCCCGCGGCGGCGCCGCCGGGTCGGGCGCGCGGAGCCTAGGCGCCGACCCCGGCGCGGACGGCTTCCGGGAGCCCGGCCAGCGCCTCCGCGAGCTGGTCCCGCGGTACTCCGCCGCCCTGCGCCACCTCGTCGGAGCCGCCGCCGCGGCCGCCGAGGAGCCGCTTGACCAGGGCGGACGCGGAGAGTCCTGCCGCGCGGGCCGCCTCGTTCACGGCCACGGCGAGGACCGGCCCGGCGCCGGGGAGGGTCACGGCGGCCACGCCGGGCCGGTCGGTGGGGAGGTGGCCGCGCACTTCGAGGGCCAGGGCGCGGGCGGCTCCGGCGCGGCCCGCGGCGGCGGCGGTGGCCACGCGGACGCCCGCCACGTCGACAGCCTGCCCGGCGAGTTCGGCGGCGCGGGCGGCCAGCGCCGCCTGCCGCAGCCGCTGGTTCTCGCGGTCCGCGGCCTTGAGCCGGCCGAGCAGCGCGGCGATGCGGTCGGGGAGTTCGGCGCGCGGCGCCTGCACCTGCTCGGCGATGCGCGTGACGAGGTCCCGCTCGCGTGCCAGGTAGCCGAAGCCCTCGATGCCGACGGCGGCCTCCAGGCGCCGCATGCCCGCGCCCACCGACGACTCGGCGGTCAGCGCGACGACGCCGATCTGCGCCGCGTGCTCGACGTGGGTGCCGCCGCACAGCTCGCGCGACCAGGCGCCGCCGATCTCGACGACGCGGACCTGCTCGCCGTACGTCTCGTCGAACAGCGCGAGCGCGCCGAGCTCCTTGGCCTCGGGCAGCGTCATCCAGCGCACCCCGACGGGCAGGTCGCGGCGCAGCGCCCGGTTGGCGGCCTCCTCGACCTCGCTGCGGACGGTGGCGGACAGGCCGCCGCGCCAGGGGAAGTCCAGGCGCAGATAACCGGGCCGGTTGTACGAGCCGGACTGCAGGGCGGTCGGGCCGAGGATCTCGCGCAGGGCGGCGTGCAGGACGTGGGTGCCGGAGTGGGCCTGGCGGGCGCCGAGCCGCCACTCGGGGTCGACGGCGGCGTGCACGGCGTCGCCGACGGCCAGCTCACCCGCGGTCACGCGGATCTGATGGGCCACCAGGCCGGGCAGGGGGCGCTGGACGTCGAGGACCTCGGCCTCGGTGGAGGGGCCGGAGAGCCGCCCGGCGTCGCTGTCCTGGCCGCCGGACTCGGCGTAGAACGGGGTGCGGTCCAGGACGGCGGTGACGATCTCGCCCTCCCGGGCGACGGGCACCGGCCCGGCGGGACCGGCCAGGGCCAGGACCCGGGACTCGGTGGTCAGCGTGGTCCAGGCGCGCCAGTCGGTGGGGCCGTGCTCGTCGAGGACGGCGCGCAGCGCCGAGGTGTCGGTGGTGGAGCCGGACCTGCGGGCGCGGGCGTCGGCGCGGGCGCGCTCGCGCTGGGCGCGCATGAGGGCCGTGAAGCCCTCGCGGTCGACCTCGACGCCCTGCTCGGCGGCCATCTCCAGGGTGAGGTCGACGGGGAAGCCGTACGTGTCGTGCAGCAGGAAGGCCTGGGCGCCGGATAGCTGGCGGCCGCCGTCGGCCTTGACCCGGGCGACGGCGGTGTCCAGGACGGTGGTGCCCTGCTTGAGGGTGGCGCGGAAGGCGTCCTCCTCGCCGCTGGCCTGGTCGGCGATCCGCTCGTAGGCCTCGGCGACCTCCGGGTAGCTGGGCGCCATGCGGTCGCGGGCGACGGCGAGGAGGTCGGCCAGGGCCGGGTCGCCGTAGCCGAGTTGGCGCATGGAGCGCACCGCGCGGCGCAGGATGCGGCGCAGCACGTAGCCGCGGCCCTCGTTGCCGGGCGCGGTGCCGTCGGCGAGGAGCATCAGGGCGGTGCGGACGTGGTCGGCGACGACGCGCAGGCGGACGTCGTCCGCGGGGTCGGCGCCGTAGCGCACCCCGGCGAGCTCGGCGGCGCGGTCCAGGACGGGCCGGGTCTCGTCGGTCTCGTAGAGGTTGTCGACGCCCTGGAGCAGGGTCGCCATGCGCTCCAGGCCCATGCCGGTGTCGATGTTGCGGCGCGGGAGTTCGCCGAGGATCGGGTAGCCGGTCTTGCCGGGTCCCTCGCCGCGTTCGTACTGCATGAAGACGAGGTTCCAGAACTCCATGTACCGGTCCTCGTCGACGGCGGGGCCGCCCGCGCGGCCGAGCGCCGGGCCGCGGTCGTAGTACAGCTCCGAGCAGGGGCCGCACGGTCCGGGGACGCCCATGGACCAGAAGTTGTCCTCGTCGCCACGGGCCACGATCCGCTCGTCGGGCAGGGCGGCGACGCGCCGCCACAGGGCGCGGGACTCGGCGTCGGAGTGGTGCACGGTCACCCAGATCCGCGCCGGGTCGAGTCCGAAGCCGCCGTCCGCGACGGGGCGGGTGCTCAGGTCCCAGGCGTGGGTGATGGCCTCCTCCTTGAAGTAGTCGCCGAAGGAGAAGTTGCCGTTCATCTGAAAGAACGAGCCGTGCCGGGTGGTCCTGCCGACCTCCTCGATGTCGAGGGTGCGGACGCACTTCTGCACGCTGGTGGCGCGCGGCCAGGGCGGGGTCGCCTCGCCGGTGAGGTAGGGCTTGAACGGCACCATGCCCGCGTTGACGAACAGCAGCGTCGGGTCGGGCGTGGGCAGCGGGGCGCTGGGCACCACGGTGTGGCCGCGCTCGGCGAAGAAGTCGAGGAAGCGGCTGCGGATGTCGGCGGTACGCAAGACGTGCTCCGGTCTGGGGTGGGTCACTGGGGCGGGTCCGCGGCGGCGCGCGCGGGGTGGTCCGGTCCGAGGAGGGCGACGGTCCCGTTCCCGTCGGCGGGGCGGGTGACCTGTCGCCAGCCGAGGCGCTCGTAGAAGCGGACGGCGGTGGCCTCGGCGGACGTGAGCAGCCAGCAGCGGCCGTCGGGCGCGTCGCGGGTGACCGCTGCCAGGAGCGTACGGCCGAGGCCGAGGCCGTGCGCGGCGGGCAGGGCGGCGAGTTCGTCGACCTCCCGGCCGCCGCACAGCCACGCGGCCGTGCGGGCGGTGCCGAGCGCGGCGGTGACGCGCGGGTAGGCGCGGTCGGCGGGCAGCGGGGTGCTCGACGTCCAGGCCGTGGCGAAGCCGAGCACCCGCTCGCCGTCCAGGGCCAGGGCGGCGGTGAACCCGGGCCGGGTCACGTCGTGGGCGAGGCGTTCGAGGTAGTGGTCGGCGTCCGCGGGCTGCGAGTGCCAGGGCCCTCGGGCGAAGGCGGCGGCGTGGACGGCGCGGATGCCGTCGCCGTGGGCCAGCAGGTCCCGCCCTGGCAGGCGTACGACGGCGGCCATCAGGCGGCCCTCGCGACGGTGGCGGTGGCCACGGGGTGCAGGGCGGCGTACTCCAGGGGCGCCGACGGGTCGACGGAGACGTCCAGCGGCGCGGGTGGGGCGCCGGCGCGGACCAGCAGGTCGCCGACGGCGGCGATCATCGCGCCGTTGTCGGTGCACAGCCCGAGGGGCGGGACGCGCAGGGTGATCCCGGCGGCCCGGCAGCGCTCCTCGGCGAGCGCCCGCACCCGCGAGTTGGCGGCGACGCCCCCGACGACCACGAGGGTGGTGACGCCGTGCGCGGTACAGGCTGCGACCGCCTTGCGCGTGAGCACGTCGGCGACGGCCTCCTGGAGCGCGGCCGCGCCGTCGGCGACCGGCAGTTCCCGGCCCCGGTGGCCCTCGGCCCAGCGGGCGGCGGCGGTCTTCAGGCCGGAGAAGGAGAAGGCGTACGGGTCGTCGCCGGGGCCGGTCAGCGGGCGCGGGAAGGCCACGGCGTCCGGCGATCCGGCGCGGGCCGCGCGGTCGACGGCGGGGCCGCCGGGGTAGGGCAGGCCGAAGACGCGGGCCACCTTGTCGAAGCACTCCCCCGCGGCGTCGTCCAGGGTGTCGCCCAGGTGCGCGACGGGGTCGCGGGCCAGGTCGCGCACGAGGAGCAGCGAGGTGTGCCCGCCGGAGACGATCAGGACCACGCAGGGGTCGGGCAGGGGGCCGTGCTCCAGGGTGTCGGCGGCGACGTGCCCGGCCAGGTGGTGCACGCCGTACAGCGGTACGCCGAGCGCGTACGCGAGGCCCTTCGCCCCGGCGAGGCCGACCTGCAGGGCGCCGGACAGCCCCGGCCCTGTCGTCACGGCGACGGCGCCGATGTCGCCGAGGCGCAGTCCGGCCTCGTCGAGGGCGCGGCGCACCACCGGGCCGAGGGCGTGCACGTGGGCGCGGGCGGCGATCTCGGGCACGACGCCGCCGAACCGGGCGTGCTCGTCCATGCTGGACGCCACCGCGTGCCCGAGCAGGTGGCCGTTCCGCACGAGGCCCGCGCCGGTCTCGTCGCAGGACGACTCGATCCCCAGCACGACCGGGCCCGCCGTGGCGCTGCTCCCCATGTCCGCCCCCTTGGCTGTTCGGGTTGCCTGGCTTGTTGCCCCTCTATTGTAATTGCAAATCACTCGCAACAAGCGACAGGGACGGGCACACGAGCGCTGCGGGAGGGGACGGGCCCAGGGGGCGTGAAAAGCGTCCGGCCCGGCGACTCCCTGGTCACCGGGCCGGACGGGGCGCGGACGTCAGCGTCCGGCGTCCTTGAGGACCGCGTCCGCGAGTCCGCGGGCGTACTCAGGGGACAGGCCCTCGGTCCGGAACAGGATGCGGTACAGGAGCGGCGCCACCACGTGGTCCATGACGGCTTCGCGGCCCGGCAGCGGCTCCTCGCCCCGCTCGGCGGCGCGGCCGAGGATCAGGTCGACCTGGTCGGCGGCGTAGTCGGAGCAGCGGCTCGCGTTGCCGCTCTCGGGGGTGCCGAGGAGCGCGTCGCGCAGATAGGCGCGGCCGGGGGTGGAGGACATCTCCTCCAGGAAGTGCTCGGCCCACGCGGTGAGGTCGGCGCGCAGGTCGCCGTGGTCGTCCGGGTCCGCCTCGGGCCGCAGCCGCTCCACGGCCACGTCCGACAGGAGCTCCTGGAGGTCGCCCCAGCGGCGGTACACGGTGGACGGCGTGACCCCGGCCCGGGCCGCGATCAGCGGCACCGTCAGGGCCGCGCGCCCCCGCTCCGCCTCCAGCTCGCGCACCGCGGCGTGCACGGACGCCTGCACCCGGGCGCTGCGTCCGCCGGGACGGGCCATGGGCTTGGGACTCATGCCGTTCACCTTAACGCGAAGATCTGGCTTCAACGGGACGGGGTGGCGGGGCCCGCTGCCGCCTCACCAGGGCCGGGGCCACGCGGCCAGGGCCGGGGGGCTACGCGACCCGGACCGGGGGCGCGACCAGGGCCGGGGGCGGCCAGGGCTGGGGGGACGCGACCAGAGCCGGGGGGCTACACGGCCAGGGCAGCGGGCGGGCTCCCCGCCTCCGGGGCGAGCGAGCCGGCATCCGGGCGTGTCCGCTCGTAGGCCCGCCCCGCCCGCAGCGCCGTCCGCTCGCCGCCCGGGCCGCCGATGAGCTGCATCCCGAGGGGCAGCCCCGCGCCGTCCCGGCCGACGGGGACGGTCAGCGCGGGCAGGCCGGTGATGTTGGCGGGCGCGGAGAGGCGTACGTAGGCGTCGGGCACGCTCTCCACCGTGCCGTCCGGCCAGGACACCGACTCCTGCCCCGCCCGGACCGCGGCCGTCGGCACGGCGGGCGCGACGACGACGTCGACCCCCTCGAAGAGCCGCACCCACTCGCGGCGCATCAGGGTGCGGGCGCGCTGGGCCCGCAGGTAGTCGCCCGCGTGGAACAGCTCCCCGGCTTCGAGGAGGACCCGTACGTCGTCCCCGTACAGCTCGGGGGTCGTGCGCAGGGTGCGCTCGTGGTTCGCGCTGGCCTCGGGGACCATCAGCCCCCACTGGACGGCCTGGACGTAGCGGGTCATCGGGATGTGGACGTCGACGAGTTCGGCCCCGAGGTCGCGCAGCCGCCCGACGGCGTCCCGTACGGCCGTCTCGACCTCGGGAGTGACGTGGTCGAAGTAGTGGTTGACGGGGACGCCCACCCGCAGGCCCGCCAAGTCCCCGTCCGGCAGGGGCGCGTACTCCTGCCCGGTGAGGGCGGCGAGCACGAGCGCGGCGTCCTCGACCGTGCGCGTGAGGGGGCCCACGTGGTCCAGGGACCAGGACAGGGAGGTCACCCCGCGCGTGGGGACCAGGCCGTGGCTCGGCTTGAGGCCGACCACGCCGTTGAGCGCCGCGGGGACGCGGATGGAGCCGCCGGTGTCGGTGCCGATGGCGAAGGTCGCCGCGCCGGCCGCGACCGCGACGGCCGAGCCGCCGCTGGAGCCGCCCGCGACGCGGTCGGCGGCCCAGGCGTTGCGGGTCTGCGGGGTGGTCAGGCCGTAGGCGAACTCGTGGGTGTGGGCCTTGCCGAGCAGCACCGCCCCGGCGGCCGCGAGCCGGGCGGCGACGACGCTGTCCTCGGCCGCCAGGTGGCCGTCGCGGACCCGCGAACTGGCGCTGGTGGGCTGCCCCTTGACGTCGACGAGGTCCTTCAGGGCGAGCGGGATGCCGTGCAGGGGGCCGCGTCCGCGCCCGGCGGCGAGCTCGCGCCCGGCCCGCTCGGCGGCGCGGCGGGCCTCCTCGTGCCGCAGGCTCACATAGGGGTTGAGGACGCCCGCCACCTCGTCGGCACGGCGCAGGACGGAGTCCGTCAGCTCGGCCGGGGACAGCTCGCCCGCGGCGATCGCGGCGGCCGCCCCGGCGAGGGTCAGCTCATACGGCCGCATCGCGCACCTCCGCCCCGGCGGGCGTGGGCTCCACACCGGTGAGGTCCAGCTCGCGCAGGGTGGCGACGACGGCGTGGATGTGGCGGGCGGTGGCGGCCACCAGGTCGAGGCGCTCGTCGGGCAGGGGCAGCCCGGCGCGCGCGGCCCACCGGGCCGCGTCGCGGGGGCCGAACTCCAGGGAGGACATGGGGGTTCCCTTCGAGATGGGTGGCACGGGAGACGCAAAAGCTAAACGTTTGCGTTAGGCCACCATAGGGGCTAGCCTCCACTAACGCAAAGCCATTGCTTTTAGGTGCGCAGGGCTCCACGTGACCTCGCACGGCTTCACGCGGCCTCACCTGGCCCGGCCCCACGCGGGCCCCACGCGACCGCACACACGCGGAGGGCTCCCCCTCCCCCTCACCCCTCGGAGCACCCACCCATGCACCACCACCCCACCCCTGCCCAAGAGCCGCACACCTCTCCCCGAACCCTCGGCACCACCCCGGCCTGGGCCGTCGGCAGCACGCCCGTCCACCGCGTCGACGAGATCGACTTCCCGCCCGAGACCGGCGCCTGGCTGCTGCCCGACGCCACCCCGGACGTCGTCGCCCGCGCGCCGTGGCTGACACCGGACTTCGCCGACGACGGGGGCGTCCTGCGCGCGTCGAGCCACAGCTTCGCGTTCACCGTCGACGGGCGGCGGGTCCTCGTCGACACGGGCATCGGCAACGGCAAGCAGCGCGCCATGCCCGCCTGGCACGAGCTGGACACCGACTACCTCGACCGGCTCACCGCGGCGGGGTATGCACCCGACTCCGTCGACCTGGTGATCCTCACGCACCTGCACGCCGACCACGTCGGCTGGAACACCCGCCTGGAGAACGGGACATGGGTGCCCACGTTCCCCCGCGCCCGGTACGTCACGACCCGTACCGAGTGGGACCACTGGGCGTCCGTGGACATGGAGGAGTCCCGCCGCCAGATGTTCCGCGACTCGGTGCACCCCGTCCGCGACGCGGGCCTGCTGGACGTCGTCGACATCACGGAGGGGCCGGTCGCCCTCGCGCCCGGCCTGCGGCTGCTGCCCACCCCCGGACACACCCCCGGCCAGGTCGCGGTCGAGCTGCGCGACTCCGGGGACACCGCGCTGATCACCGGCGACGCGGTCCACCACCCCGTCCAGCTCGCGCACCCGCACCTGGCGAGCTGCGCCGACACCGACAGCGCCCTGGCCCGCGCCACCCGTGCCGCCCTGCTCGCGTCCGCCGCAGGGAGCGGTGCGCTGCTGCTCGGCACGCACTTCGCCCCGCCGACGGCGGGCCGCCTCACCCGGGACGGCTCCGGCTACCGACTCACGCCCGTGCGCCCCGCATTGGCCCAGACCTATTGACGACAGGTCTATACCTACTTACCGTCAGCCGCATCAGATCCCATCCGCAGCAAGGCCTCCTTGAGGGAGCACGCCATGATCGGTCGGACGGTACGTCTGTTGGGAGCGGCCCTGGCGCTGGCCTGCGCGGCACAGTTGCCCGCCGCGGCGGCGCCGGACGCGCCGGGCACACCGCGGGAGGAGACCTGCGCGGTCAAGTCGAAGCCGGCGGGCAAGGTGCTCCAGGGCTACTGGGAGAACTGGGACGGCGCGGCGAACGGCGTGCACCCGCCCTTCGGCTGGACCCCGATCACCGACGCGCGCATCGGCGCGCACGGCTACAACGTGATCAACGCCGCCTTCCCCGTCATCCGTTCCGACGGCACCGTGCTGTGGGAGGACGGCATGGACTCCACGGTGAAGGTCGCGACGCCGGCCGAGATGTGTCAGGCCAAGGCCAACGGCGCCACGATCCTGATGTCCATCGGCGGCGCGGCCGCGGGCATCGACCTCAGCTCCCCGGCCGTGGCCGACCGGTTCGTCGAGACCGTCGTGCCGATCCTGAAGAAGTACAACTTCGACGGCATCGACATCGACATCGAGACCGGCCTCGTCGGCACCGGCAACATCAACCAGCTCTCGCCGTCCCAGTCGAACCTGATCCGCATCATCGACGGGGTGCTGGCCAAGATGCCGTCCAACTTCGGCCTGACGATGGCCCCGGAGACGGCGTACGTCACCGGCGGCAGCGTCGTGTATGGCTCCATCTGGGGCGCGTACCTGCCGATCGTCAAGAAGTACGCGGACAACGGCCGGCTGTGGTGGCTGAACATGCAGTACTACAACGGCAGCATGTACGGCTGCTCCGGCGACTCCTACTCCGCGGGCACCGTCCAGGGCTTCGTCGCCCAGACCGACTGCCTCAACAAGGGGCTCGTGATCCAGGGCACCACGATCAAGGTCCCGTACGACAAGCAGGTGCCGGGGCTGCCCGCCCAGCCGGGCGCCGGCGGCGGCCACATGGGCCCGAGCCTCGTCGCCCAGGCCTGGAACCACTACGCGGGCGCCCTCAAGGGCCTGATGACCTGGTCCATCAACTGGGACGGCTCGCGCAACTGGACGTTCGGCGACAACGTCAAGCGCCTCCAGGGGCGCTGAGCCCGCACCGGGTGCCGCCCGGGGTGCGGACCCGTCACCGGGGTGCCTCCTGACCGCCGGAGTGCCGTCCGGGGCCGGGGTGGCCCCCGGGCGGCGCCGCGCGGCGCCGCTCCCCGGGCGGCGCCCCTGATCGGCCGCGCCCGACCGGCCCCGTCCCTCTTGCCCGCGCCCCGGCCCTCTGCTTGACTCCGCCCGCCGAACCGGCCACGCCCCCACGCGGAGGACCCCATGGACCTCACCCGCAGACGTCTGCTCTCCGCCCTCGCCGCCGCCGGGCTGCTGAGCGCGGTCCCCGTGCGGGCGGCGAGCGCGGCCGACCGGGAGCGGCTGCTCGCCAACGTCGTGGCCGTCTTCGCCGGGACCGCGCGGTCCAACGCCCGGCCCGAGACCGCGGCCAGGCGCGCCGCCGTCGAACGGGCCGCGCGGGACCGGCTGAAGGCCATGGACGACGCCGGGCCGGGCGAGCTCTTCCACGGCCTGGTGCTCGGCACCGACGAGGCGCAGCTCAACACCGCCTTCCGCCACCTCTACGAGATCGCCCTCGCCACCCGCACCCCCGGCCTGCCCGGCGGCGACCTGTACGGGAACACCGCCGTGCGGCGCCGGGTCGTCGACGGCCTGGTGTGGCTGCACGAGCGGTACTACGGCGACCAGACGAAGGGCTACTACGGCAACTGGTTCCACTGGGAGATCGGGATCTCCCAGCACGTCAGCAGGACCCTGGTGCTGCTCGCCGACACCGTGCGCGCGTACCGCCCCGACCTGGTCCGCACGTACGTGGCCTCCATGGACGCCTACCTGCGCAACGGCGTCGACGGGGACGTGAACCTGGACTCCCGCTTCCACACCGGCGCCAACCTCGCGGACATCACCACCAACCGCGTCCTGCAGGGCGCGCTGCTCGCCGACGACGCGCGGGTGCGCAAGGCGCTCACCGACCAGTTGACGGTCTTCGCCACCGTCGACCCCTACGACCTCAAGCACGGCGTGACGGACGGCTACTACGCCGACGGGTCCTTCCTCCAGCACGCGTCCGTCGCCTACACCGGCGCCTACGGCAAGGGCCTGCTCACCCGGGTCGTGCAGACCCTCACGTTCCTCGACGGGACCGGCTTCGCGCACGGCGAGGACCTCGTCCCGGTCGTCCTGCGGTGGGTGCGCGACGGATTCGCCCCGGTGATCTTCGAGGGGTGGATGATGGAGATCGTCAAGGGGCGGGCGGTGTCCCGCACCGACAGCGGCTACACCGACGTGGCCGCCGTCGTGGAGGCCGTCACCGACCTCGCCCCGCTCGCGCGCGCCGCCGACGCCACGGCCCTGAAGGGCTATGTGAAGCACGTGCGCGAGACGTCCAGGACCGCCCTCGACCCGAGCCGGTTCGTCTCCCCCGTCAGCATCGTGCGCTACGCCGACATCGTCGCCGACGCCTCCGTCCCGGCCCGTGACCTCAACCCCGCCGCCCGGTGCGTCGCCTTCAACGCCATGGACCGCACCGTGCACCGCAGACCCGGGTACGCCTTCGCGCTGGCGCGCAACTCCGACCGGATCAGCAAGTACGAGTACATGAACGGCGAGAACCTGCTGCCCTGGTTCCAGGGCGAGGGCGCCCACTACCTGTACCTGGCGGGGCAGGACCAGACGAGGGCCTTCGGCGTCGACTACTTCACCGCCGTCCCGCCGCACGGGCTCGCCGGGGTGACGGCCCCGGTGGAGCGGCGCCGCTCCGTGCCGGAGCTGTACGGCAAGCCGTACTACGACAACCCGGGCCACCCGCTGAAGTTCACCCCGTCCTCGGAGTCGCAGAACACCTATGTGTACTTTCCGCGCGGCACCCACCGGTTCTCCGGCGGCGCCGTCCTCGGGGCGTACGGCGTCGCGGGCATGGTGCAGTCCGACGACGTCGCCCACCGCGACCGGGCGCTGCTGCCCGACGACTTCGTGACCCACCGCAACGCCACCGCCACCAAGTCGTGGTTCCTGCTCGACGAGGAGGTCGTGGTGCTCGCCGCCGGAGTCGGGGACGGGGCCGGCCGGGCGGTGGCCACGACCGTCGACGCACGCGTCTCCGCGCCCGGCGACCGGGTCTCCCTCACCGGGGCGCTGCGCGACGGACAGCCCTGGAGCGGGCCCGGCACCGGCCGGCTCGCCTGGCTGCGCTGGGCCGACGCCGGGCAGGGCACGGCGGTCGGGTACGTCTTCCTCGACACGCCCCCGGTGCGGGTCACCCTCGACGAGGTGACCCGCAGCCGCCGCGCCGTACGGACCGCGAACCCCGACACCCCCGTGACGCGCCAGGTGTTCGCCGCCCGGGTCGAGCAGGAGGCCGGCGCCGCCCCGGTGCGCCTGGCGTACGCGCTCCTGCCGCACGCGGGCGAGGCCCGGCTGCGGTCGTACGGGGCGGTCGAGGTCCTCACCAACTCCCGGGCGCTGCAAGCCGTCCGGCACGACGGGCTCGGCCTGACGGCGGCCAATTCCTTCACGCGCGGGCGCCACGACGTCGGGCACCTGCGCGTCGACGGGCCGGCCTCGGTCCTCGTGCGCGGACCGCGCGGCGGGCCCACCACCGTCGCCGTGTCCGACCCCACCACGGCCCGCGACACCGTCACCGTGCTGCTGCGCGGACGCCCGCTGCGGCCGGTCGACGCCGACGCGGGGGTGCGGGTCCGGGCCGTGCCCGGCGGCACGAGGATCGACGTCACCACGCACCACGCGTACGGACGGAGCTTCACGGTCACGCTGCGTCCGTGAGCCGCGCCGCCCGCCGTGCACGCCGCCCGCCGCGCCGTCAGGCCCCCGCCGCCACCGGCTGGTCCCGGCCGTCCCGGTGGATCGGGGCGCGCGTGCCGGTGAGTGGCGCGCCCGTGCCGCCGTGCCGTGCCGCCACGATCTCGGCGGCGATGGACAGGGCCGTCTCCTCCGGGGTGCGGGCCCCGAGGTCGAGGCCGATCGGCGAGCGCAGCCGGGCCAGTTCGGCCTCCGTGACGCCCGCCGCGCGCAGGCGGCGGGCACGGTCCTCGTGGGTCCGCCGCGAGCCCATCGCACCGACGAACGCGACCGGCAGCCGCAGCGCCACCTGAAGGACGGGCACGTCGAACTTGGCGTCGTGCGTCAGCACGCACAGCACCGTGCGGGCGTCCGTCGCGGTGGAGCGCAGATAGCGGTGCGGCCAGTCCACGACGACCTCGTCGGCCTCGGGAAAGCGGGCCCGTGTGGCGAAGACCGCCCGGGCGTCGCACACCGTCACGTGGTAGCCGAGCAGCTTGCCCGTGCGGACCAGCGCCGCGGCGAAGTCCACGGCGCCGAACACGATCATGCGCGGGGGCGGGGTGCTCGACTCGACGAGCAGGGTCACCCCGCCCGGGCAGCGCGAGCCGTCCTCGGACACCTCGACGGTGCCGGTGCGGCCCGCGTCGAGCAGCGCGCGGGCCTCGGCCACCGCCGTGCGGTCCAGGGCCGCGCCACCGCCGAGGCCGCCCGCCCACGAGCCGTCGGCCCGCACGAGCAGGGCCCGGCCGAGGAGTCCGGCGGGGCCCCGGGCCACCCGGACGAGCGCGGTCGGCTCGTCGCGGTCGGCCCGGGCCAGGGCCTCGGCGACCCGCGCCCGGTCCGGGGCGTCGGCGGGCACGGGCACGACCAGGACCTGGAGGGTGCCGCCGCAGGTGAGGCCGACGGCGAAGGCGTCCTCGTCGCTGTAGCCGAACTCCTCCACCACCGCCTCGCCGTCCTCCAGCGCCCGCAGGCACAGGTCGTACACCGCGCCTTCCACACAGCCGCCGGAGACCGAGCCGACGGCGGTGCCGTCGCTGTCGACGGCGAGGGCGGCGCCGGGGCCGCGCGGGGCGCTGCCGCCGACGGCCACCACGGTGGCCACGGCGAACGAGCGCCCCTCGTCGGTCCAGCGCCGCAGCGCCCCGGCGATGTCAAGCACGGTCCGGCCCGCCGTCGGCCGCGGCCCCGGCGCCTGGGGTGCCCGGGGCCCCTGCCGCGTCGAGGACCCGGTCCGGCCGGATGGGCAGGGTGCGGTGGCGGACGCCGGTGGCGTGCCACACGGCGTTGGCGATCGCCGCGGCCGCGCCGACGATGCCGATCTCGCCGATGCCCTTGATGCCGACGGGGTCCTCGTCGTCCGTGTCCTCGACCCAGTCCGCCTCGATGCGCGGTACGTCGGCGTGCGCGGCGAAGTGGTAGCCGGCCAGGTCGGCGCCGACGTGCGCGCCCGAGGCCGCGTCCCGGACCGCCTCCTCGTGCAGCGCCATCGACAGGCCCCACGTCATGCCGCCGACCAACTGGCTGCGCGCGGTCAGCGGGTTCACGATCCTGCCCGCGGCGAAGATCCCGAGCATCCGGCGGACCCGTACCTCGCCGGTGGTGACGTCCACGGCGACCTCGGCGAACTGCGCGCCGTAGGAGTGGCGCTCCTTCTGCGCGAGCGCGGCGAGGACGTCGCTGGTGTCCGACCGCGCCGTGAGGCCCTCCTCCGGTACGGCGCCGCCGAGGGCCAGGCGTTCGCGCAGTTCGCGCGCCGCCAGGAGCACCGCCCAGCCCCAGGAGCGGGTGCCCATGGAGCCGCCGGCGAGCCAGGCCTGGCCGAAGTCGCTGTCGGCGATGCGGACGCGCACCCGGTCGGGCGTGACCTCAAGGGCGTCCGCGGCGATCTGGGTGAGCGCGGTGCGGGCGCCGGTGCCGACGTCCGCCGCGGTGATCCGTACGGTGAAGGTGCCGTCGGGCTCCGCCGTCACGGCCGCCGTGGTCGGGGCCGCGCCGACGAAGAACGTGGACGCCGCCATGCCGGTGCCGACGAGCCAGCGCCCGTCGCGGCGCGTGCCCGGGCGCGGGTCGCGGTCGGCCCAGCTGAAGCGGCGGGCGCCCTCGCGGTAGCAGGCGAGGAGGTTGCGGCTGCCGAAGGGCAGGCCGGAGACGGGCCCGACGGCGGGTTCGTTGCGCTCGCGCAGCGCGATCGGGTCGACGCCGCACTTCTCGGCGAGCTCGTCGAGGGCGCACTCCAGGGCGAAGGAGCCCGGGGCCTCGCCGGGTGCCCGCATCCAGGTGGGCGTGGGCACGTCGAGGGGCACGAGGCGGGTGACGGAGTGGTGGGCGTCGGCGGCGTACATCGACCGCCCGAACCCGGCGCTCGGCTCGACGAACTCGAACAGCTTCGACGTGACGCCGTGGGCCTCGTGGCCGAGGGCGCGCAGCCGTCCGTCGGGGTCGGCGCCGAGCCGCACGCGCTGGGTCGTGGGGCTGCGGTAGCCGACCACCGAGAACATCTGCCGCCGCGTCAGGACCACGCGCACCGGCCGGTCGAGGACGGTCGCGGCCATGGCGGCGCCCACCTGGTGCGGCCGTACGCCCTTGCAGCCGAAGGCGCCGCCGACGTGCTCGGACCGCACCCGCACCGAGGCCAGGTCGAGCGAGAACAGGTGCGCCAGCTCCTCGGCGACCCACCGGCTGCCCTGGTTGGAGTCGACGACTTCGAGCCTGCCGCCGTCCCAGCGGGCGGTGGCCGCGTGCGGCTCCATCGTGTTGTGGTGCTCCTCGGGCGTGCCGTACCGCTCGTCCACCACGACGGCGGACGCCGCGAGTTCGGCCTCCAGGTCGCCCTTCACGGCCTCGTTGGGCTGGCCCATCACGCTCTCCGGCGTGTACGCCGCCGCGTGCTCCGGGTGGAAGCCGACGTCGTGCGGCTCCGTCTCGTACCGCACCTGGAGCGCCTCGGCGGCCTCCCTGGCCTGCTCGGACGTCTCGGCGACCACGAGGGCGACGGGCCAGCCCGCGTAGGGCACGCGGTCGTGCTGGAAGAGGCCGACGACGGGGTCGGGCGGCCCGAGGCTGCCCACGTACTGGGTCTCGACGCGGGGCGCGTTGCCGTGGTGGAGGACGGCGAGCACGCCCGGCATCCCGAGCACCGGCCCGGTCTCCACGGCGACGACGCGGCCGCGGGCGACGGTGGAAAGGACGAGCCAGCCGTGGGCGAGGTCGCCGAAGGGGATCTCACCGGCGTAGCGGGCGGCGCCGGTAACCTTGTCCCGGCCCTCGATCCGGGTGTGCCCGGTGCCGACGGCTCCGGGCGCCGCCGTGCCGCGGGTGGCGGTGGTCATCGGCCGGCCTCCTCGGCGAGTTCGGTCAGGACGGCGACGACGAGGTTGCGCATCAGGGTCACCTTGTATCCGTTGTCGGGCAGCGGCTCGGCGGCCGCGAGTTCGGCGTCCGCGGCGGCGGCGTACGCCTCAGCGGTCGCCGGGCCGCCGGTCAGCGCCCGCTCGGCGGCCCGCGCCCGCCAGGGCCGGGAGGCCACCGCGCCGAAGGCGAGCCGGACGTCGTGCACGCGGCCGTCGCGCACGTCGAGCGCGGCGGCGAGCGAGCCGATCGCGAAGGCGTACGAGGCGCGTTCGCGCACCTTGCGGTAGCGGGAGCGGGCGGCGACCGGCGCGGGCGGCAGCGTGACGGCGGTGATCAGCGCCCCGGCGGGCAGGGCGGTCTCCGCGTGCGGGGTGTCCCCCACCGGCAGGTAGAAGTCCGCGAGCGGCACCTCGCCGGGGCCGTCGAGGGTCTCGTAGGCGACGACCGCGTCGAAGGCGGTGAGGGCCACGCCCATGTCCGAGGGGTGGACGGCCACGCAGTGCTCGCTGGCGCCGAGGATGGCGTGATTGCGGTGCTCGCCGCGCAGGGCGGCGCACCCGCTGCCGGGCGTCCGCTTGTTGCACGGCCGCGCCAGGTCGGTGAAGTAGGCGCAGCGGGTGCGCTGCAGGAGGTTGCCGCCGACCGTGGCCATGTTCCGCAACTGGCCGGAGGCGCCGGCGAGCACGGCCTGGGTCAACGCGGGGTAGCGGCGGCGGACTTCGGGGTGGGCGGCCAGGTCGCTGTTGCTGACGGTGGCGCCGATCCGCAGGCCGCCGCCGGCGGTCTCCTCGATCCGGTCCAGCGGCAGCTCGGCGAGGTCGACGAGGCGCTCGGGGCGCTCCACGCCGGCCTTCATCAGGTCGACGAGGTTGGTGCCGCCCGCGAGGAAGCGGGTGCCGTCGTCGGCGCCGTGCAGGGCGAGGGCGCCGGAGACGTCGGGCGCGCGCAGATAGCCGAACTCCCTCACGCCACGGCCTCCTTGGAGGCGTCGGCGGGTATGTCGTCCCCGCCGCCGGGGGCGTCGGCGGCGCTCGCGTCCCGGTCGGCCGCGGCGGCGCGCTCGACCGCCCGCACGATGGACACATAGGCGCCGCACCGGCAGAGGTTGCCGCTCATCCGCTCCCGGATCTCCTCGGGGGTCAGCGGCGGCACGCCCGCCTCGGGCCGTACGTCGTCGGTCGCGGCGCTGGGCCAGCCCGCCGCGTGCTCGTCGAGCACCGCGAGGGCCGAACAGATCTGTCCGGGCGTGCAGTACCCGCACTGGAAGCCGTCGAGGTCGAGGAAGGCCTGCTGCACCGGGTGCAGCCGGTCGCCCTCGGCGACGCCCTCGATGGTGGTGATCTCGCGGCCCTCGGCGGCCACCGCGAGCTGCAGGCAGGAGACGGCGCGGCGCCCGTCGACGAGGACCGTGCAGGCGCCGCACTGGCCCTGGTCGCAGCCCTTCTTCGTGCCGGTCAGGTCCAGGCGCTCGCGCAGCACGTCGAGCAGGGTGGTGCGGTGGTCGACGGGCAAGGTGTGTTTCTCGCCGTTGACGGTCAGTGTGACGACGCTGTGCGTCGCCGTGGGGGCTGGAGCCATGGTCAAGCCTTCTTTCGCGTACGCGGAGGTGGCGCGCGGCGCAGCGGGGCGCGCTGGAGCCGGTGGCGCTCGGCGTGCTGGGACGTGCTTCGACGTGCTCGGGCCGGGGCGTGCCCGGCCGGGTTGCTTCGGCGTGGTGCGAGGACGAGCTGGTCGGGCGCGTTCGAACGGGCGGGACGTGCTCGCGGTGGTGCGCGGTCACGGGTGCGGCCCGCGGGCGGAGGTGGCGCGCGGGCACCGGGCCGGCCACCGGTCCGGTCGAACGGGTCGTGCGAACAGGACGTACGGGCAGGGCGTGCGGACGCCGGGCAGGCGCCGTCGGGGCGTCCGGCCGACCGGTGTCCCGCTATGGTGATCCCAAGCGGACACCTGTCCGATGACTCCGAACCTAACGGACACCTGTCCGCTTGAGCAAGGCCGGACGGCCCGGGCCCGGAAGGACGAGGGGTGCACGAGAAAAAGAACGCGCCACTGCGGTCGGACGCGCAGCGGAACCGCGAACGCATCCTGGAAGTCGCCCTCGTGGAGCTGACGCGGGCGGCGGACACCCCTCTGAGCGCCATCGCGAAGAAGGCGGGCGTGGGGCAGGGCACCTTGTACCGCAACTTCCCGAGCCGCGAGGCGCTCGTCCTGGAGGTCTACCGCTACGAGGTGGAGCAAGTGGCGGCCACGGCGGCCCAGTTGCTGGCGGACCGCGCCCCGGACCAGGCCCTGCGGGAGTGGATGGACCGCCTCGCCCGGTACTCCATGACGAAGGCGGGCCTGGCCGCGGCGATGGGCAAGGCCACCGCGTACGGCAGTTTCGCCGCCTGCGGCCACGGCCCGCTCACCGCGGCCATCACGCTCCTGCTGCGCGCCAACGACGAGGCGGGCACCATCCGCCCGGGCCTGACCCCCGACGACTTCCTGCTCGCCATCGCGGGCCTGTGGCACATCGACCCGCACAGCGACTGGCAGGCACGCGTGGACCAGCTCCTGGACATCGTCATGGACGGGCTGCGGGCGGGGGCGCCGGGGCGGTGAACGGGGGCGGCGCCCCGGCGCGCGGAGCGGGGCCGCCAGTCGCCCTGGCACCCCGGCACCCCGACACCCCAGCACCCCGAAGGGCGTCGCCCCGCCGCCCCCGGCCCGCTACCCCAGGAAGCTCAGCCGCACCTGGCGATCGGGGTTGTCCCGGTTCGTGTCCACCAGGCACACCGCTTGCCACGTGCCCAGCTCCAGCCTGCCGCCGATGACGGGGAGCGTGGCGTGCGGGGCGACCAGGGCGGGGAGCACGTGGTCGCGGCCGTGGCCGGGGCTGCCGTGCCGGTGCTGCCAGCGGTCGTCGGCCGGGAGCAGGGTGTGCAGGGCGGCGAGCAGGTCGCTGTCGCTGCCCGCGCCGGTCTCGAGCACGGCCACGCCCGCGGTGGCGTGGGGCACGAAGACGTTGAGCAGGCCGTCGCGGCCGCGGGCCACCTCGTCCAGGAAGCCGGCGCACGCGTCGGTGAGGTCGAGGACCGTCTCCTCGGAGCCGGTCGTGACGTTCAGGATGCGGGTGGTGAAGACGTCGGACATACGACCCATCCTGCACCAACACGCGCCCGTGCAGCCCGTGGGACACTGCCCGGTCGTCCACACAGTGGGATGGCGTGTCCGACCTCCGAGACACCATTGACCGTGCATCGTCGAGATCGCTACGTTCTGCCGCATGTCGCGTTCAGCTCTGCTCACTTCGCGCGGTCACATCGACCTGCTGCGGGTGGCCTCCGCCGCGTGTCGCCGCGGCTGCTGACGCCCTCTCACCCGACTGCTCCGCGTACGGACCGTACGCCGTAGCGTCCGCCCCCGGTCCTACCGGTCCCCGCGTGCGTCCATGGACCACCGCGGCGCCCACCGGCCGGCGCCTGCGGCCTCTTCGAGCCCTTCGTGACGCCCGCGCTCCGCGGGTGCCGTCCGTACGCCGCCACCCCACTGCCGCGCACCGCGCACCGCCCCGGCCCGGCGCCGCCCTCCGCGGCCGTGCCGGGTCGACCGCCCGGGCGCGCCCCCCGCCTCCCGCCAGGAGTGCCATGAGCATCAGCCATGCCCCACCTCCGCCTCCCTCGCCCGACATATCCGGTGAAGCCACCGAAGAGATCCCGGAGACCGGCGCCGTCCCACCGCCCGAGCTCGTCCCCCTCGTGCCCGCCTCCGCCCGCCGCGCCCGTGTCCCCCGCTGGCTGCGCCGCACCACAGGACCCCTGCTGCTGCTCGTCCTGTGGCACCTGCTCAGCGTCACCGGCGTCCTGAGCGACGACGTGCTCGCCTCCCCGGGCACCATCGCGCGGGTCGCGGGGGACCTCGTCGAGGACGGTTCGCTGCCCTCGGCCATGGGGGTCTCCGTGCAGCGCGTCGCCGTCGGCCTGCTGCTCGGGACCCTCGTCGGAACCGGACTCGCCCTCGTCTCCGGGCTGTTCCGGATCGGCGAGGACCTCGTCGACGCGAGCGTACAGATGCTGCGGACCGTGCCGTTCGTCGGGCTCATCCCGCTGTTCATCATCTGGTTCGGCATCGGCGAGACGCCCAAGCTCGCCCTCATCACGCTCGGTGTCTCCTTCCCGCTGTACCTCAACGTGTACGCGGGCATCCGCGGCGTCGACACCCAACTCATCGAGGCGGGCGAGTCGTTGGGGCTCTCCCGGTGGGGGCTCGTACGGCACGTGGTCCTGCCGGGCGCGCTGCCCGGCGCGCTGACCGGGCTGCGGTACTCCCTCGGCATCGCCTGGCTCGCCCTGGTCTTCGCCGAGCAGATCAACGCCGACGCGGGCATCGGCTTCCTGATGGTCCAGGCCCGGGACTTCCTGCGGACCGACGTCATCGTCGTCTGCCTGATCGTCTACGCCTTCCTCGGCCTCCTGGCCGACCTCGCCGTCCGCACTCTCGAAAGGCTGCTCCTTCAATGGCGACCGACGTTCACCGGCCGGTGACCTCCGCGGCGCCCGCCGCCGTCCGCGTCGACGGGCTCATCCGCGCCTTCGACGGCCGCCCCGTCATCGACGGTCTCCGCCTCGACGTGCGGCCCGGCGAGTTCGTGGCGCTGCTCGGCCGCAGCGGCTGCGGCAAGTCCACGCTGCTGCGCGTCCTCGCCGGGCTCGACCGCGAGATCGAGGGCACCGTCCTCGTGCCGCGCCGCAAGGCCGTGGCGTTCCAGGCACCGCGCCTGATGCCCTGGAAGCGGGTGTGGCGCAACGTCGTGCTCGGCCTGGACGGCAAGCCCGAGCGGGCCGTCGCCGAGCGGGCCCTGGACGAGGTCGGGCTCGGCCACCGCGCCCGCGCCTGGCCCAAGACGCTGTCGGGCGGCGAGGCCCAGCGCGCCTCCCTGGCCCGCGCGCTGGTGCGCGAGCCCGACCTGCTGCTCCTGGACGAGCCGTTCGGCGCCCTCGACGCGCTGACCCGGGTGCGGGCGCAGCGGCTCGTCGGCGAGCTGTGGCAGCGGCGGGGCTGCGCCGTGCTGCTCGTCACGCACGACGTCGAGGAGGCGGTGCTGCTCGCCGACCGGGTCCTCGTCATGGACCGGGGCGTGATCGCGCACGAGCAGCGCGTCGACCTCGACCGGCCCCGCGACATCACCGACCCCCGCTTCGCCGCCCTGCGCGCCGGGCTCCTGGAACGCCTCGGCGTCGAGGCGCCCACCCCCGCCTCCGCCTCCGCCTCCACCCCCGCCTCCGCTGCCGCCGCCACCTCCGCCTCCACTGCCGCCGCCTCCGCTGCCGCCACCGTCCCCGCCCGCACCGCCACCTGACCGCCTCGACCCCACCGAGCCCGTGACGTACGCACAGAACGGATCCGTCCCCATGCGACAACGCCTCGCCCCTGTCCTGCTCCTCCCCTTGGCGCTGGCCCTCGCCGCCTGCTCCGGGACGTCCTCGGCCACCTCGTCGACCGGCGGCGGAGGTACCGACGGCAAGGGGTCGCTGACCCTCGCCGTCGGTGACCAGCGCGGCGGTTCCAAGGCCGTGCTGCGCGCCGCCGGCGAGCTCGACGACCTGCCGTACCGGATCGAGTGGTCGACGTTCACGTCCGGGCCGCCGCTCCTGGAGGCCGTGAACGCCAAGGCCGTGGACATCGGCGCGGTCGGCAACACGCCGCCGGTGTTCGCCGCGGGCGCGGGCTCGAAGATCTCGGTGGTGGCCGCGACCCACGGCACCGCGCGCGGCGAGGCCATCGTCGTCCCGAAGGACTCCGGGCTGCGGCGGACCGCCGATCTGAAGGGCAGGTCGGTCGCCGTGGCGCAGGGGTCGTCCGCGCACTACCAGCTCGTCGCGTCGCTGAAGAAGGCCGGGCTCACGCTCAAGGACGTCGACGTCACGTACCTGCAACCCGCCGACGCACTCGCCGCGTTCACCGGCGGCACCGTGGACGCCTGGGCGGTGTGGGACCCGTACACGTCGCAGGTGCTGCGCGGCGGCAAGGCGCGGGTCCTCACCGACGGCGAGGGCCTCGTCAACGGCCTCAGCTTCCAGGTGGCGGCGCCCGGCGCACTGAAGGACAAGAAGAAGGCCGCCGCCGTCGGCGACTACCTGCGCAGGCTGCGCAAGGCCCAGAACTGGGTCTTCCGACACCCCGAGGCGTGGGCGAAGGTCTGGGCGAAGGACACCGGGCTGCCGTACGAGGTCGCCCTCGACGCGGTCAGGCGCACGCACGGCACGCGCGTCCCGGTCGCCGTGGACCGTGCCGCCATCGCCTCCGAGCAGGACATCGTCGACACCTTCGCCGAGCTGAAGCTCATCCCGCGCCGCGTCGACTTCGCCGACTTCACCGACGACCGGTTCAACGGCTCGCTGCCGCCCTCGACCACCAAGCCCCGCACCTACCCCCGCACGCCCGAGGAGTCCTGACCATGACCGTCCACCTGCACTGGTTCCTGCCGACCGGCGGCGACGGCCGCACCCTCGTCGACCGGCACGCCTACACCGACGGCGGCATCACCCGCTCCCGCGTCACCCCGGTCAGCGGCGTGCGCGCCCCCGACATCGCCTACCTGGCGCAGATCGCCAAGGCCGCCGAGCAGCTCGGCTTCGAGGCCGTGCTGACGCCGACGGGCACCTGGTGCGAGGACGCCTGGCTGACGACGGTCGCCCTGGCCCAGCACACCGAGCGGCTCAAGTTCCTGGTGGCGTTCCGGCCCGGCGTGCTGTCCCCCGTGCTCGCCGCGCAGATGGCGGCGACGTACCAGCGCGTCACGCGCGGGCGCCTGCTCCTGAACGTGGTGACGGGCGGCGACGCGACCGAGCAGCGGCGCTTCGGCGACCACGTGGACCACGACCGCCGCTACGCCCGCACCGACGAGTTCCTGTCGGTGGTCCGCGGGGTGTGGGGCGGCACGCCGTACGACTTCGACGGGACGTACTACCAGGTCGAGGGCGGTCTCACCGCGCTGCCGCCGGACCCGCTGCCGGAGGTCTTCTTCGGCGGCTCGTCGGCCGCGGCGGGCCCGGTCGCGGCCCGCCACGCGGATGTGTACCTGACCTGGGGCGAGCCGCCGGAGCAGGTGAAGCGGAAGCTCGACTGGATCCGGGGGCTCGCCGAGGCGGAGGGGCGCACGGTCCGCTTCGGCATCCGGCTGCACACCATCTCCCGCGACTCGGCGCGGGAGGCCTGGGCCACCGCGCGGCGCCTCCTCGACGACCTCGACGCCGACACGGTGGCCGCCGCGCAGGAGGCGCTCGGCCACAGCGAGTCGGTGGGCCAGCAGCGGATGCTCGCGCTGCACGGCGGCTCCCGCGACAACCTGGAGATCGCGCCGAACCTGTGGGCGGGCGTCGGCCTCGTGCGCGGCGGCGCGGGCACCGCGCTCGTGGGCAGCCACGCCGAGGTCGCCGACCGCGTCGAGGAGTACCACGCGCTCGGCGTGGAGCACTTCATCCTCTCCGGCTACCCGCACCTGGAGGAGGCGTACTGGTTCGGCGAGGGCGTCGTCCCGGAGCTCGCGGCGCGCGGCCTCCTGTCCCGCATCCCCGCCGCCCCGCTGGCCGGCGTCCCGGCCGCGAACGGCCGCCCGGCGTCGGCGCCGGGCGGGGCGCCGCTGCTGGTGGGCGGGGGTCGCTGAGGCGGCGAGCCGCTGGACCGCTGAGCTGCTGGGCCGCTGAGCCGCTGGACCGCTGAGCCGCTGAGCCGCTGAGCCGCGGGAAGATCCCGCACCCCGGCATGGTTGGTAGAAACGTGAACGATATCGGGGTGCGGGACGCGGGCGTGACGGACGTGGACGTGGTGGTCGTGGGCGCCGGGCAGGCGGGTCTGTCCAGCGCCTACCACCTGCGGCGCAAGGGGTTCGAGCCAGGGCGGGACTTCGTCGTCCTCGACCACGCGCCCCGGCCGGGCGGCGCGTGGCAGTTCCGCTGGCCCTCGCTGACGTACGGCAAGGTGCACGGCATGCACGCGCTGCCGGGCATGGAGCTGACCGGGGCGGACCCCGCCCGGCCGTCGTCGGAGGTGATCGGGGAGTACTTCGCCGCCTACGAGGACCGCTTCGGCCTGCACGTACGGCGCCCCGTGGACGTGCGACGCGTACGGGAGGGAGCCGGCGGGCGGCTGCTCGTGGAGACCTCGGCGGGTACCTGGGCCACGCGCGCCCTGATCAACGCGACCGGCACCTGGGACCGGCCCTTCTGGCCGCGCTACCCGGGCCAGGAGACGTTCCGCGGGCGGCAGGTGCACACAGCGGACTACCCCGGGCCCGAGGCGTTCCGCGGGAAGCGCGTCGTCGTCGTGGGCGGCGGCGCCTCCGGCACCCAGCACCTGATGGAGATCGCCCCGTACGCCGCCGCGACGTGGTGGGTGACGCGGCGGCCGCCCGTGTTCGCCGACGGCCCCTTCGACGAGGAGCGCGGGCGGGCCGCCGTGGCCATGGTCGAGGAGCGGGTGCGGCGGGGCCTGCCGCCGCTGAGCGTGGTGTCGGTGACCGGGCTCGCCGTCACGGACGCGGTGCGCGAGGCGCGCGCGAACGGGGTCCTTGACCGCCTGCCGATGTTCGACCGCATCACGCCGACCGGCGTGGAGTGGGACGACGGGCGGCGGATCGAGGCCGACGTGATCCTGTGGGCGACCGGCTTCCGCGCGGCCGTCGACCACCTCGCGCCGCTGCGGCTGCGGGAGCCGGGCGGCGGCATCCGCCTGGACGGCACGCGGGCGGCCGCCGACCCGCGCGTGCACCTCGTCGGGTACGGCCCTTCGGCCAGCACGATCGGCGCGAACCGCGCGGGGCGCGCGGCGGTACGGGACATCGTGCGCCTCCTCGGGGACGAGGCGGTGGCCGTGCCCGCGCCGGAGGCCCGGGTGGCCGGCGCGGAGGTGCCGGTACCCGCCTGAGCCGTGAAAGGCCTGCGCTCCGCGGCCGCGACCCCGCGCGGGCTACGTGCGCTCCTCCGGCAGCGGTGCCACCGCGAGCAGCGTCCGGTAGTGGCCCGCCGGGTGCGGCTCCCCCACCGGTCGCCCCGCGACCTCGATCCACGCGTGGGCCTCGAAGGGGCTGGTGCGCACGCCCGTGCACCAGGTGGGCCAGGTGCCCCGGGCGCGGCACAGCAGGGCCGCGGCGATGGAGCGCTGGAGGCAGGCCTGGCCCGCGCAGCGCAGGCTGACGGAGACGACGTCCTTGCGGGCGGCCAGGGCCTCGTCGGCGGTGGCGGGCCGGGCGCCCCGGCGTACGGCTTCCAGGACCTTGCGGACCCGGGCGGGCTTGGCGCGGGCCAGCACGCGGGCCGCGGCCACGGCGAGCAGGGGCAGCGGTCTGCGGCGCACCGGCAGCCGGTCGCGGGCGGCCAGGGCGACGGGGGCGCTCACCGGGGCTCCGCGAGGAGGTCTGCGGCGCGCAGGGAGTCCACGAGCCGGGCCACGTCGCGCCGGGCGGCCTCGGGCGCGGCCCGGTGGCGCTCCGTCAGCTCCTGGGCGGCCTGGTCGTGGGTGCGGCCGTCGAGGAGGTTCTTCAGGACGAGGACGCCGGTGGGGTTGAGCTGCCAGTAGCGGCCGGTGCGCTGGTGCAGCAGGACGGCTCCGTCGTCGGTCTCGGCGAGGGAGACGTCGGGGTGCAGGGTCAGGGGCATCGTCACGTCCGAAGGGGTAGGGGGCGGCGGGCGGCGCGGGCCCAGGTCTCGCAGCCGAGGAGCTGTTCGACGGCGATGTCCCGGGCGGAGTCGGCCTGGGGGGCGAGGAGCCGGGCGCGGACGGCGTCGGCGTCGATCACTCCGAGCCGGGCCAGCTCGGAGTCGGCGAAGACGTCGAGCAGCGCACCGAGGTTGCGGCGGCGGCCCGTGCGCAGGTCGGCGCTGAAGTCGCCCTTGGTGGTGCGGTCCAGGACGAGGTCGGGGACGAGGCCGCGCAGGGAGCGGGCGAGGAGCGGTTTGTACCGCCACGGCGTGACGCGCTGGTCCAGACGCACGGCGAGGGCCGCCTCCACGACGCGGTCGTCGAGGAACGGCAGGTGCAGGCGCACGCCCTCGGCGGCGAAGAGCCGGGCGACCTGCCGGTACGCGGGCGACGTGACGCGCAGGGCGGTCAGGCACTGGTGCTGCCCCCGGTCCTCGGCGAAGGGCCGGGCGCTGTCGGCGGCCTCCAGGAGCGCGGCCCGGGCGGCGTCGACGGCGGCGTCGCTCGCCCAGGCCGGGGCGCGCAGCGGGGCGAGCCCCCAGCTCAGTGAGGGCAGCCGGGCGGGTGGCGGCGGACCGGTGAGCGCGGCGGCCTGGGCGCGCCACCAGTCGGACGGGGTGTCGGCGCGGGCGAGTTGGCCGAGGGTGGCCGCGAGCGGCCAGCGGCCGAGGGCGCGGTTGCCGCGCAGGTGGCGCAGCCCGGTCAGGGGGTGGCGGCGGACCAGGCGGTGCAGATAGCCGTACGTCCGGCCGAGGAGCTCGTCGGCGCCGTGGCCCGCGAGGTGGTGGCGGGAGCCGTGGGCGGCCAGGACGCGGGCGGTGTGCCGCATGCGGGCGTGGGTGCGCGCGTACAGGTACGGCCGCTCGGTGTCGGCGAGGGCCTCGGGGTCGGCGAAGACGGGCGGCAGCTCCTCCTGGGGCAGGACGAGGTGGTGCGCGTCGGGGAGGCGTGCCGCGGCGTGGGCGGCGTAGCGGGCGTCGTCGTTGCCCGCCTCCGCCTCGGCCCAGCGGAAGGCCAGCAGGTCCGGGGTGTGCCGGGCGGCGAGGAACGCCAGGGAGGTGGAGTCCATGCCGCCGGACAGGTCGCTGCTGAGGCTTCCGGCGGACGGGCCGGGCGCGCTCGTGCCGTCGGGGCGGCGTGCGTCGACCGCCGTGACCAGGGCCTGGCGCAGGGCCACCGCGCCGTCGTCCAGGGGGAGTTCGGGGTCGGGCGGACGCCACCGGAGCACTTCGCGGGCGCGGTCGGCCTCCAGGACGAGGCAGTGGTCGTGCGGCACCGTCGCCACGCCCGCCCAGGGGCTGCGGTCGGCGAGCGGGGGCGGCAGCATGCCGCCGCACGCGACGCGCACCGCCAGCACGTCCTCGTCGACGCCCGCGCCGGTGAGCGCGGCGAGCACGTCGGCGCGGTCCGCGGCGAGCGGCGTCCCGTCGACGAGACGGGCGTGGAAGACCTGCCGCAGCCCGGTCAGGCCGCCCTGGACCCGTGTGGCGCCGTCGTCCGTGGCGGCCACCAGGTGGAAGCTGCCGGGCAACTCCCGCGCCACGGCGTCCACGTCGGCGAGCGTACGCAGGCCCCGGGCCAGCCGCTCCAGGCGGTCGGTGGTGACCGGGCAGTGCCCGATCACCACCAGGCGCACCGGACCCGCCGTCGTGCGGCGGACCTCGTCCGGGTCCCAACCGCCCACCACCCAGGGGCGGCCCGAGGGGTGGGCAAGCACCCGGGCGGCCGGGAAGGGGTACGCGTCCGGGGTCCGCGGGGCTGCCCCTGGCGCGTCCGACAGGACGACGAATCCGGCGCTCATCTCACCTGGCCTCGGCTCGTACGGTCCGACTGGTCACTGGTCCGGTACGGCCGCCCCTACCAGCCCTGCTCGCCGAGGACGTCGTTGTACTTGTTGCCGAAGCCCAGCGTGTCCTCGGAGAACTCGCCGACGGCCACGAGGGCCGGCGGCTCGTAGCCCGTGGCGGCGTCCTGCTCGTCGGTGCCCGTGTGCTGTTCCATGGGTGCCTCCTGATGAGTCCTGACGGGTACGGGAAGTGCCTGGACAGACGCGTGCGCCCCCGGGCAGGGGCGCACACGACGCGCGGCGATGATCCGAACTCATTGCCGAACACGCCCTACCCGTCAATCACACGCCATACACCGCCACTTGGGCTCGCTTGCGCACCACGCACCCCTTGCCTCACGCCTCGACGACGACCGCACGGCCGGGGTCAGGCGTGCCGAGGGGGCGGCCGGGTCAGGCGTGGGACGGGGCCGGGGGCCTGCGGCGGGGGCCTCCGCCCGGCGGCACCGCGAGCGCGTCGCGCAGGCGGGGCACGACGGCGAAGCAGTCGGCCACGCCCGCGAGGCGCATCACCTTGCGGTGGAAGGGGTCCTGCAGAACCACGGTGAGGCGCAGCTCCCGGCGGCGGGTGGCGTTGCGCGCCTGGCAGAGCAGGGACAGGCCGCCGCAGTCCAGGAACGTCACGTCGCTCAGGTCGAGGACCACGTCGTGGCGGCAGGTGAGCGTCAGCTCGGCGAGGCGGCCCGTGAGCCGCTCGGTGGCGTAGATGTCGAGCTCTCCCCAGAGCGTGATGACCAGCCGCTCCTGCCGCACCCGGGCGTGGAGACCGAAGGGAGGACTGTCGTCGTGCATCGTTCCCCCTCGTGGCGCCCTGTGCGCGGATCCGGGGTGTGGCGGCCCGGCGCCGCCGACCCGGGTCGGTCCGGGCGGAGCACGCGGACGCACCACCGTGATTGCGGTCTGTGCGGTGAACTGTCTCGCCACCGGGGGCACGAGCGGCGCGGTGGTGCCTATGGCATACCCGACAGGCGCAAGATAATGCAACTCCTCTGCATTAAACCGGGGTTGGCTGATTCGGCCGGGCTCCGGCGCACGCTGCCGGACGGGGGCGCCGACCGCCGTCACGGCACCGGTGTCGTGGCTGGTCCGCGCCGGGTCACCGGTCGGCCGGGCGGTGCGGCGCCGCCGTCGGCGGAGGTGTCACAGCGTGTACAGAAGTTTGTCGGGCACCACCGGCGGGGTGCCCTGCAGGACTCCGGTGGTGGCGTTGTCGATCAGGTGCCGCTTCACCTGGGCGGGGGTGTCCGCGGGCCGGAGGGCGAGGTGGAGCGCCGCCGCGCCGGCCGCGTGGGCCGCCGCCATCGACGTACCGCTGACGGTACGGACGGAGGTGTCGCCGTCGTACCACATGGAGGGGATCTGCACGCCGGGTGCGAACAGGGACACGCAGGAACCGTGGTTCGAGGAGGAGGCCCGCCGGTCGTTGCGGTCGCTGGCGCCGACGGTGATCACCTCGGGGAGCCGCGCGGGGGACGTGGAGCAGGCGCCGGTGGAGGTGCCCGCGCTGCCGGCCGCCGCGGTGTAGGTGACGCCGGAGCGGACCGAGGCGCGGACGGCGTTGTCGAGGACGCCGTCGGCCGGGCCGCCGAGGCTCATGTTCGCCACGGCCGGCCGCGCGGCGTGCGCCGTCACCCAGTCGACCCCGGCGACGACGCCCGACGTGGTGCCGGAGCCCTGGCAGTCGAGGACCCGCACGGCGATCAGCCGGGCCTCCTTGGCGACGCCGTGGGTGCGGCCGGCCGCGATGCCGCCGACGTGGGTGCCGTGGCCGTTGCAGTCGGCACCGTTCCGGCCGTCGCCCACGGTGTCGACACCGACCGAGGCGCGCCCGCCGAAGTCCTGGTGCGTGGTGCGCAGCCCGGTGTCGATGACGTGGACGCGGACGTCGGGCGCGGTCGTGCGGTACGTGTAGCTGCCGGACAGTGGCAGGGTGCGCTGGTCGACGCGGTCCAGGCCCCAGGGCGGGTTCGGCTGCGTCCCGTCGGCGGCGGCCCGGGCGAGGCGCACGCGGGTGTCCTGGTGGACGGACGCGACCCGCGGGTCGGCGGCGACGCGTGCGGCCCGCGCCCGGCTCATCGTGGCGGAGAAGCCGTGCAGCGCGGCCCGGTACACGTGCCCGAGGCGCGTACCGCCGTCGCCCCGCCCGAGCAGCTCGCGCGCCACGCCGGGCACGTCGCGGCCCCGGGTGTCCTTCAGGACGACGATCCACCCGTCCGGCACGGCGCTCTCCCCGGCCGCGGCAAGGCGCAGCGCACCCGCAGGGCCCGCCGGGGCGGCCCCGGCCGCGGACGCGCCGCCGGCCTGGAGACCGGCGGCGACGACGAGCGCGGACAGCACCGCGACGGCACGGGTGCGGGAGGGACGTGTCATGGCTGCACCTGCTTCCTCGTGGGGGTGAGGGCCCCGGGAGGCGGGAGCGGTGGGGATTGCCGCCCGGGGACGGGGGTACCCGGCAACGGTGGCCCGCCGGATGGTCGGCCGGCGGGCCACCTCGGAGACATACCGCCGGAGCCGGGCGAGGCGGTCCGCTGGCCACCACGCTGGCGAGGGTCCGCCGAAAACGGCAGGTGCAGCGACACCGCACCGCGCCGCCGCACCGGACACCCCGCCCCGCTCCGCCGTGGTTCCTTCCTCTTCCGCCCCGCCTTCACGGTGTCGGCGCATCCGCCCCCCTCCCCTCGTCCGCCCTCCCGGCCGGGCTGCCGAGTACCGCCCGGGAGAGCCATGGAAGCGGCGATGCGGCGCGCCATCAACGGGTCCCGCGCGCCCCAAGACGACTTCCGGCCTACCTGGACCCCACTGCCGCCTCGCCCACGCCGCCGCCCCCGGTCACCGGTTCCTGTTGAACTCCGCCACGTTGCGCCGCTGTTCCTCGTAGCTCGCGGTGAAGCGGGTGTCCCCGCGCTTCACGGTCACGAAGTAGAGCCAGTTCCCCGGTGTCGGGTTCGTGGCGGCGCGCATGGCGTCCTCGCCGGGGTTGTTGATGGGGGTGGGGGGCAGGCCCATGCGGGCGTAGGTGTTGTAGGGGCTCTTGAGCTTGGTGTCGCTCGCGGCGGTTCTGAGGGTGGAGCGGTTCAGGGCGTAGTTGATCGTGGAGTCCATCTGGAGGGGCATGCCCCGGTCGAGGCGGTTGTAGATGACGCGGGCCACCTTGCCCATGTCCGCCTTGGTGTCCGCCTCGGCCTCGATCATGCTCGCGATGGTGACGGTCTGGTAGATGTTCACGGCGTTGCGGTCGGCGCCCGCGGTGACGTGGCCGCCGCTGAACTTCTTGTTCGCGGTGTTCACCATGTACGACAGGACGGACGCCGGGGTCGACTGGGACCCGATGGGATACGTGGCCGGGAAGAGGTAGCCCTCGGGGTTGCCGCCGGCGTCGCCGGGCAGTTTGAGGTCCGCCCGGCCGACCGCCTTCTTCGTGGTGCCCTCGGCGACTCCGAGGGCCTTGTCGATGGCCTTGTAGACCTGGCCGGAGCGCCAGCCCTCCGGGATCGTCAGCGTCTTGGGCCGCGGTTCTTCGTCGTCGTCGGGGAGCAGCAGCGGGACCGCCACGGCGGTGGCCGCGGCGACGGCTCCGGACGTGATCAGGGCGATCCGGCCCCGGCGCGTCAGCCGGACCGCTGTGCGTTTCGTGCCCCCTGGCGGTGTGGTGGTGTGCATGCGGGCACGGTAACCCGGCTTTTGTCATATTTCAGGGCAAATGTCGGCGGATCGGACCCCTACGGCGCGGGTTCCAGGAGCGTGTCCCTGCGCACGAGCGCGGCGTACCGGCCGTTGCCGGCGAGGAGTTCCTCGTGGGTGCCCCGCTCCACGGCCCGCCCGCCGTCGAGGACCACGATCTGGTCGGCGCCGCGCACGGTGGACAGCCGGTGGGCGATGGTGAGCGTGGTCCGGTCGGCCGACAGGGCGTCGATGGCCCGCTGCACGGCGTGCTCCGTCCGGGTGTCGAGGGCGCTGGTGGCCTCGTCCAGGATGAGCACGGGAGGGTCGCGCAGGATCGTGCGGGCGATGGCGAGGCGCTGCTTCTCGCCGCCGGAGAAGCGGTGGCCGCGCTCGCCCACCACGGTGTCGTAGCCGTCGGGGAGGGCCGCGATGTGGTCGTGGATCTGCGCGGCCCGTGCGGCGGCGTGCAGTTCCTCGTCGGTGGCGTCCGGCTTGGCGAAGCGGAGGTTGTCGGCGACGGACGCGTGGAACAGGTACGTCTCCTGGGAGACGACGCCGACGGCGCGCGCGAGGGTGTCGAAGTCCAGGTCGCGCACGTCGACGCCGTCGAGGGTGACGCGCCCGGCCGTCACGTCGTACAGCCGGGGGACCAGGTAGCTGAGCGTGGACTTGCCGGAGCCCGTGGGCCCGACGACGGCCAGGCTGCCGCCCGCGGGCACGGTGATGTCGATCCCTTCGAGGACGGGGGCGCCCTCGGGGTCGTAGCGGAACTCCACGCCCTCGAACCGGACCTCGCCCTTGACCCGCTCCAGGGACACCGGCCGGTCCCGCTCGGTGATGTCGACGGGCAGGTCGAGGTACTCGAAGATGCGCTGGAAGAGCGCGAGCGAGGTCTGGATCTGCACCCCGGTGGAGAGCAGGCTGACCGCGGGCCGGAACAGGCCCTGCTGGAGCGAGACGAACGCGACGAGCGTGCCGATGGAGACGGTGGGCCCGCCCATCTGGAAGGTGAGCCCGGCGCTCCAGTACAGGACGGCGGGCATGGCGGCCATGACGATGGTGATCACGGCCATGCGCCAGCGCCCGGCCATGTTGGAGCGGACCTCCAGGCGCACCAGCTCCGCGGACTCGTCGGCGAACGAGCGCGTCAGCGAGTCGGCGCGGCCCATCGTGCGGCCGAGCAGGATGCCGCTGACGGACAGCGACTCGGTGACCGTGGCGGCCATCGCGGCCATCTGCTTCTGCCGCTCGGTGGCGATCTTCTTGCGCTCGCGGCCGACCCGGCGACTGATCCACACGAACAGCGGAAGCAGCAGGAGGGACACGACGGTCAGGCGCCAGTCGAGGGCGAGCATGGCGACGACGGTGGCGATGACGCTCGTGCTGTTCGACACGAGGGAGGTCGCCGTGGAGGTGACGGTCGCCTGCATGCCGCCGATGTCGTTGGCGATGCGGGACTGGACCTCGCCGGTGCGGGTGCGGGTGAAGAAGGCGAGCGACATGCGCTGGAGGCGGCCGTAGACGGCGGTGCGCAGGTCGTGCATGACCTGCTGGCCGACGGTCGTGGAGATCAGCGTCTGGAGGACGCCGAAGACGCTGGTGACGACCGCGCTGAGGACCATGCCGAGCGCGAGCAGGGTCAGCAGGCCCGTGCGTCCCTGCGGGATGGCGGTGTCCAGGATCTCCTTGAGGAGGAAGGGGGTCGCCACCGAGACCAGGGACGCGGCGCACACCAGCAGGCCGACGACGGCGAGGCGGGCGCGGTACGGGCGGAAGAGGCGGAGGATGCGGCGTAGCTGGCGGGGCTCCTCCGGGCCCTCGGCCGGGCGGGGCTCCCCCGGGTCCTTGGCCAAGCGGGGCTCCCTCGGGTCCTTGGCCGGGCGGGGCTCCCCCGGGCTCGCGTCCGAGGGCGTCCAGGTGGGCGGGGTGTCGTGAGGCATGGGCTCCTACGGGACCTAGCGGGACGTCGGCGGTGTCGGCCGACGACCGTGCGGAGGAGCGGCGGTACGGGACCGCCGCCCGGGGGCGTGCGGATGGTGCGGGCCGACGGTGCGGGTCGGCCGCGCGGGGCCGGGCCGCCGGTGCCGAGGCGGCGGCGCCGGATGGGCGCTGTCGGGTCGGCGGTGTCGGGTCGGCTGTGTCTGGCTGTCGGTGCCGGGTCGGTGACGGCGTGGCGCCGGCGGTCGCCCGGCCCGGGGTGTCGGCGACCGTACGGCCTGCGCCGTCGGCAGCCGTGCGGCCCGGGCTTTCGGTGTGCTCGGGCTTTCGGTGTGGCCGTACGGCTGCGCTGTCGGCGCGCGCGGTCGCACGGCCTGAGTGCGGTGGCCTGCCGCCGAGGACGGACGTGGGTGGGCCGGCGCCGACGACCTCAGGAGGATAGCTCATTGTTACCTATACTCACAATGCACATGGTCCTGCTACTGTTCCGGCATGAGCACACCGGACACCGACGGACTTCTCGCCGAGCAACTGCTGCGGCTGACCCGTCGGCTGCACCGCATCCAGAAGCGCCACCTGGAGCCCATCGGCATCACCCCCGCGCAGTCCCGGCTGCTGCGCACCCTGGCGCACTGCGACACGCCCCCGCGCATGGCCGATCTGGCGCAGCGCCTGGAGGTCGTACCGCGCGCCGTGACCAGCGTGGTCGACGCCCTGGAGGCGAGCGGCCGGGTGCGCCGCGCCCCGGACCCGACCAACCGCCGCGTCATCCGCATCGAGCTCACCGACGGCGGGCACGAGGCGCTCCGGTTGCTGCACGGCGCGCGCCGCGCCGCCGCGGAGGACATCCTGGCTCCCCTGGACACCGCCCAGCGCGCGCAGTTGGGCGGCTTGCTCGACGCGTTGTTCGAGGTGCCTGAGGGCGGGGGGTGAGGCGGGGGGCTCGGTGTCACGGGGGCTTGCTTGTCCGCCAGGGCAGACCTGTGTCGCCCACCTGTGTCACGGAGGCGTGGCGCCTCGGCGGCGGTGTGCCCTCGCGGGTGGGACCCTGGCGGCGGAGAGCCGGTGGCGGTGCACCGGCCGCCCCGGCCCGCGCCGCCGAGACCGCTGAGGAGAGGCCATGCCCCTGCTGGAGCCCGACCCCGACGCCCTGCGCCCCGCCCCGCACGGCCGCAGGCCCGCGCCCGACCGGGTCCCCGAGGGGCAGGCGGGCGGCACGCCCCGGCCGCTGCGCGACGACCTCACCGCGCTCCTCGGCGCCGACAAGGTCCTCACGAGCGTGTCCGACCTGGTCCGCTACGCCTCGGACGCGAGCCCGTACCGCTTCGTGCCGCGCGTGGTGGTCGTCGCCGAGGACATCGACGACGTGTCCGCCGTCCTGTCGTACGCCCACGGCAAGGGCCGCGAGGTCGTCTTCCGCGCGGCGGGCACCTCCCTCAACGGCCAGGCGCAGGGCGAGGACATCCTCGTCGACGTCCGCCGGCACTGGGCGGGCGTCGAGGTGCTCGACGGCGGGCGGCGGGCGCGGATCGCCCCCGGCACGACGGTGGCGCGCGCGAACGTCACCCTCGCGCGGCACGGGCGCGTGCTCGGCCCGGACCCGGCCAGCGCGATCGCCTGCACCGTCGGCGGGGTCGTGGCGAACAACGCCTCCGGCATGACGGCGGGCACCACCCGCAACTCCTACCGCACGGTGGCGTCCCTGACGTGCGTCCTGCCGTCCGGCACGGTCGTCGACACCGCCGACCCCGACGCCGACGCGCTGCTCGCCCGGGCCGAACCCGCCCTGTGCGCGGGCCTGCTCGCCCTCAAGCGCGAGATCGAGGCGGACGCGGGGCTCACCGCCCGCATCCGCGCGAAGTACGAGCTGAAGAACACCAACGGCTACCGCCTGGACGCCTTTCTGGACGGCGCCACGCCCGTGGAGATCCTGCGCGGCCTCATGGTCGGCTCCCAGGGCACCTTCGGTTTCATCTCCGAGGTCGTCTTCGACACGCTGCCGCTCGACCGGTACGTGTCGACGGCGCTGCTCTTCTTCCCCGCGCTGCCCGCCGCTGCCGCCGCCGTGCCGCTGTTCACCGCCGCGGGTGCGCGGGCCGTCGAGCTGATGGACGGCAACACCCTGCGCGCGTCGGTGCGCGTGCCGGGCGTGCCGCAGGACTGGGCGCGGCTGCCGAAGGACGCCACCGCCCTGCTCGTGGAGTTCCGCGCACCGGACGAGGCGGGCCGGGACGCGTACGAGTCGGCGGCCGCCGAGGTGCTGCGCGGCCTCGACCTCGTCGCCCCGGTGCCGTCGGTGACGAACCGCTTCACCCGGGAGCCCGGGGAGATCGGCGCCTACTGGACGGCCCGCAAGGCGTTCGTGACGGCCGTCGGTGGCTCGCGTCCCGCAGGGACGACGCTCATCACCGAGGACTTCGCGGTGCCGCCCGCCCGGCTCGCGGAGGCCTGCGAGGAACTGCTCGCCCTCCAGACGCGGCACGGCTTCGACGCCGCCGTGGCCGGCCACGCCGCCCACGGCAACCTCCACTTCCTGCTCGCCTTCGACGCGGCCGACCCCGCGGACGTGGAGCGGTACGCCGCCTTCATGGACGACTTCTGCCGGCTCACCGTCGAGCACTTCGACGGCTCCCTGAAGGCCGAGCACGCCACCGGCCGCAACCTCGCGCCGTTCCTGGAACTCGAATGGGGGCCGCGGGCCACGGAGTTGATGTGGCGCACCAAGCAGGTCATCGACCCGGACGGCGTGCTCGCGCCGCGCGTCGTCCTTGACCGCGACCCGCAGGCCCATCTGCGGGGCCTGAAGACGATCCCCACGGTGGAGCCGATCGCCGACCCGTGCATCGAGTGCGGCTTCTGCGAACCGACCTGCCCCAGCGAGGACCTCACGACCACGCCGCGCCAGCGCATCGTGCTGCGCCGCGAGATGATGCGCCAGGCCCCGGGCTCCGCCGTCGAGGACGGGCTCGTGGCGGCGTACGGGTACGACGCCGTGGACACCTGCGCGGGCGACTCGACGTGCAAGCTGGCCTGTCCCGTCGGCATCGACACCGGCGCGCTGATGAAGTCCTTCCGGCACGGCCGGCACTCCCCGCGCGAGGAGCGGGTCGCCGAGCTGGCCGCACGGAGGTTCAAGCAGGTGGAGGCCTCCGCGCGGCTCGCCGTGGCCGCCGCCGGGACGCTCCGCGCGGTGGCCGGCGCCCGGACCGGCGACCGGGTCCTGTCCGCCGTCACCCGGGCCGCCCGCAGGGTCGCCGGCCCCGAACTCGTCCCCGCGTGGCTGCCGCGGCTTCCCGGCGCGGCGCCCCGGCGCCTCCCCCGCACCACGCGCCGGGGCGCCGCCGCCGTCTACTACCCGGCCTGTGTGAACCGCGTCTTCGCGAGCCCCGGCGCCCTGCCCCTGGCCCACGCCGTCGTCGCCGTGTCGGCGCGCGCGGGCAAGCCCGTGTGGGTCCCCGACGACGTGGCCGGAACGTGCTGCGCCACGATCTGGCACTCCAAGGGGTACGCCGCCGGGAACGCCGTCATGGCCAACCGCGTCGTCGAGGCCGCCTGGGGCTGGACGGCGGGCGGCGCGCTGCCGCTCGTCGTGGACGCCTCGTCGTGCGCGCTCGGCCTCGCGCGCGACGTCGTGCCGTACCTGTCGGACGACAACCGCGCCCTGCACGCGGAGCTGACCGTCGTCGACTCCGTGGTGTGGGCCGCCGAGCACCTGCTCCCCCACCTCACGGTGCGCCGCACCGTGGGCTCCGCCGTCCTCCACCCGACCTGCTCCACGCGCCACTTGGGCGACGAACCGCAGCTCCGGGCCGTCGCCGAGGCCTGCGCCGACGAGGTCGTCGTCCCCGACGACGCGGGGTGCTGCGCGTTCGCGGGCGACCGGGGCATGCTGCACCCGGAGCTCACCGCGTCGGCGACCCGCGCGGAGGCGGCGGAGGTGACCTCCCGCCCCTTCGACGCGCACCTCTCGGCGAACCGCATGTGCGAGGTGGGGATGGAGGAGGCGACGGGCAGGGAGTACCGGTCGGTCCTCCTGGAGCTGGAGCGCGCGACGCGGCCGTAGCGGGCGGGGCTGCGGCGCTCAGGCCCCGCCGCGGAACCGTGCGTCGGCGCACCCGGCGGCTTCCAGCGCCGTCGCTACGCGGATCGCGCCCCGGGAGTACTAGGCATATCCGAGCGTCCGCCTGGCCGCTTCGCGGAACGCGGCCAGCGCTCGTGCCCTCCGCTGCTCGGCGTCCACCGTACGGTCCATGGGACCTCCGGAGCCCCATTCCATGACCATCAGGTCCCCGGCCTTGCGCAGTTCGCGGGCCGCCTCCAGTACGTCGGGCGGCCCGCACAGTTCGATCAGGGACTCAGCGGCGACCGCCTCGTAATGCGCCTCGTGCTGCCTCGCCCTCACCTCGGGCGGCCAGTCGTCGTCTTCACGGTGCCCGAGCACCGTATAGGCGGCCTCCGTCTGCATCATGTCCGCGCGGATCATGGCGTGATAGGCCGCCTGCCGCTGCTCGCGCATCCACCGCGCGTCGTCGTGCCGGCGCTGCAGCGCCAAGGCTTCGCGGCCGGCCCTGGCCGACCGGGCGGCGCCCCACACGGCGGCTCCAGCTCCCACTCCCGCACCGAGGAGGCCGATCACGGCCGTCAGCCACTCGTTCACCACGCCATTGTGGTCGTTCGTTCGTCGTACTCGCGCGGCATGCGCGTCCGGTGAACGAACGGTGTGCTCATGCGGGCGCGGCTTCCTGGGTCTCGGCGGGCTGAGGTCCGGCGATGGGCTCGATGCGTGGTTGGGCGAGTCGGGCGTAGTCGGAACCGGAGATGGCCGCTGACCGGTCGAGGCGGGCGGCGTTGAAGTAGAGCTGCGGCCGGGCGACGACCGCGGGGTCGGCGACGAGTTCGAGGTCGGGATCGAAGGCGAAGGGCAGGACGGTTCCGGGAACGGCGTGGGCCAGCCGTTCGGCGGTGGCGGCGTCGCTGAACCCGACGTAGCGGGCGTTGAACAGGGTGCGGACGGCGTCCAGGTCGACGCGCCGGTCGCCGGGGACGACCGCCAGCACGTGGCGGGTGGTCTTCCTGTCTGTTTTGACTCTGAGGATGATGCACTTCGCCGCCTGGGAAACGGGGTGTCCGCGCAGGGCGCTGACCGAGTCCGTGGTGCCGTCCGGTTCGTGATCGATGAGCCGATAGGGCGTCCGGGTGGTGTCGAGCAGGGTGATCAGGCGCTGGTAGGTGTCATGGTCGGACACGTTTCCTCCTTCTTCTCGGTTCGCGTTCTTCTCAGTTCGCGTTCTTCTCAGTTCGCGTTCTTCTCGGTTGACGTTGCGGTGGTGCGGGGGGCGCGTTCGACGGCCTGGCCCCCGTAGGTTCCGGCGCTCAGGCAGCGGGCACGCCCCCACGCTGCCCCAACCACCACGTTGAAGGCCATGACCAACTTCTTAATCCAAGGTGTAGCAGTCCTACACTGTCGGGGTGGATGAACGGCAGCTACGCATCCTGCGTGAACTGGGGGAACTCGGCAGCGTCAGCGCGGTCGCCGAGGCCCTGCACGTGACGCCCTCCGCGATCTCGCAGCAACTGCGGCTGCTGCAACGCTCGATCCCCGTACCGCTCACCGAACGCGCCGGACGCCGCGTGGTCCTGACCGACGCCGGGCAGGCCCTGGCCGCGGCGGCCGTCAAGGTCGAGACCGCCCTGGCACAAGCCCGGCACACGATCGCCGACTTCGTCGAGCAGCCCGACGGCGACGTATCGGTGGCCGCGTTCCACAGCGCGGCATCCGCGTTCTTCCCGCTCCTGCTGCGCGGCCTCGCGGGCCCCGGCCGCCCCCGCCTGTCGCTCGCGGACGAGGACGTCGCCCAAGACCGCTTCCCCGCCCTCACCCGGCACTACGACCTGGTGCTCGCCCACCGCCTCGACCACGGTCCGGCGTGGCCGCGCAGCGTGACCTGTACGACGCTGCTGTGCGAGCCCCTCGACGTAGCCCTGCCGGCCGACCATCCGCTGGCCTCCAGGCCGCTGCTCACGCCGCGGGACGTGGCGGACCAGCCGTGGATCACGGTGCACGACGGCTTCCCGCTGATGTCCACCATCGAGGCCATCGCCGGCGCCGCCAACCGCCGCCTCGACATCGTCCACCGCATCAACGAGTTCGCGGTGGTCGCCGAGGCCGTCGCCGCCGGCGGCGGCCTCGCGCTGATGCCCCGTTGGACCGCCCGACCGCACCCCGACGTCGTCCTCAGGCCGCTCAGCGGAGTACACGCCCGCCGCGACATCGACGTCCTCCACCGCCCCGAACGCACCGCCCGCAACGCCGTCCGCACCGTCCTCGCCGAGTTGCGCCGCGCCGCCGCACACATCCAGGGCCGAGACCGCTGAGACCCCCCCGCACTCAGGGCCTTTCGGCGCGGCTCCGTTTCTCCGTCCGGCGCGGCCCGCTCCGGCTCGGCGTACAGCGGCTCGGCGTCCTGCGACTCCGCGCACGCCCGGAGCTGCGTACGCCCGAGTCCGCGTACGCGCGAATCCGCGTCTCGCGAATCTGCGTACGCGCGAATCCGCGTACGCCCGCGCGCCCACGGCTCCGCGCACCGCGCACCGCAGCCCCCGTCGGGGCAGGCGACCGCCCTCCACGTCACGGTGTGGAAAAGTCCAACCCCCTGGCCACGTCCGCCCCTTGCGTCCCGTCGGCGCCCGCCCGCAAGGTGGGCGCGCCCAGTGACAAGGCACCGTGACTACGGAGGTCCGATGCACGACGAGGACGCGTACGCGCAGCACACGACACCGGCACCTGACGACTCCCCCGACGGTCACTCCCGGCGCGCGGTCCTCCGCACGGCCGGTATCGCCGGGGCCGGGCTCGGCCTCGGCGCGTTCGCGGGCGGCCCCGCCGCCCACGCGGACACTGCGGACCTCGCGGGGGCAGCGCCCGCCGAAGCCCCCGAGGACGCGCCCGCCGCGCCCGCCCGCAAGGGCAGGACAATGATCGGGGTACCGTTCGCGGCCCGCTCCACCGTGCGCGTCGGCATCATCGGCCTCGGCAACCGCGGCGGCAGCATGATCGACCTGTTCCTGGCGCTCCCCGGCGTACGCGTCGTCGCCCTGTGCGACCCGGTCAAGGACAAGACCGCGGCGGCCGCGAAGAAGGTCGTCGCCGCGGGGCAGCCCGCCCCGGCGACGTACACCAAGGGGGAGCACGACTTCGAGAAGCTCTGCGAGCGCGGGGACGTCGACTTCGTGTACGTGGCGACGCCTTGGGACTGGCACTTCGAGATGGCCAGATCGGCGATGCTGAACGGCAAGCACGTCGGCGTGGAGTGTCCCCTCGCCTTGCGCCTGGACGAGCTGTGGGCGCTGGTCGACCTGTCGGAGCGCACCCGCAGACACTGCATGCAACTGGAGAACTGCTGCTACGGCAGGAACGAGATGCGCGTCCTGCGGATGGCGCACGCGGGCAAGTTCGGGGACCTCCTGCACGGAGCGGGCGCGTACAACCACGACCTGCGCGGCCTCATGTTCGACCCCGACTACTACGAGGGTCCCTGGCGGCGCCTGTGGCACACGCGGCTGCGCGGCGACCTCTACCCCAACCACGGCTTCGGCCCCGTCGCCAACTACATGGACGTCAACCGCGGCGACCGCGCCACGCACATCTCCAGCTTCGGCACCCCCGCCCTCGGCCTCGCCGAGTACCGCAAGGAGCACATGCCGCCGGGCGACCCGAGCTGGAAGGAGACGTACATCGAGAGCGACCGGACCATCAGCCTGGTGCAGACCGCCAAGGGCCGGGTCATCCGCCTGGAGCACGACGTCTCGACACCCCATCCCTACAGCCGTATCAACAGCCTCGGCGGCACGAAGGGCGTCTTCGAGGACTACCCCGCCCGCATCTACATCGAGCCCGACCACACCGACGACCGCTGGGGCGACTTCTCGAAGTACGCGGCGGAGTACGACCACTGGCTGTGGAAGGAACACGCCAACCCGCCCGGCGGACACGGCGGCATGGACTACCTCATGGTGTTCCGCCTGATGCAGTGCATGCGCCTCGGCCTCGTACCGGACTTCGACGTGTACGACGGCGCGACCTGGACCGCGCCGGTACCGCTGAGCCACGCCTCGATCAAGGCGAAGGGCGCCCCGCAGGCCATCCCGGACTTCACCCGGGGCGGGTGGAAGAAGGCACGCCCGGGCGTGGACTCGGAGAAGCCCGAGGAGTCCTGAGCGGCGGGGTTTCTGGACGGCACGGTTCCGGAGGGGGCGAGCCCCGGAGGGCACGGTTTCCGGACGGGGCGGTTTCCGGACGGGGCGGTTTCCGGACGGGGCGGTTTCCGGAGGGGGCGAGCCCCGGAGAGCACGGTTTTCGGACGGGCGGGCCCCGGATGGCGGGCCAGTGACGGAGCGGGCGGGCCCGGGCAGCGGGCGGGCCCCGGCAGCAGGCGGGCCCGAGGGGGGCGGGGCGGCTCTCAGGCCTTGAGGGCCGCCCTGTCCCCCATCACCACGACCGGGTGCTGCTTCGGGTCGAGCGCCCGCAGCAGGCGGCGCATGCCCGCCTTCGACAGGCTCACGCAGCCCGACGTGCCGCTGCCGTGGTCCATGTGCAGCCAGATGCTGCCGCCCTTGGCCTGCCCCTGCGGGCGCGTGGGATCGTTGGGCGGGGTGCCGGGCACGCGGTTGTAGTCGATCGCGATGACGTAGTCGAAGTCGTGCCAGTGCGTCCTCGGCCAGTAGCGCGGCGCTTGGAGGGACGCGGTCCGCGTGTACGGGAGGCCGCTCCCCGGGTCGGCGAGGACACCGCCCGCGTCCGTGAGCGTGAACACGCCGACCGGACTGCGCTTGTCGTTCTCCCGGTGGTCGCGCGTCCAGCCCTTCTTGCCGTTGTGGGCGGGCCAGCTCCGTTCCTTCTTCCAGGTCTCGCCCCGCTTCGTGTACAGGACGACCGTGGACGCCGCCGAGTTCTCGCCCTCGCCGTAGACGGCGACGACCTGGCGCGCGTTCTTCGGGATGCGGGACCGGAGGCGGTCGCCGACGTCGGGGATGCGCTTGAAGTCGGTGGTGGGCCGGTCCGCTGCCCGGCCACCGCCCTGCGGCGAGTGCGCGGCTCCGCCCCTGCCGTCCCCCGCACCGCCGCAGGAGGTCAGGACGGCTGAGCAGGCGACGGCCACGGCCGCCGTTCGAACCACACCGGCTACGCGCATGCGCCCCATGCTCGCATCAGCCCCGTGCGCCCCCTGACCGACGGCCCCTCGGCGCCCGCAGCGATGGCGGACTCTTTACCCGGCCCCGGAAAATCGTTTGCCTCCTGCCACCGTGCGAGGTGAACCTTGCACGGTTTGTTACCGCCGTTCGGTCGGCGCCCGCTCGGCGCCCCGGCGGCACGCGGCCGTCACTCCGGGCGTGACCGCTCCACACACCACCGCTGCCCACCGCTGCCGAGAACCACCGCTCCGATCCTGGGACGTCATGCAGATTCGCGATCTTCCGTACGCCGATCCGGGCGAGCCCGACGCCCGCTCCGGCCCCCGCTTCCTGCTGTGGCTGGGCCGTATGCAACTGGGCGGCCAGCTCAAGTCGTTGTGCTGGGGCCTGCTGCACTTCCTCGGCATCGCCGCCCTGCCGTACATGGTGGGCACCGCCGTGGAGGCCGTCATCGACCGCTCCGGCACCCGGCTCGCCCTCTCCGGCGGCCTCATCCTGCTGGCGGGGGTCGCCATCGCGGCCGGTGACACGATGCTGCACCGCACCGCCGTCACCAACTGGATCACGGCGGCGGCCCGGGTCCAGCAGTTGCTCGCCCGCAAGACCGCCCGGCTGGGCGCCGCGCTCACCCGGCGGGTGGCCGCCGGTGAGGTCGTCGCGGTGTCCACGGGCGACGTGGAGAAGATCGGCTGGTTCGTGGAGGCCCTGTCGCGGTTCGCGGCGGCCGCCCTGACGGTCCTCGCCGTCTGCGTCGGTCTCGTGGTCTACCAGCCCGCCCTCGGCATCGTCGTCGCCGTCGGCATCCCGGTCCTGGCACTCGCGGTCCTGCCCCTGCTGCCGCGCGCGACCCGCCGGGCCGACCTGCAACGCGAGAAGGCGGGCCGGGCCACCGAACTGGCCTCGGACACCGTCGCGGGCCTGCGGGTACTGCGCGGCATCGGCGGCGAGGAACTGTTCCTGGAACGCTATCGCCGCGCATCCCAGGAGGTACGGGTCGCCGCCGTGCGCAGCGCACGCATGTGGGCAGTGATCTCCGCCGTCCAAGTGCTGCTCCCCGGGCTGCTGTTGATCGTCCTGGTCTGGCACGGTGTGCACCTCGCCCACGAAGGCCGCATCACGGTCGGCGAGCTGGTCACCGTGTACAGCGCGGTGATGCTGCTCAACTACCCGCTACGGCACTTCGAGGAGATCGCCATGGCGTACTCCTTCTCCCGCCCGTCGGCGAAGCGCGCGGCACGGGTGCTGTCCCTGCAACGCACGGAGGCGGCCGGGGCCGCAGGGCCGGTCGACGACCGGGGGACACGTGGGGGCGCGCGGGCTGCCGAGGACGCTGGGACGACTGGCGGCGGCGGGTCCGCCGGTAGCAGCGAATCCGCTGGTGGCCGCGAGGACACCGGTAGCGGCGAGGCCGCTGGTGGCAGCCAGGCCACTGGTGCCAGGCAGGGCTCTGGTGGCGGCGAGGCCATTGGTCGCAGCGAACGTGTTGGTAGCGGCGAGGCCGTTGGTGGCAGCCGTGGCGTCGGTGGCAGCGGGACGGCTGACCGTGGCGAGTCGGCTGGTGGCAGGGCCCGGGCGGACGCTGGTGAGACCTCCGACAGCACGCGGACGGCCGATGACCAGCAGACGGCCGTCGACAGGGGGACGACCGATGGCGAGCCGACGGTCGTCGACAGGGGGACGGCCGACGGCGAGCAGACGGCCGTCAGCAAGGGGACGGCCGACGGCGAGCAGGCGGTCGTCGGCACGGGGAGGGCCGTGGGGAAGGCGAGCGCGGGCGCCCCCGACGGTGTCCTCGCCGCCACACCGCCCGCCGGTGACCTGTACGACCCGGCGACGGGTCTGCTCGCCCCGGCCGGGCGCCTCACGGCCGTGGTGTGCGGGGACCCGGACGCGGCGGGGCGGCTCGCCGAGCGCCTCGGCGGCCACCCGGCGTACACCACGGATCTGCCGTCGGTGCGGCTCGGCGGCGTACCGCTCGACGACCTGCCGCTCGACACCGCCCGCACCGCCGTCCTCGTCCAGGACAAGGACCCGGTGCTGCTCTCCGGAACCCTGGCCGCCCTGCTCGACGTACCGGCGTCGGGCGCCGTGAGTCCGGAACGGGCCCTGGCCGCGGCCCAGTGCGGCGACGTCCTCGCCGCGCTCGTACAAGGTTCCACTGCCGACGATCCCATGGACGCGCACCTCACCGAGCGCGGCCGGTCCCTGTCCGGCGGCCAGCGCCAGCGCCTCGCCCTGGCGCGGTCGCTGGTCACCGACCCGGAGGCACTGGTCCTGGACGAGCCGACGTCCGCCGTCGACTCCCACACGGAGGCCCGGATCGCCGACGGCCTGCGGGAACTCCGCGCGGGCCGCACCACGGTCGTTTTCACCTCGTCGCCGCTGCTCCTGGACCGCGCCGACCGCGTCGTGTTCCTGCACGACGGAGAGGTCGCCGCCGTCGGCGAGCACCGCGAACTCGTGGTGACCCATGCGGCATACCGGGCGGTCGTGACGCGGGAGACGGAGGAGGAACACACCGGCGCGGAGCAGCACGCTCGCGCGCAGGACGGCTCCCACGACTGCGGGCGCGCGGACGACCCCGGCCACGCGCACCACTCCAGCCACTCGGACGACCCCGAGTCAGGCCACTCCAACCGCTCGGGCCGCACCGGCCGCCCGGGGGACCGGGGCCAAGCGAGCGGCATCCCCGTGCGAACCATCGACATCGAGGAGACGGCATGATCGGCCTGGCGCCGCCGCAGTACGATCCGGCGGCCCCGACCACCGCGGAGACCCTGCCCGTCGGCGCCCCTGCGACGGTACGGGCCTATGTGCGCGAGCTGCTGCGGCGGCATCGCGGCGCCTTCGCCCTGCTGATCGCGGTGAACACCCTCGCCGTGGTGGCCTCCATGGTGGGCCCCGCCCTCCTCGGCGGCCTCGTCGAGGACCTGTCGGACGATGCGCGCGAGCTCCATCTGGAGCGCACCGTGGGCCTGTTCTCCCTCGCCCTGGTGGCGCAGGCGGTCTTCGTGCACCAGGTGCGGCTGCGCGGCGCGATGCTCGGCGAACGGATGCTCGCCGATCTGCGGGAGGACTTCCTCGTCCGGTCGGTCGGCCTGCCGCCGGGTGTCCTGGAGCGCGCCGGCACCGGTGACCTGCTGTCCCGCATCACCACCGACATCGACCGGCTGGCCAACGCGATGCGCGAGGCCGTGCCGCAGCTCGCCATCGGCGTGGTCTGGGTGGCGCTCCTCGTGGCCGGCCTCACCGTGACCGCGCCGCCGCTGGCGCCCGCGCTGCTGGTCGCCGTGCCGCTGCTCGTGGTCGCCTGCCGCTGGTACTTCAAGCGGGCGCCGTCCGCGTACCGTTCCGAGGCCGCTGGGTACGCCGCCGTCGCCGCCGCGCTCGCGGAGACCGTCGACGCGGGCCGCACCGTGGAGGCGCACCGGCTCGGCGCGCGCCGCGTGGAACTCTCGGAGCGCCGCATCGCCGAGTGGACGGCCTGGGAACGCTACACGCTCTACCTGCGGTCGGTCCTCTTCCCCTTCATCAACGCCACCCACGTCATCGTGCTGTGCTCGGTGCTGATGATCGGCGGCGTGTTCGTCCTCCAGGGCTGGATCGGCGTGGGCCAGCTCACCACGGGCACGCTGATCGCGCAGATGCTCGTCGACCCGATCGGCATCGTCCTGCGCTGGTACGACGAGCTGCAGGTGGCCCAGGTGTCGCTGGCCCGGCTCGTGGGCGTGCGCGACATCGAGCCCGCCGCCGGTGACGCCTCCGTGGCGCCGGAGGGCCGCGACGTCCTCGCCGACGACGTGCACTTCGGCTACCACAGCGGCGTCGACGTGCTCCGCGAGGTGTCGCTGGCCGTCGCACCGGGCTCCCGCGTGGCGCTCGTCGGCCCGTCCGGCGCGGGCAAGTCCACGCTCGGCCGCCTCCTCGCCGGGATCTACGGACCGCGTACGGGTCAGGTGACACTCGGCGGCGCCGAACTGGCGCGGATGCCCGCGGAAGACGTACGCGCGCACGTCGCGCTCGTCAACCAGGAGCACCACGTCTTCGTGGGCTCCCTCCGCGACAACCTGCGGCTGGCCCGGGCCGGCGCCGAGGACGCCGAGCTGTGGGCCGCCCTCAGCGCGGTCGACGCGGACACCTGGGCACGCGACCTCGACGAGGGGCTGGACACGGAGGTCGGCTCGGGCGGCCTGAGCCTGACCCCGGCCCAGGCCCAGCAGGTCGCCCTGGCCCGGCTCGTCCTCGCCGACCCGCACACCCTGGTCCTCGACGAGGCCACCTCGCTCCTGGACCCGCGCGCGGCCCGCCACCTGGAGCGTTCGCTGTCCCGCGTCCTGGAGGGCCGGACGGTGGTCGCCATCGCACACCGTCTGCACACCGCGCACGACGCCGACGTCATCGCCGTGGTGGAGAACGGCCGCATCAGCGAACTCGGCAGCCACGACGAACTGGTCCGCGCCCACGGCGCCTACGCGGCGCTCTGGAAGTCCTGGCACGGCTGACCCAATGCCCTGGAGCGGGGACGGGACGGTGACCGACGAGAAACGGCCGGCCACCGTCCCTCCTCCTCCAGAACGGTGTGCCGTCCCGTCACCGGCCGGCCCGGCGGAAGCCGCACTCCGGTACCGGCGCCTCGGCGGACAGCCCAGGAACGAGCCCGACAGCTCGGGAACCTGGTACGCAGCCGATCGCTGAAGCGCTGTCCCCGACTCATGCGGACACCTCAGGATCTTCGCAATCCCGACTTTCCACCTTTTGGGCGTCCTGCCGTTACAGGCGTGAAGGGGCTGTTCGAGTGAATCGCTGCCCGTTACGGTGATGCCGTCCCGGCCGCCCGTTGAGCGGCCTTCAGGGCAGCGCCCTTCTGTGCGGCGCCCGCTTTCTCTTCTTGCACGCTCCTCTTCTTCAGCAGCAGCGCGCTCTGTCAGCGGAGCGCCCTTCGGCTGCGCACCTTCCCCCGCCCTCCAGCACCACAGCCGCCGCACGCCCGTGCGACGGCGCCCCGGGCGCGTCGCGTACGCGCGGCGCAACGGGCGGGACAGCACCGTGCGGACAGGGAGGCCGGAACGATGGACCAGGTGCCACAGGTGTCGCAAGAGCCACAGACACCTCAGGTCAGCGGCACTGTGGTGGCCGCGTCGCCCGCCGCCCGGAGATGGGCGCTCAGCGCCGTGGCCGTGGGCGTGTTCTGCGTCCAGCTCGACTCGTTCAGCCTCAACCTGGCGCGGTCCCGTATCGGCCGCGACCTGTACGCGACCGAGGACGCCCTGGAGTGGGTGATCAGCGCCTACCTGCCGTCCACCGGCACGCTGATGCTCGGCGCCGGTCGCCTCGGTCACCCGTTCGGCAGACGTCGGCTGCTGGTCGCGGGGCTCGTGCTCTTCGGCGCGGCGTCGCTGGTGTGCGCCCTCGCCCCGCCGCTGCCCGTCCTGGTCGGCGCCCGTGTGGCGCAGGGCGGAGGCGCAACCTTGCTCATGCCGGTGGGCCTGTCGCTGCTGACCAATGTCTACCCGAGCCCGCTGCGGGGCCGCGCCACCGGCTGAGCCCTCGGCATCGGCGGAGTCGCCACCGCGTGTGGCCCTTTCAACGGTGGCGTCCTCACCGAGGCGGTGTCCTGGCGGGCGCTCTTCTGGCTGAACGCTCCCCTCGCCGCCCTGGGCGCGCTCTGTGCCTCGCGCACCGTCGAGAACCGTGACCGCGGTGCCGCCCGTACCGTCGGCTGGGCGGGCCTCTGCAACGCGACGGCCGCGCTCGCCGCGCTCGCCTCGCTCAGCATCCTCGTCGACCGCGGCATCGGCCACGGTCCGTTCCTGTGATAGCCGATGATCTTCGGTGCCGTGGTCGTGGCGGTCCTGTCGATCCTGTTCGTACGGCGTGAGCGGACCGCCGCCCGGCCACGGGTGCGGCTCGCGCTGTTCCGCAACCGGCCGTACATGGCGTTGACGCTCGCCGGAGCCGCGGCCAACACCGCGACAGTGCTTCTCCTGCTCGCCGTCCCCCTCGCGCTGCAAGGACAGCGGGGACTCCCGACCCCCGTGGCGGGCGTCACGTTCATGGCTCCGGCTGCAGCCATGGCGGTCATGGGACCGCTCGCCGGGCGCGTCCCTCCGCACGCCGCGGTGCGACTGATGCTGGGCTGCCTGGCCGTGGGCGCGCTCGTCCTGTGCCGGCTGTCCGTCGCCGTGTCGCTGCCGGTCTTCCTGGCCGTGGCCACCGTGGGCGGCGCGGCGCTCGGGCTCGCCAACGCGCTGACCCTCATCGCCACCCAGGGCACCTGGGTGGGCAGAGCACGCCGGAAGGCACCCGTCGACGGCGTCCACCTGGACATCGAGCCGTGACCCGGCCTGGCTCCCGGCTCCTGAGTGGGCAGAGCGCGCCGGGAAGGACCCGTGGACGGCGTCCGCCCGGGGGGCGAGCCGTGACCCGTGCCCGCTCCGCCCCGGCTCGGTGTGTCGTCCTGCCCTGGCTGCGGCGGTTCCCTGTAGGAGCAGCCGCCACCACCGGCTCAGAAGAAGTTGAGCGCGGCCGCGCCGCCCACTCCCCCGAGCAGCATGAACACCGGCATCAGTACCTTCAGCTCGATCCAGCTCCCGGCCCGGAACCGCAGCGCCCGGGGCGGCCCGATCGGGTACCAGCGCTTGCGGCCGATCGGTATGGGCCACAGGATCGGACAGCCGGACACGGTCAGCGCGTCGCCGATGTCGTGCACCAGCGCCCCGAGCACCACCGGCAGCCCCAGCCACAGGTACTCCTGGCCATCCCCGGTGAACAGCCAGTCCGAACCGTTGCCCGGCTTGTCCAGCACCCCGGCCATGATCCAGGCGCTCGCCGCCGCGAGCAGCCACACCAGCACGTCGCTGCTCGACCCGCGCGCCGCCCTCCACAGCAGCCCCTCGATGGCGAGCACCATGTGCACGAACAAGATCGCGAGGACGGCCCAGCGGCCTCCGGCGATCGCGAGCACCGACGCGCCGACGCCGATCAGCACCGCCCACACCCAGGTGTGCGTGAGCGTCCGGTGCCCGCCCGAACGACGCGGGTCGCCCGGCTTGCGGGTGGAGCGGTAGACGGCGTACGAGAGCTTGTCGACGATCTCGCACAGGCCGCGGGAGAGCGGGCCGAAGGCGCGCGAGATGGTCGCCGACTTGTGGTCGAGGTCCGGAGCCAGTGCCGCACCGGCACAAATCAGGGCACCGACGACGAGAACGGGCCAGGGCATCGAGTGTCCCGCGGCCGTCGCCGCCGCGCCGACCCCCAGCCAGGCCGCTGCCCCCGACAGTGAGTGTGCCGGTCCCATCATCGCTGTTCCCCGCCCCATTTCCGGTGTTGTGACGCCCCCTTGACGGCTCAGCGTAGCGTTCATGATCTTCGTGCGGCCGTCCGGTTCCCGGATCGGGACGCCGGGAAGGCAAGATGGGGGTGTGACCCTTATCGATCAGCTCCCGCAGGACGCCGACCCCGATGCCCTCTACGAAGCCTTCGAAGGCTGGGCCCAGGAGCGCGGCATCACCCTCTATCCCCACCAGGAGGAGGCGCTGATCGAGGCGGTCTCGGGCGCGAACGTGATCGTGTCGACGCCCACCGGCTCCGGCAAGAGCATGATCGCCGCCGGTGCGCACTTCGCGGCCCTGGCCCGCGACGAGGTCACCTTCTACACCGCCCCGATCAAGGCCCTGGTGTCCGAGAAGTTCTTCGAGCTGTGCAAGCTCTTCGGCACCGAGAACGTCGGCATGCTCACGGGCGACGCCTCCGTGAACGCCGACGCGCCCGTCATCTGCTGCACCGCCGAGGTCCTCGCGTCCATCGCGCTGCGCGACGGCAAGCAGGCCGACGTCGGCCAGGTCGTCATGGACGAGTTCCACTTCTACGCCGAGCCCGACCGGGGCTGGGCCTGGCAGATCCCGCTGCTCGAACTGCCGCAGGCCCAGTTCATCCTCATGTCCGCGACGCTCGGCGACGTCTCGATGTTCGAGAAGGACCTCACGCGCCGCACCGGCCGTCCCACGTCCGTCGTCCGCTCGGCGACGCGCCCCGTGCCGCTCTCGTACGAGTACCGCCTGACGCCCATCACGGAGACCCTCACCGAGCTGCTCGAGACCAAGCAGGCCCCGGTGTACATCGTGCACTTCACGCAGGCCCAGGCCGTGGAGCGGGCGCAGTCGCTGATGAGCATCAACATGTGCACCCGGGCCGAGAAGGACCAGATCGCCGAGCTGATCGGCAACTTCCGCTTCACCACCAAGTTCGGCCGCAACCTCTCCCGCTACGTGCGGCACGGCATCGGCGTCCACCACGCCGGCATGCTGCCCAAGTACCGGCGCCTCGTGGAGAAGCTCGCCCAGGCCGGTCTCCTGAAGGTCATCTGCGGCACGGACACCCTCGGCGTCGGGGTGAACGTCCCCATCCGCACCGTGCTCTTCACGGCGCTCACCAAGTACGACGGCAACCGCGTGCGTACGCTGCGTGCCCGGGAGTTCCACCAGATCGCGGGCCGTGCCGGGCGCGCGGGCTTCGACACGGCGGGCTTTGTCGTGGCGCAGGCGCCCGAGCACGTCATCGAGAACGAGAAGGCGCTGGCGAAGGCGGGCGACGACGCCAAGAAGCGGCGCAAGGTGGTGCGCAAGAAGGCGCCCGAGGGCTTCGTGGGCTGGACGGAGAACACCTTCGAGAAACTCATCGCCTCGGAGCCCGAGCCCCTGACCTCCCGCTTCCGCGTCACCCACACCATGCTCCTGTCGGTGATCGCCCGGCCGGGCAATGCCTTCGAAGCGATGCGCCACCTTCTCGAGGACAACCACGAGCCGCGCAAGCAGCAACTGCGGCACATCCGCCGCGCCATCGCCATCTATCGCTCGCTGCTCGACGGCGGTGTCGTGGAGAAGCTCGACGAGCCCGACGCCACCGGCCGCATCGTGCGCCTGACCGTCGACCTCCAGCAGGACTTCGCGCTGAACCAGCCGCTGTCCACCTTCGCCCTCGCCGCGTTCGAACTGCTCGACCCGGAGTCGCCCTCGTACGCCCTCGACATGGTCTCGGTCGTCGAGTCCACGCTCGACGACCCGCGCCAGATCCTCGCCGCCCAGCAGAACAAGGCGCGCGGCGAGGCCGTGGCGCTCATGAAGGCCGACGGCGTCGAGTACGAGGAGCGCATGGAGCGGCTGCAGGACATCACCTACCCCAAGCCCCTGGAGGAGCTCCTCTTCCAGGCCTACAACACCTACCGCACCAGTCACCCGTGGGTCGGCGACCACCCGCTGTCCCCGAAGTCGGTCATCCGGGACATGTACGAGCGGGCGCTGTCCTTCACCGAGTTCACCTCCTTCTACGAGCTCGCCCGCACCGAGGGCATCGTGCTGCGCTACCTGGCGAGCGCGTACAAGGCGCTGGAGCACACCATCCCGGACGACCTGAAGTCCGACGACCTCGAGGACCTGATCGCCTGGCTCGGCGAGATGGTCCGCCAGGTCGACTCCAGCCTCCTGGACGAGTGGGAGCAGCTCGCCAACCCGGAGGTCATGACGGCCGAGGAGGCGCAGGAGAAGGCCGACGAGGTCAAGCCGGTCACGGCCAACGCCCGCGCCTTCCGTGTGCTCGTCCGCAACGCCCTCTTCCGCCGGGTGGAGCTCGCCGCCCTCGACCAGGTGGAGGAGCTGGGCGAGATGGACGCCGAGTCCGGCTGGGACGCGGACGCGTGGGGCGAGGCCATGGACAAGTACTGGGACGAGTACGAAGACCTGGGCACCGGACCGGACGCGCGCGGCCCGAAGCTGCTGCGCATCGAGGAGGATCCCGAGCACGGTCTGTGGCGCGTCCGCCAGACGTTCGCCGACCCCAACGGCGACCATGACTGGGGCATCAGCGCGGAGGTCGATCTCGCGGCCTCCGACGCGGAGGGCCGCGCCGTCGTCCGCGTCACCGACGTCGGCCAGGTCTGAGCCCCCCATGCTCCCGAACAGAGGTTGAGGACTTCCCATGGACAATCCCGCGGACCGCCTGGTCGACCTGCTGGACCTCGAGCAGATCGAGGTGAACATCTTCCGCGGCCGCAGCCCGCAGGAGTCCCTGCAGCGCGTCTTCGGCGGGCAGGTCGCCGGGCAGGCGCTGGTCGCGGCCGGGCGCACCACGGAGGGCGATCGCCCGGTGCACTCGCTGCACGCGTACTTCCTGCGCCCGGGCCGCCCGGGCGTGCCCATCGTGTACCAGGTCGAGCGGGTCCGGGACGGGCGCTCCTTCACCACGCGCCGCGTCACGGCCGTCCAGCAGGGCCGCACGATCTTCAACCTCACCGCCTCCTTCCACCAGCCCGAACAGGGCGCCTTCGAACATCAGCTCCCACCGCGACTCGACGCCCCCGACCCCGAGTCGCTGCCGACGGTCGCCGAAGAGATCAAGGAGCACCTGGGCGCGCTCCCCGAGCAACTGGAGCGCATGGCCCGGCGCCAGCCCTTCGACATCCGTTACGTGGACCGGCTGCGCTGGACCCCGGACGAGATCAAGGACGCCGAGCCCCGCAGCGCGGTGTGGATGCGCGCGGTCGGCCCGCTGGGCGACGATCCGCTCGTGCACACCTGCGCACTCACGTACGCGAGCGACATGACCCTCCTGGACGCCGTCCGCATCCCCGTGGAGCCGCTGTGGGGTCCGCGGGGCTTCGACATGGCCTCGCTGGACCACGCCATGTGGTTCCACCGCCCCTTCCGGGCCGACGAGTGGTTCCTGTACGACCAGGAGTCACCGATCGCGACGGGGGGCCGCGGCCTGGCACGGGGCCGGATCTACGATCGTGAGGGGCGGCTGCTCGTCTCGGTCGTGCAGGAGGGGCTGTTCCGCCCGCACGCTCCGCGCCACCTGGGCAGCCGGACGGACGGCTGAGCCACGCGGCGGGCACTGCCACTGCCGCGTCGGCGGCGGAATGGTTCGGTCGACGGGACACGGGGCCTCCTGTTCATGGAGCGTCTGAGGGGAGCAGGTCGGGGACATGGGCGACACGAGGGGCATCAGTGGCATCGGTGATGCCGATGACATCGGTGACATGGGTGGCATAGGTGACGCCGGGCAGGTCGGCGACACCGGGCTGAGCGATGGTCCGGGGCAGGCCGGTGACGCGGGAGGGGCCGACGACGCAGCACGGGCGGAGGACGCGGGACGCGCCGACGGCAGCTCGGGCGGTGAGACGCTCGGAGGGCGGGACGCGTTGCTGGCCCGAGCCGTACGCCTGCGCGAGAGCGGCCACCGCGAGGAGGCCCGGACGCTGCTGCTCACCCTGAGCGAGCGCTGCCCCGACGACGCCGAAGTGGCCTACCAGACGGCCTGGGTGCACGACACGCTGGGTCTTGAGGCCGAGGCGCTGCCGCACTACGTACGTGCGATCCAGCTCCCGGGCCTCTCCGACGACGACCGCCGCGGAGCGCTCCTCGGCCTCGGCAGTACGTACCGGATCCTCGGCAAGTACCCGGAGGCCGTCGCCACCCTGCGGGACGCGTCGGCGGAGTACCCCGACGACGGAGCGCTGCGTGCCTTCCTCGCCATGGCGCTGTACAACACGGGCCGGTCGCGCGACGCGATGGAGATCCTGTTGCACCAGCTGGCCACCACCAGCCAGGACCCGGAGATCGCGCGGTACCGCCCCGCCATCGAGCACTACGCCACAGACCTCGACGCAACCGTCTAGCGGAGCTGAGCGTCACCGTCTGGCGAACGGGCCTGGCCGCTTCGGAGCGGCTGGGCCAGGGCCCAGCCGCTCCGACCCAGCCGCGCGGGAGTCGGTCGCCCCCGCGTGGCTTCGTCGGCTGCCCTCACTGCCGTCGGCCTGCCCCTCTCAGTCCTCCGGCCGCCCTCTCCTGCGCCGCAGCCACCCCAGCAGGCCACGCGGCTCGTGGCGCTGGTCCGCGGCACGTATCGGAGGGACTGCCTCCGGCGCGGGTGGCGCCGGGGTGCCGACCACCGAGGTCACATCCGCCCCGCTGCCACCTTCGGTGACGGATGCCCGCAGCCGCTCCGCACGCGGTGCCGCGACTACGGGTGGCATACCCGGCCTGGGCGCCGGCCGGTGCCGTCGTGCCTCCGCCAGCCCCAGGCTCATATTGACGCGCAGCCAACTGATCTCGTCCGGGTCGTCGGCCGTGGTGATCCGCTCGACGAGGTGGGTCGTCGGTGACTCCGGCGCGGCCTGTGTCAACGGGTCGGGCCTGAGACGGTGCAGATAGGCCCGCTCGTACGGATCCGGGACCAGGTGGGCGAGCCGCACCGGGTCGAGGAAGGACGCCGTGATCGCGGCACGCTCCCACGGGTCCTGCGACTGCCGCAGCAGGAACTCCACGTGACGGCGGCGCCAGTTACGGGCGCGCAGGTCCGCCCCGCTCGCCAGCAGCGCCCGCACCGTGTCCGGCGCGCGGCCGGTGAGCAACGGGGCGTTGGCCTCACACGCCGCGAACTCCCGCAACTCTTGGGCGAGGTACAGCCACACGATGGTCCGGTAGCGGTTCAGATAGAACTTGACGGGTGTCAGCAGCCCGGCGCGGGCGAGGCGGGTGAAACGGGGCTGCGGGATGTCCAGCAGCGCCGCGCCGTCCGCGGTTCCGACGGTTTCGATGGCATCCCGCAGCGACTTCGGGAAGCCGGGTGTCTCGCGGAGGCGGTCGATCTCCTCACGGCTGACGCGTCGGCGCACGCCCGCCGGGTCGGCGACGGTCCGCACGTGGCCGAGCATGACGGCCAGCTCGAACTCCCCGCGCTTCAGCTCCAGTTCACGCGCGGCCCGGCTGCGCGCGAACGACGACGGCCGACTGGCCGGGACAGGCGGGGTGGTCGGGGCCGCTGAGCCGGTCAGGGCTGTTGAGGCGGTCGTGCCCGCTGAGTCGGTGGGGATCGCTGAGCCGGTCGGGGCCGTACCCGGCGGCGCGGGCCCGGCGGTGACGGGTTGCGAGATGGTCTGCGTGTCGCCGGTCATGGCGGTTCTCCCCCGTGCTTGGTCAGTGCTTCCGGGAAAAACCGTAGCCCGCCAGGCCCTTCTCCCGCTCGGCCTGTGGATAACTCCGTGTGCGCCCGCGTTCGCGCAGGTCAGAGAAGGTCAGAGATCTACGACCGGCGTGCGCTCCGGGTGCCGGGCACCTACGCCGAGGTGCTCCCCGACGCGGTTCACCAGCAGGGTCATCTCGTACGCGACCTGGCCCATGTCGGCTTGTGCCGAGCTCAGGACGCACAGACAGCTACCCTCGCCCGCCGCCGTCACGAACAGGACGGCGTCGTCGAACTCGATCATCGTCTGCCGTACGCTCCCGGCGCGGAAGTGGCGCCCGGAGCCCTTGGCCAGGCTGTGCAGCCCGGACGACACCGCCGCCAGGTGCTCCGCGTCCTCGCGCGGCAGGGCCGAACTCGCCGCCGTCACCAGTCCGTCGTTGGACAGCACCAGCGCGTGCCGTACGTGTTCCACACGCCTCGTCAGGTCGTCGAGCAGCCAGTCCAGGCCCGAATTCTGCGCCATGTTCCCTTCTCCCCGTGCGTCGCTCCCCCTGGCTGGAGGATCTGACCTGCCAGCCTTCCCCACCTCCGGCGTCCCGGCAAGCATGATGGGGACATGGCACAGAAGATGACCGACGAGCAGTGGCGGGCCTTCGTCTCGCAGGGCACCCGCACCGGCAAGCTGTCGACCGTCCGCGCGGACGGCAGCCCTCACATCGCACCGATCTGGTTCCTCCTCGACGGTGATGACCTGGTGTTCAACACGGGGAAGGACACTGTCAAGGGGCGCAACCTGGCACGCGACGGGCGCGTGGCGCTGTGCGTGGACGACGACGAGCCTCCGTTCGCCTTCGTCGTCCTCCAGGGCCAAGCCGCACTGTCCGAGGATCTGGAGCAGGTGCGGCACTGGGCGACCCGCATCGGCGGTCGCTACATGGGCGAGGACCGGGCCGAGGAGTTCGGTGCGCGTAACGGCGTACCGGGCGAACTCCTCGTTCGGGTCAGGATCGACAAGGTACTCGCGTACGCGGCCGTCTCCGACTGACTGCGCCGCCCCGCGCCCCGTCAGCATGGGGCGCGGGCTGGCCAACCGCGCGGATGGGGCAGCCGAGCAGGTAGGACGGCCGAGCCCACCGTCGCCCGGACCGTGACCGCCCCGCCCATACGCTCGAAGCTCACCACGATCCGCGCCGCGCTGCTGGCTGCCCGCGCTCCGCTCGAACTCGTGCGCCCCGGCGCTCCCGTTCCCTGCCATACCGTGCGGGATCATGACGTCATGAGCGATGACCACACACGGGTTCAGGAGTTCTTCACCGCGCGCGCCGCCGACTGGGACAGCCGCTTCCCCGACGACGGCCCCGCGTACCGCGCGGCGGTTGCGGCACTCGGCCTGGGGCCAGGCGCCACAGTCCTGGACGCGGGCTGCGGCACGGGGCGGGCCCTGCCGGCGCTCAGGGATGCTGTCGGCCCTTCCGGAACGGTCCTGGGAGTGGACCTCACGCCCGCCATGCTGGAGGCCGCCGTACGGGCGGGCAGACAGGACCATGGCGCACTCCTCCTCGCCGACGTGGCACGGCTGCCTGTCCGGACGCAGGCGCTGGACGCCGTATTCGGCGCGGGTCTCATCTCCCACCTCCCCCGACCCGCCGAGAATCTGCGGGAGTTGGCTCGGGTGGTGCGGCCCGGTGGGTTGCTCGCACTGTTCCACCCCGTCGGACGCGCCGCGCTGGCGGCACGCCAGGGTCGGCAGATCACGCCGGACGACCTGCGCGCCGAGGCGAACCTCCGCCCCCTGCTGGCTGCTTCCGGATGGCGGATGACGTCGTACGTCGACGAGGACACTCAGTTCCTCGCGCTGGCGGCACGCGAGAACTGACCCTTTCAGGCCGGACGAGCACCCCCTGAGCGCACCCGCTCAGTACCGCCCGGCGAGCACCGCGGCGAAGGCGTCCGGGTTGTCCAGCATGACGTTGTGCCCGGCGTCCGGGACCGTCACCACCCGTACACCGGACAGCGCCAGGTCGTCGGCGCCCGCGAGTCCACCGCTCAGCTCCCCCTGGACGTACACGCGCTCCACAGGAATTTCCTTGAGCATCGCGCGCATGGTGGGATGCGTCCCGCGCACGAGCCCGGTGGCGCTGCGGTGCAGTGCGCGCGGGTCGGCCAGGCGCATGGTCGCCGCCCACACCGGTCCGACGCGCTCCAGCACGCGCACGTGGCCGTCGCGGAGGAAGTCATCCTCTTCGTAGAGGGCGATTCCGCTGCTGCCCGCCGTGCTCGGCGGGTGCGGGTCCAGGTTGGCCTCGGTGACGACGAGCCGACCGACCAGGTCAGGTCTGCGCCGGGCCAGGACGATGGCCACGGAACCGCCCATGCTGTGTGCGACGATCTCCGCGCCACGCACGGCGGCCGCGTCCAGCGCCGCCGCCAGTGCGTCCGCGTGGTCCTCCAGGGTGTAGCCGAAGTCGACGGGGCGGTCACTCAGGCCGTGACCCGGCAGATCCACGAACAGCGACCGACGACCGGCCAGCTCCGGCCGGGCAGCGATGTGTGCGTAGTAGGGCGCCGATGCCGCTCCGAGCCCGTGCACGTACACCCGCGCCGGCTCGGCACCGCCGACCTCGGTCCAGCGGATCCGGCTGCCTTCCCCGTCGAACCGCGCGTCCCGCATCGCCATGCTCCTGCCTCCCCCTGCGCGTGACCGCCGCCCGTACCGCCTGTACCACGCGCCCACGTCCCGTATCCCGTTCCATAGGCACTATACATCGGCCACGTAGTACAGCGACATCGATGCATATGCATACCTCGCATTCGATGTACTGCGCTGATGCGGCAGAATGTGGGCATGCTGGAGCTCGCCATCCTTGGTTTCCTGTACGACTGCTCGCTGCACGGGTACGAGTTGCGCAAGCGCATCGCCGCCCTGACCGGGCATGTCCGACCGGTCGCGGAGAGCACGCTGTATCCGGCCATCAAACGGCTCGAGAAGGCGGGTCTGGTGGTCCGCGAGACGCAGCCCGGCGCCGTCGCCGCCCCGCGCCACGTGCTGAGCCTCACGGCCGACGGCGAGCGCGAGCTGCGTCGGCGCCTCGCCGAGCCGGCCCCGGCGGACATCACCGACGAGAACCGATGGTTCACGGTGCTCGCCTTCCTGCGCCATCTGCAGGACACGGATGCCCAGGCCGCCGTGTTGCGGCGGCGGCTCGACTTCCTCCAGGAGCCCGTCAGCTTCTTCTACGAGGGCGACCGGCCGCTGCGGGCGGAAGAAGTGGAGGATCCATTCCGCCAGGGCATTCTCACCATCGCGCGGGCGACCAGCCGCGCCGAGCTCACCTGGCTGCGCAAGACCCTCGCGTCACTCGGCTGAGGCCCCCGCGGGAGGGCCCGTGTGCCGCACCGGGCAGCCACGGAGCCCGGGTTTCGGGAACGTGCCGAGCTCGGCGACCCGGTAGCCGTTCCGGTAGCCCTTGATCTCCCAGTTCTGCCGGCCGTGGTGCGGCGCTGTGCGTGGCGGCAGCAGTCGCACCGCGCGCCCGCGCAGCCGCACCGCGCGCCGGACCAGTGTCCGGGTCAAGGCGGAGGGCCGGTCGTAGCGGAAAGCCCGTAGGAGGGGGTCGTCGAGCAGCGCGAGGGTCGCCGCCCGCAGGACGGGCGCCAAGGGACGCGGGTACCACGAGGCCATCAGGGCGAGGGTGGCGTCCGAGACGCGGCGCGCTCCGTCGTCCCAGGCAAAATGGGCCTCTTCGTAGGCGTCGAGGCACTCAGTGAACTCTTCGTAGGTGCCGGGGATGTCCTTGATTCCCATGTGCTCACCCAGGGTGCGGTAGTACACCGCCGAGGCAGCCCTCTCGTGATCTGACAGCCTGCGCCACCCGTAGGCGTCGATCCACCGCTTGGGCACCACCACGAACGTGCACAACACGTAGCGCATGTCGTCATTGCTGATGTCGTAGCTCCGGTGCATCTGGTTGATGCGTCGGATCGCCGTCCGTCCCTCCCCCTCGCCGAAGCCGTGCTCGACCACCGCGTCCAGGAGCAGCGCCGTGTCGTCGTACCGCTTCTGCGTACGGTCGGTGAACTCGCCGGTCTCGGCGAGGAGGGCGCCGATGCTCGGCACGGCGTAGGTGCGGTACAGCGCGAGCTCCAGTGCGCGCGCGTGGTCCCAGGGGAACTCGTAGGTGGTCGACAGCCGGTAGATCTCCAGGAAGTCCTTCTCCGGGTCCAGGCTCCGGATCCGCTGAAGCCGCTCGTAGCGTCGCACCGCACTGTTCCCCTTCTGCAGCCGAGGCTTCAACTTTACTTTGAGGTACGGACGATGAGCACTTCGTAGCAGTGCACGCGCGGGGAAAGGTGGCCTGAATGTTCGACAAGATACGCAAGGTCTGGGGCGCCGGCAGGGCGCCGTCGGACGACAAGCGCTCGCACAACCTCTTCGAGGCGGCCGCCGTCTACGTGGCGGCGTGCGCCGACGACGACCAGGAACAGATCGACGAAGCCTCCGGATGGGTCTCACCGGAGGCCTTGTCCTTCGGCGTGAGCGAACTGGCCTGCCGCGCGGTCATCGCCCTCGCCCGGGAACGCGACGAGTCCCCGAGCGTCGTGGCGCGTACGCTCCTCGGCCTGCCCGCCGCTTGACGTCGGTGTGGGTGGGATCGGCGCAGACGAGGGCCACACTCACCGGCACACCCGTCTCGGCGGCGTGGCGAAGACGCTCCCGCACCTCGCGCGGTGTGCGCGGGCGGTAGCCCGGGCCACAGCCGCAGCAGGCTTGGCGGAAGCGCACGCCCGCGGTCAGGACCGCCGTCAAGGCCCGCCAGCCGGCGGCGTCCCGCCGCTTGGGCACAGCGAGCGCCGAGCCCGCGTTGAGCAACTGCTCGCCGCAGCACGGGCAGACATCGCGACGCACGCGCGCGTAGTCAGTCGGCTTCTTGTACGACACGCGACACGTGAGGCAGACGAAGTGCGATGCGGCCCGAGACATGGCAGTGCAGCCTACAGAGCCTCGCATCGGTGTACGACTGTGTTTGGGGGACGTCCACCTGAGGCGCCCGCTCCGGCTAAGGCGGCGGTCGGCCTGGCGGTACGGCTGCCGGGCCCCGGAGCGGCAGCGCGCTTCGCTTCACCGGGCTCACTGGTCTCAACCGCCTCACCGGGGCACACGACTGCTCTTGCGGTGGCCGGGGCCCGGTCGGCCCCTCAGCGGCCGAGTTCCTTTCGGGTGACGCGGCGCAGCCTGCGTCGCTGTCCCGAGTCGAGCGTCAAGTAGGCCGCCGCCGGAACGCCCAGCACGATCAGGAGGGCGGCCCACCAGGGCAGCCAGATCAGCAGGATGATGCCGGCGGCCACGCCACCCGCGGCGATCTTCGCATTCTTCGACATGTCCGTCGCCTCCTTCGCGGCTGTTGCCGCTCTCTGCCTGGAAAACGGGTCGGGCCCGTGCCCTGTTCCGGCACACGACCCTGTCCGATCCCTGAGATGCGACCCCGAGGAAACCCTGAGGCATGGCGCCTGGCGCCGCGGCATCAGGGCCACCGGCATCTCCAGCGGCCCTGACCGTGACTGGCTCCGCCATGTCCGCGTCACCCGCGCCTCGCCTCAGCCTGCCCTGAGCGGCTCGCCGACCTCGCGCAGGTGTCGCAGCACCTGCCGGTAGGAATCCATCAGACCGGTTTCCGCGTAGGGCATACCCACAGCATGGCAGTGCGCGCGGACCAGTGGTTGGGCGAGCCGGAGATGCGGGCGCGGCATGCTCGGGAAGAGGTGGTGCTCGATCTGGTAGTTGAGACCGCCGAGGAACCAGTCGGTGACCGCGCCGCCGCGGATGTTGCGGGAGGTCAGCACCTGCCGCTGGAGATGCCCCCAGCGAGCGCCCTCCGGGTCGGGCATCTCCATGCCCTTGTGGTTCGGGGCGAAGGCCAGTCCCAGATGCAGGCCGAACAGGCTCTGGTGGACGGCAGCGAAGACGAGCGCGTGCCCCAGGGGCATCGCGGTCAGCAGCAGGGTCACGTAGCCCGCGAGGTGAGCCGTCAGGAGGGTTGCTTCCACGGCGCGTTCGCGCGGCCTCTGGCGGCGCAGGTCGCGGAAGCCGTAGACCTTCATGGCGATGCCCTGCAGAAGCGTCAGCGGGAAGAACAACCACGCCTGGTGACGGGTGAGCCAGCGCCGGAAACCGACACGGACGCGGGCCTGCTTGCTGGTGAAGACCAGGATGTCGGCCGCGACGTCCGGGTCCTTCTCGATGTGGTTGGGGTTGGCGTGGTGGCGGTTGTGCTTGTCGTTCCACCAGCTCACGCTCATCCCCAGGAGCAGGTTGCCGTGGACGAGCCCGATGAGCCGGGCGAGCGCCCGGTTATCGGTGATCTGGGAGTGCCCGGCATCGTGGCCGATGAACGCGGTACGGGTACACAGCACGGAGAGAGCGGGGGCCAGCAGTAGCACCCACCAGGTGTGTCCGAGAGCGAAGATCCCCATACCCACGGCCGACAGCGCCAGAGCGTTCACGACCATGCCGCCGACGTACCAGGCAGTGCGCCGCTCCAGGAGCCCCTGCGCTTTGACCATGCGCAACAGGGGAGCGAAATCACTGCCGCCGGACCGCCCCGGGTGCGCTTCTGGCGACGGGCTCGCTACCGTGAAACGGTCCGCGACGGCGGTGGTGGCCTGGGGCATGGTCGAGTCTCCGGTCTTCGGAAAAGGGGTTGACCTCAGGAAACGTACGGAGGAGCGGCCCTTGCCGACCATGACGCCATCACCCGTATCCGGTGGGGGGCCAGCAGGGGAGCGAAGGGGTGCTGAGTACACCCCCACCCCGGAGAGCGTGACCGGGATCACGGCGACCACCCCTCCGCTCAGCCGAAGAGTGTTGTACTCTCGGCCGCTCCCGGTCTCATTAGTCAAATTTGAGGAATGCGCCATCGCTGTGCACAGGCTGCCCGCTGTCACCCCCTCCGAGATCTCCGAACTCTCCCGCTGCTCCGTCGTCTTCGTCCCCGGCGACCCCGGACGCACCGGGCGCATCGCCTTCTGGCATCCCGACGCGGACGCTCCGCCCCCCACTGCCGCGGGTGACGTCGAGAACCTGACAGTGGCCCTGCCCAGCGAGGAGGGCATCGCGCGGCACGTCGTACCGGCGGTTCTGCTTCCGGTGAGGGTCGCGCTGCCCCTTCTCACCCGTGCACGGACCGTCTCCGGGGCCCATCCGACCGCCGCCTTCTGGGGGACGGCAGCCGTACTCGCCCTGCAACTGGCAGCCCGCGGGCTGCTGCTGCCGGGTTTGACCGACAGCGACCACGACGCCTGGCGTGCGGGTCCCCTGGCCGCCGGAGATCTTGAACGGCTGCGCGAACTCGCCGCCGCGATGCCGCCGGAGGCACACGCGGTTCCGCTCGACGACGCCGCCGCGCCCCGGCTGCCGGCGCCGGAACGGCTCCTGCGCCAGTTCCTGGACGCGGTTGCCGACACCCTGCCCCGCTCCCCCGCCGCGGTCCATGCGGCGGGCCACCGGGCCTTCGCCGCGCCCGAGCCGCAGCGCGTGCCGGAACTGCGCCCCTGGGCCGCGGACGTGGCGGCCGGGCACGACGCGGGGGTGCGGGTCTCGCTGCGCGTCGAGGCGCCCGGGCTGTTGGCGGAGGCATCCGAGGAGACGCGGTTGCCGTTCCGTGCCGTGGTGCAGATCCACAGTGTCAGCGACCCGTCGCTCGTCGCCGACGCCGCGGAGGTGTGGGCCGGTTCCGGTGCCGCGGCCGGAGCCTTCGGAGCCCCTGCCCGCATGGACGCCCTGCTGGCCCTGCGCCGTGCCACGCGCGCGTGGGCGCCGCTCGCACCCTTGCTGCAGGCGACGGTGCCCGACGCCATCGAGCTGGCCGACGAGGAGGTCACCGGACTCCTCGGCGAGGGGGCACGCGCGCTCGCCGTCGCGGGCGTCGACGTCCACTGGCCCAAGGAGCTGGCACGCAGCCTCACCGCCCGTGCCGTCATCGGCCCGGCGGACGACGAGGAGAGCAAGGGCCCGGACAGACTGGCGTCCGACACGCCGTCGTACCTCTCCGCGGACGCCCTGCTCGCCTTCAACTGGCGGTTCGCGCTGGGCGACCAGGAGCTGAGCCGCGCCGAGCTCGACCGCCTCGCGGAGTCGAACCGCCCCGTGGTCAGGCTGCGTGACCAGTGGGTCCTCATCGACCCTGAGGAGGCCCGTCGCGCCCTCGCGCGTCAGGACCGCAAGGTCACCCCGGTCGACGCGCTGAGCGCCGCCCTGACGGGCACCACGGACGTGGACGGCGACCGCGTCGACGTTCAGCCCACGGGCTGGCTCGCGACGCTGCGCGAACGGCTGGCCGACCCGGAGGCCATGGAACCCGTCGGGCAGCCCGCGGCACTCGCCGCGGAACTGCGCGACTACCAGGTGCGCGGCCTGAACTGGCTGGCCCGGATGACCTCGTTGGGGCTCGGCGGCTGCCTCGCCGACGACATGGGTCTCGGCAAGACCATCACGCTGATCTCCCTGCACCTGCACCGCCAGCAGGACGAGGCGACGGGCGGCCCGACCCTCGTCGTCTGCCCGACGTCCCTGATGGGCAACTGGCAGCGCGAGATCGAGAAGTTCGCGCCGGGCACGGCGGTACGCCGCTTCCACGGCGCCCAGCGCGACCTGGACGACGTGGCGGACAGCGGGTTCGTCCTCACCACGTACGGGACGATGCGGCGCGACGCGGAGCGGCTCGCGGCCGTCGACTGGGGCCTGGTCGTCGCCGACGAGGCACAGCACGTCAAGAACCCCTACTCCGCGACCGCCAAGCAGTTGCGCGGCATCAAGGCACGCGCGCGCGTGGCCCTCACCGGCACCCCGGTGGAGAACAACCTCTCCGAGCTGTGGGCGATCCTCGACTGGACCACACCGGGGCTGCTGGGCAAGCTCAGCACCTTCCGCACCCGGTACGCCCAAGCCGTCGAGGGCGGCACCGACCCGGCGGCGGCCGAGCGACTCGCCAAGCTGGTGCGCCCGTTCCTGCTGCGTCGCCGCAAGTCGGACCCCGGCATCGCCCCGGAGCTGCCGCCCAAGACCGAGACGGACCGCGCGGTGTCGCTCAGCACCGAACAGGCCGGCCTCTACGAGGCGGTGGTACGCGAGGCGCTCGCGGACATCTCCGGTGCGGACGGCTTCGCCCGCCGAGGCCTGATCGTCAAGCTCCTCACCGGCCTGAAGCAGATCTGCAACCACCCCGCGCAGTACCTCAAGGAGGACAAGCCGCGGCTCACCGGCCGGTCGGGGAAGCTGGAACTCCTGGACGAGCTGCTCGACACCATTCTGGCCGAGGACGCGAGCGTGCTCGTGTTCACCCAGTACGTGCAGATGGCCCGGCTCATCGAACAGCATCTGTCGGCGCGCGGGGTGCCTTCCCAGTTCCTGCACGGCGGTACGCCCGTGACCGAGCGCGAGGCGATGGTGCAGCGCTTCCAGGACGGCGACGTCCCGGTCTTCCTGCTGTCGTTGAAGGCGGCCGGCACCGGCCTGAACCTGACACGGGCCGAGCACGTCGTGCACTACGACCGCTGGTGGAACCCGGCGGTCGAGGCACAGGCCACGGACCGCGCCTACCGCATCGGGCAGACACAGCCCGTGCAGGTGCACCGCCTGATCGCGGAGGGCACGATTGAGGACCGCATCGCCGAGATGCTGCTGCGCAAGCGCGAGTTGGCCGACGCCGTCCTCGGCACCGGCGAGGCGGCACTCACCGAGCTGACCGACGCCGAACTGGCCGATCTGGTGGAGCTGCGAGGGGGCGCACGTTGAGCGACGCGCACGACGAAACGTATCCCTTCAGGGGTGGGGGCGGCATGGACGGCAACGACGGGAGCGAGCACGTGACGACGCACGGCGGCGAGTCCGCGGCACCTGACGGCGAGCGGACGTTCGCCGCGCTGCCGCCCGCGCGCGGGCGCGGCTTCGCGGAGACCTGGTGGGGTCGCGCCTGGCTGCAGGCGCTGGAGGACACGGCGCTGGACACGGCGCAGCTCAAGGCGGGCCGCAGGCTCGCGCGTGCGGGAGCCGTGGGTGCCGTATCGGTGCGCCCCGGCCGCATCACGGCGGTCGTCCAGGACAAGGACGGCACAGCACACCGCTCCGACGTGCTGCTCCAGCGCCTGAGCCCGCAGGAGTGGGACCACTTCCTGGGCATGACCGTCGAGCGGGCCGGGCACATCGCCGCGCTGCTCGACCGGGACATGCCGCCCCACTTGGTGGAGGACGCCGCGGCAGCGGGCGTGGACCTGCTCCCCGGGATCGGCGACCTGGAGCCGGAGTGCGACTGCGAGGCGTGGGACCACTGCGGGCACACGGCCGCGCTGTGCTACCAGATGGCACGGCTGCTCGACCAGGACCCGTTCGTCCTGCTCCTGATGCGGGGCCGTGGCGAGCGCGAGCTCCTGGACGAGTTGCAGGTCCGCAGCGTGGCGCGGCAGGACGCCGAGGGCACCGTGCCGGCGGAGCCTCGGGCCGCCGCACCGGAGGGCGTGGACGCCGCCGAGGCGTACGCGGAGGGCGTCATCCTGCCGCCTCTGCCCGAGGCGCCTCCGCTGCCGTCGGAGCCGGGACCGCCGCCGTCGCTGGACACGGAGACGGAACCGGCTGGCGAGGTCGACGTGGCGGGGCTGGCGTTCCTCGCGGCCCGCGCGGCTGCCGAGGCGCACCGGCTGCTCGCCGAGGCCCTCTCCCCCGGCCACGCGCACCAGCCCGTCGAGGCCGAATTGACGCTTTCCGAGGATGCCGCGCGTCTGGCCGCGGCCGCCCCGGACGCCGCGACGGCCGCCCGCCTGGCGGAAGCCTCGGGCAGGGACGAGGACGGTCTCGCGGGTGCGGTGCGGGCCTGGGGGTACGGCGGGCGGGCCGCGCTCGCCGTACTGGAGAAGGAGTGGACGCCCCGGGGCGACGTGCTGGCACGCGCGCGGGCCGCGCTCGACGCGGCGTGGGACGAGGACGAGCGACCGGTGCTGCGGGCCGCCCGCAACCACTGGACGGTGGCGGGCGCCGACGCGCAGCTCCGCCACGGTACCGACGGCCGGTGGTGGCCGTACCGCAAGGAGCGCGGCCGCTGGGTGCCCGCGGGCCCCGCGGCGCACGACCCGGCGACGGCCCTGGCGATGGTCACAGGAGCCGAGTGACACGGTGCGCGACGGGTGAGGACGCCGTGGCTGAAACGTGTAGGGCGGCCCCCGGCGTATCCACTCGTGCATCCTGCGCGCCGGGAACACCGGCGCGCGCACTCGCCCCGCCCAGCGATTGAGCAAGGTCATGACATCAAGGACCGTGGAGCGCGCCGGTTCAGTTGTGCGGATCGACCCGAGAGGGGATGACACGGCAGGTGCCTCACCGCTGCTGATGGTCCGGTGATGGCCGGCGGCGCCTCCTGCCCCTCGCGGGAGGCGCCGTTGGCACGGGGAGGCGAGTCGGGGCGGACAGCGTGAGACGAGTGCCGCCTCCGGTAGCAGGCATACACAAGGCGTGCGGTTCACCCGGAGGAGTGCTGACCGTTCACCACTGCGACACCTGGTGTTCGCAACAGCGGCGAAAAGTGGCGCCGTCACCGAAATCGTGTCCCAGGAGGTACCGATGTCCGCGCCTGTCGCCGGTCAGCGCCGTGTCCGCCGGTCCGCCGCTGTCGGCGTACCGCTCGCCCTGTTCGCCGCGATCGCGGTCACCGGCACCGCCCTCGGTGCTCCTGCCGACACGAAACAGCGCCCCGGAGACACGGCACGCGTCACCGCCACGGCCACTCTGGGAGACATCCCGCTGGGCACGTTCAGCAACGGCCTGCTCCCCGGGACCGTGCGCGACGACCGGGGCGTGGACCTCGGCGGCATCGGCAGCGACCTCTATCCCGCGGACCGTAGGGGCGAGTTCTGGACGGTCACCGACCGGGGGCCGAACGGACAGATCAAGGTCGCGGGGAAGAAGCGCCGGACCTTCCCGGTGCCCGGCTTCGACCCGGCGATCGTGAGGATCCGGGTGACCGGGGACGCCGTCAAGGTCGTCGACGCACGGCCCGTCACCACGCGTTCCGGCAAGCCGGTCACCGGCCTGCCCAACCAGGAGGGACGCGACGAGGCCCCGTACTCCTACGACGCCACCAAGCCTCTGCCCTACGATCCGAACGGCCTGGACACCGAAGGCATCGTGCGGGCCGATGACGGCAGCTTCTGGCTGGCCGACGAGTACGGTCCGTCGCTGGTGCACGTCTCCGCGCGCGGGAAGGTCCTCAAGCGCTACGTCCCGCGCGGGCTGAAGCTGCGCGGCGCGGACTACCCGGTCGTCGAGGCGCTGCCGCGCGTGCTGCTGCACCGCAAGGTCAACCGCGGTTTCGAAGGGCTGGCCCAACTGCCCGGCGGTGACCTGGTGATGGCGGTGCAGAGTCCGCTGTCCCTGCCGGACGAGGAAGCGGGAGAACGCTCTCGCACGGTCCGGCTGCTGCGGTTCTCCCCGTCCAGGCAGGCGGTGACCGCCGAGTACGCGTACCGCTTCGACCCGGTGGGGGTCGTCGACCCGGGAGAGGACGACACGTCCGAGCTGAAGACGTCGTCCGTGGTCGCCGTGGGCCGGGACCGCCTGCTGGTGCAGGAGAGGACCGACAAGGCGGCCCGGCTGCACCTGGTGCGCCTCGACCGGCGCGCGAACATCCTCGGCGAGCGCTGGGACGACGTCGCGACGCGTCCGTCCTTGGAGGAGCTCGACGATCCCGGAGCCTCCGGTGTTCCGGTGCTGCGCAAGCGCTTGGTCGTGGACCTCGGCACACTCAAGGGCGTCCCCGGAAAGATCGAAGGGGTCGCCCGGGTCGACCGCCGCACACTGGCGCTCATCAACGACAACGACTTCGGGATGACCGACGGTCCTGACGCGTTCGACAAGAACGGCCGACTGGTGGACAGCGGAGTGGAGACGACCGTCACGTACGTGCGGTTGCCGAAGAAGCTGTAGCGGAGCCAGCGGTGCCCGCGGAGGTGCTGCCGGGCACGCCGGGAGCACCTCTCGCCGGCTGTACACCGGTCTCCCGTCTCGGCGGGGGAACGACTCCCTGGGGACCGAGCGGCACGCCTTACGGCGCGTCGTCGCCCGCGGGCGACGGCAGGAGCGACGCGAGGCCGCTCGGCAGCGCCGTCGGTAGCGAGGGGATACCGCTGGGCAGCTCGCTGGGCAGTTCGCTCGGGAGCTCGGTCGGCAGACCGCTCGGCAGGCTCGTAGGGATCTGTGTCGGGATGCTGAGCGAAGGCGTGGGACGGGGACCGCTGCTTCTGCTGCTCTCCGAAGGACGCTTCTTGTCCGGGGAGTCGTCGCTTCCGGTGGCCACGAAGACCACGGCGGCGACCACCCCGACAGCCACGAGCACGGCCAGCAGGGTGAACAGCCCGTTGCGCCGCCCGGGCGGGCCTCCACCGGGCGGCGGCTGCCACCCCGCGTCTCCGGGAGGTGGACCGTACCCGCCGGGCGGCGGACCGTATCCGCCACCCGGAGGCCCGTACCCGCCAGCTCCTGGCGGCCCGTATCCGCCGTCCGAGGGAGGTCCGTACCCGCCTCCTGGAGGTGGACCGGCAGCACCACCTCCTGGCGGCGGGCCGACATCACCGAACCCAGGCGGGACGTCACCGGGCGGACGAGGGGGCTGCGGCGGTTCGGGCGGCGTGGCCATGCGGTCAAGCGTCACCACGAACCGGACAGGGCGCGACCCCCGAGCGGCAGTTGGTACACGTCCGCAGGACGGACCGGACGATTCCGGCACGAGCCCGCGACGTCCTCCCGGACGGGGCCATCAGCCCCGGACCCCCAGGAGGTGGTCCATGGCCAGTTGGTCCAGCCGTTCGAAGGCCATGCCGCGCGCTGCGGCCGCCGCCACGTCGAAGTCCTCGTAGGCACCACGGTCGGCAAGCAGTCCGTCGAGGCCGTCCTCGGCCGTGGGCTGTGCCAGCTCGTGCAGACGCGCGTCCTGGAGTGCGTCCCGCACCTCCGGGTCGGCGCGGAAGGCGGCGGCACGCTCACGCAGGATCAGGTAGTTGCGCATGCAGCCAGCAGCGGATGCCCACACCCCTTCGTAGTCCTCGGTTCGTGGGGGCTTGAAGTCGAAGTGGCGCGGGCCGTCGTAACCGCCGCTCTCCAGGAGGTCGACCAGCCAGAAGGCACTGCGCAGGTCTCCCGCGCCGAACCGCAGGTCCTGGTCGTACTTGATGCCGTTCTGACCGTTGAGGTCGATGTGGAAGAGCTTGTCCGACCACAGGGCCTGCGCGATGCCGTGCGGGAAGTTCAGGCCGGCCATCTGCTCGTGGCCCACCTCGGGGTTCACGCCGTACAGCTCGGGCCGCTCCAGTCTCTCGATGAACGCGAGGGCGTGGCCCACGGTGGGCAGCAGGATGTCGCCTCGCGGTTCGTTGGGCTTGGGCTCGATCGCGAAGCGCAGGTCGTAGCCCTGCTCGGTCACGTAGGCGCCGAGCAGGTCGAACGCCTCCTTCATGCGGTCGAGTGCGGCGCGCACGTCCTTGGCCGCTCCGGATTCGGCGCCCTCGCGGCCGCCCCAGGCGACGTAGGTTCGGGCGCCGAGCTCGGCCGCGAGGTCGATGTTGCGGATCGTCTTGCGCAGCGCGTACCGACGGACGTCCCGGTCGTTGGCCGTGAACGCGCCGTCTTTGAACACGGGGTGGGTGAACAGGTTGGTGGTCGCCATGGGCACGACCAGCCCCGTGGCGTCGAGAGCTGATCGGAAGCGCTTGACGTGGGCGTCACGGTCGGCGTCCGAGGAGCCGAACGGGATGAGGTCGTCGTCGTGGAAGGTCACTCCGTAGGCGCCCAGTTCCGCGAGGCGGCGGACCGCCTCGGCCGGTTCCAGTGGCGCCCGGGTCGCGTCGCCGAAGGGGTCTCTGCCCTGCCAGCCGACGGTCCACAGTCCGAAGCTGAACCGGTCCTCCGGAGTGGGTCGATAGTTCATGCGGGGCTCCTTGCCAGCTCCGAGACTATTTCGTCATGGCAGTTAACAAATTAGTGTCCACCCCTGCCTGCTGAGAAGAGCGAGGACCGTATCGAGGGCTTTCTGGAGGCAAGCTTGCAGGGAACAGCACACCTCAGGGCGTACACATCCGTCCGGGAGCGGGCACATGTGCCTGGAGGTGGGCAGAGTGCCTGGTGAGGCCGGGGGTGCACCCGGGAAGCGCAGAGCGGGAACGGAGACGCCGATGTCGTCAGCGCCAGCTACCGAGGGTCCCCTGGTCGTCGGGGTGGACAGTTCCACACAGTCCACCAAGGTCCTGGTCGTCGACACCGCCACCGGGAGGGTCGTCGCGCGTGGACAGGCTCCGCACACGGTGACCTCGGGCTCCATGCGCGAGAGCGACCCGGAACAGTGGTGGAGCGCCCTGGGCGAGGCACTGCGCCAGTGCGGCACCGCCGCGCACGAAGCCGCCGCCGTGTCGATCGCCGGGCAGCAGCACGGGCTCGTGACCCTGGATGCCCGGGGCAGGCCCGTGCGTCCCGCGCTGCTGTGGAACGACGTGCGGTCCGCACCTCAGGCCAGGCGTCTCGTCGAGCGGTTGGGCGGCGCCAAGGCGTGGGCCGACCGCGTCGGCAGTGTGCCGGGTCCGTCCTTCACCGTGACCAAGTGGGCCTGGCTCGCCGAGCAGGAACCGGCGTCAGCGCGCGCCACCACCGCCGTGCGGCTCCCCCACGACTACCTGACACAGCGCCTCACGGGCTCCGGGGTCACGGACCGGAGCGACGTCTCCGGTACAGGGTGGTGGTCGTCGGCCACCGAGGCGTACGACGAGGACATCCTCGACCTGGTGGGCCTGGACCCCGCGGCGCTGCCGCGCGTGACCCGCCCGGGAGAGGTCGTCGGCACAGTGCGTGACGGCGGCGACCTGCCCTTCTCCAAGGGCACACTGGTGGCGCCCGGGGCGGGGGACAACGCGGCAGCCGCACTAGGGCTGGGCCTGCGCCCCGGCACACCGGTGCTGAGCCTCGGCACCTCCGGCACGGTGTTCGCGGTGTCGGAGCACCGCACCGCGGACCCGAGCGGCACGGTGGCCGGGTTCGCCGACGCGAGGGGCACCTGGTTGCCCCTCGCCTGCACGCTCAACTGCACCCTGGCCGTGGACCGCGTGGCCACGCTGCTGGGTCTTGACCGCGACGCGGTACAGCCGGGCGGGTCCGTCACGCTGCTCCCGTTCCTTGACGGTGAGCGCACCCCGGACCTCCCGCACGCCTCGGGGCTGCTGCACGGGCTGCGGCACGACACGTCACCCGGCCAGATCCTGCAAGCGGCCTACGACGGGGCAGTGCACGCCCTCCTGGGCGCTCTCGACGCCGTCCTCGGGGGCACCGCGGACCGCTCGCAGCCCATCCTCCTGATCGGAGGCGGGGCCCGCGGCAGCTCCTGGCAGCAGACCGTACGCCGGCTGTCCGGACGGCCCGTCCAGATCCCCGAGGCGCGCGAACTGGTGGCGCTGGGCGCCGCCGCGCAGGCCGCCGGACTGCTGACCGGTGAGGATCCCGCAGCGGTCGCGCGCCGCTGGGACACCGCGCGCGGACAGGTCCTCGACGCCGTGGAACGGGACGAGGCCACCCTCGACCGGATCACCGAGGTACTCTGCGACGCGGTTTCCCTGCTGGACAGGGACTCCTGAAGGTAGCGGTACGACCGTCGCGCCCGAGTACGCCGCCTGTGGCCGGGCAGGCATGGCCGGGCACGGCACGGCGTAGGGCGGACACGGAGAGGCGGGGGACGGACCAGGGCATGAGCGCACCGCCGCACGAGGCCCGCCCCGGAGTGACCGGTGCGCGGCTGGCCGACACCCAGCACGGCATGCGCCGCCGCAACCTCGCGCGCGTGATGCACACCGTCGCGGCGCACGGCCCGCTGTCCCGGGCGTCCGTCGCCTCCCGGATCGGGCTGACGCGGGCAGCCGTGTCCACGCTGGTGGACGAACTGACCCGCTCCGGCCTCCTGGAGGAGCTCGGTCCCGAGCGCCCCGGCAGGGTGGGACGGCCGGGATCCGCACTCGCCGTCAGCGCCAGGGGGCCCGTCGGCATCGGCGCGGAGGTGGGCGTCGACCACCTGTCCGTCTGCGCGGTCGACCTGCGCGGTGACGTACGCGCGCGTGCGGGACGCGCGGTCGGCAACCGGGGACGCCCGCCGGAGCCGGTGCTCGCGGACCTCGCCGAACTGATCGGGCAGGTCGTGCGGGAAGCGGAGCGCGAGGGACTGCGTCCGGCCGGTCTGGCGGTCGCGGTGCCCGGCCTCGTCGCACGCGACAGTCACACGGTGGTCCGCGCCCCCAACCTCGACTGGCACCGGACCGACGTCGGCGCCCTGCTCCCGGTGGAGCTGCCGCTGACCGTGGACAACGAGGCGAACTTCGGCGCGCGGGCGGAGCTCTGGCTGGGCGAGGGGGTGCCGGACGACTTCCTGCACGTCTCCGCGGAGGTCGGCATCGGCGCCGCCCTCGTGGTCGACGGGCTGCTCCTGCGCGGGAGCCGGGGCTTCGCGGGCGAGCTGGGCCACGTGCCGGTCCGTCCGGACGGCCCCGCGTGCCCGTGCGGTGGACGCGGATGCCTGGAGCAGTACGCGGGAGAGGAGGCGGTCCTGCGGGCCGCCGGGCTGCGGCAGGGACCGGACCGCGTCGGGCTGCTCGTCGAACGCGCCGCCGACGGGGACGAGAAGGTACGCCAAGCACTGCGGGACGCCGGGACGGCTTTGGGCATCGCGCTGACCGGCGCCGTCAACCTTCTCGACCCCCGGACGGTCGTCCTCGGAGGGGCACTCTCACGCCTCGCCCCATGGCTCATACCGAGCCTCGAAGAGGAACTGGGACGCCGCACCGCCGGACGGGGCTGTTCCGTCACCGTCTCACGTATCGGTTCCGACGGGCCCGTGTTGGGGGCGGCACACTCCGTGGTGCGGGCGGTGCTCGACGACCCGGCGGGAGCGGTGTAGCGGTGTAGGCGAGTGGCCTCTGCCCGGGGCGGCTGCTGCGTGTGGTGCGGTCGGTGCTCGATGGTCCGACGGGAGCGCGGTGGGCGGTTCGGTCGCTGGTCCACCACAGCCCGTCCCCCACACGAGTGGCCCGGTTTTCCACAGCCACCGTGCTCTCCACAGATGCGCCGAAGGCCCTTCCGCCACCGTCGACGCGGCTCGTACGGTAATTCGCGTGAGCCGATCTCTCGCGCTCGGCGAGGCAGGGCCGCACCGATCGGGGGATACGCATGTCGGGGGAACGCAGCTCGGAGCCGGTGTGTCGGAGGCGCGCGGGCATGGTCGGGAAAGCCACTCTGCTGCCCGTCGGCCTCCTCGCTCCCTTCCCTCGCGCCCTACGCTGCTCACCGCTTCCGTCCTCGGTTCAAACGAGCCACGGCGGGCCGCGGGCCAGACCCACCAGAAACTCGCGCGCCCGACCGGTTCACGCGCCGGGCCGGACGGTTCGTCCGTGCAAGCCAGGCCATAAGGCGACGCACCCAGCACCCAGCACCCAGCACAGTCGTACGCCTCACCCGCACAGCCCAGAGCGGAGCTCCAGCCATGAGTGACCCACGCCTGCTCACCGTCCGCCCCGAACCCAGTCAGTACGCGTGGACGTTCGGCGGGGCTCCGCCTCTCGCGCGTATACAGCCGGGCACGGTGCTCGACCTGTACACGGAGGACTGCTTCGCCGGGAAGGTGCGTTCCGAGAAGGACCTGGTCTCGCAGGTGTGCGAGTTCCCCTTCCTCAATCCCCAGACCGGCCCCTTCCACGTGGTGGGCGCGGAGCCGGGGGACACGGTCGCGGTCCACTTCGTGTCCATCGAACCGGCGCGGGACTGGGCCGCGTCCACCACCGTCCCCTTGTTCGGGGCCCTCACCTCCACGCACGCCACGGCGTCCCTGCAGCCGCCGCTGCCGGAGCGCGTGTGGATCTGGCAGTTGGACCGTGCCCGCCGCACGGCTCAGTTCAGCGCACGCGACAGTGACCTCCAGATCGAGCTGCCGCTGGACCCCATGCACGGAACGGTCGGTGTCGCCCCCGCCAACCTGGAGGTGCGCTCGGCCCTCGTGCCCGACGCCCACGGCGGGAACATGGACACGCCCGAGATGCGGGCAGGCGTCACCTGCTATCTCGGGGTGAACGTCGACGGTGCCCTGCTGAGCCTCGGCGACGGGCACGCGCGCCAGGGCGAGGGCGAGACCTGCGGCGTGGCCGTCGAGTGCGCGATGCACACCGTCGTGATCGTGGAGCTCCTCAAGAACGTGGCGACACCCTGGCCACGCATCGAGTCGGACACGCACATCATCTCGACGGGCTCCGCCCGCCCGTTGGAGGACGCCTTCCGGATCTCCCAACTCGACCTCGTCCAGTGGCTCGTTCGGGATTACGGCTTCAGCGATCTGGACGCGTACCAGTTCGCCACTCAAACTGTGCAAGCACCCCTGGCGAACGTCTGCGACACGAACTACACGTGCGTGGCGAAACTCCGCAAGGAGTGGCTGCCCGTGCGGGAGACCCACCGCGGCCTGCACGCCCGGCTACGGAAGACAGCGGCGGCACTGATCGGATCGACGCCCCCGGGCACGGCCACGTCGGACCCGGCGCAGCACACCCCCGGCCATGCCGAGCGCCACGAGATATGAAGCGCCACCTGCAAGATCCAGCCTTCAAGGCTCCCTGGGACGCACGCACTGTGCGGTCCAGCCGCTCCCCCCACCGAGAGGCAGAACAGCCATGGATCAAGCAAGTGAACGGACGACGGATCCGACGCCGACCATGACAGGCGGCGGCGCGCGGCCAACGACACCGCACGGGTCGAGGTTCCTGCCCAGCAGACGGCACCTTCTGCAGGGCGCGGCCCTCGCCGCCGTACCGTCGACCCTCTGGGCCTCCCCCACCGTGGCGAAGACACGTGCCGTCGCTTATCCACCCACCGAATGGGTGCCGGCCAGCCCCTCCAACTACACGGCCTCCAACCGCCCCAGTTCCTATCCCGTCACCCACGTGGTCGTCCATGTCACGCAGGAGACGTACGCCGACACGCTGGCCATCTTCCAGAACCCGGCGAAGAAGGTTTCCGCCCACTACGTGGTCCGCTCGGCCGACGGGCACATCGCACAGTGTGTCAGCGAGCGCAACGTCGCCTGGCACGCGGGCAACTGGACGTACAACACCCGCAGCATCGGCATCGAACATGAGGGGTGGGTCGACCAACCCGAGTACTTCACCGACGAGATGTACAGGCAATCGGCCCTCCTCACCGCAGCGATCTGCGACAGATACGGCATCCCGAAGGACCGGCAGCACATCATCGGCCACGTGGAAGTCCCCGGTGCGAGCCACACCGACCCGGGCCGGTACTGGGACTGGTCGCGCTACATTCGAATGATCAACTTCGCCTGAGGGAGGTGCGGGGCTGAAACGTCTCCTGGTGGGCCAGGACACCGAGGCGTTCGCCCGCCGACAGCGGCCGCTCGGCGCGGTTGAGGGCGGACGCGGAGAGAGGCGGTGCACGGACGGTTGTCGGCCGCTGTTTCCGGAGTGACGATGGCAGCAGGTCGGCACCGCCCCTGCCGCAGTCTGCGTGCTGCCACTGCCACCGCCGCCACCGCCGTCCGTACGAGGAGGCCGACTTGACTGATCCATGGGTGGCCCTTGAGCCCGGTGCCGACCCGGCGGAGCGGGTGCGGACGATACGTCGGGCTCACGAGCGGTTCACCGCGGCAGGCTCTGTCGCGCGGCCGGTGCGCTCCGTGGTGGCCGACTCGTGGCGGCGGTCGGCGCGGGCCCGGGTCTGTCCCGCGGACACCGGGGCATCGGTCGAGCTCGCGGCCGGTGACCTGGGCGCGTACCGGGAGGAGCATCCGCTTGCCCGGGTGATGCCGCTGTTCCGCGAGTTGATGGGTGGCTTCGCCAAGGACGGGGAGCATCTGCTGGCGGTGTGCGACGCGTACGGCAGGCTGCTGTGGGTCGAGGGGCATCCCTCGGCCCGGGCTCGGGCGGGGCGGATGAACTTCGTGCCCGGGGCCCGCTGGGCGGAGTCGGCGATGGGGACGAACGCGCCGGGGACAGCGGTCACCGTGGACCGGCCGGTGCAGGTGTTCGCCACGGAACACTTCGTCCGCGAGGTGCAGTCGTGGACGTGTGCCGCGGCTCCGGTGCACGATCCGCGCACCGGCCGGCTGCTCGGGGCCGTCGATGTCACCGGGGGTGACGGCCTGGCGCATCCGCACAGCCTGGGGTTCGTACAAGCGGTGGCACGGGCGGCTGAGTCGCATCTGGCGTTGCTGGCACCGGAGGTGGAGGACACGGAGGGTCTGGGGTTGACAGCCCTCGGGCGGGACGAGGCGCTGGTGCTCGTGGGCGGACGCAAGCGGCGGCTGAGCCGACGGCACAGCGAGATCATGGTTCTCCTGGCCCGCCACCCCGAGGGCCTGAGCGGTGACGAGTTGCTGTGCGCCCTGTACGAGGACGAGTCGGTGACTCCGGTGACGCTGCGGGCGGAGTTGACGCGGCTGCGGCACGTGCTGGGACCCGAGGTACTGCGCTCGCGGCCGTACCGCCTGGCGGTTCCGGTCACCTCGGACGTGGACGTGGTGGAACGGCGCCTGGGGTGCGGCGCGGTGACTGCGGCGTTCTCCGTGTACGCCGGACCGCTGCTGCCGGGGGCACAGGCTCCCGCGGTGGTGCGGCTGCGGCGACGGCTCGCCGATCAGATGCGGGCGGCGCTGATCACCCGCGGTGACCCGGACCTCCTGGCGGACTGGGTGCACGCGCCGTGGGGCGAGGAGGACATGGAGGTGTGGCGGGCGCTGGCGGCGGTGCGGCCGACGGCGCCGGTGCTGGCACGGTTGCGGTCCCTCGATCAGGAGCTGGGCGACAGCGCCCCCGGCGGTGTGGGCCGCGCGTAACAGCGGCCGTCCGCCGAGACCTCCGCACCGGGAAGGCGCAGCACACCTCCACCGCCCCATGCCGACACCGATCGTCCAGCAATCGTCACACCCCACACACAGCCCACACCCGTGCCTCCATGCCTCCGCAGCCGCACCCCACAGCCCACAGCCCACAGCCCACAGCCCACAGCCCACAGCCGGGCAACGAGGTCGGGAGCGCAACGTACTTGCAACCTCCTGCTTCCTACGCTCGCGGTGAGAGCTGCCCGACGGCGGGCAGCGTGTTCGGGGAGGCAGTCACATGGCCCGTTACGCGGCGCCCGGTACTGAGGGTGCGGTCGTCTCCTACAAGGCCCGGTACGACCACTTCATCGGGGGCGAGTACGTGTCGCCGGCGCGTGGGCAGTACTTCGAGAACCCGAGCCCCGTCAACGGCCAGCCGTTCACGGAGGTGGCGCGGGGTACGGCCGAGGACGTGGAGCGGGCGCTCGACGCGGCGCACGCCGCCGCGCCCGCGTGGGGTCGTACGTCCGCCGGGGAGCGCGCGGCCGTACTCCGGCAGATCGCGGACCGCATGGAGGCCAATCTCGAACAGCTCGCGGTGGCGGAGAGCTGGGAGAACGGCAAGCCGGTGCGGGAGACGCTGGCCGCTGACATACCTCTGGCCATCGACCACTTCCGGTACTTCGCGGGGGTGATCCGGGCGCAGGAGGGGACGCTCAGCGAGGTCGACGAGGACACGGTGGCGTACCACTTCCACGAGCCGTTGGGGGTCGTGGCGCAGATCATCCCGTGGAACTTCCCGATCCTGATGGCGACGTGGAAGCTGGCTCCCGCGCTCGCCGCGGGGAACGCCGTGGTGCTCAAGCCCGCCGAGCAGACCCCCGCCTCGATCCACGTATGGCTGGACCTGGTGAGCGATCTGCTGCCGCCGGGTGTGGTGAACGTCGTCAACGGCTTCGGGGTGGAGGCGGGCAAGCCGCTCGCGTCCAGTCCCCGGGTGGCGAAGGTCGCGTTCACCGGGGAGACCACGACGGGGCGTTTGATCATGCAGTACGCCTCGGAGAACATCAAGCCGGTCACGTTGGAACTGGGCGGCAAGAGCCCGAACATCTTCTTCGACGACGTGTGGGCGGCGGACGACGACTTCCGTGACAAGGCTCTCGAGGGCTTCACGATGTTCGCGCTCAACCAGGGTGAGGTCTGCACGTGCCCGTCGCGGGCGCTCGTCCAGCGCGGGCACTACAGCGAGTTCCTGGAAGCGGCGATCGCGCGCACCGAGTTGATCAAATCCGGCCATCCACTGGACACGGACACGATGATCGGTGCCCAGGCCTCGAACGACCAGTTGGAGAAAATTCTTTCCTACCTGGACATCGGCCAGCAGGAGGGTGCCAAGGTCCTCACCGGCGGTCAACGCATCGAGTATGACGGGGAGCTGGCCGGGGGCTGGTACGTGCAGCCGACGATCTTCGAGGGTGACAACCGGATGCGGATCTTCCAGGAGGAGATCTTCGGCCCGGTCGTCTCGGTCGCGTCGTTCAACGACTTCGACGACGCCATGAAGATCGCCAACGACACCTTGTACGGGCTGGGCGCGGGCGTGTGGACGCGCGACATCAACACCGCTTACCGAGCGGGTCGTTCGATCCAGGCGGGTCGCGTGTGGACGAACTGCTACCACGCCTACCCGGCGCACGCCGCGTTCGGCGGGTACAAGCAGTCCGGCATCGGCCGCGAGACGCACAAGATGATGCTGGAGCACTATCAGCAGACGAAGAACCTCCTCGTCTCGTACTCGCCGAAGAAGCTCGGTTTCTTCTAGAGTCTGCGAGGGTGGTGCGCCTGGCCACGTTGTCCACTTCGTCGCCGTGGCCGGGCGCCGGTTGCAACACCGGTTCTCCCTGCATCAGCGCGTCGGCGCGAGAAGTGCGCGCGGACGGGTCGGTGTGGTTGCGGTGCAGATGGGTGACCAGTGCGGTGGTGGCCTTGCCGCTCGGCGCCGCCAGTCACACGCCGGGCTGTCGCCCCGCGAGCAGCGGTGAGAGGGCCTGCACGTAGTCGATCACCGGGCGCTCACCGCCCGTCTCAGTCATCAGCCGTGCGCCGCCCGTCCGACTCGGGCTCTTGGGCGAGCCGACCCAGGGGGACACCGTCCAGCCCCACCTCGGAGGCAATCTCGGACACGATGGGTGAGGCACTCGTGGACTTGGCACCGGGTGGTCGAGCCCGCGCTGGTCGGGCCCCCCGGGGGCCCGGGTCCCCAGCGGCTGCGTGCCGTCTGCGGTCTGCACCAATCCCGTGGATCGCCGGGCGGCCGTGAGCCGGGGCCGCCGCGGCCGCGTGACGTAGCCCCGAGGGCTGTCCGCCGACTCGTCCGCCCGCGCGGGATCGAGCACGTGGTCCCGCGCCGTAGCCCCGAACGCGGCGCCGCACACGGCCCCGCACTCGGGCACGCCCTCCCTCGTCGGGAGGGTCGGGGGATGCCACCGATGGCTGGTGTGGTGCCTACCCCCGCAGACGCGAACCGGCTCACCGCCCGAGCGGTCGGCTCCGCCTACGCCCCTACGAAGGTCGGCCACCGTGCCCGAAGAACTGGCAGCCAGCCCGGGGAACAGACAGCGCGTCAGCACCGGACGTACAGGCAGGGCCCAGAGGCACCACCGGATTCACTGTGCGCGGCAGTCCCTATTGTTTGATCATGGGTTTCGATACGAGCTTTCACCCCGTTGACCTGCCGCTCATCGAGGAGCGGCTGCTGCCGTACCTGGCCGGTCATGGAGACGACGACAGCATTGATGACCTGGTCGCCCGGGCGGTTGAGATACGTAAGGTCCGTTTTCGGGCCAAGGCGTGGGCGCTGGGCGTGCAGGAGTACGCGTGCGACCACGAGGGGATCGACTTCGCGGCGCATCTGCACGTGTGGGGGCGGCCGTTCTTCCTCGTCGGTGACGGTCCTGATCGGATCGCGGAGGACTTGCGGCGCTACCTCACGGCATCCGCCGACGACGTGGATGCCCTCGCGGTGGAGATGATCGGCCGGATCGGCCCAGGGCTCGTCGGGTTGGTCGAGCCCGACGAGGGCGGGCAGCTACCCGATGACGCCGCGCTCGCCGCCGGGCTGGCCATGCCGCTGCGCATGCTGCGCGCAGCCGCGATCACGCTACGGCGGGGCGAACGGTGGGTCCGGCGTCCCGGTGACGGCCGGGAGTTCGACGCGGCCCGTTTGCTGACCCGCGAGGTGCCCTACTGCGTCCTGGAGTTCGCGGCGGCCCTGCTGCCCGGGTGGATGTCCCGGGGCTACACCTGGCCCACCCGTCTGTGCGCGCACGCCGGGCTCGATGCGGAAGGGTTCACCGCGCCGACAGCCCTCACCGGCCTTCTGCGCGAGGAGTTCAGCGACCTGGAATGGCCGGACCTGCCCGCCACCATCGGGGGCAACTACATGGTCGGCGGGCTGGTACCCGCCGCCTCCGTGGCCGAGGCCCGGGCGCATCTGGCGTGCCACCGCGACCGGTTCGACTGCGACGCGGTGGATGTGCGGAAGATCGACGAGGCAATGGTCGTGGCCGAGCGCCTTGGACTCGGCTTCTGCGAGGCCACCGAGCTGTACAGCGCCATGGAAGGGAATCTCAACTGACGTCGGTGCGACGTCCGGACCGCGACGCAGGGACCTCGACGCCGGGACCTCGACGTCAGGTTTTCAGCCGCGTCCGGTCTTCCGCCGCACCAAGAGGTGATCGCTCGCGATCGGGTACTCCCCCACGCGGCCAATCGGGTACTCCGGTCCACCGGGTACGCCCCCACGCGCTCAAGGTCCCGCTCGGCTCCGCCGGGCGTTGCGTCGGACGCCGTTGAACCGGTCGGCCATACGGTCCATGAGCCAGGCCGCGCCGAGGCCGACCCGGGTGTCATGGTCGGCGCGGGGAGGGACGTGGGGTTCTCGCGCCACAGGGCGAGGAGGTCCTTGTGCGGGGTTTCGCCAGCTTCGCGGTCGGCGATCAGCCGCCCCAGGTACGGGGCTTGTCCCAGCCCGTGCCCGTTGCAGCCGATCGAGTCATGGACGGTGGCGGTGACCTGGCCGACGACGGGCAGCCAACTGGGTGTGACCGCCACCCAGCCGCCCTACGCGCGGTCGAAGCCGACGTCCGTGAGGAAGAGGAAGTGCGCCCTGAACCCAGCCGCGAGACCGGCCACCACCGCCTTGTCAGCCGTGCGTCCCGGCGGGAGCGGATACCGCCCTTGCTGCAACCTGCGTACGCCGTGACGATTGTGTTGCGCGGCGTCAGCCGGTGGTTCTGCATGATGGCGTGCTGCGTGACCAACCCCGACCGGCTGGTCCAGCCCAGCCCAGGGCGGCGAGTCGGGTGGGGTCTATCGGCGCGGTCTCGGCCTCCGTGACCCAGATCGGTGTGGCGAGTCGGTCCGGCGTGACCTGGAGTTCCCCGCCGAACGCGTTGGTGGGCAGCAGCACCTGGGCGGCCCGGACCCGGCCGTCGGGGACGGAGACGCGTACGCCGCCCCCGGTCGGTTCGACGCGCTCGACACGCGTCCGCTCGTATACACGCGCGTTCGATGCGAGCAGGGCACGGCGAACACCGAGGGTAACTTCCCCGGGTTCACCGTGCCGCCGAGCGGTTCGTGGAACCCCCCGATGAAGCCGCACGGGATGCCGAGTTCCGCGCCATCGGACGGCGGATCGATCCATCCGGTGACCGCCGTGTAGTCGGTCCCTCGGGCCGTCTGCATGCCACCGTCCCTCGTACGTACGCTGCGCCATAGGTGCGGATGGGTTTTGGGCCTGCCCCGCGAGCCCGCACCGCGATTCCGCCCCACGAGCCCGCCCTCCCGCACGTCCTCGTCCACATTCCTGGCACCGGGTGTACGCCGCGCTCATCAGGCGTCACGTTGACGCGCCGACGGAGCAGTTGGGCCACGTCGGTGAGGGGCACCTCCGATCGATCCCGGACGCGGTAGCCATGGCGTTCGATCCGATCGTCGAGTACTTCCGCGCCCATCCGAGCTGTGCCGAGCTGTGGTTCTCCGGTCGTGATGAGGCGTTGACGACTCCCTCGTTCGGGACCTCGACGACCACGTCTCCGAACGCCTGTGGCGTCTGCTCACCACCTGCGGTCTGCTCCGCTCCAACACTCCACTGTTCGTCATGCGGCTGGCCTTCGAGGCCGACGTACGCGGCCGGGAGCACGACCGCTCAAGCGCACTGAGGTGCTACTCCTCGGCGCCGACGTCGCGGGTTCCCTCGGGGGTGCTCGGGGGCGGGGCGAGGCCGTGCGCTGGGTACGTCCTGGGGGTGTACGCCCTGTGTACGTCGTCCGGGGTGTGGCCGGGGTGTGGCCGGGGGAACGTGCAGGGGGACCACACGCTCATGGCCCTGATGTCGCGCCGCGCCGTCCCGCGCCACTGGCCCGTTTCAGCCAGCCCGGACGCCCCTTGCGCGGTGGCCGGACTCCACAAGGTCGATCGTCCGTCGGCCACCGCCCTCGTCCGTGCCGATGCGCTCACGGTGGGCCGGCCTGATAAGGGCCTGATATCGGCTCCGGTTTCGCTTACCAGAGGTCTATCGTGCGCACTGCCCGGAGCGTATGCGAAGCACTCCATGGCTTATTGCGCTTCGCCTCGCTGGCTGGGTCGCAGCGGAGTGGCATCCTGTTCCTTTGCGGTACGCCTCCTTCGAGAAAGCGCTTAACCGGCCGGGTGCGCAGCCATTTCCGGTGCAGGGTTCCTCGTCGTTCCTGGCCCATATCCCGCACCCGAGGCTTCTTGCCGGGAGCCCCCGTATACAAGGGCCCATAGTGAACGCCGACCCAGCCCTCACAGCACCCGTTACTTCGGGTAGGCCGCGCGAAGACGCCTCGACGGACAGCCTGAAGTCAATGAATGCGATGGCTAGGACACGTCGATGCTTCCCGACACTGAGACCGCAATGGGGCGCGGCCTGGGCGGGACGAATTCCGCCACTTTTTTCGGTGCTTAGCTGTTTGCCGTTCGTCGCACCGTACCGATGTCCCCGGCCGACCGAAGTGTCCGCACCACAAGCGGATGCTCGACTCACCGCGCCGAGCGGTGGTGACCGCCCCTCTCACACCTCCGATCCGACGCCGCCGCACCCACCCGTCGCAGCGCTGTCTCGCCCATGGCGAACCCCCGTACAGCCACCCCCCACAGCCGGAGCCGCACCAGCGCCCGCTCCCCCGCCCGCGCCCCCGACCCCGACCCCGTCCAAGCGAGCCGACGTCGGCGAACTTCCTTCCACAAGCGCCCCGTTGGACTCCCCGAGCACCACCGCACACACGCCCTCCACACCATGCCCACATCGATCCGCGTTGAATCGAGCCGGATCAAGCCGGACCGGGCCGGATCAAGCCGGGACCGGGCCGGACAGGGCCGGGCGAGATCCAGCCCGCCGGAGGCCGCCCCCGCCTCCCACGCACGTCGACGTACGGCCGTAGCGGAAACAACCGCACCGCACCCCCCGCCGGAAGGCGTCGGCGGGGTGCTCGGGCGGGGCCCCGAAGGCGGTGTCGGGACGCCCCGGTGTCATCGGTTCCGGTGGTCCGGGGAACTGCCATCGGCACTGGTCACGGGGCATGTTCTGGACATTGGGGCAGCGGTGGGTGGTCACCGGTCGGTGGACCCCGCATCAAAGCTTGAGCACAAATTACACACATCCCCTCTTCATACCGGCCGCGATGGTCTACATTGACCGTGCTTCAGCAGTTCGGGCGTGAAGCAACCGTTAATGATCTTAGGTTTGGCGCTGCGGACAGCGGTAGTCGCGTCCCCGGCGTCAGGCGTGGGGGTGATCAGTTTTCGGGGCCTCGGGGGGCTTGGGTGCGGGGAGCGCCCGGGATTTTGGCAGGTTCCGTGTACCACGAAAAGTCCGGCCGGACATACGTGTCCGCTGCCGCCAGGGTGAGTTGTTCACGTAGCGCTGAGAGAGCCGATACGTCATGCGCGGAGGCAGTGCCTCCCGCAGGGAGAAATAGCGCGGCGCGGAAGGCGGGGGCCTTCCGGGGGAGGAACGGCGCGGCGCGGGAGGCGGGGGCCTCCCGGGGGTGGAACAGCGTGAGGCGAACACGTCGTATCACTGGCAACCTGGGGGGGTTCTGTGCAACAGGGGGGATTGGTCAACCCGTTTCCGTCGGCGCGGGGGCGTCTGGCGAACGGGGACATCAGCGAGCACGCGATCGACTGGGAGCAGCGCTACCGCCGTACCGTGGTCACCAGTGACACGGTGGCCACCGCCTTCGTGGTGGGGGCGATCGGCATCTTCTTCGGGGCCCGGGACGCGGCCAACTGGCATGAGAAGTGGGGCATCCTCGCATTCGGCACCGAGCTGCTCGTGCTCGGGGCCCTCGCGGTGAGCCGGTCCTGGGCACCGGCCGTGCTCGGCCAGGGCGCCGAGGAATTCCGCCGGCTCGGCCGCGCGCTGTTCACGGCGGCCGTCGTCCTGGCGCTCGGCGGGATCGCCCTCACCTCGCGCAACATCAAGCTCTGGATCTTCGTCGCGATCCCCGCGATCGCGCTCGTCACCATGACCGCGCGGTACCTGCTCCGCCTCCGGCTGCACCGCCACCGGAAGGAGGGGCGGTGTCTGCGGCCGGTGCTCGCCGCCGGGAGCCCCGCCACCGTGCGCGACCTGATCACCCGGTCCCGGAAGTTCCCGCACCTCGGCTGGCGGGTCGACGCGGTGTGCACGGCGGACGGTCTCGGTGCCGACGGGGACCAACTGGACGGGGTGCCGGTCGTCGGCCGGCTGACGGACGTGGCCAACCACGTCCGGCGCGACGGGTACCGCGTCGTCGCGGTCACGCCGGACCCGCACTGGTCGCCGGACCGGCTGCAGCGGCTGGCGTGGAACCTGGAGGGCAGCGACGCCGACATGGTCGTGGCGCCCGTGCTGATGGAGGTGGCGGGCCCGCGGCTGCACGTCGACGCGGTGCTCGGGATCCCGCTGCTGCGGGTCAGCATGCCGGCCTTCACCGGCGGCCGAAGAGTGGTCAAGGAAGTCGTCGACCGGGTCGGCGCGGCGATCCTGCTGCTGCTGTTCGCGCCGCTGATGGTGCTCGTCGCACTGCTCGTACTGGTGGACAGCCGGGGCGGGGCGTTCTACCGGCAGCGCAGGGTCGGCAAGGACGGCCGCGAGTTCACCATCGTCAAGTTCCGCACCATGGTCGCCGGGGCGCACGGCGTACGGGCCGGGCTCGCCGACCGCAACGAGGGCGCCGGCCTGCTGTTCAAGCTCCGTCGTGACCCGCGGGTGACCCGGGTCGGAGCGGTGCTTCGCCGGTACTCGATCGACGAGCTCCCGCAGCTCCTCAACGTGCTCACCGGCTCGATGTCGCTCGTCGGCCCGCGCCCTCCGCTGCCGGAGGAGTCCGCCGCGTACGGGCCGGACATCCGGCGGCGCCTCCTGGTCAAGCCCGGGCTCACCGGCCTGTGGCAGATCAGCGGGCGCAGCGACCTGCCGTGGGAGGAGGCGGTCCGCCTCGACCTGCGGTACGTCGAGGACTGGTCGCTCGCCCTGGACACGGTGATCTTGTGGAAGACCCTGCGTGCCGTGATCCACGGTCAGGGGGCCTACTGATGTGCGCAATCCGCCGTCCGCGCGGCACGCGGACCGCAGGCCCCAAGGGCCTGCCTGGGGGGAGTGACGGGTCATGAGGGTCAGCGTTTTCGGGCTCGGCTACGTGGGCTGCGTGTCGGCCGCGTGCCTGGCCGGCATGGGCCACGAGGTCATCGGCGTGGACGTGAACCAGGTGAAGGTCGACCTGGTCAACGACGGCAAGGCCCCGGTGGTCGAGGAGCGGATCGGGGAGCTCGTCGCCGAGGTCGTACGGACCGGGGCGCTACGGGCCACCCGCGACGTCCGCGAGGCGATCATGGGCAGCGACGTGTCGCTCGTCTGCGTGGGGACGCCGTCGGAGCCCAACGGCAGTCTGTGCACCACGTACCTGGAGCGGGTCACCGAGCAGATCGGCGCCGGCCTGGCGGATCGCGCCGTCATGGCGGACCGCGCCGCCCTGGCAGACCGCGCCGCCCTGGCGGACCGCGGCGGACGCGGCGGGCCCGGTGGCACCCACGGACCCAGCAGCATCGGCGGCCCCAGTGGCACCGACAAGCTCAGCGACACCGGAAGCCCCGGTGGCCCCGGCGCCCCCGGCGGTCGGCACACCGTCGTGTTCCGCAGCACCATGCTCCCGGGCACCTGCCTGAACCTCCTCGTGCCGATCCTGGAGAAGAACGTCGGCGGCACGGCCGGGGTGGACTTCGGGGTCGCGGTCAACCCGGAGTTCCTGCGCGAGGGCACCAGCGTGCGGGACTTCTTCGACCCGCCCAAGACCGTCATCGGCGAGCTCGACCCGGTGAGCGGCGACACCGTGGCGGCCCTCTACGACGGGGTGCCCGGCGAGGTGTTCCGGGTGCCGGTCCCGACGGCCGAGGCGATCAAGTACGCGGACAACGCCTTCCACGGCCTCAAGATCGGCTTCGCGAACGAGCTGGGCGCGGTGTGCCAGGCCCTCGGCGTGGACTCGCACCAGGTCATGGACGTGTTCCTGGCCGACCGCAAGCTCAACATCAGCCCCGCCTACCTGCGGCCCGGCTTCGCCTTCGGCGGCTCCTGCCTGCCCAAGGACCTGCGCAGCCTGGTCCACGCGGCGCAGCGGGCGGACGTCTCGGTGCCCATCCTCGCCCATGTGCTGCCCTCCAACTCCGTCCACCTGCAGCGCGCGGTGGAGCTGGTCGAGCGCACCGGCAAGCGCCGCGTGGGGATGTTCGGGCTGTCCTTCAAGCCCGGCACCGACGACCTCCGCGAGAGCCCGCTCGTCGAGCTGGCGGAGAAGCTCTTCGGCAAGGGGTACGACCTGAAGATCTACGACGCCAATGTGAGCCTGTCGCGGCTCCTCGGCGCGAACCGGGAGTACATCGAGACCCGGCTGCCGCACCTCGCGCAACTGCTCGCGGACTCCGTGGACGAGGTGCTCGCCCACGCCGAGGTGTGCCTGGTCGGGAGCAAGGACCCGGCCGTCCTTTCGGCGCTGCCGCACGGCGCGGCGCCGGTGATCGTCGATCTCGTCCGCCTTCCCGACGCCGAGGCGCGCCGGACCGAACCGGGGTACATGGGCCTTGCTTGGTGACACGAAGCGCGGCGGCCGGCCGGGCCGGCGCGCGCTGATCCTGGTGGAGAACCTGTCGGTGCCCTTCGACCGAAGGGTGTGGCAGGAGTGCACGACGCTGCGCGACGCGGGCTGGGAGGTGCACGTCATCTGCCCCCGCGGCGCCAAGCGCGACACGGAGGCCGAGGCGGAGATCGACGGGGTGCGGATCCACCGCTACCCGCTGCGCGCGGCCACCGGAGGCCCGGCCGGCTACCTGCGCGAGTACGGGGCCGCGCTGTGGCACACGTACCGCCTGGCCCGCAAGGTCGGTCCGGTCCACGTGGTGCACGCCTGCAACCCGCCCGACCTGCTGTTCCTGCCGGCGCGGTGGCTGACCCGGCGCGGCGCGCGGTTCGTCTTCGACCAGCACGACCTGGTGCCCGAGCTGTACCTGTCGCGGTTCGACCGCGGTGAGGACCTGCTGTACCGCGCCGTGTGCGCCCTGGAGCGGCTGACCTACCGGGCCGCGGACGTGGTGCTCGCCACGAACGAGAGCTACCGGGACGTCGCGGTGCGCCGCGGCGGCAAGAGCCCCCAGGACGTCTTCGTGGTGCGCAGCGCGCCCGCCACCGACCGGTTCCAACCGGTGCCGCCCGAGCCGGAGTTGAAGCACGGCAAGCCGCACCTGCTGTGCTACCTCGGCGTCATGGGGCCGCAGGACGGCGTCGACTACGCCCTGCGGGCCCTGGCCAAGCTGCGCGACGAGCTCGGGCGGACCGACTGGCACGCGGTGTTCGTCGGCTCCGGTGACGCCTTCGACGCGATGGTGGAGCTGTCCCGGCGGCTCGGCCTCTCCGACCAGGTCCGGTTCACCGGGCGCGTGACGGACGCCGAGCTGGTGCGCCACCTGTCCACCGCGGACGTGTGCCTCTCCCCCGACCCGCGCAACCCGCTCAACGACGTGTCGACCATGAACAAGGTCCTGGAGTACATGGCGATGGGCAAGCCGATCGTCTCGTTCGACCTGCGGGAGGCGCGCGTCTCCGCCGGGGACGCCGCCGTCTACGCGCCCGCCAACGACGAGGCCGCGTTCGCCGGGCTCATCGCGCGGCTCCTGGACGATCCGGAGCAACGGGCCCGGATGGGCAAGGTCGGCCAGGAGCGGATCACCGGGCCGCTGTCGTGGCGGAACTCGCAGGCGGCGCTGCTCGCCGCGTACGCCGCCGCCTGCCGTGACCACACCCCGGTGGCGGCGGGCGGACCCGTCGGGCCAGGGAAGAAGGCGCGTCGTTGAACGATGACACGATACGCCTGGTCACGATCGGGCGGGTCCTGCGCCGGCGCTGGCGGCTCCTCACCGTCCTCGCCGTGGTCGGCGCGCTCGTCGGCTACGGCGCCTCGGTGCTGTTCCCGCCGCGCTACACGGCGACCGCGTCGGTGCTGCTGCCGGGGCAGTGGGAGGACCGCGAGCTGCTCACCCAGGCGGAGATCGCGACCAGTTCGGCGGTGGTCGACCGCGCCGCCGCCTCGCTCGGCCGGCGCGGCGACGGCGGCGAGCTGCGGGACCGGGTGGGCGCCAAGGCCACCGACGGGAACATCATCAAGATCTCGGGTACGGCCGGCTCCCCGGAGCGCGCGCAGCGCCTCGCCGACCGGGTGGCCAGGGAGTTCGTCGCCTTCGCCGCGCGGATCGCGGGCGGCGGCGCCGACCCCGAGGCGGTCACGGGCCCCGAGGACCTGCGGCGCAAGGTGGCGGAGACCAACCGCCGCATCACCGAACTGGCCGACGCGGCCGACCCGGGGCGGACCGTGGAGAGCGTCCAGGCCCGCACCGCGCTGGAGAAGCTGCGCACCTCGCTGGAGGAGGCCATGAAGAAGCTGGACCAGGCCGACCCGGCGACCAACACGGCGGGCATGGTCGTCATGGGGCCGGCGGCCCGGCCGGACGGCGCGGCGCCGCCGACGCGGACGCAGCTCGTCGTCGGCGGGGCGCTGCTGTCCTTCCTGCTCGGGGTCATCGGCCACCTCGCGGCCGCGCGGGTGAACCGCCGGCCGCGCACGGAGCCGGAGATCGCCGCGGCGCTCGGCTCGCCCCTCCTCGGCACCGTCGACGTACTGGACGAACGGCCCGCGCGCCGACCGGGGCAGGCGGGCCCGCGGGACCGGGTGCGCCGGTTCCTCGGCCTCGACACCCGGTGGGACGCACCGGCCCCGCAGCGCTTCGGCGACGAGGCAGGGAGACGGGTCCGCTACCGGCGGGTGTGCGCGCGCCTGCGCGACCGGCTGCCCGGGCCACGGCGGCTGCTGGTCGTCGTACCGGACGGCGACGACGTCGCGCGGCGGGCCGCCGAGCAGCTCGTCGCCGAGGCCGGGAGCGCCTCTTCCGAGGGCTCGCCGGGCAGCGGTCCCCTGCTGCTGCGGGTGGTGCGGGTGCCGGTGTCGCAGCCGATGGTGCCGGACCGCGACACCGCGTCCGGCGCGCTGGTCGTGTCCAGCGCGGGGACCTGGACCGCGGAGGAGCTGGCCGGTGTCGCCGAGGCGTGCGCCGACAGCGGGCACGAGGTGGTCGGCGTCGTCGTCGCCGGCACGGTCCGGGCCCGGACGGCGCGGTCCGCCGGGCGGCCGCCGAAGGACACCGCCCTGGCACTCGCGGTGCGCGGCCAGGCGACGGGAGGTTCCGCGTGACGACCAGCACGACCAGCACGACCAGTACGACCGGCACGACCGCGGACCCGTCGGCCGCCGCTCCGCTGCTCGACCTGCACGCGCTGGTGGTGGCGGTGCGCAGGCGCCGCCGCCTGTGGTGTTCCCTGGCCCTGCTCGGGCTGCTCGTGGGCGCCGCGGTGGCGGTCCTGCTGCCGCCGCCGCCCACCGCGGTGACCAAGGTGCTCGTCGCGCACGAGGAGGACCAGCCGAACGACACCGGGACGCTGATCCGCACCGACGTCGAGATCCTCGGCACCACGCGGATCGCCGGGAAGGCCCTGCGGGCCCTGAAGTCCGCGGAGGAACCCGAGGACTTCATGCGGACCTACCGGGGCACCGGCCTGACCAACAACGTGCTGCGGATCGAGGTGACGGCCGACAGCGACGCGGCGGCGGTGGCCCGGGCCAAGGCGCTGGCCGACGCGTTCGTGGCGGACCACGTGGGCCGGATGTGGAAGGCCGCGAAGGCCGAGGCGAAGGCCCTGCTCGACCAGCGTGACCGGATGCGGGACGAGCTGGCCCGGGTCAACGAGGCGATCGGACAGCGCTCGCCGGAGAGCGACCCGAAGGCGTCGGCGCGCATCGAGTCGCTCTTCGCCCGCCGGGCCGAACTCAACTCGCGCATCGCCGACTTCGACCAGCGCGCCGCGGACGCCCGCACCGGCACGCCCCAGCTCGTGGCCGGCACGCAGATCGTGGACGCCCCGCGCGCGGTGGGGCACTCCCTGCCCAAGGCCGCCGCCACCAACGCCGCGATCGGGCTGATCCTCGGGCTCGCGCTCGGGCTCGCGCTCGCCGCGGTCGGCACGGTGGTGGCGGACCGGCCCGTGCTGCGCCGGGAGATCGCGCGGCACCTGGGCGCCTCGGTCGTCGCGGAGCTGCGCCACCCGCCGCGCCGGTGGGCCCTGCCCTGGCGAACCCGGCGGGCCCGGGCGGCAGGCGAGCGCCTCACCGCGACCCTGGTCCGCGCCGTGCGCGGCTCCGCGGAACCGGTGTCGCTGCTCGAACTGGGCTGTGCGCGTGCCGCGGGCGCCCTCGCCGTGGACGTCGCGCGGGCCCTGGCGGCGGAGGGGCCGGTGGTCGTCGGCGACGGCCTGCCGGGCCCGCAGCTCGCCCAGCGCCGCCCGCGGCCGGGCGACCCGACCGCGGTCGGCGCCGAGCAGGCCGCGGACGCCCCGCAGCAGGCG